>CAZXGG010000001.1:0-178885 GCA_964640125.1 uncultured Rikenellaceae bacterium
AACATTTCGGTTGCAGGATTTAAATATACTTCAACCCATGATCAAATCCAACTGTTTCTACTCACCGGGTGACTCTAGAGGACCGCCTGGCCGGCCGCGCCAGACTCCCCCCGGTTAGTTGTTCTTTTGCTGGCTCTACCCATAAATCAGAATGACATTAGGTCAAAATCCCCCTTTATTTGGGGGGGTGTCACAACATACATAATTATATTGGATCGTCATCCCGAATTTGTTTCGGAATCTCATTATCAACCACTTAAAGATCCTGAACCAAGTTCAGGATGACTTAGAACCTAGTTGCAACACACCCCCACAAGGTTTGGATTTATAAATAATATAACCTGAAATCTCAATATAAAAGGAAAGGGTTAGGGTCAATAATCAGAAAGTGCCGTAGGCAGGGACGGCATATTTTTAGAAAAGAATCATGCAATCACAACGGTCAAACTGCGAAAGTCATTTACGGGAAATCTGACCATTGACCGTAAAGCACCGAGCTTAAATAGGAAGGTAATTGGTTGGAAAACCCATCCGTCAGACCCGATATGGGTCAGACGGTATTGCTAAAATCCGGTCTGACGGCTACAGCCCGTCAGACCGGTGGGAAAAAACCAATCCATTGTATTGCGTTACAATAATTGCCTGGTTCAGTCCGGTTCATGAAAGGATTTCCCTCTGCTGAATATCTCAGTTGAACCGATTTATCGTTGTGACAATCTATTCTGAATACATGCCGCCCCTATCGGGGCTATGAGAGTTTTGCTGTTTCGCAAATGAAGAACATTTTCATTTGAAACGGGAGCAGGTGTAGTAAGAAAAATTACAGCGATATCGTTATCTTCGTACTCAAAACAATTTCAAAACTCAGACCACTAACAATATAAATCCAGCATGCTTAACCGAATTATCAATTTCAGTATCAAGAACAAGCTTATTGCAATCCTGGTTACGATCAGTGTAACCGGATTTGGTGTGTTTGCCATCTTTCAGATTCCTCTTGGCGCTGTGCCCGATATTACCAACAACCAGGTACAGGTGATCACCACTTCTACCAACCTGTCAACCCAGGATGTGGAGCAATTTATCACCTACCCGATTGAGCTTGAGATGTCAAACCTCCCCGGTGTGCAAGAGATCCGGTCAATCTCCAAATTTGGTCTGTCGGTGGTCACTATTGTTTTCGAAGATAAGATGGGCACGTATCTGCCACGCCAGCTGATTGCAGAAAAAATTAAAAGCGCATCCTCCAATATTCCGGAAGGCTTTGGGGCACCTGAAATGGGGCCGATCACTACCGGACTGGGAGAAATATACCAGTATATCCTGGATCTGAAACCGGGATATGAAAACAGCTATTCAATCATGGAGCTACGTACCATACAGGATTGGATAGTGAAACGTCAGCTTTCCGGTATCCCGGGAGTCGTGGAAGTGAATACCTGGGGAGGGTACCTTAAACAATATGAGGTTGCCATCAATCCGGAACGAATCAAGGGTTTGGGAATTTCGTTGTTGGAAGTGTACGATGCAATGCAGCAAAACAACAGTGTAGCCGGAGGTGCCTACATTGAAAAACAAAACCAGAGTTATTTCATCCGGGGTGACGGGCTGGTAAAATCGCTCGAGGATCTTGAAAATATTGTCATCACCAATACCAGTGGAGTGCCGATCCTGATCAAGGATGTCGCAATGGTTCGTTTCGGGAGTGCCAGCCGGTTCGGGGCAATCACAGCAAATGGTGAGGGGGAAAAGGTCATGGGGCAGATCATGATGCTGAAAGACGCCAATTCGAACAAGGTGATCGATGCCGTGAAAAAACGAGTAGCTGAAGTTCAGAATATACTTCCTGAAGGAATCTACATTAATCCGATTCTCGAACGGAGCGAACTGATCCATAAGACCTCGTTAACCGTGTTTGAGAATCTGCTCTTCGGATGTTTGATCGTCCTCATTATAGTGATCCTGCTGTTGGGTAACCTGCGC
Organism: uncultured Rikenellaceae bacterium; assembly: GCA_964640125.1. Lineage (GTDB taxonomy): Bacteria > Bacteroidota > Bacteroidia > Bacteroidales > VadinHA17. Next base: position 1,984 of record CAZXGG010000001.1, read on the forward strand.
TCGGGTTTGGTGATCGCTTCGATTATTCCGCTCTCCCTTCTCTTTACCATCTCGATGATGTACATCTTCGGGATTGATGCTAACCTGATGAGTCTTGGAGCACTCGACTTCGGTATCATCATTGATGGAGCAGTGATCATTGTTGAATTTATTGCCATCCGGCTTACCGTTAGCCAGAATGAGCTTGCCGGGGTAATGGGTGATGAGCGTCAGACAATCATGGACCGGATCACGTATAACGGTGCATCCAAAATGATGAATTCGGCCATCTTCGGACAGGTGATCATCCTTATTGTTTTCATCCCGGTTCTTTCGCTTAGCGGGGTTGAAGGAAAAATGTTCCGCCCCATGGCTCTTTCATTCAGCTTTGCCCTTCTGGGTGCTATGTTTTTCGGACTCACCTGGTTGCCGGTTGCTTCCGCCCTTTTCCTCCGGCCTGAAAAAGAGAAACAATTCGTTTTGACCCGTTTTATCATGAACCTATTTTACCGCTCATATGATCCTGTAATCAGGTGGTCTTATGACCATAAAAGCGTGATCTTTGGACTGGCAATTGCATCATTGATCTTTACTGGTTTCATCTTCTCAAGAATGGGTGGTGAATTCGTACCGATACTGGATGAAGGTGATTTCGTGATCCAGCCTGTCCTGAAAACGGGTACATCCCTTTCAAAAACCATTGAAACGACCACCAGGATGGAAAATATCCTGATTGATCAGTTTCCCGAAGTGGATCAGATCGTATGCAGGATAGGTGCTGCTGAGGTGCCAACAGATCCGATGTCTATGGAGGAGATTGACATGATCATCAAACTGAAGCCAAAAAAGGAATGGATCACGGCAGATAGCAAGGAAGAGCTGGCGAATCATTTCAAAGAGGCATTGCTTGTGATTCCCGGTATTGATTATGAGTTCACCCAACCGATCGAAATGCGGTTCAACGAATTAATAACCGGTGTACGTGCTGACCTGGCAATAAAGATCTTTGGAGAGGATCTTGAAATTCTGGCTGATAAGGCTCTTGAAGTCAAACAGTTGATTACTGATGTGCCCGGGGCTGCAGATATCATCCTGGAAAAGACGGAAGGGCTACCACAGATGAGTGTGAAATACAGGCGGAACAAGGTTGCTTATTATGGACTGTCCATCGAGGAACTGAATCGGTATCTTACCATGGCTTTCGGTGGAGCCGTGGGTGGAAGTGTGTTTGAAGGCGAAAAACGGTTTGACCTGGTGGCACGGCTTCAACCCGAATTCCGCAACGATATAGAACACATTAGAAACCTTCAGGTAAGCTTGTCCAATGGGAAACAGGTGCCTTTAAGAGAACTGGCTGATATAGAATACGCAACAGGTCCTGCAAAAATCTCCAGGGATAATACCCATCGAAGGGTAGTAGTAAGCGTGAACGTACGGAATCGTGACCTGGAATCGGTGGTGAATGATATAAGCGCAATCCTGGAAAAGAAACTGGACCTGCCCGCTGGCTATTCTGTCGATTACGGGGGGCAGTTCGAAAACCTTCGCAATGCTTCAAGAAGATTGAAAATTGCTGTCCCCATTGCCCTTTTGTTGATCTTTATTTTCCTTCATTTTGCCTTCCAATCCTTCAAAGAGGCAGGAATGGTCTTCTCGGCTGTTCCTCTATCCATTGTCGGCGGTGTTTTCCTGCTCTGGATAAGGGGTATGCCTTTCAGCATCTCAGCTGGTATCGGTTTTATCGCTCTGTTCGGTGTCGCTGTATTGAACGGTATCGTTCTGATTGAACACCTGAAGGAATTGAAAAAGCAGGGCATCACCGATATGCGTGAACGGATCCTTAAAGGAACACATGAACGTCTCCGACCTGTTATGCTAACTGCTGCTGCTGCAGCCCTCGGATTCCTGCCAATGGCGATCTCTACCTCAGCAGGTGCCGAAGTACAGCGCCCGTTAGCCACAGTTGTTATTGGCGGTCTTGTCACTTCCACCTTGCTGACCATGCTGGCACTGCCACTAATGTACAGCATTTTCGATGAAATTACCGGCATACAACTCTGGCCTCCAAAATTCAAGAGAAGAAAAATCGTCTCTTTGATCCTTCTGTTATTGATCCCTGCATTTGCTCAATCCCAACCGGCATCACAATCCATGGATCAGCCGGATACATTGATCCTTACCGATGCTCTGGAAATCGCTTACCGGAACAACATGGAGCTGGCAGCATACCGTTCAAAAGCCGAAGAAAGCAAAGCCCTTATAAGAACTGCATTTGCTATCGATCAGACAACACTCTATTTCAATTACGACGAAAATAACATTGCGGAAAATGACTATCCTATCGGTGTTTGGGGAGCCGAACAGCGATTTGATTTTCCAACCACTTATTTTGCACAGCGAAAAGCAAACAGGATCGATTTCAATATGGCAAAAGATGAACTCGAGAAGAGGAAAAGAGCGCTTTCCAGGGATGTTTCAAAAACTTATTATACCGTTATCTATCTTCAAAATAAGCAGCAACAGTACCGTCTGATCGACAGCATTTACCGTCGGTTTTCCACTGCTGCAGAATTCAGTTTTAACCAGGGTGAAATTACCTATCTTGAAATGCTGAATGCCCGGTCAAAATCCAACCAGTTCCGGATCATGCAGAGCCAAATTCAGCACGACATCGATATTGCCATTGCCAACCTGGCGACATTAATGAATTACGATAGCCTGTTCACTATACCCAATGAACCGCTCATGGAACTGGTCGTTGAATCTGACGGGGTGGCATCTGATCCCGGATTACACTATCTGCAACATGCCATCCTGCTCCAGGATGCACAATTAAAGGTGGAAAAGAACCGGTTCCTGCCCGATATGACCCTCAGTTACTTCAATGGGACCAATAAATACCCGGGTTCAAGAAACTATCAGGGCTTCCAGGTAGGCCTTGAGATTCCCCTGTTTTTCAGCGAGCAGAGGGCAAAAGTAAAAGCAAAGCGGTACGCCTGGGAATCGTCAGTAAACCTGCAGGCTAATTATATCCGTGTGTATGAAAACAAAGTTTCCGAAATGATGACCGGACTTGAAAAATACAGAGAGTCTATTCAATATTATGAACAAACAGGGAAGCACCTGGCAGACCAGCTGATCCGATCTGCACAGGAAAGCTATGCTGCAGGAGAGATTGACTTTTTTAAATTTGCCCAGAGCATAGATAGTGCAATCGAGATCGAACTGAATTACCTGGATAACCTTTATAAATACAACGAGGTAGTGCTTGAGATCAATTACCTGACACTCTGACTCAGGCTAATATCTATGCAATAATGAAAGGTCAGGTGAAAATACATCTAAAAATAAAATAGTAACAATATGAAACGGAACATAAACTATATTTTGCTTGTTGTTATGCTGGCATCTGTTTCCTTACCCTCCTGTCATAACAGGAACCAGGACAATGCAGGGGATTTGAACAAGGAGGAATCAGGACCTGCTGCAGAGGAATCCATGGAAATAGTGATCACAAAGGAGCAATTTGAATCGTCCGGAATGAAGCTCGGAGAACCGTTACCCAGGATGTTCCAAATCGTGATCAATGCCAATGGGTATGTTGTAGCATCACCCTCCGGTTGGGTAAAGATCAGTACACTGATCCCCGGAAGGGTAAAGCAGATCAATCTGTCGGTTGGCGATTACATTAAGACGGGCCAGGTACTTTTCACTCTTGAAAGCAATGAGATCATTTTGCTGCAACAGGAGTATGGTGAAGCATTTCATCAGCTAAAGTCATTGCAAGCTACCTATGAACGACAGAAAGCACTATCTGAAGAACAGATCACTGCACAGAAAGATTTTATCATTGCCGAGAGTGAATACAGAAGTCTGCTCATGAAAACTGAAGGGCTGAAGACACGATTAAGGATGATTAACATTGATCCTGTACAGGTGGAAAAAGGGACCATCGTTCCCCTTGTATCTGTCTATTCACCCATTCAGGGATTTGTTACCAAACAAGACCTGGTGCTCGGACAATTTATTGAATCCCAGGCAACGGTTATGGAACTGATCAATCTAGATCAATTACAACTGAATATCCATGTTTTTGAAAAGGATCTCAAAGATATGGTTGTTGGGCAAACAGTGCACTATTATACTCCGGACAACAGGGAACATGTGTTTGAGGCTACACTGAGTCATATCGGAAAATCGATCGACCCGGATTCTAAAACGGTGCTGTGCATCGCTCAGATCAAAGCTCCAGATGGGACTGCTCTTGTGAACCGTTTGTTTGTCGAAACCGAAATCATAACCTGCCAGCGTGAAGCATCCGCCATTCCAAGCCAGGCTTTGATCAGGGAAGAAAACCGCTATTATGTGCTATCCCTGGTTGATGAGAGGGGAGAAAATTTAATCTTTCGTAAACTCCCTGTCAATATAGGTGTTGTACTGCAGGAATATGCCGAGGTGCTGGATGAAGGACTTAAGGATATTTTAATTGAAGGCGCCTATAATGTGTTACCGGGGGAATAAGCATCCTATCCTCCCAATCATCAGGAAAGAAATTGTTTAGACTCACCCTGTGACACTAGGGGAACACTCACCAGACCGGCCAGGTGCTCACACCGTGAGGTTTAAAAATACGTTACGAATACAAAGGAACCAATGGAGGGCGACCCTGCCTCGCCGGCAGGTTTCCAGGTCGCCTTGATCTTAATGAGGGAAAAACAACTCTGGAGGAGTTGAAAACCAATAGGGGGGTGTATCAAAAGTCGATTTTTCAGTCATCCTGAACTTGTTTCAGGATCTCATAATTCTGATTAACAATAGATTAAGATTCTGAAATAAATTCAGAATGACGATTTTCTGGACTTTTGATACACCCCCTTAATGTAAGCAAAAAGATATCGGTCCAACTACAATGCTATCTGTTGGGAAATCCTTCCATGGACCGCACTGCACCAAACCATACATAGGAAAGGTATTGGTTTAATCTCCATCCATTTATCGAATCCGATATGACGGTAGCATCGAAACCGGTCTGACGGATAACGTCCGTCTGACCGATAGAAAATAACGAAAATCCTATCCGTCAGACCCCGAATGGGTCAGACAGTAACATGGAAAATCACTCCCTGTAGGTTATTTTAAAACTCACTTTACCGTTATAGGGATCATGGTCAACATGAAATTGATTTCCTTCTTTAACCAGCGTTATCTCTTTCAAAACATTTTCAGATGGCAGACACAGTTTTCCGGTAACTGCTGTAGCGGAAAAAGCATAGACTTTCAATTCCATTTCTGACCAATCCATGAACCGGGTTGACTGTGCCAGTTTGATATGGGGAATAACCGATCCGTCACGCACCATTACCACTATGGGTATTTCACCGGCTTCGATGTGGTGCCATCCTGTAGTATAAATTTCTCCGGTCTGGTAATCGATCCAATCTCCCGGTGGCAGATATACGTCGCGTGAATTACCCTCTTCCAGCAGTGGAGCCACCAGCATGTCGCTGCCAAAAAGGTACTGGTTATCAACCAACCAGCTTCCCGGATCATCCGGGAATTCAACGAAAAGTGCCCGTAGCATGGGCCATCCGTTTTCTGTACATTCTTTGGCCTGTGCATAAATATAGGGCATCAATTGATACCGCATCTCATCAGCTTTACGGAATGCATCCATAAAATCTTCCCCGTATTCCCAGGGTTCTTTTGGGGGAGCTCCATGACTCCGGACATGGGAAGTCAGCATACCGAACGGAGTCCAGCGGCGGTATATATCCTCGGGGGTTCTAAGTACAAAACCTCCTATATCGTGACTCCAGAAGGAAAATCCGGACACTCCGAGAGATAATCCACCGCGCAGGGTTGCTGCCATCGCTGTATTCGTATTGGCAGGATCGCCTCCCCAATGCAACGGGTAGCGCTGACTACCTGCCCAAGTGCTGCGTGCCCAGATGATGCGCTCACCGTTTACCTCTTTGGTGATATCGGAAACAGCCTTATTGTAGCGCAACGGATAGAGGTTGTGCTCGTAGAATCCGGTTCGTCCTGAAGCATATACACCGTTAGCAGGAGCAGCTTCGCCAAAATCAACCTTGATCACACTTACTCCCTGATCCAGTAACCCTTTGATTTTGCCCTGGTACCAGCTGACTGCTTCAGGATTTGAAAAATCCAGAACGGCATCTTCGTATGGAAGGTTCCCTTTCGCATTTTTTACATACAGCTCCTTTTCAATAATTTCCGGGAATAACGAATTTTCGGGAACGAAATAGGGTAGTTGCCATAAACAGGTCTGTAAACCCTTCTCCTTCAATTGCCGGATCATGCTTCCCGGATCTTCAAAACGGGAGGGAGAAAACTGATAATCGCATCGCCAGTCGGTTTCGAACCAGCCGGTATCGAAATGAAGCACATCGGCAGGTATCCGGTGTACCCGTAACTTATCCGCTACAGCAAGACCCTCTTCCTGCGAAAAATAAGTAATGCGGCTCATCCAGAAACCAAACGACCAGAGTGGAGGCATTTCGGGTTTCCCGGTCAATTTGGTGTACTCATCCAGAATATCTTTCGGTTCACCGATAAAAATGAACAGATCGAGCGCTTCATCACCGATCATCATGGCATTGGCTCCACTGAAATATTTCCCGAAATCGCAGGTAATGGGAGTGGAAGTATGCATAAAAACACCATAGCCCCGGCTGCTTATATAAAACGGAACCGGTTTGTACATCGTTTCGTTCTGCACACCGTTTGCATCATCGACCCACAATACCACTTTTTGTCCCCGCTTGTCGAATGACTGGAACGATTCACCGCATCCGAAAATTTTTTCGTTTGCGGATAATGTAAATACTGCCGAGTAACTCCGGGAGTAATCACTTGCACGCCGTACAAAGGAGAAGGGCAGTACCGGTGTAAATGTCGTTGAAGCATCGGTATAATGCATGGTCGATGCTAACAATTTGTTTTCGGCATTATAAAAACGTACATGCCAGGGATCTGTCTCAATGACGACCTTCCCGTATTTCGACGTGTACTGGTGCCCTTTATCGGTTTTGGAATACTTCCAGGAATTGTCAACCGGGGCCTTACCATTTATCAGCATGAGGGATTCCTCCCGGGTTGAGGGTTCAAAACCGGATTTGGCCCTGATGCGTATGGTACGGGGGGATGAGAATTCAATACTGAACGGTAGCTCCGGGGCAGCTTCATACTCATTTTGGGGGAATTCGTTCGCCGGTACCGGCCGCAAACCACCCATCATGTTATTGAACGCCATACGGGTAAAGTATTCATACCGTTCATAGGATAATTTCCCTTTCCCGGTTTCAGGATTAAAACTGACAAGCTTGCTGGCAAGGTAATAGGTGTTTTTGAAATCCTGGAAATCAGGACTGATATCGATGGGTTCGTTGAGCAGCTGAAATCCCTGTAACTGGGCACGTGCAGTGCCTGCTGTAAGCAGGGAGAAAAACAAACAGACTGCGGCTTTGAGAAACAGGTTTGTTTTATTCATAATAGATGAACTTTAAATCGTTCGGTGGTTGGATGTATAAATATACTTCAACCCATAGTCAAATCCAATTGTTTATAATCATAGGGCGACAAATCTGCTCACGGGGTGACTTGTAGCTACTCACGGGGTGACTCGAAGGGGCACACCCAGTGTCATCACGTGAGTTTTTTAGGGACATGCTGCTCCTGGTAAAAAAAAACCGGGAGATAAGGGCAAAAAAACTGGGTTTTATCGAATGATAATCCATGTTGTTATGTTCGTCATAACGACATCAGGTTGTTCATTATATACATCAGCATATTGAATGATAAACAGGAATATCCTACCTTTATAAAAAGAACTGCAGGAATACGACCATGAACAAAACTCGAACTGTATATTCAATGTTATTTCTTTTCCTGGCCGGCGGATTGCTTTCAGCACAAACCAGGGAATTTACAAAAGAAGATACACTGCGGGGTTCAATAACACCTGAAAGAGCCTGGTGGAAACTTACCCATTACCACCTGGATGTAACAGTAGATCCATCAGACAGTAGCCTTATGGGAAGTGTTACTCTACATTACAAGGTCCTGAAAGAGAATAACCGGATGCAGATCGATCTGCAATCCCCTCTGTCGATCCAAAAAATCCTTCAGAATGATAAAGAGCAAAAGTTCACTCAGGATGGGAATGCCTGGTTTATTGATCTGGCGGAGAAACAACCGGTTGGTGCTATAAAAAAAATTACCGTCTTTTATGGTGGCAAACCAAAAGTCAGTAAGAGACCACCATGGGACGGAGGAATCGCCTGGAAACACGATAACCTGGGGAATCCGTTTGTGGCTTCTGCCTGCCAGGGAGCAGGAGCAAGCCTCTGGTGGCCGTGCAAAGACCATATGTATGAAGAGCCGGATAGTATGCTGATTACTGTAACTACTCCCGGTAACCTTATGGATGTATCGAATGGCCGTTTTCGCGGTATGACAGAAAATAAAGACGGTACCAAAACATGGAGCTGGTTCGTTGCCAATCCCATCAGCAACTATGCCGTGAATATTAATGTGGGTGATTATGTTCATTTTGGGGAGATCTACCAGGGTGAGCTGGGAAACCTCAATTGCGATTACTATGTCCTCCAGGATAACCTGAAAAAAGCAAAAGAACATTTTAAACAGGCTCCCATGATGCTGAAGGCCTTTGAACATTGGTTCGGTCCCTATCCATTCTATGAAGACGGATATAAACTGGTTGAGGTACCCTATCCCGGAATGGAGCACCAAAGTTCAGTAACGTATGGGAATGGATATAAAAACGGTTATGGCGGAAGGGATGTGAGTCAAACCGGCTGGGGCAATCAATTCGATTTTATCATCATCCATGAATCGGGCCACGAATGGTTCGCCAATAACATCACCTACAAGGACATTGCGGATATGTGGATCCATGAGAGCTTCATCGCCTATTCCGAAGGTCTTTATGTCGATTACTTCTTCGGGAAGGAAGCAGGGGGTGAATACCTTCGCGGCGTACGATCCAATATCCGGAATGACCGCCCAATTATCGGAAAATATGATGTGAATTTTTCAGGATCGGGGGATATGTACTCCAAAGGAGCTAATATGCTACATACCTTGCGCCAGATTATTGATGACGACGAACAGTGGAGGAAGATTCTCAGAGGCTTGAACAAAACCTTCTGGCATCAGACAGTAACAACTGAACAAATCGAAAGGTATATGAACGAGCACACCGAATATGATCTGAATCACTTCTTTGACCAGTATCTACGTGATGTGCGCATTCCTACCCTGGAATACCGGTTTGTGAATAACCAGCTGGCATACCGGTGGGGAAACTCTGTCCGGGGATTTGATATGCCGGTAAAAGTTATCCTCAATGGAAATAAGACTTGGCTGAAACCCAAAACCAGATGGTCTTTTCTTGAAAATATAAAGCCAGGATCTCTGGAAATCGATAAGGATTTTTATGTAGCCTGTTTCAATATTACCGGCCAACCTCAATAATCCGTTCTGCACTTATCATTATTATTCAGCATTTCCAATTCTTCGAAAAAACTGGTGACAGCTTCCTATTTAAATTTTTCAAAAGATATTCCTATTAAATTGATTATACGTTGTTTACATAAGATTTTATTCCATTCGAAATTACCTCTAAAATCACTAAAATACAGTAAAACAATATGTTAGATCTTAATAAAATAGGAAGCTGTCACCAGTTTTGGAGATATCACTCTGTTTTCCAAATCGCCCTTGACATCTTTCAGGGAAAGACTTAACTTGTCCCTAAATTTGACGATAACCTAAACCTCGCACCCATGCAAAACCGTCGAAAATTTTTACGTAACAGTTTACTGACTGTAACCGGTGCCGGCCTGATTTCCAAATCTTTCCCACAATCACTGGCACACCAGGAATCCATCGAAAATGATAATAAGTTTTTATACCGCACTCTTGGAAAAACCGGGATCAAGCTCCCCATTGTCAGTATGGGAACCGGTAATACCAACAATCCCAATCTTGTCAGAGCAGCGCTGGATAGAGGAGTTCAACTTTTAGGTACATCAGAGGGCTATCAGGAGGGCAACAACGAAACAATGGTTGGAAGTGTTCTTAAGGAGCGACCCAGAAACTCCTTTATGATCATGACCAGCAGTGGTGATATAAACTGGCTGGATACGCAGACAGGCATGTTTTCTGAAAGCTGGACCCATGATGCCTATATGCAAGCGTTGGATGGGAGTTTAAAAAGACTCGAGGTAGATTATCTCGATATTTTTATCCTTCCCTTTGCTGCGACAAGGGAATCTTTATTTCAGAAATCCGCTATCAAGGTGATGGAAACTGTAAAGAAAAATGGAAAAGCAAAATACATTGGCATAGCAACTCACCGGCTTGAACACGAAGCGGTTCGTGCTGCTGCCGATGTTGGTATATATGATATTATCATGACCGCTTACAATTTCCGCAGGCAAAACAGGGAAGAGCTGGAAGATGCAATCCAGTATGCAGCGGAGGCAGGTATTGGGATTATTGCCATGAAAACCATGGCCGGTGCTTACTGGGATAGAGAAAAAACAAAACCGATCAATGGTGTAGCCGCTTTAAAATGGGTGCTACAGAACGAAAATATTCACACCACGGTCCCGGATTGTGCCAATTACGATCAGCTGGATATTGATCTCGCAATTATGGCGAACCCGGAACTGACCGAAAAAGAAAAACAGGACCTGGAACCACCATCAGAGGAACTATCCTCCGGTCTCTATTGCCAGCAATGCAGTAAATGCATTCCCCAGTGCCCCGAAAACATTGATATTCCTACCATCATGAGGAGCTACATGTACGCATATGGTTACAGGAACCTGGAGCATGCCCGGAAAACACTCTGCTCAACCGGTATTCAATCCTTTCCATGTACCGATTGTAGCAGTTGCACTGTCCGTTGTCAGATGGGTTTTGATGTCAGAACAAAGATCCTCGATATAGCCAGGCTGCAGGACGTTCCGGAAGATTTTATCCGGCAGGGGTAGCATCTTTTTGTTGCTTTAATCATCGTCCGGATGTTTCTGTCCATATATTGTTTTCCCTTTGACTAAATCAGAACCTGCCTTCTATATACTCCATCCGTGATGATCTACAAATCCTTATCAGGGATCCAGATGTCGTTTCCGGTTAGACCGCACTTCTCAATCATGTCAATGGCATATTGCATTCTACCCAGATCATCTTTCCCGGCATTGTTTGTTCCGAACGTGAATTTTACCCCGGCTTCCTTAGCCCTCTTAATAAACGCAGGGCTGGGTATCATAAACCGGTTGTTGATTTCCAGTGCAACCCGGTTTTCCACCAGTGCCGTTATGACCCGATCCATTCTCTCTTCTGTCCAGAGTTGATCATACTGCTCATTGATCTCTTCAGGCAGGTACGTAGGATTGACAAAAATATCGATCGGCTCATTCTCCAGGATACCCACGGTCCGGTCCACCAGTTGATCCATAAAATCCCGGGGATCGCCCACTTCTGTCTCCCCAGCAATCCATAACCGCATGCGTTTACCGTTGTCATTAGTCCAGGTCATGGCATCAGTAAACACATAATCAAACTGTGAAACCACCTCCTCGGAAAACATATCCAGCCATTCACGTCCTTCTGCCTGCATCGCCAGCCAGGTGTGGGATGGTTTTTCATAGTTATCCAGAAACTGCTGCACTGCTGAATCCGTTTCAAATCCCATTCCCAATCCGCAATTCACGGCAATTCCGTATGTAAATCCGCACTTTCTTGCATGCATCAGGGCCTCCTCCAGTGTTAATCCCGCCTTCAAATGTGTGTGCAGGTCGATCAAAGGAAAATTGCCGGCTGCCAGATCAACCAGTTTCTTCTCAAACTCCAGGTCTTCAAGTGCCTCTCCCGGGGTGGGAATATCATCGGGTAACGGTTTTACCTTAACGTTTTTATAATAAACCACACTTCCGGGATCATGACATTGGAAAGCGAATGTTCCGGAAGAGAGGACGCGGCCTTTCATGCCCTCGGGTCTGTATACTTCATCCGGTTCCGTATACTCAGCAATCAGCTCACCATTGATAAACGTCTTGATGGTCTTACCACAAACAATGATGTGGTATTTGAACCATTCGTCATCCGGTACCGGTGATTTCCAGGTATTGCGAATGGCATAAATGCTCCCGGTCATTTTGTGCTCCACATAACTTCCCGGTTCTGCAGGATTGTTTGAATTGATCACCTGGCATTCATAGCCTTTTTCAGGCCAGCCTTCTTCCTGGAATTCGGTGTGAAAATAGATCCCGGAGTTGGAGCCGGGTGTGGTTTTTACCTCAACCATTAACTCAAAATTCTTAAAATCATGGTTCATAACGTCTCCGTCATAAAAGAGATGTGAACGGGGACCGGAAGTGACCAGGGCACCATCCTCGACTTTCCAGGATGCGGTGTTTTCTGATGCCTTCCACCCCTCAAGCGTTTCTCCGTCAAACAAAGTGATCCAATCACTCTCCGACTGGCAACCCATCATGACCAGCGGAAGTAATAAACAGATGAATAAGTGCAAATTTCTCATGGTAAAAATGTATTTCAGGTTAGTAAAGAAAAGAAAGGATTCTCCTTATAAAAGTAGAAATTATTTTTGGGGGAAACCAATCATTAACCGGAACAATACAGACATTGATGAAAAAGAAAAACAAATAGTGAAATATCCATTGACACCGTTTACTAATGTTTCAGGGAATACCCCTGCTCCAGGATCAACGATCCCACTTCATCATTAACCCGTCTGAGAAAATCGGTATCAAAATGATAGGCATTTACTCTATGGTAGGAATAAGAGGGAATTTTTTGAATAATTTCTTCCTTTTCTGAAGCTTGTTCAGGAAAAAACCGGTCGAAAATTCTAGTTACTATATGTTCAGGATTTTTGATCAGATCGGTATATTGAATTTCAATCAACTGATCTTCCGGTATTAATGTTTTATACTTCTGATAGCGTTCGATCAATGAACGGTAGGTATTCATCACGATCTTCCATAAATCAGCATTACTCACCTCCTGCAATTGAAGGGTTATAAGAAACGCTTTACAGAACCGGAAGGTAGAAACCAGTGTTTCATATGGATCCCTGGATAAATAGATAAACTTTGCATCCGGGAACATGGTTAATAAAATGGGGATCCTGGCTGTATTGGGCGGATTTTTCGAAATGTACCTGGATCCTCTGGTGTTAATCATTGTCCGCTTGATAAAGCGGAGATAATTTTTGGCAAACTGGCTCTTCTCCTCATCCGTGATGTGTTCAACGAATAAAAACCGCTCTGCAATTTCATGATAATCCTTCGGGAAGTAAAACCAGTAATAGTAGCTGAAAAAAAATGCATTCCCGAAAGCGATTTCCTCCTCCTGCGGATTACTGCTATCCATTTTCACCCCATCAACCGGTCTCATTTTCGGTAAAAAAAATTGCATGATCCATTTGATAATGCCCTTGAATGCAAACAGGTTATTGGGAAATACCGTATGAAAAGTAGTCGGGTAAGCAGCATCACTCATGCAGGATAGCAGGTTGTGAATAAAGGTGGTACCACTTCGCCAGTGACCAATGATAAAGATGGGTGGTTTTTCAATAGTAACCTTTTTTTCCAGTTGCCTGTAACGGATTTCATCAAATGTGGAAATGAACGTCATGATTCCACTTATTGCCTTCGATCGGATAAAAATATCCCGAAACTTCCGGTCAATGGTAAACACACGCTCAATCTTCTTTAAGACAGAATAGTTGCATCCCAACAGGGTGTTTACAGGAAATAGGAAATCTGATCCGGCCATAACGCTTCTTTATCGAAAATCCTGTAACGGGTTGATTAATACTATAATTAATACTTTATCAGAATCTTGATTTCATATAAAATACAAAAAATGCACGGGGAATGCAAGAGAAAAAAAGTTTTTGTTTAACCGCTAAAATATTGAAATTCAATTAATTCTAATGTTAGAATACCAATGAGGAGTAACCTTTCGTAGAAAAACTGGATAGGATATATCTGTAATGATGGTTTACCCTACTCGTATTTCAGTGATTGGGCCGGATTAGTATTGGCAGCTTTTACTGTTTGGGTAGTGACAGCTATCAAGGCAAACACGATTACCAACAGGCCTGTTATAAAAAAAACGAACCAGTGAACACCGGCTTTGTAGGGATAGTTGTCCATCCATTTTATTATAGCCCACCAGGTTAGAGGGGTGGCTATCACAATGCCGATAAGGACCAACTCTAAAAACTCCTTTGACAGCAAGAAAAGTATATTGGTAACGCTTGCCCCATTTACTTTTCGAATTCCTATTTCTCTTGTCCGCTGAAGAACAGTATACGAAGAGAGCCCGAATAGTCCTATTGCTGCAATGATTATAGCAACCAATGAAAACACACCGATTGCAACAAAAATTTGCTTCTCAATCCTGTATTGACGATCATAAAACTGATCCAGGAAAAAGTAATCAAAAGGATTTCCGGAGAAAAATTCATTAAATGTACTTCTCAGTAATTCGATTGCCTGATTCATTCTTTCAGGACTTATTTTCATGGCGATGAAGGTGTTGTCTGCCGGTATATAATGGTAGAGTAAAGGAATGGGTTCCTGTTTCAGTGACATTTGGTGGTAGTTAGCTATTACACCAACAATATGCCTCTCTTCACCGGCAATATAAACCTTCTGACCAATTGCGGCCTCCGGTGAATCATATTCCAGAAATTCGACCGTTTTTTGATTGATGATGACTGCCAGATCTTCTGTTCCATAATCCTGTGAAAAATTACGACCAGCAAGAAGTTCAATATCAAAAGCTGGAATATAATCTTCGTCCATTCCAATTTTATACATAACCCCCCTGGTTACTTCTTCATTTATTTTTCGTATGCCACTTGCCCAAAAGATTTCATCACCAGGAATGTTTGTCGATGCAGTTAAATGGTCGATTCCTGAAATTGAGTTTATTGTCTCTTTAAACGTTCTGAATCTTTCGGTAAAGGTTGTATCAATACCCATTTCCGGTCCTCTCAGAACCAGTGTCTGTTCAATATTCACTCCGAGATCTTGATTGCGCATGTACCGTAACTGTGAGTAGACCAGAAATGTTCCAGCAATAAAGGCCACCGAAGCTGTAAACTGGAAAACTACCAGGATCTTTCTTAAAAGATATCCCTTTCCCGAATCACTGAATTTTCCTTTCAATACTTCAACCGGTTTGAAAGAAGAGATTATGAATGCCGGATAAAGTCCGGACAGAAGTGCTCCAACAATAAAAAGTAAAGTAAGCCCTGCCCAGAAAAGGGGTTCGACAAACAGAGCCATTGTCAGGTTTCTTCCGGTAAGCTGGTTAAACGAAGGAAGAACAAGAGCTACGATCAAAACAGAAATTACAGCAGCAAAGATATTCATCAGCAAGGCTTCGGCCAGGAATTGACGGATCAACTGTTGTCTATGGGCTCCAACAACTTTGCGTATACCGACTTCCCTGGCTCTTTCAAGTGCACGACTACTGCTCATATTTATGTAATTGACCCAGGCAATGACAAGTACCGAAAGCGCGATAAGAGACAGAACTGAAACAACTTTCCCATCTCCGTTTTCTTCGGGTTCTGATTCCTGCAAAAGGTCTGAATACAGATGTATGTCTTCAATCGGTTGCAGAATGAATTCCTGATAACCATTGTATTCTTCCCACTCTTCCTTTTTTTCTTCGGCCAGCCATTCTGCAAATTTCTGTTGAAAAGACAATGGATCCGTTCCCTCCGCCAGCAGAACATACGTGTTAAAATCATACCATCCCCATGCTATCCGGCTTTGATTGTCGGAAAGTTGATGCAATGTTTCCGCTGAAATAAGCACGGTGAACTTAATGTGGGAATTTTCCGGAACATCTTTTATTACACCCCTGACCTCACATGAATGTTCTCCCCAGAAAACAATCTCTTTGCCAATCGGATCCTGGTTGCCGAAATATTTTTTTGCCGTGGATTCAGTTACAACCGCTGTGAAGGGTTTCGATAATGCAGAGGTATCCCCTAACAGCAATTCCCAATCAAACATCTTCAAGAAAGAAGGGGTGACAATTTGTATTTTCCTCTCCCGGAAAGAAAGATTATCATCGGTCGAAACAATACCCTCCAACGGAAATGCCCAGGAATATTCAAGAACCTCGGGAAAATTGTCTTTCATTGCCGGCCCAACTGCAGGAACTGCAGCAGCACAGGAAAACATAAGGTTACCATTCCGGTAAGCATCATACCTGATCCGATAAATGTTTTCGCTTTGTGCATGGAATTCATCATAGCTATGCTCATAAAAAACATACTGCAAAAGCAACAGGCAGGCAGCTATGCCTACCGAAAGGCCAAGAAGGTTTAAAACAGAAAAGACCTTGCTCTTATAAATATTTCGAAATGCTGAAACGAGGTAGTTTATGAATATCTGCATCAGTCAATAAATTGATTTGATTTGATTTCATTTCAGGTATATCCGCTGGATGCCTATCCAGAACTAATGGATCGACAAGTCAGAAAGTGATTGATTTTTTCACCGCTGTTAATCAATACGAAGTTCTTCTTTGTCAAAGACTATTTACTTGGACCTAAGATTATATAAATGTAAGAGAAATTATTCAAATTTGAACTGTTCCGGCATTTGATTCTTCTATAATGGGATCGGTACTCTCTCATCACTAACCTTAACGTAAGTAAAATTTCCCTCGGTGACTTTGATCTGTTTTTCAATTTCGTATCGTCGGTTTACCCATGCTTCAATATGGACGGTAAGGGATGTTCTCCCTTGTTTAATCACATCAACATAACAGGATAAAATATCTCCATTGAAAACCGGCAATTTAAAGGTTATTGAATTGATGGCAACCGTAACGATTCGTCCTTTAGCAATCTTCTGAGCAAAGATACCTCCGGCAATGTCCATTTGTGAAACCAGCCATCCTCCGAAAATATCACCTGCCGGATTGGTATCTTTCGGCATGGCCAGGACCTGTATGGTCAGTTCTCCTTTGGGTTTTTCTTTCATACTATTATGGTTTTAACTGCAACCGACACAATTATCAGAGCAGGAGATTACTTTATTATGTAAAGTTTTCCGGGATACCCGTCAACCAGTCCGGCTTTTTCTCCATCAAAGATCATGTTGTCTTCCAATCCCATGCGAATGATTTTCCCTTCCCATTCAGGGATTGCACCCACGACATTAAATTCAATCGCATAAGTTGTATTCGGATAGAGAAGGTGTTCCCCTGTGCCCGGGAGCCATTCCTGGTTGTCCGTTCTTCCGATGGTCATTCCCGAGCCATGGCCAAAATAGTTAACCGGATGGCTGTACATCGTGGGATTCAACCCCTCTGCTTTTCCCCTTTCAAGAACATTCTTCAAAATTTCATTCCCTGATCTGCCGCCCACCATTTCCTCAAGAATAATTTCCTGAAATCGAATTCCTTTTTTATAAAGATCTTTCAGCCCCTGAGGAGCATCATCCTCATCTAATTTACAAACGTATGCCAGGTGCTGCATATCTGTTGTTAATCCCATATAGCTGATTCCAACATCGCAATGAAGCAGGTCTCCTCTGTGGATAACAGGATCTATGTTATACTTTTCTCTGTTTTCGGGTGAGCGGATGATATCCAGCGATGGGAAAAACCAGTAATCCAGTTTCATCTCTTTGATCCGCTCACAGATCCACCATCGAACTTCATCGCTGGTTGTAACATCAGGGATTATGATGTTGTTTGAATAAAACTCTTTTATCAATTCATGCGCAATCTGGCAGCAGTTTTTGAAAAAGCTAACTTCCCACGGGGTTCTAGTTTCAAACCATCCAATAACTACATTTTTTGCAGATACAAGATGCTCCTGGTATTTTTTATCCAGTGCATTGTAGAGTTGCTCATAGTGGAAATGGGATAAACCATTGGCATGACTGAAATCATCAATAGCGCTATTATCATAATTGATCCCGATTTTTTTTGGATCAGTTTTCCTGATATATTCAGCGACAGCTTCAAATTGTCCTTCTGCACCATTAGACCGGTCTTCGAATATTCCTTCATACATATATCCGGATGCATAAGGACCATGCCAGGTGGCTGATAGTTTTTTGAAACCATCTTTGCTATCATGAAAAATCAGGATCGATAATCTTCGTGCTCCGTCACCAGGCCAGGTTGTTAATGTTCTATATACGGGATCTTCGCTGTATTCAAAACAGATCACGATCCACATGTCTATTCCTTCCCGGCGCATGATATCCGGTAATACATGATTCAGTTTCCATTCCAGGTTTTTGTTATACAATTCTGCCTGTTTTTCGAGAGTCAGAATGGGCGGGTAGTTCTGTGGCCGAACTGGCAGAATAAGCACGAACGAAAGCAATAAAATGATCAGTGTTTTCATAGACTATTCGAATTATTAAGGTTCCTGTTTCTTCTGTTTTCTAAACGAGGAAGGTATGAGTGTAAAATTGGTAATCCCGAATTTTCTGGCTAGCATTTCAATCCCTAAAAGGGATACAGCACCTCCAGGCAGTATGGACACCGATGCAAAAACAGAGATTCTTCCAACATCCTTAAGTTGTTCTAATGCCTCTTTCACTTTTTCGGGAAATAATCCAATGGCAATGCTTCAGCAATTTTTTCCCTCGCCCAGTATCCGAACACCATAACCGATCCGGGATCATACAGATATCCATCTGTATGGAAAACAGTTCTGGTGGACAGGGGTTTGATCCAGGATTCCTGATAAGGCTGAAGCTTATCAATGGTTCTCTGATATCCCATACCCCTCAGGTTATCCGATTCATACACATACCGGATATGCATATAAACGGAGCTGAAGAACACCATTCTCTCATATTCCAGGAACGTACTGCTTCTGACAAGATCTTTCTCATCGGATAATTCCGGTTCCGGTTTGTTTTTTTCCTGTCTCTGATTGGCAAATGGGATCATTGAATTTGTCCTTATTACCCTGAAGCCATCCTGATCAAGAGAATGATGAGCCAGAGAAGTCAGGAAATGTCGAAACGAACCATAATAGGCCTCTCTTCTATACTGCTCCCATCTCTGCCTCTCTTTCTCATCCCGGGGAGTCAGTGGTTCAAACTTTTCTTTTCCAAGATAAATATTTGATCCATCCGGTCTAAGCTCAAACCGTTCCAGAATATAGTGGATACGGTATCCCAGTGCCCTGTTTTCAATAACCAGCATGTCGTTCGTTTCGGCAAGCAAAACCTTTGACTCTTTGTCATAATGAAACCGTAAAACTTCCGGATTCAAAATTTCACATGCTGATACATTGGGAGTCGTCCCCAGGAAGCAATTCTTAAACTTCCTGTAGTTTGATCTCCAGGTACTTTTGCTCTTTTTTTCCACCACCTCCACCATATCCAGTTCTACAATCGAGGGAATCATCTGAACATCCTGCTCAATCCTTTCTCCATTGATGATCAATTTTCTTTCAAAGGTTTCATAACCCACAAAGGATACGACCAGTACATGCTGGCCATAGGGAACATGGTCCAGCCGGTACATGCCATTCTCATCCGAGATGCAGCCCAGGGTTGAATTGGCAATAAATACCGTTGCATAAGGTAATGGGGCTCCCTCGTTATCTGTTATATTCCCTGTAATTACAGCGTTTCTCTGATCCTGAACCCATGAAGCGGTATGGTTATTAACAGCACTTCCCGGATAATCCTGAAAAGGAATACACCCTAAAATAAAAAGTAATGCTGCATGCATTATTATTCCCCTGGATAAGGATCTTCGTGTTTATATTGTTCACGAAGATCCTGTTGGTTATGGTGATCCATATCAACTGATTCCCCGAATTTACAAGAAAATTGTTTATCTCCTCTATCCATAGTAGATTTGATTTCAAAATGAATCGATCAGGAACGAAGGAAAATGGAGTATTCGCTTGAATGGAAACCGGAATTTTTTGAAGCGATTGTATTACTAACAACGGTAAGTATTTGCCTTGTTGGTTACGGGTTGACCATACGCTCCTCGTATTTACACAAACTATTTAATCGAAAATTTGGAGACGAGAGGGGAACAATCCGGTGGATTTTCTTCTGGCGTTATGCCGGGTTTTTTTACTTCTTACTGATTCCTGTGGTAGTAATGTATACATTGTTATCACAGGATATTACCCGGTATGGTGTCGGTATTGTTAACCTTCCGGAATCCCTTATTTGGATTTTGGCACTGGGTGTGCTTATTGTCTTGTTTCAGGCAATATTCGCACGTAACCCGGTTAACCTGGATCACTATCCTCAGATTCG
Source organism: uncultured Rikenellaceae bacterium (assembly GCA_964640125.1). Taxonomy (GTDB): domain Bacteria; phylum Bacteroidota; class Bacteroidia; order Bacteroidales; family VadinHA17. The sequence continues at coordinate 22,326 of CAZXGG010000001.1, forward strand.
TGTTCCGGTTTGGACCGTTTCACTGATCGTCAAAAACTCTCTTGGCTGGTTTCTGTACCTGGTTTCATACGAGTTCATGTTTCGGGGCTTTTTGTTGTTCGGATTAGTAGCTGTTTTTGGAGCATGGCCGGCGATCCTGGTAAATACCGTTATTTACTCCCTGGCACATCTTCCCAAGGGAGCCCGGGAAACCATCCTGGCTATTCCATTCGGAATTTTAATCTGCTACCTCACACTGAGAACAGGAACCATCTGGGTTGCTGTTTTCCTCCACTACATTCTGGCTGTTTCCAATGACATTTTTTCAATCATTGCCCATCCGGATATGAAATTCAAGAGCTGATTCCCGTTTCCCGGAATTTGTTTATTTTTGTTCTGGTTTCGGGGCATTAGCTCAGTTGGTTTAGAGCACTTGCTTGACAGGCAAGGGGTCACTGGTTCGAATCCAGTATGTCCCACAAACAGAAAAGACTGCCAAAGGTGGTCTTTTTTGTTTGTAAGTATATTCTTGAGAGAACTTGTCGTTCGAACCGAGGAGACTGCATTGCAGGCGACGAGCTCATGAACGATCCGCTTTAGCGGAGAGTGAATAATCCAGTATGTCCCACAAAATAAAGAGGCTGTCTCAAAAGTCATATTTTTGGTCATCCTGAACTCCGGCCGGCAGGCAGGTGATTCAGGATCTCGTGTGTCTGGTTATTAATATATTGAGATTCTGAAAAAATTTCAGAATGACGATCTTTGGGACTTTTGAGACGGCCCCTTTATCGTTAATAGTTAAACGTTATTTGTTAATAGTCGTATACCTTTTGTGCTATTAATTCCATTTAAATAATTGATTATAAGCTAGTTATTCAAAACATTTAAGTAGGTGTCTGTCCCTATTTAATTTATTTGGGAATCCTTTTTTTGTATCCTTCTTCATCTTCGATTAATTCAATATCTTTGTTATAATCTGGTATTTATGAAGGAAAGCCTGCTCTATCCTCGATTGGATCGAGGTGCATGCCAGGTCAGTTCCCTGAAATAAATAACCTATAAATTATACGCCCATGAAAAAGAAGATCACGCGCCGCAGGTTTATTGAAACCACACTGGCAGGTACAGCAGCCGTTGCGATGGCTCCTGCACTGAGTTGCAACATGATTTCAAATCCCTATGATCCAAAAGGATTACCCACACGTGTTCTTGGAAATACCGGTGTTACCGTGCCCATTTTAGGATTTGGATGCGGGAGCAGATGGATGGCAGTTGAAGATGACGATGAGGCACTCGGGATCCTTGAACATGCGCTCAATAACGGTTTGTATTACTGGGATACGGCAGCCAATTATGGCAATGAACGGACATCCAGTGAGGAACGGATCGGTAAGCTTCTTCCAACCCGGAGAAAGGAGGTATTCCTTGTAACCAAGGTTGACGAGCGGGAAGGGGAAAAGGCGAAAGCGAGCATTGAAAGAAGCCTGAAACGGCTCCAAACTGATACTATCGATCTGTTGCATGTGCACAGTATTGCTTCCGTTGCAGATGCCGAAAAGCTTGGAGAGAAGGGCCAGGTACTGGAGGTGCTCCACGACTATAAGCAACAGGGCATTGTCCGTTATATTGGTTTTACCGGGCATGCCACAGCGGATGGAATGAAAAGAGCAGCCGAGCTGTACGATTTTGAAGTGATGATGATCGCATTGAACCACTACGTTGAAACCACAGCTCAACCTTTCGAGGAACATGCTGTTCCGTTTGCCGCAAACAAGGGCATGGGGGTTATTGCCATGAAGGTAATCCGACCGAGGGAAACGGTGGAAGGTCTCGCCCCGGAGATGCTTGTGCGCTATGCCCTGTCCGCAAAACATTTTTCCCTTGCCAACATCGGTACCGACAGCATGGAGGTACTCAAAGCCAACCTGGCACTGATAAAAGATTTTAAACCCCTTGATAGCCAGGAAATGAAGGACCTTCAGGCTGCATTAGAACCCTTCTTCCAAGATAAAAACCTGCCCTGGATGCATCCCTCTTATGTGGATGGACGGATGGTATAAATAGATGTTTGCAAAATTTCCGGTTTTATTTCAGAATTTGCAAAAGTTGAACCTGATTATAACATTTACCGGCAAATGAAAACCATTGTAAGGCTAATAGTCACCGGTTTAGTTCCTTTTCTTCTGAATGGAACAATCTCCTGTCAGACCAATGCAAAGCAACCGCTATATACTATCCCGGATACTAAAGTACAAACCGTTGAATCCAGGTATGTAGAAAATATGGTTTACAAGATTGATATAGCAATTCCTGAAAATTACTTCCGGACGGAGAAATGTTATCCAACACTATATATTCTGGATGCCTGGTCGTATTTTGGCTTTGCTGTTCAGGCTTACCGGGCACTTCGGGTGTTCGATGAAGTACCCGAAATGTTGATTATTGGAATTTCACACTTTGGTGACTCAAAAGATGATGTATTTTATCGAGCCAGAGACTACACACCCACTGAAGTGGATTCATCCCAATGGCTTCCAAAAACGGGTGGTGCTTCTGAATTTCAACAATTCATTGAATATGAATTATTTCCTTTCATTGAAAATAATTACCGAACAACAGTAGGAGACCGGGCAATTTTTGGTGCTTCAGCAGGTGGAATTTTTTGCACTTATCTTTTGTTTAATCATCCTGGAATGTTTTGCCGTTACATCATTGGCGGACCAGCCGGGTGGTATGATAATTATATCGTATTAGACTACGAGAAGAGGTATTCAGAACTGCATGACAGCTTACCAGCGAGGATTTTCATGACCGTTGGCAGTACGGAACATGAAATGCAAATTAAAGGTTGGGCTTCATTAAAAGATTCGATGATTTCCAGAGATTATGACGTCCTTGAGATGACGGCTTTTAAAATCGAAGATGAAGGACATATTTCACAAGCGTTGATCGCCTTCATCAAAGGATTAAAGGCAGTTTTCAAATAAGAGTAACAGAGATAAAAAGACCCGGTCACCAGGTGGTGCCGGGTCTTTTTCATTAAAACCGTAGTGCTACGATTCAATTTTCTCCAATTCTTTCCAGACCAGTGCGCTGGCGCCTACAATGGCAGCCGTACCGGCTTTGAGTTCTGAGGGGAGAATTTTAACTTTATTGCGAAAGACCGGCAGGACATGCCGTTCCATGGAATCTTTTGTGGGTTTAAAAATCAGTTCACCAGCTGCTGCTGCACCGCCGAACAGAAAAATGGCTTCCGGGCTCAGGTGGTCAACGGTAATGGCCAGACCCCTGCCCAGCAACTCACCGGTTATTTCAAATGCCTCCTTTGCTATTTTATCCCCTTTTACGGCTGCATTGTACACCATTTCCGAAGTCATCGAATTAAAGGGTATTCCGGCAAGTTCACTTCGGCTATCGTTATATTGTGCCAGAAGTTCATATACCGTTCGTGTAATGCCCGGTGCAGAGCAATAGGCTTCCAGGTGTCCCAATCCACCGCACCCGCATAAACGTCCTTCAGGCACCACAACAATGTGGCCACATTCCCCGGCAAAGCCATCATGGCCATAAACCAGGTCCCCGTCCACGATCAGACCACTGCCTACTCCTGTACCGAGTGTTATCATCACAAAGTTTTTCATCCCCTTACCACCACCATATATCATTTCACCCAGTGCGGCAGCATTTGCATCATTGGTTAATTTGATGATTTCGATTTCGGGGACCTTCGCCTTAATCAGGTCTGCAAATTGAACCACTCCGACGAATGGCAGGTTGGGTGCAAGCTCAATGGTCCCCTTGTAATAGTTACCATTCGGTGCTCCGATCCCGATACCTGCAATATCAATACCGGTTGTGCTTTTTCTGACTGTATCAATTGCCGATTTAATCTCAGTTGCAAGGGTACTTGTGTATCGTTCCAGGATCTCTTCCGATTTTTTCTGGCTTGCATCCGGATTCTCTTTCTTCTGGGGAGTGGGCAACTGGGGCTTTTTCTCATATAAAACATTGCCATCCCGGTCAACAATTCCTATGGCGGTGTTCGTTCCGCCAATGTCGATTCCTATCGCTATTTCACTCATATTTTTGATCATCAGGTTTGCATTAATAAAATACGGATTATCTCATCCGGCTCCCTTTTGCTGCAAAGAAAAAGATGTAGGCATAGCAGACTGCCGGGACCAGAAATGCCCAGGTATATCCGGGGCCATCGGCAATGCTGCCCATGATAAGCGGAATGATTCCTCCACCAATAATCAGGCTGTTAATAATCCCTGATGCCGTGCTCAATTCCCCTTTATCCAGGTCTTTTACACTTAGTGAGAAAATAGTCGGGAACATGACCGAGTTGAAGAACCCGATGGATACCACGGTCCAGAGCGCAACCTGCCCGGTAGTAATTGCTGTAATGATTGCCAGAAGGGCTGCTACACCGGAAAATACCGATAGTGTACGGGTGTCACGACCGGCACCTATCTGCATGATAATGAAGTTAATCAATGCAACGATCAGGAAATATAAACCGTGTTTCCAATGCCAGTCGGTGACAAATGAACCGGCAAAAAAAGCAAGTACCAATATTCCAAGGACAAACTGGTATTTCCTGGCTGCAGTTTTTATATCCGAAAGCATAACGGCTCCAAAGAACCTGCCGATCATCGCACCACCCCAGTAGATTGATGCAAAACGGGAAGCGGCTTCGGCAGTCAGTCCCCCATTCTCAGGGATTCTGAGGTAATTGACAATTAAGCCCGCCGTACCGACTTCGGCCCCCACATAAAAGAAAATAGCCAGGGTACCCAACAGTACATGCGGGTATCTCCAAACACTTTTTCGAATTTCCCCGGGGACTGCTGCACCAGTAATTTCCGGAAGCTTCATTGCCATGATGGCAAATGCGATCAGCAGCACCAGGATCCCCATGATAATGAATGGCATCTGTACTGTTTTTGCCGCAGATGCAGCATCCAGCATTTCTCCGGCACCTTTGAAAACAGCGACGGAAATGATCCAGGGTGCAATCATGGTTGCAACTGAATTCAATGCCTGCACCAGATTCAACCGTCCGGAAGCAGTTGTATCGGGTCCTAAAGCCGTCGCATACGGATTGGCAGCAACCTGCAGCAATACAACGCCTGATGCAAGCACAAAAGTGGCTGCCAGAAACAGCGGATAGGACGGAATGGAGGCAGCAGGATAAAACAGGAAACTACCCAATGCCATTAAAATCAATCCGACAATCAATGAAACTTTATACCCGATTCTTTTCACAATATAACCGCTTGGAATGGAAAGGATGGGATAGGCAATGAAAAAGGCAGATGTAATAAACTGCGCTTCAAATTCACTCAATGTGAATACTTCCTTTACTTTGGCACTCAACGTAATAATAAACGTAGTCGCAAAGCCGAAAATAAAAAAGATAGCTCCGATAACGGAAAGTCCCAAGGTGTTGGTGGATTTCTTGTATTCCATTATGTTTCTTATTAGTTAATAGATTAATGATTGGTTAAGCCTGTTTCAGTTTGAAGAAAACAAATATATAAAATAATTGAGATTATCATTAAAAACAGGTTCTTTATACAGAAATAACTGGATGCGAGTGTTGTAGCCTGGTGTTATTCCAGTTCGTACTTTTTAATTTTTGCAAGCAAATTTACCCGTGATATTCCCAGGATATCAGCAGCTTTAGTCCGGTTTCCACCAGTAAATTTCAGTACTTTTCTTATGTGTTCCTTTTCGATCTCCTGTATTGACTGGGGTTTGAAATCATTATTAAGTTCTTCATCACAGCATTGCTGTGCATGAAAGAAATGAGGGAGTGATGTTCGCCTTAATTCCGTTCCTGTCTCAATAATAATTGCACTGTTGATGATATTCATCAATTCTCTCACATTCCCTGGGAATGGATAGTTTTTCAGGCAGTTCATTAAGGAGGGACAAATCTTTTTGACATTTTTTTGATATTTCTCGTTGAATCTTTCAAGAAAAAAATTGGCAAGTAATGGAATATCTTCTAGTCGTTCGCGCAGGGGTGGAAGGTTAATGGAATTGATATTAAGCCGGAAAAAGAGGTCTTTTCTGAAATTTCCATTTTGTATCTCCTCAAAAAGGTTTTTATTGGTCGCTGCAATGATCCGTACGTCTACTTTAATATTTTTTGTAGAGCCCAGTTTATAAAACTCCTCTTCCTGTAAAACCCGCAGCAATTTCACCTGGATGGGAAGTGATAATTCTCCGATCTCATCCAGGAATAAGGTTCCACCATTTGCCTCTTCGATAAAACCGGTTTTGTCTTTATCGGCACCGGTAAATGCGCCCTTCTCGTGTCCAAAAAATTCAGAGGAAAAAAGCTCATGGGCAAATGTGCCGGCGTTTACAGCGATAAATTGTTTATCTTTTCTTTTACTGATTTCATGAATGGCTTTTGCTATCAGTTCCTTTCCGGACCCGCTCTCTCCCCAGATCAGGACACTATTATCCGTCACGGCAAACTTCTCTACATACCGAAATATCCGGATCATCTCTTCATTATTGGTAATGATATTCTCAAAAACCCGTTTGTGTTTAAGATCATCCCTTGAAGCAACTCCTGATGCACCGGGTTTTCTCTGTTCCAGCTGAACATTTTTCAAGGCATTGTGAATCGTATCGAGTAATTTCTCCTCATCAATGGGTTTGAGCATATAGTCAAAGGTCCCACATTTCATCGCTGATATTGCCAGGTCCACATCTTCCACGCCGGTTAATACGATCGTAACGATACTGATGTTGTTCTCATTAATATACTTCAGGATATCAAGACCTGATACGTGAGGCATATCCATATCCAGCAAGAGAACATCAAATTTCTCCTTTTTCAGCAGATCAAATGCATTCCGGCTATCCTGAAGTGTTTTGGGTTCAAAACCTCCCGATTGAAGGAGAAAAATATTCAGAAAATTCAGGATTGCCAGATTGTCGTCGATTACGAGTACCTTTGTCATTTTTTATCATTTAATTTAACCGGGATGCGGATAGTAAAAGTTGTACCTGATCCCAGTGTGGAGTCCACCTCAATTTTTCCATGATGATCTTTTATGATACCATATGAAATGGATAAACCTAATCCTGATCCACCTTTATCTCGTTTGGTGGTAAAGAATGGATCAAAGATATTCCTTTTGGTTTTCTCATCCATTCCTTTTCCGTTGTCTGTTATGTTTATGACTACTTCTTCACTGGATTGGTCATAATCTGTTTTAATGGTGATCAATCCAACCCCATTCTCTATAGCCTGCGAGGCATTGATAATCATATTCATCAACACCTGCTCCAGTTTCGGAATGTTTCCGTTGAATTCAGGGACATTGGGATTAAGATCGAATGTGACCTGAGCTTGTTTCTTTATGTGTTTTTGTGTAAAGGTCAGGTGAGTTTTTATCAAATGATTGATATCCACCATGTCCGACAGGGTTTCTTCATCTTTTCGTGCAAAATTCCTCAAGTCGAGTACAATTTGTTTTGTCCGGTTTGCTCCTTCAATCATATCACCTATAAGGATGGAAATATTCTCTTTAAAAAGATCATAGGGTAACCGTGCGATTTTTTCATTGGGGTGCCCGTCAAAATAGTGATCCAGTATGGGAAAAATATCATTGAAGGCTTCCTGAATGATCTTGAGGTTCCCAAGGATAAATGTATTGGGATTATTGATTTCATGAGCAACGCCTGCTACCAGTTTTCCCAGCGAAGCAAGCTTATAGGATTGAATGAGCTGTGATTCCAGTTGTTTGTTCAGTGTAATATCCCTGCACACCTCAAGTACTCTTTCAACCTCCCCCTCCTTATCAAAAATAGGATATGACCTCATTAAGAAATACTTACCATCCACTGATTTTTCCATCATGCTGTTTTTCCCTTTCCCGAAAGTAACAACTGCATTACAATTAGGGCATTTATGATCAGCATTAAACAATTTTTTATAGCATTTGCCGGAATTACCAATTTCATCCTTGTTGGACATGATGATGTTATAATCCGGATCAATTACGATAATCCTGTCAGCAATCGCCTCAAAGAATGTCTTGAAGTTTTCAGAACCCTGTTGAAGTTGTTCTGTTAGTTTCACCAGGGTTTCATTTTTTGAAATGAGAATTTTCTGCTGTTCTTCAAGTGCGTTCTTCTTTTCATTGTTTTCGATGGCTCGGGCTATCTTGCCAGAAATTTCCCGGATAAGAGTCTCCTCTTCCTCCAGGAACCGAACCTTTTTTATCAGGTGTACATGAATGTTACCTCTCTTCTTCTTGTTGAGTTTAATATCAACATTCAACTCATTGTATCGTTTATATTTCAACGCATGTACATCCCCAAACATATTCCCATCCTGTTCAATTACAACTTTGGTGTGTTTTGGATGCTGAAATCCTTCTTTTATATGCTGGGTACATTTTTCAATGGCTTCACTAAGGGATTTACTGGATTCCAGAGTATGGCTTATTGAATAGAGGCATTCCAGTTCTTTAATTCTTGCTTCCAGTTCCCGTTCAATTTTCGAGAATTGCAGCACTTTATCTTTAACAGAAAAAATGATATAATCACTGTTGGTATGGCTCACCGGGAAAAAAAGAAATACATTCCCCAGCTTTTTTGAAACGAACGTCCTGGGTAACTGGCTTTCTCTTGCATTTTCCAGCGTTTCTTTCATCTGGTATTCTTCACTTTTTTCAGCATATTCCCTTTCTTGAAATTCTTCAAAATGGATCCCGGCATCTTCGAATGATTTCTTTATCTTATCCCCGGCAAAGACCACCTTGTTGTCTCTTTCAAAGACAATGACGTTCTTAAACAACTCTATGACTAATTTAAATTGAGGCAGGTATTCCATGACACATTAGTGAAAAAGGTTACTTTTTATATTCTTTCTGAAAAACATTTCTGAATAACTAAATGAGGTTTTTAATGGATTAATTGTTTTTAAATCGTAATCAATGATGGCAAAATTCGGCTTTTTATTTCGTGTAAAAAACTTCCCCAGAATTACTGGATTGACAAGGACACTGTTTGGTTTGCCTTCCCGATACATCCGATTAATTGTGCACATCTCTGAAAAAATCGCTTTGATAGACTCATACCCGAATCCACCGTTAAAACAGGAAGCCAGCTTCGAAATCGTTTCCCATCCTTCATTCATGTTGTTGGGATAAATAACCGGTATTGATTCCTGTAGTCTTCTTTCGCAATTTGTATATGTCCCACGATCTTCTATAAAGGATGGTGCAGGAAGAACAACTTCAGCTCGCCTCGCAGTATCGGTGTAAAATGAATCGTGGACCAGCAGAAATTCCATGTTCTTAAACCATCTGGCAGTATCAAGGCATGCAAGTGGATCCTCACCAAAAATAAGTACTGCCTTAATTTTGCCTTCCATCAGTTCCTTTTTGATGTCCGTTGGAAGAAAAACCCGTTCAAGGTCGGTATTCCACATTTGCTCAATTCTTTTAATCTCCTCCCGTTCAAAAAATTTGACATACCCCGGCAGGTGGTCGGGGTCAACACCCATATCGAGATGTCCTGCTGAGTTCGAATAATCTCGCAACAACATCAACCCATTATTTCTCCTTGAAAAGCGGTTCGTTAACAAAAGGTAGTTCCCAATGGCTTTCAAGTCGTTTTTCGTTTTTTCCTTCCGGGAATCCAGATTATAAATAAAAATGATGTTCGATGAAGGATTATTGAGGAGATCGACCAATGTATCAAATTTTTCTTCATCAATTTCTGCTATGTCACAGGCCTCTTCTTTCCGAAACATGGCGATCATTTTTTTCAATTCCTCCAGCCCTTCAACCGTTGAACGAATCGATGTTTCATCATACTGATTTCTTTCTATCACTTGTTGAATGATCGCATTCATCAGCACTGTATTGGTTCCTTTTCTGCTATCAATCCACAGGTCGGCAAATTTGGTAAGTTTTATTTCGGAGGAATTGATCAGGATCAGTTTTGTCCCATTCTTCTGTGCTTCTTTGATTTTCAGTTCCATAATCAGGTTTTCTTCCGACAGATCACCATTCACCACAACCAGCAGGTCGGCTTTCTGAAAATCATCCATGGTTACCGTTGACGAGGTTATACCCAGCGAGTCATCGAGATCGATCAGGGCTGTTTCGTTTACGAGCGTATCGATACTGGCAATGTTATTGGTCCCTAACCCAGAACGACCGAACTTCTGCAGCAGATAGAGTTGTTCATTGGGTAATTTAGGGGAGCAAAAGAGTGCAACCGACTGAGGACCATGTTGATCGACTATTTCTTTGATCCTTTTTGCAGCATGGTCAATGGCTTTATCCGAATCAACCTGTTCTGGTTTTCCATTTTTTCTTATCGTTGCACTTTGTACTTTATTACCATTCATCAGGTAGCGGTGACCAAACCGTCCCTTCATACACAAATAACCTTTATTGTGCGAATCTTTAATCCCCTCTGTTGAGTTTGATACATAAACGATGTCATCATTGATCACCTTGTAGTTTATTTTGCATCCGATGGAACAAAAATTACAGATGGTTTCTCTATTTTCTTTCGGGAGTGTACCCAACACTTTAAACGGGAATTTTTCTGTAATTGCACCAGTAGGGCATGTATCGATACAGTTACCACAGGATATGCAATTTGTATCAAGCAGTGGCTTTTCCATAGCAGGTTTAACAATAGCTTTGAATCCCCGGTAGACAAATCCCATTGAAGCCACTTTCAATATTTCCGAGCAGGTTCTGGTACATCTTCCACAATTGATGCATTTATTTGGATCCAGCAGAATGAATGGATGTCGAGTATCGACTTCATATTTCCTTGTCTCTCCCAAATAATCGGAAATATCCAGGTCAAATTCATCGGCTAATTTTCTTAATGCACAATCATAATATTCCGAACATCCACACTCCAGGCAACGTTCCGATTCGATACAGGATTGTTCATCAGTGAGCCCTGTTTCCACTTCCCTGAATGTCTTTTTTCGGATGGCAAGGGGTATTTCCGGCATGGTAATCCGGTCACTTTTCGTAATTCGTTCCAGTTCCCGTGAAGGGATTTCACCGAAGTAGTGTTTAAAACTCAGGTATTTGCCATTTCCCCTGCCGGTTTGACCGTTTTTAAGGTAGTCATCTATTGAACATGCTGCCTGTTTGCCCTGTGCGATAGCGCTAATTGCTGTATAAGCACCCGTAACAACATCTCCACCGGCAAAAACTCCGGGGATTGATGTTTCCATTGTTTTTTGATCAACAACAACGCTGCCCCAGCTCTCCAGCTTCAGGTCTTTTTCTCCTGTAAGAGAGGATGACTCGATCTGTTGTCCGATGGCACTGATCAGGAAGTCACAATCCAGAATGAATTCAGATCCTGGAATGGGCACTGGTTTGGGTCTTTCTCCTGGTCCGGCATCTTCCAGTTTCATTTTCAGGCATTCGATGGCTTTCAATGTTTTCCCATCGCGTATGATCGATTTGGGAAGGGTAAGGAAATTGATTTCAACTCCCTCATTTTGTGCAGCTTCAATTTCTTCGCTATGGGCAGGCATTTCGTTCCGGCTTCTCCGGTATATAATTTTCACCTCATCAACGCCACATCTCAATGCGGTCCTGGCTGCATCGATTGCTGTATTTCCACCACCCACGATTGCCACTTTCCCCTGGATTGCAGGAACACCTTTGAGGATCACTTCCCGCAAAAAATCGATTCCCGGGATGACACCTTCTGTATCGTTTTCTCCCTCCACTCTCATTTTGCTTGCCCGGTGTGCTCCAACAGCGATGAATAGTGCATTAAAACCAGCATCCTGAAGGGATTTGATACTGATCTGTTTGCCAAATTCCACCCCCGTTTGTACCTTGATTCCAAGTCCGGTTATCCAATTAATCTCGGCATCCAGAATTTTTTTTGGCAACCGGTATTCGGGGATACCATATCTCAGCATACCTCCCAGTTCCGGCAGTTTTTCAAAGATTGTAACCTCGTACCCTTCCAGGATCAGGTAATAGGCACAGGTTAATCCACCGGGACCTCCACCGATCACAGCAACCTTCTGGTTCTTCTTCTCTTTCAGGGCAGGGGTCCATTTGTTTTCTCCTTCCAGATCGGCAATATATCGTTTCAAATAGTTAATACCCACTGGTTGATCCACAATTGCCCTGCGACAGGCTGCTTCACAATCCCTGACGCATATTCTTCCAATGGAGAGTGGAAGGGGATTATTTTCTTTCACCAGCCGTATTGCGTCACGGTATTTCCTGGCAGAAATCAGAGCAATATAACCCTGTGCATCCACATGGGCCGGACAATTGTCAATGCATGGTCCAATGCAGTCGGCATAGTGGTTTGAAAAGAGAAGTTCCAGTGCTGTTTTTCTCGAACTTCTGACCCGTTCGTTGTTTGTATATATAACCATGTTATCCTGTATCATGGTGGAACAAGAGGGAATCAGTTTTTGTATTCCTTCCACTTCAACCACACAGATGAAACAGGATGTATCCGGTTCAATCCGTTTATCATGACACAATGTTGGGATCCTGTCAATCTTATGATCATGGATAACCTCGAGAATTGTTTTCCCTGATTCAGTAGTGATTTGCTGGCCGTTAATGGTTACTTTAATTATTCCCATGTCCATGGATCAACAGGTTAATATTTCTCCACTGCTTCAAATTTGCACACATCATAACATTGTCCACACTTGATACAGGCTTCCTGATCAATTGTATGGAGTTCTTTTTTTTCTCCTGAAATACAATTAACAGGACATTTAATGGCACACAGGGTACAACCTGTACATTTTTCCGGAATGATGGAATAGGTAAGCAGTGCCGCACAGCTATGGGCAGGACATCTTTTTTCATGAATGTGTGCTTCATATTCTTCCCTGAAATACTTGATCGTTGTCAATACCGGGTTTGGTGCAGTTTGTCCCAGTCCACATAAGCTGCTGTTTTTTATCTTCTGTGCTAACTCCTCAAGCAATTCAATGTCATGTTCTTTTCCTTCTCCTGCTGTTATTCTCTCGAGGATTTCAAGCATTCTTTTTGTCCCGATCCTACAAAAGGTACATTTACCGCACGATTCGTTTTGAGTAAAGTTGAGAAAGAATTTTGCCAGGTCGACCATGCAGGTAGTGTTATCGAGTACGATTAAACCACCCGAACCCATGATGGCACCTGTCTGGGTAATTTCGTCATAATCGATTTTCAAATCTCCCATGGAAGCCGGAATGCATCCTCCGGATGGGCCTCCCATCTGTACTGCTTTAAACTCTCTTCCCTCTTTTACTCCTCCCCCAATCTCATAAACAATTTCATTAATGGTTATTCCCATGGGTACTTCAGCCAGACCACTTCTCGCGATTTTCCCTGCCAGGGCAAACACTTTTGTTCCCTTGCTTTTTTTCGTGCCCAGAGCGGCATATTGATCAGCTCCATTACGAATGATCCAGGGTATATTGGCGTAAGTCTCAACATTATTGATGTTGGTTGGCTTACCCCATAATCCTTTCACTGCCGGAAAAGGAGGTCTCAATCTTGGAACGCCTCTTTTGCCTTCAATGGAGGCAATTAACGCGGTTTCCTCACCACACACAAAGGCACCTGCCCCTTCTTTTATTTTTATCCTGAAATCGAGATCCGAACCAAATATACCTTCACCAAGAAATCTTTTCTTTTCACATTGCTCTATTGCCAGTCTTAATCGTTTAATGGCAAGAGGGTATTCAGCACGGACATACACATAGGCTTCATCCGAACCGATCGCATAGGCAGCAATCATCATCCCTTCCAATACAGCATGGGGATCACCTTCCAGAACGCTTCTGTCCATAAATGCTCCCGGATCTCCTTCATCCGCATTGCAAATGATGTATTTTTTGTCTCCTTCCGATTCTCGTGCAAACTTCCATTTCAGCCCCGTGGGAAATCCGCCACCACCCCGTCCGCGCAAACCTGAATTCATTACCATTGTAATCACCTCATCGGGGGTAAGCTCTTCGATAATCTGCTGAACAGCCTGATATCCGTCTCTATCAATATATTCCTCAATGGATGTTGGATCGATCACGCCACAGTTTCTAAGTACTATCCGATTTTGTTTATTGAAAAAATCCTCCTGAAGTGACAGTGTGTTGCTTCTAACGATCCACTCTTCAACCGGCCGTTTATTCACAATATGCTGGTCAACAATTCGTTCGACTCTATCCGCTGTAACCTTGGCATATAAAAAACTCTCCTTCTCGTTTACCACTTCCACCAGTACCTCTTCATAACACATTCCCATGCACCCTGTCTCCTTTACAGGAATATCCAGATTTTTTTCCCGTACGGTTTTTTTCAGTGCTTTGTATACCAGGTCTCCTCCCGCTGAAATACCACAAGTACCCAGACCAACTTTTATTTCCATGTTCACTATTCTTCTATTCGGACGTCTTATTTTTGTATTTCCTTACTACCTTTTTCGTCCTGTCAGGTGTAAGGTTGCCATAGGTCTCTTCATTAATCATGATAACCGGAGCCAACGAACAACAACCCAGACAGGCTACGGACTGAAGTGTGAATAGCCCGTCGTCAGTAGTTTCATTTACGGAAATACCCAGTTCATTCTTGAGTGTATTAAGAATATTTTTTGCTCCATTGACATGACAGGCTGTTCCTTCACAAATTTTTATGACATGCTTGCCCAATGGTTTCAACCGGAACTGAGCATAGAAAGTAATGACGCCGTAAATCTCGGCAGACGGTATACCAACCACTTCACTAACGTAATGGATCACCTTTTCCGGAATGTAACCATAAGAATCCTGAGCTGATTGTAACAATGGTATTAACGCTCCAGTCTGATCCTTTTTTGTGATCAGGTCAATTTTGAAATTTTTAATTTGCGGTCCTCTCTCCCGGATATCCCTCTCAGCCATTGGTTTCCTTTTGTTAAAATATAAAACATGATATGGATACCCGAAAACCGGGCACCATACCATGATCTGTTATTTACTACGAATTGAGTCTCTTATGAAATGCTTAGCTTTTGAGCGGTTAAATATAATTGGGACAAAGAATAATGATAATGATAAAACTCATCTATTTTTACATCTCAAACATGTTTACCACCGGGAATTTTTTAACTTTTAAGACACCATCCAAACCAATGATCTTATTTTCAACAAACCGGTCAACCTCAGTGAAGTAACTTCCATGAACCATCAGTACCAGGTTATATTTACCTGTTGTAACATCACAGAAGGCTACGTTTTCTTCCGAATGTAATACCGAGTAAACCTTCTCAAGATGATCATTTTCCAATGCGATAAGAACATAGGAACATACACGCTGGCTAAAATTCCGTTCTTTGGCTTTATCATCAGAAAGTGTGATTTCAGCATGCTCAATGATCTCCCTGATTTTTTCATTTTCTGGTATGGTACCAATCGTCATAAAATCAACTTCATCAACACCATCCATTTTCTTCACTCTGTTTTCAAGTATCTCTTTACATTCTCCTATGGTATCAGCATGAACCAGCAGTATGATGTCGTATTCTCCCTGAGTGGCATCGCAATAGAGTACGTTGTCCATGAAATAGAGCTCCCTGTAGATGGAAAAGAAATTTGCATCCTTATTGATCTTCAACATCATAAAAGCCGATTTTGATAGGGCTTCTTTTTCCTTTTCCGGAACCTCAACCTCTTGTGATGGTTCAGGCAGATCCAGAACTTCATTGAATTTATTGGTCAAATCGTCAATGGTGAATGGTTTTTCCAGTAACAGGCTTGCTTCAAGAGTTTCAATTTCATTTCTTACTTTATCGGCATAACCTGTAATGAAGATGACCGGTGTATCCGGATATTTCGATTTGATCATCTTTCCCAGTTCAACACCATTGATGTCTGGCAATAAAATATCAAGCACGATGGAATCCAATGGAATCTCCTCCTGTTTAAGTGATTCCAGCTTTTGCAGGGCAGACAAGCCCGTATCACAATTTTCAACGGCAATCCCTCTTTGGTTTAATCCTAAGGTCAGGCTTCTTCTCAAGGATGATTCATCATCCACTAATAAAATTCGCTTTTCCATTGTTAATTCCTCCATAAATTTTAATGATTATTTTTTCTTGTTGAGATCCTTTTTTGACACTTCTCTATCAACCCACATGCCAAACCTTATAATATGTTGATATTCTGTGCATTATAAATTTTTCATTATAAAATCAGCCGATCACTTCTGGAAAAAAAATTTACAGTAAAATCATAAGCGTCTCTTTTTGAGTAAGATACAAACTGATAAAAAAGTTAACACTTTACACCGGTTTGCACATTCCCTTTCGGTTTTAACATTCTCTCCTTCCTTCTTTTTGCAGTGTTATATAGTTTTCACTACCTTCAAAAATCACTAATTCTGTACTCTATGAATGCTTTAAAAAAACACCTTCCGGAGGTCCTGTTTATTGCAGCCATAATTCTCATTTTCTTTTTATCCTTCATTTTATGCTCTCCTCCTGCGATGGTTCCTTCCGGTGCACCTGAGGATCAATTTTCGGCCGAGAGGGCATTCTCTCATACCGTTCAGATTGCCCGGGCACCTCATTGTCTTGGAACAGCTGAACATACGAGGATTAAAGAATACATTCAAAACGAGCTTCTGAACCTCGGACTGGAATATGGGGAGCAAGATACGACTGCTGTTTATGATCAATCTGGTGTGAGGGCCGGTTACGTTTCCAATCTTTATGGGATATTGAAGGGAAACGGTACCGGGAAAAAGGCGGTTCTGTTTCTCGGGCATTACGATTCGTGTCCGCATACACCGGGTGCAGCCGATGATGGTTCGGCTGTTGTATCCATGTTAGAAGCGGCGAGGGCTTTAATAAACAGCGGCCCATTCGATAATGATATCATCTTTCTTTTTACCGATGGTGAAGAATCCGGATTATTTGGAGCAAAAGTTTTTACCGAAGAACATCCGCTAATTGAAACCATTGGAGTCGTTATCAACATTGAAGCAAGGGGGTCCCGTGGCCCTGCCCTTGCATACGAATTCAATGAAAACAACGGGTGGATCATCCGGGAACTGAACAGGGCTATGCCCAGACTGTACGCTGGTTCAATATTTTATGAGATCTATAAACGCATGCCCAATAATACCGATTTTACCATGTTTCGCAGGGCTGGTTTATCCGGGGTTAACATGGCTTTCATAGACGATTATGTGAACTACCATAGCATGACGGATTCACCGGAAAACCTCAGTCTGAAAAGCTTGCAACACCATGGCGATTTCATTATGGCCAGTGCTCGCCACTTTGGAAACATTCCCCTCGAAAACACGAAATCAGAAGATGTTATTTTTTTCAATTGGATCGGATCTTCTATGATCATCTATTCTGCCAGATTGAGTCTATTGTTGATTGTTATTGTCATGGTGCTCGCAATAATCTTTTTCTTTTTGGGTTTCAGAAAGCGCCAGCTCCGGTGGGGACGTGTATTGTTAGGATCATTGCTCTTCATTCTAACCCTGACATTTATCCTTTTTATTTCATGGCTGTTGTTACTGGGAATAAAAAAGGGTTATCCCCACTACAATCATTTTTATGATTTGAATTTTTACAACGTTAAATACTATTTCTTGACTTTTTCGGCTTTATCTCTTGTCTTTTTTTCGCTGGTTTATGGGCTCTTACAAAAACGTTTCAGGGTTTTGGAGCTTTATTCTGGTATTCTTATGTTCAACATTATCCTGCTGTTTTTTATCCACTTTCTTATTCCAACAGCATCCTATCTTGCAGTAGTTCCATTGTTATTCCTACTTGCCGGAGGAATTATTACGGTTTTGAAAGATCTGTCATTTGAAAACAGGAAATCATTTTTCTTTTTGATTCATCTGATCGCTATTTTACCGATCCTTGGGTTGTATGTACCGTCCATCAATTTGTTTTATACTGCCCTGGGACTGGAGTTGATTTTTGCCGGATTGATCCTGTTGACAATTCTCTGGGGATATTTAGTTATTCCCATTTGCCTGGTAACCAAAAAACGAGTCTGGATCTTTCCATTGATTGCCCTGGTGATTTCCGGGACGGGTTTTCTAATGGCTCACCTCCATTCGAAACCCGCTCCTGAAAGACCGTTACAAACCAGTTTAAATTATTACTTCGACAGTGACAGCAGTCGTGCCTTGTGGGTATCGGAATTTCTTGAAACGGATGAATGGAACAGTCAATTCTTCCAGAATGGGATAAGGGAACCGTTAACCGAGATTTATCCTCATGCCGACAGGCTCCGTTTAAAAAGTCCTGCCCCGGTTGTTTCCCTGGCTCTTCCTGAAATGGAGATATCTTCCGATACGGTTATTGAAAACCGGCGTTATATTGAGCTCACCATTACCACTCAAAGGGGAGCTGCATTTTGTGAGGCCTACTTTCATAAAAATTCCAAGCTGGTTGTTACCAGTGTAAATAATCGGCAGGTAGGTGCTGATACATACAAAAATTGGACAGGGGAGTATTGCGAATTGGTATATCACGGGTTACATGCCCATCCACTCCATTTATCCTTCAGCTGCACCGGGGATGAACCATTGGAGATGTTTATCATTGAAAGGAAATTTAATATTCGAGAGATTGAGGGTTTTGATCCGATGCAGGAATGGGTCATTCCCATTACAGGGTATAACAGTTACCAGGAGATCATAAAGAAAAGCTGGAGGTTTTAACCAGCATCCCTGTTTCCCATGGCAATGTTATAATCGGTTCCTTCGGTTGTAAAAACCATTTCACTAAAACTGAGTTCCATGTCTCCTTTGGAGATTCCTTCTTCCTGTTCCTGTGCAAAGGTAAAGGACACAAAAAGTACAAAAATCAAAACAATAATACCTTTTTTCATGAAAATAAATAGTTAAATTAGTAGCTAATGTGAAAGCATATTATTTTTTAATACCAAAAACACCGATGATGCGATTTCCCAATTTCATTTCTTTTAAGGCACAGGTCAGGTTATTTTCATTAGCCGTGTTGTATCTCATTTCACAGACCTCGTATACTCAACTGATCTATCCTGAAAAACAAGCCGTACTGGATTATCTTTCCAAGCCAGAAATCCTGGAGAAGTTTGGAAAGATCTCAGATGCCATATGGTCTTTTGCCGAGCTGGGTTTACATGAGTACAGATCTTCAGAATTGCTAGCCAGGAACCTGGAAGAGGCGGGATTTACGGTTGAGCGTGGATTAGCTGGAATGCCCACCTGTTTTGTGGCAACCTATGGATCCGGGAAACCGGTCATTGGTTTGCTGGGTGAATTTGATGCACTTCCCATGCTTTCTCAAAAAGGGAGGGTTCCTGAACAGGATCCTCTGGTGGAAGGTGCCCCGGGCCATGGGTGTGGTCACAACACCATGTGTACCGCTGCTGCAGCGGCAGCCATTGCCGTTAAACAAGCCATGGATCAATTCAATATAAAAGGAACCATCAAGCTATTCGGATCCCCTGCAGAGGAGACGATCATCAGCCGGCCTTATATGATCAGGGCGGGTTTATTTGACGGAGTGGATGCCGTTATTGACAACCACAGCAGCAGCAAGTTCGGAACATCGTATGGAAAGGGAGGGAATGCTGTGTTTTCAACCATTTTTACCTTTCGCGGAACTACAGCTCACAGTGCAGGGTCCCCCTGGAGTGGACGCAGTGCCCTGGATGCTGTTGAACTAATGAATATTGCCACCAATTACCTGCGTGAGCATCTTCACTACACATACCGCATGCATTATGTCATTCTGGAGGGCGGTGAAGCGCCAAATGTGGTCCCGGACAAAGCCAGTGTCTGGTATTATATCCGGAATACGGATGAGCGTGTTGAACCAATGTATGAACGGGTGATCGATTGTGCCAAGGGAGCTGCATTGGCTACCGGAACAAAATTGTCCGATATCCGTTGCCTGACAGCAGTACACCAGAAACATGCCAATCAAGCCGCAGCCGAATTATTCCAGAAAAACATTGAACTGGTGGGCATGCCGGAATGGACGAATGAAGAGGAAGTGTTTGCAAAGGCTTTGCAAAAAAACCTGCAAAAAGAAGAGATCGGGATGCCGGATAAAGTTGATTCCTTAAAGGCTCCAACCGGGGTTGCTGTTGGGGGTGGATCAACGGATGTGGGCGATGTTTCACTGATTGCTCCAACGGCAACGATTCTTTTCCCCGGGGCTGTGCCAGGTGCCATAGGGCACCACTGGTCTACCGTTGCCGGCAATTATGGATCTACAGCATGGAAAGGATTAAATGCAGGTGCCAAAGCCATTGCTGCATCCGCTATCGATCTGCTGACAAAACCGGAAGAGCTGAAGAAATTGCGTGATGAATTTGTAGACTACTCAGCGGATCATCCCTATAAATCCTTTCTGCCGGAAGATGCTTCTCCTCCTCTGGACCTCAATAAGGAGTTGATGGAAAAATGGAGACCACTGATGGAAGAATTTTATTTAGACCACCAGTAACTAGTTGATTTTCTTTACACGGAGTGCCTCTCCTTCCACAATCATTTTATAGCCCAGACCGACACTGTAAATTACAGCGGTAGGCCTGAATGCATGGTGATACCTGTAGGAGTACTCATCCTGTTGCCAGATCTTTCCATTACTGAGTTCGAAACAGGTATCGCCGGTCCAGCCGGTGAATTCACTAACAATAATATCCTCCAACACATCGGTGACCTGTTCCACAGAAACAAATTCCGATTGTCCGTCAACCAGAAAATAATAGGTCTCACCGTATTTATAAATGCTAATGGATGGCTGGTATGCCCGATAGTACCAATATTTTCTGATTGTCTGGATCCAGTATTGACGGTTAATGAGGGGAAAAAGCATTTCATGATCAAACCCCTTAAAGTCACCATTAATTTTGGATTTAAGGATAAGCTCTCCGTCCTGTATTATTTCTATGGCATTCATGATCGGGTTAACGCCAGGATGTATTGTCCTGTTTCTTCACACTCTGGCAAAGCATCCGTTAAAGAATAGATTCTATAATTAAATATACCTTAACTGATGATCAAATCCAAACGAGTTGTAATATTATACCGTTTCTGAAACTAGAATAAGTGAATGATTTACATTTCTATCGTGGTTATAAATCAGGATATTGCGAAATTGTTTTGGGGCAAAGGGTCCGTTCACCCGGATGATGTCCGGAATGGTTTTTCGTTTGATGATATTCGCCGCGAGCCAGACACCAAATGCTGATGATGTTGGGTATTCTCCGCAGAGGTGTTTAAAATAGGCCTGGTTTGTATTTTTAAACAATCCGTTTTGCAGGTGTTGGTAAATTTTGTTTGCATCCAGATCACCATTCAGACCAAAAATAACAAGGTCAATACCATCCACAGACAACTGTTTGCGTGTTAGAAATTCGGATATTCGCTTTTCAGATTCCACCAGATGCCCCGGTTTATAATATGTTTCCAACCCACGTATTGTGGCGTACGGGTTATTGTTTTTTTTCGCATTGAGGGTGAAGAAGGTTGAGCCCTCTCCGGGAACTGCTCCCACCGACTCACATTCTGCCAGGTGCAGATGATCAATCAACTCTTTCTTAAACCTGTGATTTACCGATTTTATTTCCTGGTGCTGCTTGGTTATTTCATCCACTCCCCCGACCAATATGCTGTTATCCGGTTTTTCCTGGAGCAGCAGCATGGCATTCAGAAGTGCATTTTCAAAAGAGAGGCTTCCATGCACATAGGTAATATTGTATTTATTGCATTTCAGCATGACGGCAATATAGGCTGCAATGGTATTATGAGTAGATTGGATAAACGAGGTCGGATTCAGGAATTTTTCCTGATTATCAATCATGGTTGTAAGGAACTTTTCCGTATCAGCCAGCATGCCCATTCCGGTTCCGGTGATAATGGCATCGGGCTCAACCACCGATGCGTCGTTCAGGGAGAGGGCAGCAGCGGTAACGCCGATTTTCAAACTTCGGCTGAGTCTTCGTGGAAGTACTCCTTTCGGTATGATTTCATTATAATCTGGTTCAATGCATTTCAGGAATAACCCTTCATGCTTGACAATCTCCTCAAGAAACAGGGAGTTGTCAAATGTCCTCTGCGGTGAGATATTTCCTATGCCATTAATAAACACTTCCATATCAACAAGCCGAAAAGATAAGACTGGAGTTATTCCCTCCAAAGCCAAATGAGTTACTCAGGACATGTTCGATTTTTTTATCTGTCACCAGCTTTTTGACCGGTTGAAAACTCAGTTCTGTCATCTGCGTTTCAAAGTTCAGATTAGGAAAACAGACCTGATGGATAATCGATAAGATAGAAAACACTGCTTCAATGCCTCCTGCCGCTCCGAGTGTATGGCCGGTGTAGGGCTTGGTTGAAGAGATAAACGGTACCGATCCGCCGAAGATTTTTTCAATGGCAATCCCTTCTGAAAGGTCATTGTTCTCTGTCCCGGTACCATGGGCATTGATGTAATGTATTGCTTCTTTTTGCAGCCCGCTTTGCAACAGGGCTTCATTCATGGAAAGAAATGCGCCAATCCCCTCGGGAGATGAAGCGGTCTGATGGTACGCATCATTGGCATTGGCACATCCTTTCAATTCGCAATATGTTCTCCTGGTGCCAACTGCCTGCTCCGATTCAAGAACGACATAGCCTGCTCCTTCTCCCAGGTTCAATCCTTTGCGGTTTTGATCAAACGGACGACAGGGTCTGCTATCCAAAATCATCAACGAATTAAATCCATTCAGCGTAAATTTTGACAGCGCATCGGTACCCCCGGCGATGACACGGTCAAGCATGTTATTTCTGATAAGCTGAGCCCCGAAAATGATAGCATTGGCTGATGAGGAACAAGCGGTACTAATGGTTGAAAGGTAATCCTTTGCATGAAGCAGGTCAGCAATTTTTTCAGTGCTGTCACTACAATCGTGTGTATCAACATAGATGCGAAACCGATCGGATGCCAGGTAATCGTAATAATGGATTTCCGTTTTATCCATGCCTCCAACCGTTGTGGCAGAAACCACACCCACTCTCAGGTCATCCGGGATTTTAGGATAGATACAGGCTCTTGTTGCCGCTTCCTTAGCGGCAATCATTCCAAGCAGAGCCGATCGGGTAAATTGCGCATGATCTTCTTTCCCCGCAAGTTCAGCCAGTTCTTCATTGCTGTGTTTTACTTCGCCAACCGGCAGTGACTGTTTATGTATGGTGTCCAGGTAGGAGATATCACCAATGCCTGAATGCGAGTTTACCAATGAGTGTAGGGATTCATCAACATTATCACCTATTGCAGTGATCAGACCAAAACCGGTTACATAGATCCGTTTGCTCATCCTTATTCCTGTTTCAATGCTACGTTTTTTTCAGCCGTTCGTATTGAAATGCCAACAGCATTGTCACAACACAAAAGAGTATAAGAGACAATGCTTGGGGTACGATTTTCTGAAGATCTGCTCCCCGTAAAAACAGATCATAAAATCCATCCACTCCCCAGTTTAGCGGTGAAATGACACTGATTTTTTGCATTATGGGTGGCATCATGTAGACGGGAACCCATATTCCTCCGATCGCAGCAAGAATAATTACGGATACGGATCCGAAAGAAGCTGCCTGTTCGTGACTGGTGGCTATCGTTCCAAGTAATACTCCATAACCCGTTGCTGCCAGTGCCACAGAGAGGGATAAAATGATAAGCGCTCCAGGATGCGAGCCAAGTTCAAGTGTCGGCATTCCCAGTAAGGGAAGAAAAACGATGCCAACCATCAGCATTAAAAAGAACTGGATCAGACAAACCACAAGATAGACTATGATCTTGGACAGAAGAACGGTAATGTATGAGCCGGGCATTAACTTCAGTCGCAAAGCACTACCATCGTCCCGCTCTTTAATAATATTTCCAGTCAGGGGAATGATGATAAAGAACATGGCGAACACAGTCCAGGCAGGAACATTGTGCTGTACGGAGTTGGGAAGTACCTCATTATACTTGTTGGAAGCATAGGTTTGTTCAATGGTTATCCCGCTCTCTCCCAAAAACGACAATTCACTCCCTTCAGGCAACAAAGGTTTTACCTCTTCAGTGAATGCCTGAAAAATTATTTTTGATTCAATTTTTGATGTGAAGTTGTCGAGTGCATTCATTACCGACTGCTTGAACGAATTTTTTATTACGGGATCAAAATAGACCACCACAGTTGCAGTGCGGGAGGAATCCGGTTCGTAACGAAGGGAATCAGCATTTCCTTCTGCAAGGGCTTTTTCAATCAATATCTTTGCCTTTTCTCTTAATGCCTTTGTAGATCCTTCTTTGATCAGGATACCAATTTGATAATTCCCTTCTGATATATTCTGGTGTAACACCTGTTCGGAAATGTTTTGATCATCCAATGAAGTTTTCACTGAAAAGAAACCCGTTGATGCTAATCCCTGTTCAATTGCCATCCCCAATGAATCCAGGTCATTATTAACAACCAACACCTCCAGGTTTGTTTCATCCAGTTTACGAAACGTAGAATCCTGAATTAATGTCATAACAAAGATTAACACCATCGGCATAACAAACAAAATAGCCAGGCCGGCCATATCCCGGATGAGGACCAGTATTTCTTTGATTATGGATGATCTTAATTTCAACATCAGTTATCTCTTAATCGTCTCCCTGTCAGTTGTAAAAAGATGGTTTCCAGGTCAGTATATTCCGGTTTACTTTGAATCAGTTGTTCCGGTCTGCCTTCAATGATAATCTCACCATAATCGATAATGGCAATGTGATTGCAAAAATTTTCGGCTTCTTCCAGGTAGTGAGAAGTATAAATAATGGTCGTTCCTTCTCCATTCAACTCCTTCAGGTAAGTCAGGATCACATTTCTTGATTGTACATCGATTCCTACCGTGGGTTCATCGAGAAAAAGGATTTTGGGTTGATGAAGGATTCCTGCAATCAGGTTCAATCTCCGTTTCATTCCCCCCGAATAGGTTTTCACTCTCCGCTGAGCTTTTTCTTCAAGTCCAAGAAGGTGGAGACATTGTGCGATTCTCTTTTTCAGAGTGGTTCCTTTTAAACCGTACATATTCCCAAAAAACCGGAGATTTTCATTGGCGGTAAGTGTTGGATAAAGGGCAATATCTTGGGGTACCACTCCGATCTCCTGCCTGATTTTTTTTAAGTGATCAGGTAACGGCAATCCGTTCACCCTGATTTCACCCCGAGTGGGTTTTAGCAAACCGCAAAGCATATTAACGGTTGTGGTTTTCCCGGCTCCATTTGGGCCAAGTAAGCCGAAAATTGAATTTTCCGGAATCTGCAATGAGATATTCTTTACTGCGGGATCCGTTGTACCCCTGTAAAATTTGGTGATGTTCTCAAGCTGGATGACCGTTTTGAGGTTCATTCTTCCAGTGAAATGGTTCTTAATCGTTTATAGATCCGCTCTTCACGATTGGCTATATCAACCAGAATATCAGCAGCATCTTCATAGGTTTCTTTACTATTCGCCCGGTTCTTAAATATTCTTCCAGACATAATAGCAAACTGTCGCCAGCGATCACCTGCTTCAGTCATCTCTTTTGATACTTCGTTTAACCATTCTTTTCCAAGTACTCCCGCTGCTTCCTGTAAGAATGCAGCATAGATGAAGCGAAATCCTGCACCTCCGGTTCCAATTTCCTCCAGCATACGGATTACCTGACCCAGATAGAGTGATGCCTTTTTCGGGCCCAGTTTTGCAGGCCATTTTCTCATTCTTTTCGCCAGATACCGGATCCCTTTCACCCCAAACATGGGCAGGGGAATGTTCAACATATCCTGACACGTTTTTTTTATTCCTTTAACAATTGCCTTATCCAGATCATATGTTGGTGAAATCTTCTTTACATAATACATTCGGCCAATGGGTGGATAGGTTCCCTTTGCATACCTTACCCTTTTCAAATCATGGTATGAAAGTTTTTCCGGATTCTCCATGATGGGATCACTGATGATGTAATCTCCATTTTCACGGCCAAATACGATGATATTATGAGCGTTAAAATGGAACCGATAGGGCTTGGGAAAGTATGTCAGGTGAAAAACCCCAACCAGGCAGCCGGTAGGAATTCCTCTTTTCAGATTTTCATCCAGGGCATCCATGGCATTCTTGGGGTTTGCGAATTTTTTCCGGCTGATTTCAATTTTCAAGCTTTTCGTCACACGTTTAAATATCCATCCGGGCAATGGACGAAATGAACTGACAGGCAAATAGTTCAATTTAATAAATGGCATATATGAGAAAAACAGTCCCGAACCAATGCCAAAAATCATCGGCTCACTCAAATCAATGCCATAGAAATTCAACAGATTCGAAGTAACGCCATTTTCGCAATGAGCAGCAGGTCTGTGAACAAAGGGTATGTTACTTTCTTGTTGCTTCACCATTATTCTTTTCCTGGTTCATTAAACGTACATAATTCATCAATCGTGATCGTAAATGTTTCGGCATATTTTTCGAGTATTTTTTTATCCAGTTTTCGAAAAACTCCCGGTTTCAAGTGCTTCCTCACCTTTCGTTTGGGCAATTCAAGGTATTGCGCAAGTAGCGAAATACTCATGATGTTTTTTTCCATATAATAGGCTACCGGACTTACTTTCCCTTCCAATACCTTTTGTCTGGTGTGCTCAACTTTTTCCCGAATTTCATTCCAGGCCTGTTTCATGGCTTCATTTTTGGGTTCCCATCCGGTACTAAACACCTGAACATATTTGCCATTTTCGTCCACGGCATAACAGAGGTCCCTCATTTTGCCTTCCATCAGGCCTGCATCATCTTGTGGGACTTCCTTTTTTCTCATGATTATCTGGTTAAATGTTGCAGATCAATGAAAACATTTTCTTTTTTTACGATTGCGAATGGACTATCTCCTGGTTCTGTTTATTCTAATTCTCACTGATACAGAATATTAACATTGGCATTCATCCATCTTTATCATACAACGGTCAACAGAGCATAGACATATGAAAAGCGGGCGCTTTCAGGGATCATCAATAAAATCTTGTTCCCCTGTTTTAGTTTCCCGGAATGGAAAAGCTCTTCCATCATAAAATAGATTGAGGCAGCTCCGACATTTCCAAGCCGTGTAAGATTGGTATACCATTTTTCCTGTGGGATCTCAGCACCCCTGGATCTGGTTTCATCTGCAATTTTTTTACGAAAATATTCCGATGAGAGGTGGGGTAAGAAATAATCAATCTCATCAAGGTTCACGTTTCTCCTTTTTATCACATCAACATAAAAATCGGTGCCTTTTTTCACGATGTTTTCATCGAGAAGTTTCACATCTTGTCGAAGGGAAAAAGCTGACCGGTTGAAAAGTTCTTCGGGTTCAAACTCCTTCCAGCCCTTCATCCCGCCATTTCCATTGAGTTCACCACCAGCATACATGCAAGTTCCGATTACATTTGCATAGGAGATACTTTCAATCCATTCAATTTTCAAAGAGCGGTTTTTTCCGGGTTTATCCTGCAGTAAAGCAGCCCCGGCTCCATCAGACAGCATCCATCTGAGAAAATCCTTTTCAAAGGCAAGGATTGGTTTTTTCTCTAACTCTTTCCATGATTCTGCTTCCATTTGGAAATTCTTGGCGGATTCCCATGAGGAGAATTTTTCTGAGCCTGCACAAACTGCATGTTTTGATTCTCCGGCCAACACGGCGAGATAGCCAAATTTCAATGCTTGCATTCCGGTAAGGCAGGCTCCTGACATGGAAACAATTTCAACCGGTTTTGTTTTTAGTTCTCCATGCACCATAGCAGTATGGGATGGTAAGAGTTGATCGGGCGAAGTTGTCCCACAAGCCAGCAAATCCATATCATTCAAATCAAACCCGTCACCGGCAAGTTTTCTTATTGCCTCAGCGGTCAGTTCTGCATTCGAGTGGGTTGAATTCCCGTTTTTATCCAATGCATAAAAACGGTTTGTAATCTGATTATTTCGTAATACAAGATATTTAGCCCTGGATGACTTATCGCCAATTTTCCCAAGAATCTCTTCCATCTCCTCATTGGTCACAGGAGCATTTGGAAGAAACTTTGATAGTCGTGTAATGTATACTTCACCTGGCATATCTATACACTAAATTGATAATTACAACAATATATCAACCCGCAAAGATAAGAATTGTTCAGAAAGAATGCATCCAAAATAAAGATTACCAGGATGGATCGATCAGTCGATCCCGGAATAATAACGGATCAATTTCCTTGTCTTTTTCCTGTTCATCGCATGCACCAGATAAAAAATTACAGATGCGATGGGGGAAACCAGAAAAATAACAGTAAACAGGTAGTACTTAAACAGTTTCAACCAGGGGTCTCTTCCGGGATCCCCATAGGTTCCCTTTTTCAGTATAATCCTTGCCCAAATTTTGAACATCATATGGCCCCGCTTCTCAATACTGATCAGCACAGGATCTGGTGATACAGCGCCAAGTGCAACCCATTTCTCCTGTAATTCCTGATAATCGTTTCTCCTGCATGAATCGGCCAGAACTGTTCCATATTTTGAAGATTCCCGGACATCCGCTTCAGAGACTCCTGCCCGTGGAAAAAGTCTGCCCCATATTCCTTTCCCTTCTCTCTCTCCTTTCACCAGCCAGCGGATGATGGTAATGACACTGATTAAATTGGGGGCTTTATCGAGTAATACAATATTCCCAACGAGAGTACCACCACCATTGCAAATTTTCTCCTTGACAACTTCATGCGCCATCACCCACATATTGCGGCTGCCAATAATGGTCACCACCGGTTTGCCCTGGAAAATTCTTTTGGCCTCATCGGACTGAAGAAATGAATGAACGGGTATGGAGGGAGAGAGGTACCAGATTTGATATGCCAGGATAATGAGATCGCAGTGCTCATCCGGGTTATGTTGAAGTGGTTCCAGCTCACAGGGTATCCCGGCAACCGATTCCGGAAAAGCCTGGAAAAACTGTTTTCCGCTCCAGGGAAAGGGAAAGGGATTTTTCGGTTTCAACTCTTCAAACTGCAGCATAAATTCTTCATCTTCTTTCAATGAAGATGTAACAGCATGTACTATCTCGGTTAATTGTCCGGTTTGCGAATAATAAATGACCAGGATTTTTTTCATATTATTTTTTAATCGGTAATCGATTCAGTAGCTGTACTTCTGTTGGTTATCTTTCTTTACGTAATTTAATGTTTTCAAAATAGGTGATGACTTTACGCAACAGATCCATAATTAGGGTTAAATACAATACAATGGTGGTTAGCCATATAAAAAAGAGGTTGAACCATTTTGTTTCTATATATCTGCCGTTGATCATTTTATAGGGTGCATAAAAGTGTGCCCTGCCCACATTTGATTCGGGCATCATAAAAACCGGATCTTTCTTCCTTACCAGGCGGTCATCCATTTCAACAATTTTATTTACTGCAGTTCGGTTGGTTACAAAATCCGCCAGTTTGTTGTTGTAATATTTTTGTTTAAACTGATACACTCCATTTGCTCCGAGAGAATCAACCAGTTTGTTATAAATATTATCCTTTCTGTTATTCGCTTCCTGGGCTATTTCAGAAAAGAATAGTTTTGCCAGGTTCAGGAATTCTGCTGTTTGTTCTCCAACTTCCGGAGTAAATCGATCAGGTGTTAAATCCTCAATTCCCTCATAGGGATAAAAATCATAGAACCGGTATAGTCGGTTCAATTCATTTTTTAATATGGTCAGGTTTCCGGCCAGCACGGACTTATTCTCTTCTTCCCCCATTGCTCGGAAACACTCCTCAACTTTTATCTCAAGTTGTGGAACAAGGAAAGAGGTTACATAAGATGCTGAGCTGATGGTTTGTTCTGCTTCGAAAAATAATTTTTCAAATTTATTATTTTTAAACTGATCCACAGCCATTGCTTCATAAGCCCAACGGGTAGTCATGAGATCTCCCACAACGGGAACATATTCTTTGTGGGTCAGGCTTTTATGGAGGTCATCAAAATGGATCATGGCTCCGCCCAACAACAATTGCGGGACCAAAATGAGCGGGATGAGAATATAAATTGACACTACAGAGTTCAGCCCGGCAGATATGTTTAACCCGATCATATTTCCGAAGCAGGATGTTGTGAAAAGGATTAGCCAGAATGAGAGTAGCATTCCTCTGATCTCCAGTACAGTATTTCCCACCAGAACAAAACTAAGGGTCTGTATTGCGGATAACACGAACAGAGACATGATCTTCGAATTAAGGTAGGTGGTTCGGCTCAGGTTAAGGAACGATTCCCTCTCCAGAATTTTTCTGTCTCTTATGATTTCCTCTGCACTAACCGTGATTCCCATAAACAGGGCCACTACAATAGACATAAATAAAAACACCGGAAGGTTTTTGTTTTGTTCAAAGATATAACCGGCTTCTTCGACATACTTTGAAAAGTATCCCAGAATGAATGCCAGGAGTGGAGCTTCAAGGAAATTTATCAACAAGTATTGTCTATTGGTGATTTTCGAAAGCAGATTCCGAATTCCGAAGGTGAAGAATTGCTCTCCAACACTTGCTATTTTAAAATTACTTTTGGGTAATTTGTATTCTGTATCATCAATGGTAATTTCGGAATCAATATTCTCCTGGTATTTTTGAAACCACTCCTCTGGTGATATCCTTCTGCCTTCCAGGGGATTGCCAAATTCATCGATGTTTTTTGTCTCAATAATTTGTAATATTTGATCCGGATTTACATTTCCACAGGTAGGACATTCACTTTCGGCTGCATTGACCCGTGCACTGATCTTTTTAAAATAGACCACTGCATCGATTGGATTCCCCGAGTAAATGGGATACCCTTCTTTATCCAGAATCCATAACCGATCCAACATTTTAAAAATAGTTGAGGATGGCTGGTGAATGTTCGCTATAACGAGTTTCCCCTTTTCGGTTTGCTTTTTCAATATACGGATCAGCTTTTCTGAATCACTGGAAGATAATCCGGAAGTGGGTTCATCGACAAACAAGACAGCCGGTTCCCGAATTAATTCCAACGCAATATTGAGTCTTTTTCTCTGCCCTCCACTAATGAATTTATTCAACGGGTTGCCAACAGGCAGGTCTTTTACTTCAAACAATTCAAGATCAATAAGAATTCGATGAATACTGTCTATAATTTCCTTTTTTGAAAAATCACTCAGGCACAATTTAGCATTATAATAGAGGTTCTGGAAAACTGTCAGTTCTTCAAACAGCAGGTCATCCTGAGGAACAAATCCCAAATAACTTTTCAGCCGGTTTCTGTATCTATAAACATCATAACCATTGATCTTTACCGTCCCTCTGTCCGGTTTTTGTTTACCGCTCAGGATATTCAAAAGGGTTGTTTTCCCAACTCCACTTCCTCCCATTATGCCGACCAACTGTCCTGTTTCTTCTGAAAAGTTGAAGGTATGTATCCCATTCTTGCTTTTCTTGAACCTGAATTCTATCTCTCTCCCGGAGAAAACAACCTGAGGGGTTTTTCCCTCAACAAGAAATTTTTTAACGATATCACTGAAATAGATGGATTCTATATTGGGTCCTTTGATAATTGATCCATGGTTGAGGAAATGGGTGCGGGAGGATTCAATTTTATGCCCTTCCAGATAGAGGTTCAACTGTCCAAAGTAGCGCAAAACGTAGGAGTTGATGCTTTGAATGTATAGCACCATTATTTTCCCGTATAGGTTCTCTTTATAGATATGCTTCTCTTCTGGTTCTTTCTTTTTTTTCTTATCCATAAACCAGGCAATATTCTCGGACCATTCCTTGATCTGGTTATCGATAATTAGGAGTTTATCCTTTTCAATTTTGCCTGATTCCGGTTCAAGAATAAAGGTTCGTATATTCATCAGTTCTGAATCGGAAACGTTAAAGGTTCTGGCGACCGTTTCGATAAAATCATTCTCTTCGGGAGTCAAAACATTATCTTCATTCACGAACTCGATCAATTGAAGAAGGACAATGATCCGTTCATCACGCAACAGGCCTTTTTTGATCTGCCGGCACACATTCGTTATTTGAAACGAAATGAGCGAATCACTTTCCTTTTGATCCTCCTTAACCTCAAAAAGAAGTTCTCTTTTATAAAAATCCAGGTAATTATTAAAAACCCGTAAATACTCTCCGGTTAATTCCTCGTTCAGATAACGTCTCAAATACATACTGACGATAGCTCTTCCCCTTTCAGAGATTCCTTTTTTATTTACCATGGCAACAATGGCAAATAAATGAATCAGTGCATTCAGAATAGACTCACTCATTGGATGATTGATTTACCCGCAGAACTGACAAGTAATATTATAAAAAAAAGCCCACACACAAGCGCAGGCTTAAGATTTTTTCCCGATGATCAATCAGGTAATAATTTCTTCACGGAGTGTTTCAACAGCAGATGAAATGTTATTGACCTGTTCTTCAGTCAGTGTATCTCCAATGGAATCGTATATTTCCTTTAACGGAGCAAGATCATCAATGAATTCCTGTATAATTTGCTCGTCCTGATACTCTTCAAGCAGGGTGATCAATTGTTCAAGTGGTTCTTTTTGTTCATGAATGATCTTTACAATGTCATAATTGTGGTATACGTTGGCCGAAACATGTGTTGTAAGGAACAGCCCTTCTACCCAGCTACCGCCGATCACCAACAGGGAGAGACTGGCTTTGCCGTTTCGGTTCAAAAAATCGTAGGTGTCATTAAAGGAATCGGTAATAATTTGAATCAATTCTTCTTTGTCATCCAGTTGTTTTTCGATGCTTTCCACCAACGTTTCATTAAAGGCACTGGAAATTTGCAATTCATCGGTAAGCTTTTTTGTTGCCTCCAGAAAAAGCATCACTTCCTGTTTCATATGGTAGGTGCTTGCATATGCCAGGTCTGCACCATATACCCCCAGGTTCAGTGCTTTACTCCTCTCTGTAAAATAACGATCCACATTGTTTGCCGAATTTGAAATTCCCAGAATGTATGAAATGCCTATATCGTTGAGCATTTGTGTTACTTCGAAAGAACTAGGGAGTGGAGCAATGAATTCTTCAACCTCTTTTTCGATGGCATCTTTCAGCATTGGCTGAAAGCGTTCTTTTTTATTCTCAGCATCTTCGCCAGTTGTTTTTCCTCTACAGCTGGTTAACAGGATAATCAAAAGGAGCAGTAAAATGCCGGAAAATGATAAAGATGAAAATGAGGTGGACTTTTTCATTTTTTTTGTTTTTAAGCGTTGTTTTAATCGGCATCAAATATACAATAAAATCATTGTTCTGAAGATACCCTGATCCTAATTTTATGAAGCTAATAAATAGTTCGGTCACCCAAATCTTTGGAAAGTTGTTTTTTCAGGTTATTCAACATCATGTATTGTTCCTGCAATCCTTCAATTTCTTCCGGATGATTTGTTTCCTGTGCTGTTTTTATCCGATTCTGAATCTCTTTGATCGCCAGGATAATGCGTTTATTTTTAAAGGCAGTCAATGTTTCCGGGAGTATCTCTCTCAGTTTCATATCTTCGGATTCGATATAGTTTTCGTGTTTTCTCCAGATCTTGCTAAGATCATAGGATATACTTAATAAATCCGCACTGGTATCCCGGATGCTTTTATCCTGGTGGTGAATAAAGTATTTCTGGCCAATTGATTTTTTTTCTATCAGGTGGTGCTGGTACTCCTCAAATATCTGTTTGAACACGGGATTATTCATTTCCAGTTCATCATTTATTATCTCATTAACAATAAATTCTGCAACGGTTGTCTGGATCTCTTTTTTTGCATCCCCTGAAGGTCGAATACGAAACTCCCTGTCTCCATAGTTCAGTAACAACCGGATAATCTCTTTTTCCTGTGCTTCAGTATCTTCAATGAAGGAGGTTTGTTGTTTTACTGGAATGGTTTGCGTGATTTGATTTTCGATCCTTCGAAGCCGTAAGTAGTTTTGTTCTGCAATTTTCCTTCTTGCTTTATTAATCTCCATGTAGAGGATTCCCTCCTCAACCTGTAACCAGTTGCTGCACTCTTTAATGTATTCAGAACGAGTGATACTATCGGGTATAACGGAAATGGTCTGCACAATATCACGGATCAGATTGGCTCGTTCAACGGGATCTTTTTGCGCATCTTTCAGCAGGAGGCGGGTTTTAAAATGAATAAAATCCTGCTCATTTTCCTGAATGAAGCGTTGAAATTCCGATGAGCTAATTTTCCGGGAATAGGAATCCGGATCCTCACCATCGGGAAGCAATAATACCCTGACATTAAGGTTCTCTTGCAGTATGAGATCGATACCGCGAAGTGAAGCCTTTACACCTGCCTCATCACCATCAAATAGGATAACGACATTATTCGTAAATCGCTTGATCAATCGTATCTGCTCAACGGTAAGTGCCGTGCCTGATGATGCAACAACATTTTCAACACCCATTTGATGGAGTGCCAGAACATCGGTGTACCCTTCCACCAAATAGCATTTATCCCCGGCCACCATTGATTTTTTCGCATGATAAATACCATATAATGCTTTACTCTTATGGTATAGTTCCGATTCCGGGGAATTGATGTATTTGGCTGCCTTGGGATCTGCCTTCAGGATCCTTCCACCAAATCCTATTACTGCACCGGAAAGGCTGTGTATGGGGAAAATTATTCGACCTGCAAACCGGTCAAAGCTATAGGATTCTTTTTCTATGGTTAACCCTGATTTTACCAGGTATTCCTTTTTATACCCTGTTTTCAGGGCTGTTTTCGTGAATTCATCCTTTTTTTCAAGGCAATAACCCAGCTGGAATTTCTTCAGAAACTCGTGCCGGATCCCTCTTTCTTTAAAATAACTCAATCCGATTGCTATTCCTTCAACGCTATTGTGAAGAGTTTCCATAAAATATTTTTGAGCATAGGCAGAGACAACCTGTAGGCTTTCCCGCTCATTTTGCTGCTGAATTTCTTCCGGTGTTCGTTCTTTTTCAACAACCTCTATGTTGAATTTTTTTGCAAGAAATTTCAGCGCATCAGGGTAAGTCATGTGCTCATGTTCCATAATGAAGTTGACAACATTCCCTCCCTTTCCGCATCCAAAACATTTATAGATTCCTTTTGAAGGTGAGACTGAAAATGAGGGTGTCTTCTCATTATGAAAGGGACACAATCCAAGGTAGTTTGTTCCCCGTTTCTTCAGGGTGACAAAATCCTGAATTACGTCTACAATGTCTACCGTATTAAAAATCCTATCAATGGTTGTGGGATCGATCATGAATTGATAATGAGACAATTAAGATTTTCTACTCTGCCTGCTAAATTTAACATTATTAAATGAAACCATCATCTCTTTCGTTTCAAATTTATTCCCCATTCCAATCCGGGTTTAGTTTTGCTTTCCATATCAGGAAAATCTCTTATTTTTGTATCTGATACGATGAAAAAACTTGTAGCATTAACCGGATCTGGCATCAGTGCGGAAAGTGGCCTGAAAACCTTTCGTGAAATGGGTGGTTTATGGGAAGAATATGATGTCATGGAAGTAGCCAGTCCTGAAGCCTGGGAAGCTAACATGGAGCTGGTATTACGTTTTTACAACGAACGGAGAAAGCAGTTATTGCAGGCTGAACCCAATCCGGGGCATTTGGGACTATCTGACCTGGAAAAGCATTTCGACGTTGATATTATCACGCAGAATGTAGATGATCTTCATGAACGAGCTGGAAGTACAACAATTCTTCACCTGCACGGTGAATTGAAAAAAGTAAGAAGCACCGTTGATCCGAATCTTATCTATGAACTGGATGGCTGGGAATTAAAAGCCGGCGACAAGTGTGAAAAAGGATTTCAGTTGCGCCCTCATATCGTCTGGTTTGGTGAACCGGTACCCGCTATTGAAAAGGCAGTAGAAATTGTTCAACAAGCGGATTTCTTTGCTGTTATTGGTACATCATTAGTCGTTTATCCCGCGGCAGGACTGATCCATTATGTTCCCACATCCGTTCCAATATATGTGATTGATCCAAATCCAGTACAAACACCCTATCACACAAACATTGAGTTCATCCAGGAAAAAGCAGGTGTGGGTGTAGGGCTGTTAAAAGAGAAATTGTTGGCACGTCTGAACGAATAGGACGTTGATGCGACTGTTTTGATAAAAAAATCGTTATTCATAATTTCACGTTGAACTAAGCCATTGCAAGGGTAACACAACTCACTTTCGTTCCCTCCACATGAAGAATAGCCCGTGCACACGCTTCCAGCGTAGATCCCGTGGTTATGACATCATCCACAACAAGAATGTGCCTGTTTTGGAGATTCCCGGGATGGCTTACCTGAAATATATTCTCAACATTTTTCCATCGCTCATACCGGTTCTTTTTTGTCTGTGATACTGTGTCCACAGCACGGTATACCGATTTTCTATCAAAGGGTTTTTCCATGCTCTCCGCTATTCCCCGTGCTATCCAGTCACTCTGGTTATATCCACGTTTTCTTTCTTTCCTGGGATGTAACGGAACGGGTAAAATCAAATCCACCCGATTATACAATCCCGATGCCTTTAACTCAGCCCCGTATATTCTTCCCAATTCAAAACCCAGCTCTTTTTGTCCCCTGTATTTTATTTTGTGTATCAGTACTTTAAACCGGCTACCCTTTTCAAAAAAATAGTAGGATGCTGCACTTTCTATATGAACCCTCCCCCAGAATAACCGCGATACCGGGTTATCTTTAAGAAAATGAAAATTTGTTTTTGGAATTTGATAGAGACAATGGGTACAGATCAGTGATTCGTTACGGTAGAGATTTTTACCGCAAACCACACAAAGAGAAGGATATAAGAGGCTTATAAAATCTTCTATTAGCCGGAATAAACCATTCATCTGAGGGCGTATGGCAAATGATAGCTAAAATAATAATAAATAGCACATTATACCCCCTTTCCCTCTTTTTAAATGACTATCTTTGATTGAAATCCAGAAAAAACTGAAAAATACTTCACCATGATCAGGGGTTGGTTTTCATCCTTTGGGATTATATCATTCTCTTTTATGCTCTTTGTTCTGTTCTCTCAGTTTACATTTTCCCAAACTGATCAAAAACGATCATTTGTAGAGCTTGACTCCCATGAGTTTTACATTCAAATGAATTTAAAAGAGAATGTGGTTTTAATCGATGTCCGCACTGTTAAAGAATTTCAGAAGGAACGTATACACCTTGCTATCCTGGCAAGTAATAGCAACGTATTGTTTTCGATCGCTGACACCCTCGATCTTGAACAACCAATATTCATTTATTGTGAAGATGAAGACCGGAGTATTACCGCCTGTACTTTTCTGATCGAACGGGGATTCAGAAACGTTTATATGCTGAAAGAGGGAATAAATGGATGGAAGAGACGAAATCTGGAAATTGACGATTCCAGAATCAAGAGGAGAACATCAAGGATAAAAAGGGATTTCTCTGGTAATGATTAATGGGTCCATGTACCCTCTTTTACTTAGTGATCTATCGTCACCTGGATAGAAAAGAATGAAAAGTTGTCATTAACTGGTAAAATGCTGTATGTTAGGGGTTTGCCGCTTTTAATCCGCATATCAATTAAGCCCATTCCATGCTTTAGTGGATTAGAGAAATCATCATCGGTCAATTTTTCCACAAAAAGATTTTCCAATTCCTCATTGTTTAGCCGATTGATATGAGCCAAGTGATTGCCAAGAAATTCTTCCTCTTCGTTACGAATGATATTCCCTGTGATGATTTTATTGGTATTCTCTTCCGAACCCACCAGTAAAATGCCGGTTTTCCCTCCCAGTCCATCCAGATCAGCTGCATGCTGGGAAATATTCTGCAGCATCTCAACCAGGACACTAAAAATTCTTTTTTTGACTACATATTTCTGGTTTTTGTTCAATTTCAAATTTTCAATGATATCCAGCATGTCAAATGCTCTCTGTCCTGAAAACTGGCTGCAATACACCAGGTTGAGGTTATGTTTCCCCAGAATATCCATCAAATCCCGGGTAATATCAATCCCATAAAAATTAGGAGCCGGGGATGATTTTCCTGCAGCTGTATCACCGATCAATGTATCCATAAAGAAGTAAGAATATTTATCATCAACCGGATCAAATCTAAACCGGATTTTGTTCCCTGATTTTCGTGCAATTTCAATTAACCCCAGACCAGCTCCTCCTTTGGATGAAATCACAGTTTCCCGTAAAACTGTTTGATAATAGGCCTTTAGCTCATCCTTATCCCGTTTATTGATGTTATCCAGTTTCTCCTTGAGGGAATCGATATGGTCATTAACGATCAGGTTTCCCTGGGAAATATTATACAATTCGTCGAAACTCTGAATAAAGAAAATCCCATCACTTTCCGGGGGTTCTTCGTCGGGGATTTCCTGGTGTCTTGTAATGTTCTGAACACATTCAACCAGAATATAAAAGACCCGTTTTTTCATTTTTCTGCTGACATCGGCAAGGTCGAAGATACTCTGAGCAAATGATATAAACCCGTCAGTAACCGCTCGGGTGAAAATACCCCGATAACCATAATTAATTTTATATTTGATCATATCCTTGAACAGGTCGTAAATAAAGGAGCGATCAATAGAAGCGGGTTGTTCCATAGGAATTTTCATCGAATGGCTAATACAAATTTAGAATTTATTTTGGTTTTTCAGCAATGCAGTGTGTTGTAACATCCATGGTTTGTTTTGAAAACGGGTTATCTGCAATGGAACAACCAAGTAAAGAAAAACATAGGCGCTGACCGGATGTTATCTTTATTTAGCACAAACAACAACAAAATCCCTGGCGTCTTTGGAAAGTTCATTTTCACTGTAATCACCATAAATAGTTATCAGTTCGAGGTTAGATCGAGCGATCAGGTGTTCTATTTCATACCGGAAGAAAAAACGCATATCAAACTCCCATGTGTCTGATACTTCATTTCCATTTTCTTCCCAACATAATTTCATGGTTACGTGTGATGTTTGCCTGATCAGGTCTGCGTGTGCTGTTACATATCGTTGGATCCGCTTGCCCTTATCATACTCTCCATCAAAATCTTTATAATGGTCAATTCCTTCAAGGAGGATGGAAAGATCGGGCACATAAAGATCAAAAATAAACTGCCCGTCAGGCATCAGGTGATCAGCCACTCGATTAAAGAATTTCAATTGATCCTCCACCTCAAGGACATGAGAAAGCATGCGAAAGGGGGCAAGGATGAGGTCGAATTTCATATCAATATTCATTGCCACTGCATCCTCAACCCAAACACGGTGTCTTGTTTGCGGTTTCATTTTCCCATGCAAAACATGAATCATTGAGGGGCTTATATCGATTCCATAGATATCAACGCCCCTGTTCAGCGCATTCAGGAAAAGCCGTCCTGTACCAACTCCTATTTCCAGTACTTTCCCCCGACTCTGGCTGGCTTTAGTCAGAAAAAAATCGTTGTCAGTCCCGTTCCTTACCCGGCTATAAATCACATCATAGAACCGGGCTATGAATTCAGGGTATTCCATATGGTTCCTTAATGGTTCATAATCGCTTCTGCAATAGCCAGATCAATTGAGGTTGTAATCTTCATGTTACAAGGATCTCCTTCCAGCAGGCTGACAGTGTATCCTTTTGATTCTAAAACCGTGGCATCATCGGTAAATTGAGGAACAAAAGGTTGATGATAGGCTGTTTTTATCTGTTGAGATAAAAAAACCTGCGGGGTTTGACACACTTTAATACGATATCGCTCTATCGATTTGTTGTGTTTGTTTTCGATCAGCCTGACAGATTCACTAAGGGGAATAACAGGCAAGGCATTCCCATGTTGTACAGCATGATCAAAGCACCGTTCTATCATGGATGGGGTGATTAAGGGCCTTGCACCATCATGAATAGCTACGTACCCGTTATCTCCGATTTGATCCAGGCCGTTTTTTACGGAGTCAAACCGCGACGCTCCTCCCTGCACTGTTGTATGCAAAACAGAAAATGAATACTTCTTGCACAATTCATCCCAATAATTCATCTTATCCTCCGGCAACACAACAACAATGTTCATTCCGGTGGAATACTCAAAGAAGGCCTCAATCGAGTACATCAATAACGGTTTGCCTCTGAGAAGGAGGAATTGTTTTGGTACGGTGCTGTTCATGCGGTGGCTTTTTCCACCTGCAACAATAATCACGCTCTGTTTCATACTCCCGTTCATTATACAATCTGATCCGGTTGATCAACTAAAAATAGACATATTTTCCCATTTTTGCATGTTATGTTAAATAGAATTGATACCGGAAGGTTTGCAATCAATTGTGCATTACAGTTTGGCGAAGAGGGATTTCCAAAATACACGTTTGATTTGTTCGCCATCACATAAATGATGGGCTATGAACAGCTTGTTGTTCATAACCTGCGGATCCGTTCAGGCGATCTTCTATTCATTATTCATGCAATTCTGGTTTACCGTGTATCAGTAACAGATCTGTATCTGATAAAAAACATAAACCAGGTAGAGGATGGTAAGGATAAATAATGTGAAGAGGAAATAGTTATAGAAGGTTCTTGAACTTTTAATTCTTCGTCTCATCATCATTCCACCATTTGGAATAAAAAGAGCTAACAGGATCAATACAAAATGAAGATCGGTGATTAACCCGGTCAGGTCTTTATCTACGAAGATTAAATAATAGAAAAAAGTAAGGATAATGATCAGATAAACCAGGTATCCAATTTTAAGGAACATGGTCGAGACCACTCGTTTTCTATTGATCATTAGGGGTTTAGTAAAGACTGTAGCCAGGACGAAGATCAATAAAAAAGCGGAAATAACTAATAGGTGAAGAAGGAATTGAACGAAATGGCTCATATTCCAGGATTAAGTTATTCTACTTCATTAGCCAAAAATAATAGATTCGGATTAATTCAGTTCCATTTTACCCGATTTTCTGGTGCCTGTAATTATTCATCTGCAAACCGTTTCAAATCATTATAATCGAAAGTCCATTCGGGTGTAACGAGTTTTCCGGAGGACGCTAATGGATACCAGGGCGAATTTCCTTGGGGATTTACCAGGATATGAATTTCCTGTGCCGGCATATAACTTTGAGCCAGTAGAAACTGGTACTCTCCGGTTTTTTCATTTAGGATCATATCGACCACGATAACAGCATGACCCGGGAATCCCCCCTGGATGAAAACGTCCCCAATTTCCATATCTTCTGTGTTCTTAACGGGTATAAGTTCCCGGTTTAACGAATAGGAACCGGCATAGGTGAACACCAGTTCCAGGTAATCCAGAAAAGTATCATGGGAATAATCTCGTTGTGCTGTTTTTACCCACCGCATATTATGTTCGATATCGATAACCCGGAAGCCCTCAGCATATTTCACATAATCTGCCCGTTCCCCGTTTGTGAAATTAAAAGAGATTTTTGGAAACTGATTTTTCTCAAATAGATATTCAGCCCTTAGCCGGATGATGGCATCCGCACATTGTTGAAGGTTTTTATCTCCAATATCCAGGTTCACAACAGCGCAGTGAATTCCTTCTCCCGGCTTAACGGATCCGTCATAGAGCAATACGTTTGTACCATGCGGTTTGAGTGGAAGGTTTCTTAAGAATGAACCAAAGGAACCTGTTTCAGCTATTGTCCTCCGGTATCCGGATTGTGTTCTAAACCGGGTAAGAATGGTTGTACCATCGCGGTTAAAAACAGAATCTTCACTATCGTTTTGTACCCTGCGAATGGATTTTCCCGCATTCCGGTCATGTGCATCATGGATACCCTGGCAGTAAACCAAAAGGGTGATAACAAGACCATACAGGGTGAAAATTTTCATTGGGCCTGTTTTTCTTCCTCATTCCACACCAGGGCACTTGCACCCAAAATTGCAGCATGAGCACCATTGAGTTTTGAGGGCAGCAATTTTACTTTGTTTTTATATATTTTCAGCAGGTTTTCTTCCATATACTGTTTGGTGGGTTTAAAAATAAAATCGCCGGCATTGGCTAATCCGCCAAACAGAAAGATGGCTTCCGGGCTGGAGAATGCGACACAATCGGCGAGTACTTTCCCAAGGATTTCTCCGGTAAAATCAAAAGCATCGAGTGCAATTTTATCATCATTTTTTGCGGCATCATGAATTATTTTAGCATTCATTTTATTGTATGCGATACTCCGTAAACTGCTCGGTTGGGCGGTGTCGGCAAGCAGTTCGAACACGGTTCGTTTTATTCCCGGGGCAGAAGCATAGGTTTCCAGACAACCTCTTCTTCCGCAGGCACATTCCCTTCCCATGGGATCAACCAGTATGTGTCCAATCTCTCCGGCAAAACCGTCATGCCCGTAAACCAGGTTTCCGTTTACCACCACTCCGCTACCCACGCCTGTCCCCAGGGTAATCATTATAAAATCATTCATCCCCTGAGCACCTCCATACATCATCTCGCCTATGGCAGCAGCATTGGCATCGTTGGTCAGGACAATGGTGGGAAAATCAAAATATTGCTTCATTAGATCCACCAGGGGAATAACCCCTTTCCAAATCAAATTGGGGGCATATTCAATGGTTCCCAAATAATAATTCCCATTGGGTGCACCAATTCCAATTCCTTTGACCTGAACGTCTTCCTTCAAATCCTCCAGCATCCGGTTAACATCCTTTACAATTGCTCTCAGGAATAGTTCTATTTCAGCGTGGGCCTGGGATGAGATAGCGCTTTCAGCCAGACACTTCCCGTCCCGGTCAATCACTCCCAGAACGGAATTCGTTCCACCAATATCAATACCAATAGCAACCTCTTTCATGTTTGTATCGTGTTACAGGATTAGATGACCATCCCCCGGTCGATTCGCCGGTTAGCAAATGTAAAAAGTATTCCGTATGAACAACCTTACAATTTCTCAAATTCTACAACAAAACAATCCGGATAATCAGCATTTAGCTTTTTTACCAGTCGTTCCGCGTCATTGCGGTTTGGAAAGGCACCAATGATAATCCGATAAACTTTCACCATGTTGATGATCACCACCTGGACGGTTACCTCATTTTGGTATCTGTCTTTCAGGTTTTCGGTTATCCTCATCAGGTTTGCCAGCTCTTTGAAACTTCCAATCTGTACACCAAAACCTGCGGGATAAACCCGTCGGGCAAGCAATTCATAAAACTCCTGTTCCCCTGTATCCTGTTGCGGCGCTTCAACAGTTGTTTGGTCGGAGGTTCCTGTCTTTATGCCAAGCACTTCAACCTTGACATCTACAAGACCCAGGGGGATAAAATCCAGTTGTTGAGCGGCCTTTTTTGACAGGTCAATTACTCTTCCTTCCACAAATGGTCCCCGGTCATTGATCCGTACAA
This sequence comes from uncultured Rikenellaceae bacterium, assembly GCA_964640125.1. Taxonomy (GTDB): domain Bacteria; phylum Bacteroidota; class Bacteroidia; order Bacteroidales; family VadinHA17. The sequence continues at coordinate 65,666 of CAZXGG010000001.1, forward strand.
TGGTTGTCTTATTATTGGAAAGATTGGTTACTTTTACCTCTGTTCCAAACGGCAAAGAAAGATGTGCAGCTGTTAGTTTGTCATGATCATAGATCTCCCCACTGGCAGTGGTCCGCCCCTGAAACTTATCACCATAGAAGGATGCTTTCCCATATTGAATATAAACATCCTGTCCGGCTGACGTTATGGACAGGGTTGCTATAAGCAAACAAAAAGAAAGTAAATTCCCTGGTCTTTTCATGCAATATGGTTTGTTTCCGTTCATGGGTTTACCACCTGGGATTAATAACCAAATAGTTCCTCAAGCGTTAATTCCTTAACTGATCCAAGGTTTTTCAGAACATCCATATCGATCATATCTCTGCTTCCCAATACAAGGAAGTTATAATGTTTCCCGGAAATATGGTTGTTGGTGAAATCTTCTAGCTCTTCCAATGTAACTGTTTGCATGGTTTCATACACATCTTTGCGAATATCGTATTCAATACCACGATCTTTGTTTATCTGATAGGTGCTGTAAATATTTGTTTTTGTTATTCTTTCAGTTTCAATACGTTTCATGATTGTTTCACGGGCAAGATCGAATTGTTTTTGCGCTTTTGGCATGTTGTTCATTAACTCAAGCATTGCATCGGTTGCAGTTTTCAGCTTGTCTGCCTGGGTCCCAACGTAGGAATAAACATAATGCGATTTATCCGGTTTTGATGGTATACTGAATGTGGCAAAGGCAGAATAGGCCAGCGCACGGGATTCCCGGATCTCCTGAAAAACGATATTCGACCCAAAATATTCATTGAAGAGCTGTGCCATGGGTATTAATTCATGGTTAAATTTCGTGTCTTTTGTTAAAAACAGGATATTTGCCTGAACCATGTCATAATCCACAAAATAGACCTGGTTTTCGTCGGTCTCTTTTTCTGCAAAATAGACTTGTTCCGGATATTCTTTTAAAATGGCCGGGATGATGTGAAAACGATCAAGGATAACACGAGCGTCAGATAAATCGATTTCCCCATAGAAAAAGATCCGGTGTTTATATTCAGTCAAGTCTTTCAATAGATCGGTAAGTTCCCCGGGGTCAATGTTCAATAATTCTTCCTCCGGAATGAGATGGGTAAACGGAGATTGTTGGCCATACATCCCATAGTTGAACAAGCCACCCCATAAAATCGAATTTTTGTTCAGCTTTGCATCTGCTCGGGATTTCAGGATTCCATCAACATAATCCTCGTATGCTTTCTGATCCGGTTCCACATTTGACAACACGTGTTCCAGTAGTTCAACCCCTTTCTCAAAAGATTTCTCCAATCCGGTAATGTAAATATAAGATCGTTCATTTCCGGCATATACACCCATACTGAGACCCAGTTTAAACCATTCTTTCTGAAGATCTGCTGCAGAATAATCATCTGTTCCCAGATAGGGTAGGTAGTTAACCGCAAGTGGCAATTTGATATTATGATTCTTACCCATATCCAGGATATATTGCAGGGTGAATATATCATTGGTTTTGTTTTCGATATAGCTGATATCAATTCCACTACCCAGTTTTCGAGAGGTTATTTCTTCTTCAAAATCAACAAAAACCGGTTCAATCGGTTCGGGTTGGTCTTTGATAAATTCTTTGTAAAAACCAGATTGGTCTTCCCTGTTTATCGGCACCGAAGTAATTTGTGGTTTTTCAACTTTAACCAGATTATCATTTTCTCCGGTTTGTTTATATACAAGCACATAGTTTTCATTATACTGATTTTGCGCAAACTCCGTGATCTCTGTTTTATCAATCTCTTCCAGATCATCCAGAAAGGAAACCAGGTTGACATAATCAACATCTTTTACAAAACCATCAACATAGTTAAATACTCTGGCATAATTGCTTTCCTGCTGGCGCATTTCCGACAGTTTAAGGTCATTGATCACGGCTTCGATGGTCCAATCCTCAAACTCTCCCGATTTAATCTTCTCAACTTCTGCAAGCAAAAGATCCTGTACCTCTTCAAGGGTTTGACTTTCGCGTGGTGTTCCATAGAAATAATGTGCTCCATAATCGGCAAGAAAATAGGGATAACATCCGGCAGACAACACCTTCTGTTCCTGAACCAGGTTCAGGTCAATTAATCCTGCCTGGCTATTGCTAAGGATCATATCGATCAGCGTGACATATTTATAATCTTCTGAATTCATTCCGTTAAAGCGAAATGCCAGGATCAGGTTTTCGGCAGATGGCCCCGTGACCGTATCAACAATGGGCTGATCAATTGCCGGTGCTTCTGGGCGTGCTTGGACAGGCAAATCACCCGGTTCCATATCCCCGAAATGTGCATCAATGATTTGAATGGTCTCTTCAAAGTCAAGATCTCCAGATAATACAATTGCCATATTGTTTGGAACATAATAGGTTTCAGCAAAATGATAAATATTAACCAGTGATGGATTTTTCAGGTGTTCAGGTAATCCAATAATAGAACGCCCATAGGGGTGATCTCCGAACATTTTGGACATCAACACTTCATCGGCTCGAACATTATCATCATCCTGATACATATTATACTCTTCATAAACTGTTTCGAGTTCGGTATGAAAAATACGCAGGACCATATCCGTGAACCGCTCACTTTCCAGTTTTGCCCATTGTTCCAGTTCATTCGATGGTATGTCGTTAATGTAAACAGTCATATCATAGTCGGTACCGGCATTGGTCCCTGTTGCCCCAATACTAGCAGCCAGTTTGTCATAATCATTGGCGACCGCAAAACGGGCTGCAAGAGCAGATACACTATCGATCTTAAAATAAAGCTGTGTCTTTGTCTCCGGGTCCTGGGTATTACGGTGTTGTTCAAACAGATTCGAGATTTCATCCAGGAGTGGTTTCTCTTTCTCCCAATCAAGCGTTCCGATTTCATCCGTCCCCTTAAACATCATGTGTTCAAAATAGTGGGCGAGACCCGTTGTTTCGACGGGATCTGAAGCGGATCCTGCTCTGACTGCTATGGCGGTATAAATTCTGGGCTCATCTTTGTTATCGGTAAGGTAGACCTTTAACCCATTTGCCAGTGTATAAATCCTTGCCTTTACAGGATCGTTGGTGACATATTCATAGGTAAAACCGTTTTTATCGGTTTTCTGCTTTACCTCGTACTTTTCTGTTGTACAAGCAGAAAGAAGAAGTACAAAAAGCAGGATCTGAAAGAAATGTCGTTTTTTCATGGTTTGCGTTATTTGTTTAGGAATTGATCGGTTTGTTTTTTTGTCCGGTATGTTTGAATGATCCATTCAATTTCGTATTCCCAATTGGATCTGACCTCGATCTCCTCATCGTAAAACAGCACCTCTTCGGGTTGTATTTTTTTAGAAAAGTCGCCCGTATCCCATTTCCCATTTGAATTCCAGTCAACGATCGATTTCAATTTGTATGGTCCCGGTTTAAGATACCGGAATGTGATCAGAGAATCCTTTTCAACAGATGTTTCTTTCAGGATGTTATCTTTTCCATCCATTAATTGAACCACAAGATGCTGTTTAACATTGGAAACAGAGAGCAGGATTGCACCATAATAATCCATGGACTGGGTTTTAAAACGCCATGTTGTGGTATCGTGGGTAACCCGATAGAGATCGATAAAGGCCCCTGGAAATAATGTCAGGCTGTAGAAGCTGTTTTCCTTCCATGATGGTGAGATGAAAAATGTACGATACCCCAATGTATCCCCTGCGAGTTTAAAAAGAACGGGATGCTGCAACGTATCTTCACTTTCAACAAGTTCTATCCTGGAGGTATCAATTTGATGAATCGGTGTGGGTGTTTCCAGCCTGATTTTCCCATTCAGATCAAATCCTCTGCCACTGGAAAGATTCGTAGTTATGCTGAGTTGAGGTGCCGGCTCCTCTTCTGGCTCGGTATCTCTCCCTCTTGTTCTGGGTTGGATCGGTTTGGTATATCGGAGGGTGATGGTATCCTTGAATTCGACCAGATTATTGGTGCTGTCGTTTTTTAAATAGAGAACCTCAATATCCAGAAACTCAAGGTTGCTTATGGAGGTATCACTGATCCAAAAACTAACTGAATCTCCGTTCACATATCGTTCAAGCAGATACCAAGCCGTATCAGCATCCCTCTCCACCAGATGAATTTCGGGAATCGTTTTCAGTGGCTCGTTGAAAATGAACAACAAATGCTCCGGTCGCTTTCTCTCTGTGGTTTTTAAATATTGTTCGAATTTCTCTTCCTGAAACAGGTACAGCTTAAGGTTTTGAATAACCGGTGGATTTACTGTAATGGCAGTCGAATCCAACCGGATTGTATCCAATAATGGCTGAACGTCTGGCTTTACAACGATCATCGAATCAAGAAACGCTATGAATTCGCCGGGCTGATCATACCTGTAATTCATGTTGGCATCCTTTAATGCATACAGCCTGAAGGTATCTGCTTTCAAATTATTGAGCCGGAAATTCCCAAATTCATCGGCTTTGCTTACATAATTGGGTACAAGGTTTGTAAACGCAGAATCTTCCAGGTTTTCATGTAGAAGAATATAAACATTCTCTTCCATTTCAAGGTTAAATGCTCGGATTACATTACCTGAAATGGATAATGAATCAATCCGTTCACCCGTAGAGATAACAAATTCAAAATTTTCCAGGGGATTACCTTCGTTGTTATCCACAATGGCGTCGAAAAAATTAAAGGTATAGGTGGTATTGGGAGTAAGATCCTCCGATAATTCCACCATGAGGGATTTCCCTTTAAGTCGTATTTCAGGCCTTGCCGTAAGAGGGGGAGAAACGAGTAATTTCTGATAAACTTCCTTCAATTGAATATATTCATCAAAGGTAATTTCAAATTTGTTGGTTTGAACGTTGGTGGAATAGTTTTCCGGGATACTTTTTTTGATTTCTGGCGGTGATTCATCCAATTTACCACCGGAAGGAGTGCCCACTTTGGCACAATAATAGAGGAAAATGAATGTGGTTCCGATGAGCAGTAATATGACATGCTTTGCCTTCAATCTGGTAAACTGGCTTTTACAGTGATCTCTGCAAACTTACAAAGAATATGGTGATTTTAATGGTTAGGGGAAAAGTAATTGGATATATTTTGTAGATTTGAAGACTAAATTGCTTGATGATGATTTTGGCTTATATCGAATGGAATGTTAACCCCGAAATATTCAGGATTGGCAATTTTGCAATTCGCTGGTATGGTTTATTATTTGCCTCGGGTTTCTTTTTTGGCTACTGGATCCTCGCAAAATTTTTTAAAAAAGAGGGTATTCCAATTGAAGTGCTGGATAAATTAACCATTTATACGGCTGTTGGTACAATCGTCGGGGCAAGGTTGGGGCATTGCCTGTTTTATGAACCAGGGTATTACCTGAGTCATCCCATCGAAATCCTGAAAATCTGGAGAGGAGGGCTTGCCAGTCATGGTGCAGCCATCGGCATCTTACTGGCAATTTACTTCTTTGCAAAAAATACAAGAAAGAGCTACCTCTGGACCATTGACCGTATTGTTATTGTCGTTGCATTGGCTGGATTTTTTATCCGTATAGGGAATTTAATGAACTCCGAAATATATGGTATGGAAACAACATTACCCTGGGGATTTGTTTTTTTACGCAATGGCGAAACAATAGCGAAACATCCTACTCAAATTTACGAGGCATTGACCTATTTCATCATTTTTATTCTTCTTTACATCCTCTATATCCGGGCCCAGGGAAGAATAAATGAAGGCAGACTGTTTGGTCTTTTTCTGATCCTGGTCTTCACTGCCCGGTTTTTTATTGAGTTCATAAAAGAGGATCAGGTGGCATTTGAAGCAGGCATGAAACTGAATATGGGTCAATGGCTTAGCATTCCATTTGTTTTGACAGGCCTGGGATTTTGGATCCGTTCGATGCTAAAACCAGCAACCGAAAACTAGTAAAAGAACCCCAGTGTAACCTGGTTGACTTGTCCGAAATAAAAATATTTTGTTGTATAACATGCTTTACGTTACATTAACATGTTGTAAATTTGCTTATAACCAACAATTCTAATGGGTTGTGCTTTATTTTAGAAAAATAGCACGTTTTATTATTCCGGTAATGATCCTTACCGTATTATGTTTTGTGTTGAATTCAAATCTGAACCAGCATTACCATAAGCTTGCCAGCGGCTCAATCGTTAAACATGCCCACCCCTATAAGAAAGAAAATTCCGGTGTCCCTTTTCAATCCCACAATCACAGTTCCTTTGAGTTCCTTCTCCTGGATAACATCTCTATTGCACTGTTTACGTTTATTTTTTTTATTTTAACATTGACTCTTTTCCCCCGGTTTCTTAACAATGCATATTTTCCGATCCTGGAAATCTATAAACCGACTGATCTCTACTTTCTGAAAAACTATCACGCACCTCCTGCAACCCGATATTAAGATTTCCATCATACCTCAATCCACCGGTTAGAGACTGGAAGGGTTGTATTTAAATTGCGAACTTAATAAAGGGTAAAAAGATGAAAAAATCTGTTTTTTTATTCATACTGGTATTTTTTCTAGGTCTCTGGCAAAATCTTTTTGCACAGGAAGAAGCTCTTTCTGACTCTTTAGCACTGCTCAGACAAGAACTTCGGTCTCTGCAACAGAAATACGAACGGGAATTATTGAAACTCGACAGCCTGATGATGCAATTTGAAACAAAAATAAAAACCAGGGAACAAGAGGATGATTTGCAAAAGCTGCTTGAAGAAGCGGATCAGCTGGCAGCAAAAGAGAAAGAAGATGAGATGGATCTGTCCAAAAAGTTTCACACGGGTGTTCGCCAGCAACAGGGATTAAATCCCAATATAAGTCTGGGGGGTGATTTTTTTGGTGCGTTCAGCTCATCCGATCATGAATTCATTACGGAACCGGGGGATTTTTCCTATGGAAACAATGGATTTTTTCTGCGAGAAGTAGAGCTTGCCCTGGTTGCACCGCTCGATCCGTTTACACGGGGCAAGAATTTCATTTCCATTACCGAGGATGGGATCAACATTGAGGAAGCCTATATGGAGTGGCTTAACCTGCCCCTTAAGATGAACCTTAAGATTGGGATTTTTTACGCTGAATTCGGGCCGTTGAACAGGTATCATGATCATGCTTTGCCACAATTTGACCGCCCCAGGGCGCTTGTGAATTTGTTCAGCAATGCGGGACTTGGTGGTGTGGGTTTTGCAGCCAATTTTATGTTGCCGAAAATTCTTTTTTCTGATGCCAGCACACTGGATATATCCATTATAAACGGTGGAAATGATGTGAGTTTCGATAGCAAGCTGGATGCCGGGCTTCTCTATATCGGCCAGTTCAAAAATTACTACGATATCTCAGAAAACAGCTATTTCGAATTCAGGCTAAGTGGTGTTACCGGGAAGAATCCAACAGCTGGAGATAACAGGTCCTATATTGGAAGTCTTGGCTTATCCTATAAATGGGTACCGGTGGGAAGGTCAAAATACCGGACGTTTGACTGGAAGACTGAATTTCTGTACAGTTACAGAGAAGACGCCTCAGGAACCATTCAGAGCAAGGGTTTCTATTCATCCATTCAAAATAAACTTAGTGCCCGTTTTTGGATCGGTGGCCGGATTGGCTATTCGGAATTGCCTGCCGACAACAGACAACAGGAATGGGATTATACCATAAATCTCGACTTCTGGCAAAGTGAATTTATTTTTACCCGCATTCAATATCAATATAACTGGAGAAACATAGTGAGTTGGGAATCCTTTCCGGTAGGATTGCTCCCCAACAACCACACTGTTCTTATCCAGGTATGTTGGGCTATGGGACCACATAAACACGAAGCTTACTAAAGAACATTTAACACAAACACCATGAAGAAAGAAAGGCAAAAAAAATGGTTCTATACAACCATACTCATAGTGACATGCATGCTGGTAGCTGCAGAGACAACTCAGTTACAGGCACAACATAGAAACCAGCAAAGGACGCAGACCCGGTATCATGGAGGAGCATTGGGAGCATCATTGAATATTGTTTGTTCCTTCTCCGATTATGCTGCCATTGCCAGTCAAATTGCAGGAGATCAGGCAAACATAACGTTTATTGCCCACGGGGAGCAGGATCCTCATTTCGTTCCCCCAAAACCCAGTTATGCCATGATGCTTTCAGATGCTGATGTATGGATCACGACTGGGATGGACCTGGAGATGTGGTCTACCACGCTGCTTGACAAAGCTCGTAACCGGCAAATCATGGATGGCGAGATCGGTTTTATTGCTGTGTCGGATGGGGTGAAGATTCTGCAAAAAGTTGAAAAGGGAGATCGGACCGAAGGAGATGTTCATTTAATGGGCAACCCGCACATCAATACCGGCCCCTTGAATTGGAAAATCATTGCCAGGAATATCACCATCGGACTTATAAAAATCGACCCGGCAAATGCCGACTTTTACCAAATGAACCGCGACGAGTTTTTAGAGAGGATCGATCGTACTCTGTTTGGCGATAAACTGGTGGATCTGTTCGGGGGTGAAACATTAACCAAACTGCTGGAAAATAAAACCCTGTTTACATTTCTGGAAAACTCCTATGAGGGAGGGAAATTGATTGATCATCTGGGTGGCTGGTTAAAAGAGGCACTGCCTTTCAGGGGCAAAAAGGTGGTAGCCTATCACAAGAACTGGGCTTATTTTGCTGAAACATTCGGCCTGAATGTCATCGGATACATTGAGCCAAAACCAGGTATTCCACCATCAGCAAAACATGTACAAACTATGATCCAGTTGATTAAAGATCAGAATATTAAATTGATGCTGGTTGCCAGTTATTTTGAGAAAAAATCACCTCAAATGATTGAGGACAAAACGGGTATTAAAGCCCTCTATCTTCCGCTTTTCGTGCAGGGGGTTCCCGGAATCAATGATAATTTTCAGCTGGTTGATTACTGGATAGAACAGATCAATGCCAACATTAAGTAAAAAGAATGGGTATATTTATCGCTTTATTATTCATGATTAACCTACTGGAAAATGCTGGATAATCTGGTTTTCCTTGCTGCTCCTATTACTGCCTGCATAATGCTTGCTGGCATTCTGGGCTATTTTGGCAACCACATCCTGTCGCGCGGCATAATTTTTATTGATATTGCGCTTGCCCAGATTGCGGCACTGGGAACCATGATCGGACTGCTGTTGGGATTCGCGGAAGAATCGCTTTCCGTTCAAATCATTTCTTATGCTTTTACGCTTGTAATAATAGCCCTTTTTGCATTAACAAAATTCAGAAAGCAGGTCATCCCGCAGGAGGCAATCATCGGAATAATCTATTGCCTTGGATTGGGATTAGCCATGTTGCTGGCGGAAAGGATTCCCGGCGGTTCCAATTTCATTACCAAAACCATTACCGGTAATGTTTTATGGGTAACCTGGAAAAATGTGTTATCCTGTTTTATTTTATTTGCGATCATTGCTATTATTCATTTATTTTTTCAAAAATCCTTTATTCGTATCTCCGGTTCAAACGATGGTCTTCCTTATTCTCCTGGAAAGACAAGGTTATTCGAGCTGTTATTCTACGTAACCTTTGGAATTGTCATAGTCAAAGCTGTACCGGTGGGTGGTGTTTTCCTGATTTTTACGCTGCTGATTGCCCCCACTGCTACAGCAACGCTATTCACACAAAAATGGAGGGCCCGGTTTATCTGGAGCTGGATCATTGGGGTCCTGGGATCTTTCAGCGGCATTTACATATCCTATAGTATGAATATTTCAAACGGCCCGGCGATTGTTTGTCTTCTCGGTTTGATCGCTTTTCTCCTTGCATTTTTGAAGCTTTTATCCAAAAAATTTCGCTCCCTGAAACATAATAACAAGAACTGATGTTTACTGCTTTGGACTTTATGCTGGCGCCCTTTGTGGCATGTCTTCTTCTTATTCTGATCATGGTTTATTTCGGAATCCATGTTATCAAAAGGGAAATAATATTCATCGATATTGCGCTGGCACAGATTGCTGCTCTGGGCAGTGCTTTTTCCCTGGTCCTGCAGGAGATGAATATTGTCCATCATAACCAGGGTGGTGAGCATGATTCAAGAACGTTTATGGCCTACCTGTTCTGTACACTTGCTGCAGCAATTTTTACGGTACTAAAAGATAAAAAGATCAAAATCCCGCTCGAGGCAATTATTGGAATAGCCTATGCTGCTGCAGCTACCGGTGCGGTCATCATATTGGATAAGGGTGCCGGTGGGGATGTACACATTCATGATATGCTTGCCGGTGCAATTCTATGGGTATCCTGGTCTCAGAATCTGCGCTTCCTGGTTGTTGTTGCTGTTGTGGGAAGTTTTCACTATATCTTCCGTCACAAATTTCTTGCTTTAACAAAACATTACCAATCAGAAAAAACCGTGGTTTCAAACCCTAAATTGTGGGATTTTCTTTTCTATTTCAGCTTTGGAATTGTTATTGTTGAAGCAGTCAATGTGGGTGGAATTTTGACCATCTTTGCCTTCCTGATTATCCCTGCATCCATCTCTGCATTGTTTGCACAAAATTGGTCTTCTCGGATCATTATCGGCCTTATAGTTGGTAGCATTGCAACCATTCTCGGGCTGTACCTGTCCTGGATTATGGATATACCCTCCTCTCCGGCAATCATTCTTTTCCTGGGACTCTGTTTACTGGTTTCCCTTCTTTTGAAATTATTCCATTTCTTAAAAACCTGAGTTCAGGTATTGGTTTCCGTTGCCCTCCTGATTTTGTTTTACATACTTTACGACACGATCTTTACTCCTCAAAATAAAATTGGTTATTTTTACCGCGTACAGGTTTCTTCCGGTTGTATGACCAGACAAAAAAAAATAGTCACAAAAACCTACCATATCAAAAATATGGTATCCAATTGTGCTATTCATCTGCTGAAAGAAAAATTTAACAAGTCTAACATTCACGTAGAGTATATAACACTGGGGATGGCTGTATTACGTTATGATCCCGGGATTGTTAGTGAAAAAAAAATTCGGCAGATCCTTCAAAAATATGGTTTTGATATAATCCTCGGGCGTGAAAAGATCCTGGTTGAAAACATTAAATTCGCGGTAATTGAGCTCATTCACCAGTTAAACAATGTTGATTCCATTATCAGAAAATCAGATTATCTGGTTGAGAAACTGGGTATGAGCTACCAATACCTGTCCAAGGTCTTTTCAGCAACAGAGGGTATAACACTCGAAAAATACATTATACTTCAAAAAATTGAACGCATTAAGGAACTTGTGCACCAGGACGAATATACATTGAGCGAGATTGCTTATATGATGGATTATAGCAGTGTCCAATATCTTTCCAATCAATTCAAAAAGATTACCGGATTGTCTGTTTCAGACTTCAAGAAAAACGAAACGCCCCTGAAAAAACCGCTGGATAACCTCTATTGATCCGATTTTATCAACCCGCATTCAAACATGGCTGTGCACTATTCCTGATTGTACCAAACGGTTCCCGGCTTAATTTTTGTAACATTTTTACTAAATTTTATAACAACGGTCTGATGGAGAAACAATATTATTGCACTAACATTCAATAAAATCGATCTTATGAAGCTTAAAAAGAATATTGCAATCAGTGAATCCGGGTTTGTTTTTGATCCAAATTCCGGGGAATCGTATTCCTTAAATCCCATTGGTGCTGAAATTATTGAACTGCTTAAACTGGAAAAAGAGTCCGATGAAATACAGACCATTATGCTAAAAAAATATGATACGGATACTGCATCCTTTGAACGATATTATTATGACTTCATCAATATACTGGAACAATATGGCCTGGTAGAAAAAAGTTCCCGGGAGGAATAAAACATGCAACTCCAACGATTTTATTGTTGGTCTGTTATGTGCGTTTTTCCCAAATGCATATACTATATCGGACCGATTTCATTTCCAACTAATGTTATTCAAACCTACCCTTGATGGACAAAATAAAACTGACACTGGCTGTTACAGGGCTCAATAATACGGACAATCCGGGTCCCGGTATACCTGTAATTCGAAGCATCAAAGAATCCGGGGATTTTGATGTTCGGGTGATTGGGCTTGCTTATGAAACCCTGGAGCCGGGAATTTATATGCACGATCTTGTGGATAAAGTTTACCAGGTTCCTTATCCTTCCGAGGGCTCTGACAGCCTGATCAAGCGACTTGAATTCATTAATTCCGTGGAGAACATTAACGTGTTAATTCCCAACTTTGATGCTGAGCTTTATACATTCATCAAATCCTCTGCAATGCTTGAAAAAATGGGTATTCATACCTTTTTACCAACCCTTGAGCAGCTTGATCAAAGACATAAAGTGAATCTCCCGGAATTTGGTAAACAGTACCAGGTTGATGTACCACAAAGTAAACCCATACTGAATCATTCGGAAATCTTAAGCCTTCAGGACGATTTTGACTATCCGCTGATGGTTAAAGGTAAATTTTATGATGCATACATTGCTTACAATGAAGAACAGGTGAAAATGCATTTTAACAAGATCAGTGCAAAATGGGGTTTGCCCATTATCATCCAGGAATTTGTTAAAGGGACTGAAGTCAATGTTATCGCGCTGGGTGACGGAAAAGGGAATACGGTCGGAGCTGTTCCCATGCGTAAGCAATACATTACTGACAAAGGAAAAGCATGGGGTGGTATAACCCTTGCGGATGAAAACATGTTAGCCCTTACACGCAGGATCATCAAAGCGACAAAATGGAAGGGCGGGATGGAGCTTGAATTGATAAAAACGACAAAAAATGAACTGTATGTTATTGAGATCAACCCAAGAATCCCGGCATGGGTTTACCTGGCGGTAGGTGCAGGTCAAAACCTGCCTGCGGCATTGGTAAAACTGGCCTTGGGCTACCCGGTAAAACCGTTTGAAAAATACGATATCGGTAAAATGTTTGTCCGGTATTCCTGGGACATGATCGTCGGATTAAATGAATTTGAATCCCTTTCAACAAAAGGAGAATTATAATACCTGCTGCTAAAACAAGAATCTATCAGGATATCAATAAACACGTATAATACCATGGAAAAGTTACCATTTGAAAGACCATACATTAAGAAACTTAGTTCAGGAATGCCCAGTAAATTCGGTATTAAAATGGAATTTGATCCAATCACTTCAATTGATGGTCTGCCGGTAAAGGACCTGATAAATGATTTCGGATCTCCCCTGTTCATCATTTCAGAAAAGACATTGAGGAAAACATTTAATGATGCCAAACGTGCTTTCTCAACCAGGTATCCTAAAGTTCAATTTGCCTGGTCATATAAAACAAATTACCTGGATGCTGTTTGCAGGATTTACCACCAGGAAGGCGCCTGGGCTGAGGTTGTTTCCGGATTCGAATATGATAAAGCACTGAACAACGGTGTTGAAGGGAAATATATCATTTTTAATGGTCCTGATAAATCACGGGAGGACCTGGAAAAAGCGATCAAGAATGATTCCCTGATCCACATTGATCATTTCGATGAACTATATCTGCTAATCGACGTCAGCGAACATTTGAAGAAAAAACCAAAAGTTGCTATACGTGTAAATATGGATACCGGGATATATCCCATGTGGGACAGATTCGGCTTCAATTATGAAAACGGTGAAGCGTGGGATGTACTGAACCGGATCATGATGAGCAAAAAACTGGATCTCGTCGGTTTGCATACCCACATCGGGACATTCATCCTTTCAGCTAATGCTTACCGTGTGGCAGCTATGAAACTGGCAGAACTGGCCGTCAGTCTTGAGAGAAAATACAACCATTCGGTCAAATACATTGACCTGGGAGGGGGTTTTGCTTCTCAAAACACACTGAAAGGCGCTTATCTGCCAGGAACCGATACAGCACCTTCTTTTGATGAGTATGCTGATGCCATTACCTCCGGCTTGATCAATTCCCAGATTAAACCTGAAAACATGCCGGTATTAATACTCGAAACCGGCAGGGCACTGATTGACGATGCAGGTTATCTGCTGGGAACCGTCCTGGCTAACAAACGGCTGGCGGATGGCCGTCGATCAACTATTCTGGACATTGGTGTTAATATTCTTTTTACTTCCTTCTGGTATGAACATCAGATCACCCCTGCTCAACCTTTTTCGCACCACACAGAAGAGACCGCTATATATGGTCCCCTGTGCATGAACATTGATGTGTTAAGAGAGAATATGGTTTTTCCTCTCCTGAAAAAAGGCGACCATGTGGTTATTAACAGGATTGGTGCTTACAACATGACCCAATGGCTTCAGTTCATTACCCTCCGCCCGAATATTGTGCTCATTGATCCGGAAGAACAAACACATATTATCCGGGAAAAGGAAACACTAAAAATTTTTGAAGCCCTTGAAAAAATTCCCGGACACCTGAAAGAGATAAATTTATAAGAACCAGAAACCTGTCACTATGGGATCGGACCTTAAAACGGACATTACCCTATTTTTCAAGGGAATAATAAACAGTTATTCGCAGGTTTTTTTCTCTGAACACAAGCTGTTTGCCCTGCTCCTTCTGGTGATCACTTTCATTGACCTGGTTGCTGGTTTCTGTGGCTTGTTCTCCGTTTTAATTACAATATCTGCTGGTTATATTATCGGGCTGGATAAGAACAAAATTTCACGGGGAATTTATGGCTTCAATAGCCTTCTTGTCGGATTGGGGCTGGGTATTTACTATGAAATGAATTTCTCACTGATCTTTATATTGTTCCTTGCTGCCATACTTACCCTTTTTCTGGCGGTTAGTTTTGAAGGAATTATCGGTAAATATGCCCTTCCCTATTTAAGTGTTCCGTTTATTTTTTCCTTTTGGCTGGTAAGTCTGGCAACATACCAGTTTGAAGCATTGGGGATAAGTGAACGTGGTATTTTTACACTCAACGACCTGTTTGTTCTGGGTGGTAACAACCTGGTTCAGGTTTATGAGTGGTGGAATGATCTTTCCATTCCGGAATCACTGCACACCTATTTTCTTGCTCTCGGAGCCATTTTCTTTCAATTCAATGTGCTCGCTGGAATTATTATATCTCTCGGGTTACTTTACTATTCCAGAATCGCTTTTTCGCTGTCTCTGATTGGCTTCTATTCTGCTTTTCTTTTTTACAAAATCATTGGTGCAAACCTTTCCGATTTACATTACAGCTATATTGGATTTAATTTTATTCTTACTGCCATTGCTGTTGGGGGGTTCTTCGTTGTTCCTTCCCGTTTATCCTACATCTGGACAATTATTCTGATCCCGATTGTAGCCCTGTTGACCATTAGCCTGAATGCGATTTTTTATGATGTTTTTCATCTTCCAATTTATTCACTGCCATTCAATATTGTTGTTTTAATGTTCCTTTATATCCTGAAGTTCCGTACACGCCAGAGTATCCATTTGCGCGAGGTTTTTATTCAACAGTACTCACCCGAAAAAAACCTGTACTCCTTTCAGAATGATATCGTTCGTTTCAGGCATAAATTAAAAACTCCTTTTAAGCTACCTTTCTGGGGAGAATGGACCATTTCTCAGGCACATGATGGTGAACATACCCATAAAGGCGATTGGAGACATGCATGGGATTTTGTGATCACTGACGACGACGAGCATCAATACAAAGGCAAAGGCGATGTGGCGGATGAGTATTTTTGTTTCAACAAAGAAGTGTTGGCTCCGGGAGATGGTACGGTGGAAGTTGTGGTTGATGGTATAGAAGACAACGACATCGGGGAAGTAAACCTGAAAGAAAACTGGGGGAACACGGCAGTGATAAAACACACTGATTTTCTGTTCTCCAAGCTAAGTCACCTTAAAAAAGACTCCATCCGTTATAAGGAGGGGGATAAAATAAAACAGGGCGATGTTATTGGACGTGTTGGTAATAGTGGAAGATCGCCTTATCCACACCTCCATTTTCAGTTCCAGGCAACTCCTTTTATCGGTTCAAAAACATTGGACTATCCATTCAGCTATTACATCAGGAAAGCTGCCAATGGATATCAGTTCTGTTCGTTCGATAATCCCCATCAGCACGATCGGGTTTCTAATATCGATACTACGGAAATTCTCACAGATGCTTTTCACTTCATCCCCGGAAGGAAATTTAAATTTGAGGTCATGAAGGCGGGTAAAAAGGAGGTGGTTGAATGGGAGGTATTTACAGACGTTTACAACAATTCATATATACAATGTAAAAACACAAAAAGCATAGCCTACTTCGAATCTGACGGTAATCTTCTTTATTTCCGTCATTTCGAAGGGAATAAATCTTCCTTGTTGTATTATCTATTTCTGGCCGCCTATAAAATACAAATGGGATATTACCAGGACCTGAAGCTTAATGACCGGTATCCTGTTAATCTTCTCTTTGGAAGAATTAGCCTTTTTTTTCAGGACTTTATTGCTCCCTTCCTGAATTACCTCAATGCAAAATTTGAAGTGAAATATCAATCCATCGACAATACACTTTCGCCATCAAAAATCGAACTTGAATCTGTTGCCAGAAAATATTTCTTTTCAAAAAAACTGAATGAAATCAAATTTCATCTGTTGCTTGGTCCGTCAGGCATTGATCAGCTGGTTTGCCATAAAAACAATAGAACCATTCGCGCAGTATGTGTAAAAGAGGAGTATTCATAGTATTCTTTTGGCTGGTCTCTTTGACTGGTTTTAGTCAGATGTCGTCGGATTTTTCCGCTCTGGATAAGGCGACATATGACTTTTACCTGAAAAAAGATTGGAAAAACCTTCTAATATATGGCAAATGGGGGCTTCAAAATGGGTTTGATTACTATTACTTGCGGATGAGACTGGGAATAGCATACTATGAACAAAAAAATTACAGAAAAGCAATTGTACATTTCCGTAAAGCACTGGAATTCAATTTTAAAGACAATTCTGCTCTTGAATATCTCTATTATGCCTATCTATTTTCGGGAAGAAAGACTGATGCATATGCCCTGGTCTCCGAGTTCTCTCAATCCCTTAAAAAACGTCTTCAAATTACCGATAAAGCAGCACTTACGGGTTTTTCTATCAATAATACGTATCGCTGGAATCCTGAGTTCAATAACATTACATCCGATTTTATTCTACCTGGTGAAATTACCGCTGACGGCTGGCAACCAATTGAAAAGAACCTTAACTACCTAACTGTCCGGTTTGAACACCAACTCAGCAATCGGTTCTCTCTGCTTCATGGCTACGGTTATTTAACCAAAATGCGTAGCCTGTTCGTACAGGATAATTTAAGTACAACATCTTTGATCAATGACCGTTTTAATCAGTATCAAATTTTTCTTTCAGGCAACTTGTTTGTTCACAGAAATATCAGTATGAAGCTTACCGTTCATTATATTAACCTCAGGCCGAAAACGTATGATTTATCATCCTGGGGTGGTGGTCCTTTTCCAACTAATAATTATTCCTCCGTTTCACCGGAGAACAATTGGGTTGGTTACCTGTCCGGCAACCTGGATTTGGGATTGTTTACTTTTCATGGTGGTATTGGTTTTTCAAACCTGAACGACCGTTATCAATTTCAAAAAGACCTTCGTCTGAGTTTTTTCCCTCTGGGAAACCTGAACGTATATACGATAACAAAAATTTCTCACCAATCCAACTATAATCAATCCGTTGCCTACAATAACCATTTTGTTATTAATCAAACGGTGGGATTCAAAATAGTGAATCCTTTGTGGATGGAATTGAATGCAACCTGGGGAGAATTGTCAAATTTTTCTATTCTGGATGGTATTGTTATCTATAATGATATAAACCCGATACAGTATAAATTTGGATTAAATTTGCTGATACCCTTAAGTAAAAAGGGCATTGAATTTTTAATCATTTACGAATACATGGGGATGGAAAGCAGGTATGTCTCTTACTCTGATGAACTGCCTGACTTAAACAATCCTACTAAACATCACGTTCATTCAATTACAGGAGGTATAACATGGAACATTTCAAAAAATTAAAAATGTATTTTGTTGCAGCCTGCATCATATTTTCAATTCAACATACATATGGTCAGGATGTTTCAAAAACAATTCGCGCATTTCAGCAAAGTTACATCCACGAAGCATCGGGTGATTTTCAGGAATCAATGAATGTTCTGAAAAACGTGTACGATGAGAATTCATATGAAATAAATCTCCGGCTTGGATGGTTGGCTTATCTATCCGGCTTGTTTTCAGAATCCATTGCTTTCTACAACAAATCGATCACCCTGATGCCTTATTCCATTGAAGCTCGTTTTGGTATTGTTTATCCTGCTGCTGCTCTGGGAAACTGGAACATGGTGATCAGTCATTATGAAAAAATCCTGCAAATCAATCCCAACAATTCCATCGCAAATCACCGGCTGGGGCTAATCTATTATGGTAAAGAAGATTATGAAAAAGCCTATACCTATTTTGAAAAAGTGGTTAATCTTTATCCATTTGATTATGATGCATTGATCATGTTCGGATGGAGCAACTTCAAATTAAACAAACTTCGTGAGGCTAAAATTCTGTTTCAAAAAGCGCTGATGCATACTCCTGGGGGATCATCTGCGCTGGAAGGTTTAGAACTAATTAAATAGTTTTTCTTTTGTTCTTTTTCTCTATTGGTTGTTATTCATGGTATAGTAATAAAATATATGTAATTTTGCCTCGTTCTAATAATAAATATATTCAGCCGGTAAGATGGTGCAGAATGATAATAAAAAATCAGTGGCAGTAAACAGCAAACTGCAAGGTAAAAATATTGCCTGGTTGGTTGCTGCTATTGCAGTGCTTGCTGTTGGTCTCGCTATTATAATCTTTTTCTATTTTGATCAGAAAAATAAAATGGTAGAAATGGAGTTTATTCTTACCGAGGAAAAAGATTCCCTGGCCCGGGAGCTGCAAAACCTGATTTTCGAATACGACACCCTGAAAACTTCCAATGACAGTTTGAACCTGAAACTCGAAGAGGAGCAAAATAAGATTAAAATGTTGCTCCGGGTTCAAGCCTCCAATGCACAGAAGATCACCCTGTATAAAAAGGAACTCAGTACGCTCCGCCAGGTAATGAAAAGCTATATTGTGCAGATTGACTCACTCAATACATTAAACAAGGAACTAACGGCAGAAAACATACAGGTAAAGCGCGACCTTCAAACCGTTCAAAAAGACAAGGAGGAACTATCCCAGATTAAAGAAGAACTCTCTGAAAAGGTTGAAATGGCTTCTGTGATTCTTGCCAAAAATATCGTTGCAACACCAATTAATGCTCGGGGCAGAGAAAAGGATAAAATTGACAAGGTTGATAAAATAAAAGTCTGTTTTCTGTTGAGGGAAAATCCGATTGTGCTGTCGGGAAAAAAGGATGTATATATGCGTATCTCGCGTCCCGATGAATTGATCCTTGCTGAATCTCCTGATAATCTTTTTGAATTTGATGGAGAGCAATATATATTTTCCGCTAAACGAACGGTAGAGTACCTCAACCAGGATATCGAATTGTGTATCTACTGGGATAATAACGGTGATTTAATTCCGGGAAAATATACCGTTAACCTCTACCTTGAGGGACATCAAATTGGTTCCACTGTATTTAATCTGAAATAGATCACCATAAACAGCACACTGTTGCTTTATCTCATTCTATCATCAGCAACTCAGAAATAATGTTATCTGAAATCAACTGACCCTGTTGCGTTAAAATCAGGCTGTCATCTTTTCTCTCCAGCATTCCATAATCGATAAACCGGTTTGATAACGACACGCAGTAATCCCTGGCTTCTTTACTGAAGGCTTCTTCAATATACTTAAGATCTGCCCCCCACATGGTGCGCAATGATGTTAGAATATACTCATTATACCGCGTTTTCTGATCCAATGTCTCCTTTTTATAAGGTATTCTATTCCTGCCAATTCCATCAATGTATTTATCGTTATTAGAAACATTCCATTGTCTGCTGTTTCCATTAAAACTATGTGCTGATGGACCTATGCCCAGGTATCTTTTTTGTTTCCAGTAGTTTGTGTTGTGCTTTGAAAAAAAGCCCTCCTTACAGAAATTGGATATTTCATAATGTAAAAATCCCTGCGACTCCAGCTTGTTGATCAACGTCCTGAACTGTTCAACACTTTCCTCCTCTTCCATAAGTGCTAATTTTCCTTTTTTAAGAAGGTTGGCAAATGCAGTTCCTGGTTCTATGGTCAAATGGTACGCTGAAATATGCTTGACCGGCATTGTAAGTGCCATATCGATGCTCTTTTCCCACAACGAGCTGTCGCTTCCAGGAATACCATACATCAAATCAATGCTGATGTTTTCAAAACCAGCCTTTACCGTTTTCTCAATGCAATCTAACGATTGGGCGGCTGTATGCCTTCGGTTTAATATCTTCAGTTCTTCATTAAAAAAAGATTGTATTCCAATACTAATACGGTTTATCCCGTTTCTTTTTAAACCGGTCAAATAATCCGAATTTATATCATCCGGATTTACCTCAATGGTTATTTCAACTCCATCGTGTACCTGGTTATATTTGTTAATAGCATCGTATAGTGAGAGTGTCTGTTCTGTTGACATTACGCTTGGTGTTCCTCCACCAAAATAAACCGTTTCAATCAATTCTCCTTCAAGGTAGTTTTCCTGCAACTCGATTTCCTTCCTCATTGCTTCCACCATGGTACTTGCTTTTCCAGATAGAAGTTCTTTGTAAAAATCGCAATAATTACAGATTTGTTTACAGAACGGAATATGGATATAGATGCCCGCCATTTTGTAAGATATTTTACAACTTGTTTAAGCTTTCAGGATTATTAAGGATCATTAAATCTGTATATCTTTTGATTTCTTTATCTCCTTAATAATACTTCCAATAGTCTCTTTCTCAAATAATTCCCTTAGCTTATTCCGGTTGGGGGAGAATTTTTTGTGGACCGGACAGGGTGTTTTGTCCTTTTTATAATCCTTACAGCTGATAATATTTAGCAAACACCTGTCAAATATATCGTCACCATCGATGATTAATACAATATCCAGTAAGGAAATGCTATCCGGTTCTTTTCCTAATCCAAAACCTCCATGTGGACCTTTTGTTGAACTTAATAATTTCTGCTTCGCCAATGATTGTAATATCTTTCCAAGAAAAGGTGTTGGGATATTCAGATCCCGTGAAATCTGCTTTATCCCTATCTTTTCGCCTTCCCTGCTATTCATCGCCAGGTAAATTACTGCACGTATTCCGTATTTACAGGTATTTGACAACATAGCAACGTTATTTTGATATCTTTATCAACCGTTTTTTATCGGAATCTTTTTAATTCTTCTTTCATGGCGCCCACCATCGAATGAGGTTTTTAAAAATGTTTCAATAATTACAATTGCCTCTTCGACTGATAAAAACCTTCCCGGTAAAGCACATATGTTTGCATTATTATGTGCCCTTGCAAGCTCAGATATCTCGCTGTTCCAACACAATGCCGATCGAATCCCCTGATGCTTGTTTGCTGTCATATTAATACCATTTCCGCTACCACAAATGCTAATACCAAAATCGTATTCTCCATTTTCAATTACTTTAGCCAACGCGTGACCAAACTCTGGGTAATCTACACTTTCATTCGAATCTGTTCCAAAATCCTTTACTTTATATCCTTCATTCACCAGATGATTGATCAGTTCTTCTTTTAAACTATAACCCGCATGATCTGAGGTGATTGCTAATTTCATCTTCTTACATATCATTCTTACGTTAAACCAAATTTAATAAAATAAATTAATTTCGTATCCAAATATATTTTTTACGTGGTATTGCTAAAATGAACCTGCTCCTTCTTTAACCGATACAAGAATCCTCTTAATATTTTGTTCAATAACTGTTAATTTCTTAATTAAAACGATTTAAAAATATATTTTCTTTTTTCAGCAAACCTGCCTGATAATCATTTTTTAAAATTTTCAAAATTTATTTTTCAATTTCCAACATAAACTATTCCACACTATGTAAACATCTTTTCTCGTTTAAATCATAAAGATTTTATCAATTATTTGCTTTCTTAACAATCGTTAATTTAATATATAATTTACTCTTTTTCAATCGCTTTTTTTAATGAATTGCTGTTCATAAAGTGTTTTTATTTTTTTAATTTCAAATTTTACAATTATATCAGTAGTTTTTTGTACACAAAATGAACAGAATAACATTATCATATATCTTATTTAATATTATATAAATATGTTATTATGGTTGTTAAAAATGAAGATATTATAAAGGATGGATTTGTAGATGCAAAAATTGACAAGAGCATCGATATTGTAGATGAGATTAATGCATTGCGAAAAGAAAAAGATGCAATCATATTAGCACATTTCTATCAACAAGGAGATATACAAGACATTGCGGATTTTGTGGGTGACAGCTTGGCATTATCACAACAGGCGGCAAAGACAAAAGCAAAAATGATTGTTTTTGCAGGTGTACATTTCATGGCGGAGACGGCAAAAATTTTATCACCGGATAAAAAGGTTTTATTGCCAGACCTAAATGCAGGTTGTTCACTTGCTGAATCTTGTCCACATGGAGAGTTTGCTGTATTTAAAGAAAAATATCCTAAGCACATCGTGGTTTCATACGTTAATGCAACTGCGGAAATAAAAACATTAAGTGATATAGTTTGTACTTCATCAAACGCAGTTAAGATAGTGGAATCAATTCCAAAAGAGAAGAAAATTATCTTTGCACCGGATAAAAACCTGGGAAAGTATGTATCAAGAATTACTGGAAGGAAAATGGTGATTTGGGATGGTGGGTGTCATGTACATGAAGCATTTTCATTAGAACGAATATTGGAAACAAAGAAGAAGTATCCGGATGCAAAACTGATTGCACACCCTGAATGCGATGAAAAGATACTGAACATTGCTGATCACATTGGATCAACAGCATCATTGCTTGAATTTACAACGAAAGATGCTTCTTATGAGTACATTGTTGCCACTGATTCAGGGATAATTTATCAAATGAAAAAGAGGGTACCTGAAAAACAGTATATACCGGCTCCTCCGGAAGACAGGTCTTGTGATCGAAGTGATTGTAATTTCATGAAGACAATAACACTGGAAAAGATCTATAATACATTGCATTATGAAATTCCAGAAATTATATTGGATGAAGAGATACGAAGGAGGGCTGAAAAACCAATACTTCGTATGATGGAAATATCAGAAAAAATTGAGTTATGACATGGATTAAGGAAAAGATAATGAGTTTACAGTATATACGAACGAGAGGGAAAAATGCAATGCGTTTTATCATTGCTATGATATGGCTTCTATCTGGACATTTATACCTTAATGCACAAAGCAATGAAAATTTACCGGATGGATATACCTTTTTCTACTATCCAAACGGACAAATATCCAGTGAAGGAATTTTACGGGATGGTAAACCAGATGGGTATTGGAAGACATATTATGTTACGGGAGTCAGAAAATCCGAAGGAAAAAGGAATAATTTCTTATTGGATAGTGTTTGGGTTTTTTATGATGTTACTGGAGATACAATAGAGAAAATCAACTACATGTACGGGAAAAAAAATGGATATTATTATACGTATAATACTAAAAATAAAGAGGTTACATCATTAAATGGAAACCTTGTGTCCAGGGAGTTGTATGTAAACGACAAAAAGGAAGGACCATCCTATTATTACTATGAAAATGGTAAGGTTCATAACATCATTAACTATGTAAACGGCAAAATGCAGGGTTTGGCAAGAGAGTATTCTGAAGGAGGAAAAATCATAACACTCCAGGAATACCACAATGGATATTTAGTGAACCGGGAGAGAATTAACAGAGCCGATTCAAGTGGTTATAAACAAGGTGTTTGGAAAGAGTTCTATGCGGATGGGAAGATCAAAACAGAAAGAAATTTTCAAGATGACCAATTGCATGGTTATTACAGGGAATATGATATAAAGGGTAATCTAACCATTGCCATACGATATGATAATGGCCGGATTATAGAAGAGGGTGTCGAAGAGGAACAGGGTGTTGAAATAAGAAACAGCTATGATGAGGACGGAAACCTGTTGGCAAGCGGCCCCTATCGGAAAAAAACACCCATCGGAGTTCATCGTGAATATTCAAGGGATGGGGAAATTATCGGCTCAAACATACATGACGATTTTGGACGGGTAATATCAACCGGTATTGTGAATGAGGAAGGAGAGCGTATCGGAAAATGGGAGAATTACTATGTTTCGGGGAAACTGAAATCCGAAGGGAATTATACCAACAATAAGAAAGAGGGACGATGGGTTTATTATTATGAGAATGGTAATATCGAGCAAACAGGTGACTTTCGAAATGGACTGGAAAACGGCACTTGGAAATGGTATTACACAAACGGTAATTTACACAGGGAAGAGGAGTATTTTAATGGGAAAGAAGATGGAATTGCTACAGAATACTCTATTGATGGAGAAATAATAGCACAAGGGGACTATCTTGAAGGAGAGAAAGAAGGAAATTGGTTTTATAATGCAGGTGATTACACGGAAGAAGGGAGATATGTCGTTGGATTGAGGGAAGGGACATGGAAACACTACTACGAGAACGGAAACCTGAAATATCAGGGAAATTATGTACAGGGAAATCCACATAAACGACATAAAATATATTGGGAAAATGGGGTGTTAAAAGAGGAGCAATATTACGATATGGGAATGAAAGAAAAAACCTGGAAAAAGTACAATGAAGAGGGGGTTTTGTTAATGACCATTAGTTACAAAAACGATATGGAAAACCGGATTAATGGTGTAAAAGTTGACCTTCCGGAAAGCGATGTTAAGCTTATTAAATAAGATTTAATGGTATATGGATGAATCTTTGCACATACAGGAAAATGAATTAACACCTACAGACAGAGAGTTTGAAAAGAAATTGCGACCGTTGGATTTTAAGGAATTCTTTGGGCAGGATAAAATTGTCGAAAACCTTAAAATATTTGTAGAAGCAGCCATGATGAGAGGAGAAGCACTGGACCATGTGCTGTTGCATGGCCCACCAGGATTGGGAAAAACAACCCTGGCAAACATCATTGCACATGAACTGGGTGTTAATATGAAAGTTACCTCCGGACCGGTTCTGGATAAACCGGGAGACCTGGCCGGGCTGTTAACCAACCTGGAAGATAAAGATGTATTGTTTATCGATGAGATCCACCGCCTGAGCCCAGTGGTGGAAGAGTATCTCTATTCTGCCATGGAGGATTATAATATTGATATAATGATTGATAAGGGACCGGGAGCACGATCTATACAACTCAACCTGAACCCCTTCACACTGATTGGAGCAACCACAAGGTCTGGCCTGTTAACCAGTCCTTTAAGAGCAAGGTTTAGTATAACATTCCACCTAGAATATTATGATAACAACATCCTGGACCGAATCGTTAAACGATCTGCAGGAATCCTGAATGTATCAATCGATAAAAAAGCCTCTATGGAAATTGCCTCACGAAGCAGGGGTACACCCAGGATCGCAAATGCACTACTTAGAAGGGTACGGGATTTTGCACAGGTAAAAGGAACCGGTGAAATTAATCTTGACATATCAAAATATTCACTCTCTGCACTGAACATTGATAAATATGGGCTGGATGAAATGGACACAAAAATCCTGCTGACCATCATTGAGAAATTTAAGGGGGGACCGGTAGGTATATCTACCATTGCAACGGCTGTTGGTGAAGATGCTGGTACGATTGAAGAAGTATATGAACCCTTCCTGATAAAAGAGGGATACATTAAACGAACACCCAGGGGAAGGGAAGTAACCGATTTAGCCTATAATCATTTGGGTAAAAACAGAATAGGAGAAAGCGGAACACTGTTTCAGTAATTTTGTAATACCAAGCATTATTTTTATATTTATTCCCATAATCAGACCCACCAAAATTTCTTAAATAATTAATTATGAAAGAATTACTTAAAAAAATAGGCGTTATTTTCATCATCGTTGGGGTTGTTGTTCTGGGTTATTCGGAATTCAGTGGAGCAGAGAGCAATAAGATTTTAGTCGTAAGTGGAGGATTGATTTTCGGCGGATTTCTTCTGTATGTAATCCTTAATAATATACTCGATTAGAATGGAAGCTTAAAAGTGATTTCCAATTTTTGTTAGAGATCTGCTGTTTATGATCTTTATTTTCCTTCCGTTTAATTCAATAAGACCATCATTTTTAAATTCTGATAAGAGACGAATTACTGATTCAGTAGCCGTACCCACGATATTCGCAAGCTCCTCACGGGTAAGGGAGATCTGCAACACCTGATCATCATCCAGGCCAAAATTATCTTTCAGGTGGATCAACACTTCAGCCAATCTTTCACGGACCGTCTTCTGAGCAATATCCGTAATGTATGCATTTGCCTCACCCAGTTCCTTGCAGGTCAGTTTCATGATTTCCATCGAAAAATTACCATTGCTTTTAACCAGGGAAAAAAGAATATCGGAAGAGATGTAACAGAGAATCGAATCTTTTATAATCTTGGCAGTTGTGCAGGCAAGTTCATTACTTAAGATGGACCTGTATCCGATGATGTCCCCTTGCTTTGCAAACCGGATGATTTGCTCTTTCCCATCAATACCGGTCTTATAGACTTTTATTATTCCACTGTGTATACAATAAAAACCATTGATTCTGCCCCCTTCATGGTAGATGATTTCACCCCGCTTATAAAACAGGGAGGATTTCTCGTAGTTCAACTGATCCAATTCATCTTGCGCCAACTGTTTAAAGATGGAATTAAATTCTAAGGAGCACTTCCCACAAACCGGTGGATTTTGAACTTGTTTCATTGAAAGATTGTAGCAGAAAACTTGAAATCAGGCTACCTAAATACTTTTTGCAAGATACAATTAAAAAGTATATTTGTAAAATCCAATTATTAAAATATCTAAAGATATGAAAAACAGCATAAATATTAATTGGCTAGGCAAGCTGGCGTTTGAAGCTGAAATTAATGGACATAAGATAACCTTGGATGCCAGTGGAGATGTAGGTGGTGAAAACCGGGGGCCGAGACCGAAACCATTAATGCTGGTAGCTCTGGCTGGATGCACAGGAATGGACGTGATTTCCATTTTGAAGAAGATGAGGGTTTCAGTTGACAGGATGAATGTTACCGTTGAAGGGGAGCTTACCGAAGAGCACCCAAAACATTTTCACAGCATGCACATCATCTATACTTTTTATGGAATACAACTTCCCAAAGATAAAATTCAAAAAGCTGTTGACTTATCGCAGGAGCGGTATTGCGGCGTTAGTTATACTTACCGAAAAGCACTTGAATTGACTTCAGAGATAAAGCTGATCGAAAAATAGAAACGGTTCATTTCTATCAGAAAGCTGCTTTGAATTGCCTGAGAAACCGTATATCGTTTTCGAAAAAAAGGCGAATGTCTTTAATTTGATATTTTAAAAGAGCTATTCGCTCAATACCCATACCGAAGGCAAAGCCTGTATATCGGTGGCTGTCAATACCAGTGAAATCCAGTACATTCGGGTCTACCATTCCGCAACCGAGTATTTCAAGCCAGCCGGAATATTTACACAGGTTACATCCTTTGCCATCACAGCTGCAGGAGATATCCATCTCAGCGGAAGGTTCTGTAAATGGAAAAAAAGATGGCCTGAGACGGATGCTGGTTTTCTTTCCAAACATCTCCTTGGCAAAATAGAGTAAGGTTTGTTTAAGATCAGCAAACGAAACATTTTCATCAATGTAGAGGCCTTCAACCTGGTGAAAGATACAGTGGGAACGGGCAGAGATGGCTTCATTTCTAAAAACACGGCCCGGGGAGATCGTACGTATTGGAGGCTGCTGATTCTCCATTACACGAACCTGCACAGACGAGGTGTGTGTTCTCAGAAGAACATCCCGGATCTTTCCCGTTTCATCCTCACCTTTTTCAATGAAAAAAGTATCCTGCATGTCTCTTGCCGGATGATTTGGGGGGAAGTTTAATTTCGAAAAAACATGATCATCATCCTCTATTTCGGGGCCCTCTGATACTGTAAATCCAAGGCGTGTAAAAATTTCAATGATCTCATTTCTGATTATGGAAACCGGGTGTCTGGCACCAAGCCCAACCGGATCAGCTGGAAGCGAAAAATCGGTCAATGATGTTTCTTCAGCATACTCTTCCAAGGCGGCAAGCGATTCTTTAATTTTTGCGTGTATCCGATTTTTTAACTGGTTGACTTGTTGACCCAGCAGCTTTTTCTTTTCGGTGGGGATGGATTTAAATTCGGAAAAGAGACCGGGAACAATCCCCTTTTTGCTGAGGAATTTTATCCTGAACAATTCGATTTCCTCACGGCTTTTACCCGAAAAGGCATTCACCTCATTCAATAGTTCTTCAATTCGTTTTTCCATCTCCAGCCAGGATTTTCACAAAGATATAAGAAATTCTACGAGCATACATTAAATAGCTGAAAATTATCTCCTTACCTTTTTAATGGTCATTCGAATAGGTTCGAGGGGGCGATCCGACTTATCCGTAGGGACAGCTGCAATACGGTCAATAACATCCAATCCCTCCAACACTTCACCGAAGACAGTATAACTTCCATCAAGATGGGGAGTACCACCGACAGCTTTGTATGTTGACCAATGATCTGGTGGAATTTTGTACGGCACGTAATTTTTTAATTGCTCTTCGGTTTTCAGTGTGGCTGCCAGTTGAATTTCAGCGTAATCGAGCGGTTCATTTTTGTCAAATGCTTTTTGCTCTTCTTCCTTGATGTTCTTAAAGAAAAGCGATTGCTTCCTCATGTTGTTGATACGCTCTTCAAGTTGTAACAATTCCTGATCATTAAATTTTTTACCGTGAACAATATAGAATTGCGTACTCGAAGATGCCTGATCCGGATTAACATCATCACCCATCCTTGCAGCAGCTAGAGCACCTTTTTTATGGAAAAGGTCGGGATGAAATTCAGCAGGAATGGTGTAATCAATATCAATACCGTCTGTTCTGTTGTTTTCGGAGATAACGTTAGTGGGATCACCGGCCTGAATCATAAATTCATCGATGACACGGTGAAAAGTCATGCCGTCATAAAAGTTGTTCTTTATTAAAGATAGAAAATTATCACGGTGGCGTGGCGTTTCGTTGTAAAGCCTGATCTTCATGGTTCCCAGATTTGTTTCGATTGAAACCAACCATACCTTTTCTTTTCTGTTTGAAGTACAGAATGAAAAGGAAATAATCAGAAAAAAGGCAAGGAGAAAATGGTATAACCGGTTTGTTTGCATCACAAAAGACGTAAAGAAGGTTAACAATTGTTCGAATAAACATACAAAAATTATGATTATATATATGGATTCATGCAATTTATTCTGGAAAACGTAACTTCCGGAAAAATTTAAAAAAAGGAACCGTTCATGATGATGACATGATTATTGTGTAATTTTGGGAAACATGAGTAAAGTAATTGCAATTACAGGATCTTCTGGTTTCATCGGAAAAGAAATAAGCACATATTTTAACAGCCAGGGAGATCGAATTATCCGGATAAGCAGGGAAGTTGTCCGGGATAGGGAGAAGCTACACACGATCGTTAACCAAGCTGATGTTGTCATAAATCTTGCCGGAGCGCCTATAGTGGCGCGGTGGACGAAAAAAAAGAAGGGAAACATAGTGGATAGCCGGGTTGAAACCACAAGAATGATAGTATCTGCCTTTAATACGGCTGATGAACCCCCAGCAATATTTGTCTCCGCTTCAGCGGTTGGGTTATATGATACTCATCATGAACATACAGAAGCGAGCCGGAATGTGAAAAACGATTTTTTGGCACAGGTCGTACAACAATGGGAAAAGGAAGCCGAAAAAATCAGAACTAAAAAGACACGAGTGATTATTTTTCGGCTTGGCATTGTTTTAGGAAGAAACGGGGGGATGATGAAAAAGATGATGACAATCATTAATTTTGGACTGGGAGCTATCCTGGGATCAGGAAAACAGAGCTTTCCGTTCGTCCATATTGAAGACGTGATCGAAGCAATAAAACACGTCATGATGTTTGAAAAAAGTGCAGGGATATATAATTTGGTTGCTCCCTTCCACGCAACAAACCAGGTGTTTACAAAAATGATGGCAAAGAAAATGCAAAGGCCCGTTTTCTTAAGAATACCAGAACGATTATTACAGGTTGTTTTCCTGGATGGAGCAACGGTTTTGTCCGAAGGACAGAAGGTTATTCCTGAACGATTGCTTTCGGAAGGATTTATCTTTCAATATGATACCCTGGATAGTTGTCTGGAAAACATTGTAAAACAATAACATACGTGATTCATGCATCGGTTAACGGATAAATCGTCAAAATACAGACTTAGTATACTGGAAGGATGGCTATCCTTGTTTGCAAACATCATCCTTTTTGGACTGAAATATTGGGCAGGAGTGGTGACAGGATCTGTAGCACTGATTGCCGATGCATGGCATACTGTGAGCGATTCAATATCATCCGTAGTCCTTCTTGTAGGGCTTGCTGTGGCTAAGAAACCGGCTGATAAAGAACATCCTTTCGGACATGGA
Organism: uncultured Rikenellaceae bacterium; assembly: GCA_964640125.1. Lineage (GTDB taxonomy): Bacteria > Bacteroidota > Bacteroidia > Bacteroidales > VadinHA17. The sequence continues at coordinate 96,268 of CAZXGG010000001.1, forward strand.
AGAGCAGAGTTAATATCTTCTATTATCATCGGTTTTATACTTGCACTCATCGGATTCAATTTTTTTCGGGAATCGGTCTTGAGATTAATGAAGCACCAGGAGGTGTTTTTTGGAACAATTGCCATTGTTGTCACCGCGATTTCTATCGTGGTTAAAGAAGCCATGGCACGATTTGCAATTTGGGCCGGTAAAAAAGAGGGAATAAGATCCACCATTGCAGACGGGTGGCATCACCGGTCTGATGCATTATCATCCGTTATCATATTGATTGGAATATTTTTAGGAAAATTTTTCTGGTGGATAGACGGAGTGCTTGGACTCCTGGTGTCGTTATTAATATTTTATACCGCTTATGTAATCATTAAGGACGCAGCCGATTCACTGTTGGGAGAAATACCGGATCGTAAACTGTTAAAGAAAATTGAGAACATTGCCAGGGAGGTCTATCCCCATAACCTTGGACTGCACCACTTCCATATACACCGGTATGGTGAACATACTGAAATGACATTCCATATCATTTTGCCTGAAGAAATGGAACTAAAAGAAGCAGGTAAGTTAACGAAAAGACTATTTGAGAGGATCAATAACGAGCTAAACATCGTTGCTACAATACACATTGATACGAGAAGTAATTATATGAAAGAGAGAGAGGACGATTGAGAAAAACAACCTATCTTTCCTCCATAATTCATCATTCATGTTTCATCCCATTAAGCAACTTGCAGGACAAACAGCCATTTACGGCCTTGGAACAATGATCCCGAGGTTTTTAAACTATGCTCTTCTGACACCATTTTATACGCGTATCTTGGGACTTGGAGAATATGGCGTCCTGACTGAATTGTATGCTTATGTTGTGGTTTTATTGGTGGTGCTGACCTATGGTATGGAAACGGGATATTTCCGGTTTGCGACAACTGATAAACAGAAGGATAGTGTTTTTAGCACCGCCTTGAGCTCCTTGTTTATTACATCATCTTTGTTTATTCTGGTCGTAGTTCTGTTTAATCAATCGATTGCTGATAAGCTGGATTATTCGGCCAACAAGGAATACATAACGATCTTTGCAATTATTGTTGGCATGGATGCTTTTTCAACCATTCCTTTTGCAAAGTTAAGAAGGGAAAACAGAGGATTACGATTTGCAATCATCAAATTAGTAAATGTTGCAGTTATTATTGTGCTTGTCTTTTTTTTCCTGCTTTTTCTTCCACGAATTATAGGGAGGAATCCAAACTCCTGGTTGAGGCTGATTTACGCTCCTGGTTTTGGTGTAGGCTATGTCTTTATTGCCAATCTGGCGGGAAGCACGATTACACTGCTCTTGTTACTTCCTGAGATCATTGGTATAAAACCCGTATTTAAAAGCGAATTGCTGAAACGGATGTTGCGATACTCCTTTCCACTGCTGATTGCAGGATTAGCAGGCACACTGAATGAAGCACTGGATAAAATCGTATTGAAACACCTGCTGCCTGATGATATCGACGCCATGGCTCAACTGGGTATTTATGGTGCAAGTTTTAAAATAGCCGTTTTTCTAAGTCTGTTCATCCAGATGTTTCGGTATGCTGCGGAACCGTTCTTCTTTGACAGGGCCAGGGATAAGAATGCAAAAGAACTTTATGCAAGCGTGATGAAATATTTCGTAATTGTCGGCTTTATGATCTTTTTAGGAATTTCATTATTCATAGAAATCGTAAAATATTTTATCGGATCAAAATTCTGGGAGGGCCTTGATGTGGTACCGGTAATTCTTATGGGATACCTGTTTTATGGGATATTTGTGAATTTATCAGTTTGGTATAAGATAAATGACCTGACAAAATTTGGTGCAGTGCTAACCATCATCGGAGCGATTGTAACCGTTACTGTTAATGTACTATTTGTCCCGGTATATGGCTATCATGCATGTGCCTGGGGTCACTTTTTGTGTTATCTGGTTATGGTTATTTGCTCCTATTTCATGGGAAGACACTATTATCGAATTGATTATCCGATTAAAACCATTGTATTGTACGGAATCATAGCCATTGCACTGTTCATTGTCGATAAGCTTGTACAGATTGAAAAGAGACCTTTGGAACTTGGATTCAATCTTTTGTTATTTACTATTTTTGCGGGATTTATATGGGTAAAGGAGAATGTACGAGCGCTAATTTTTAAAACATGACATGAAAACGGATACACGTTATTAACGGTGAGGGGGATGAACAAAAAAATGAAATTATTGAGCAGATGAAAATCCGGATTGTGAATAAATCGAAGCACCCGCTACCCGGGTATAGCACAAAATTTTCAGCAGGAATGGATCTTCGTGCGAGCCTGGAACATCCCGTTGTTCTTAAGCCGATGGAACGGTCTTTGATACCAACCGGGATATTCATTGAATTACCAAAAAATTTTGAAGCGCAAATTCGTCCAAGAAGCGGACTGGCACTGAAAAAAGGCATTACTGTTTTGAATACACCGGGTACTATTGATTCAGATTACAGAGGAGAAATTTGCGTGATATTGATTAACCTTTCCATGGAAGATTTTATTGTGGATGACGGAGAAAGGATATGCCAGATGATTATCACAACACACGAAACGATTGAGTGGGAACCAGTAGATGCTCTGGAAGTGACAGATCGTGGAGCCGGGGGATTTGGACATACCGGCAGTGAATAACAAGCGATGAATAAAATGTAAGATTGAAAGAAAGATAGATTCATAAAAGAGAAAAGCGATGAAGCATTGGTACGTTTGGTTTGTAATGCTGTTTTCTTACATCCTTTTAGGCGGTTGTGCGAATAAGACCATACTGGCTAAAACAGAAACGGCAGATAGAGAGCTTACCCGAAAAGAGGAGATTAACTACCAATATGCTTTTACAGAAGGCATAAAAAAGAAAATAACAGGAAATCTTAGGGAGGCAATTCCATATTTTACTGAGTGCATAAGAATTAATCCACAGAGTGATGCAGCTCACTACGAATTGAGTTCAATACTGACCATGGGCGGAAATTATGAGGAATCCATTAAATACCTGAAAAAAGCGAATGAAATTGATCCGCAAAATGTCTGGTACCAGTTGCAAATGGCAAGCTTATATCATGCCATGGGCATGAGGGATAGTACCATAATGATGTATGAAGAAATCCATGAAAATTACCCGGCTAGAACAGACTTATATTTTAATCTGGCATCACTTCATGGAGAATATGGTGATGAGAAAAGAGCAATTAAGATCTTTGATGAACTGGAAGATCAATATGGGTCAAACGAAACAATATTGTTGGCAAAGCAACAGATCTATGCAAAATCCGGAGAATTGGATAACGCCATTAATGAAGTATTAAAACTCATTAATGCCTATCCAAACGAAGTGCGGTTTTATGGGATTTTAGCCGAGTTATATTGGGCGGGAAAGCAGGATGAAAAGGCATTGGAAACATACCAGAAGCTGTTCCAAATCGATCCGGATAATGGACTGGGACAATTATCAATTATTGAATATTATAAAAGTAAAGGCGAACAGGAAGAGATGTTCGCTATGATAGGTAAATTAATTGATAATGAAGATGTTGGTGTGAATATAAAAATTCAGATAATCATTCAATTCTTCACAAATGAGGAAAATTTTAAGAAGAATGAAGCAGGCATTAGACAAGCAATTGAAGCACTTGCTAACCGATATCCAGAAGACACAAGAATAAAAACACTAAAGGCAGATTACCATGTAAAACTGGGTGAGTTTGAGCAAGCAGCTGTGGAGTTAAGGTTTGTTACACAACGGGAAAAAACAAACTATATCATTTGGGAGCAACTGCTTTATGTTGAGAATTCAATAGGAGAGTTTGAACGATTGTTTGATGAAACTGGAGAAGCAATTGAACTTTTTCCAGGAGCCCCAACTGTATACTTAATGAGGGGCATTGCTGCAATGGAGCTTGGAAAAAACAAGCAAGCAATAAAAGCTTTCCAGGAAGGATTAGAATTGGCTGAAGAGAATCAAGAACTGAAGGTGCAATTCTATTCAATGTTGGGGGAAGCCTATAAAAACAATGGCAACAATGAGATGTCCGATGAATCATTTCAAAAAGCACTGGATCTGGATAATGAAAACATGTTTGTATTAAACAATTATAGCTATTATCTGTCTTTGAGAGAAGAAAGACTGGATGATGCTCTGGTAATGAGCAAAAAATGCATTGAAAAAGAGCCAAATAATTCGACATACCTTGATACCTACGCATGGATATTGTTTAAATTGAAACGGTTCGATAAAGCAAAAGAATACATTGAAAGAGCAATCGAGAACAATGGAAGAAATAACAGCGAGATCGTGGAACACTACGGTGATATATTGCTTGTTTTCGGTGAGAAAGAGAAAGCGCTGATGCAATGGAAGAAAGCAGCTGAACTGGGAGGAGAGTCAGAAGAACTGAAAACAAAAATAGAAAAGGCGGAAAAAGAATAAACAGGGAATCAATGAGAATTGGGAAAGATAAAATCGTTTGGATAATCATGGCATTGTTGGTGTGGTTTGGATTGTATTCCTGCAAAACAATGGAAATGACCACACGGATTGACCCCAAGGATATTAGCGTGAAAGATATTTCCAGTGCCGCTGTAAAAAGGAGTGATTGCATACCGGGTATATGGGTAAAGAAAATTAGGGGAACAATACATAATGAAAATATTGAATTATCATTTAAAGCAAATTATCGCATTAAAAGAGATTCGGTGATTATCATTTCAATACTGAATCCAGTGGGCATAGAAGCGATTAGAATTTTATGCATACCGGATTCAATTGGATTTATTGACAGAATAAACAGGGAATATTATTATGGAACATATGAAGTGTTGAAAAAGAAAATTGGATATCAAATGAACTTCGGTTTAGTCCAGTCGCTGTTACTAAATGAAATTGCAACAGTGTACAAAGAGACGAAAGACAATTTTTTCAAAAAATATCGAAAACTAAATGTGAACAATAACCATGGCAGTGTCTCATTGGATGAATTAAATAGAGATGGATATGGAATAGCGAAGATTAGATATGATCTTGACTTTGATCCGATTAATTATTATCTGGTGAGGAATAGAATAACTGACGATAAAGAGAAGAATGAAATTGATATCGTGTATAAGAATTTTATGGAAGTGGAGCAAACATGGTTTCCGGGTCTTATAAACGCAAGCATTAAAAATGGAAGAAATCAGATAACATGCAGTTTAGACCTGGAGAGGATTACAATAGGTACTGATTTTAATACGAACTTCAGCATTGGTCAAAAATATAAGAAAATTGACTGGTAAAACCATGAAAATAGCAACGGTAAGGTGGAAAATAACCTTGCTTTGTGTGTTATGCCTTTTTACTGCAACAGGCCATGGACAGAGTAAAAATGAACTGGTAAAAAGGAGGGAGGATGCATTACACGAGATAAGCTTAACTAATGAATTACTGAAAAGAACGGAACGCGACAGAAAAACCTCATTGAATGAATTGATACTGCTAAACCGAAAACTGAGCCTTAGAAACAATGTTATTCAAAGCATAAATTTAGAACTTCAATTTGTGGAGAGACAAATTGAAGAGAACAAAGAATTGATTGGATTGCTGGAAGAAGATTTGCAAAAATTGAAGAAGGAATATGCTGATATGATCTATTCAGCTTATAAGAAAAGGGAAAACTACAATAAAATAATATTTGTTTTTGCAGCAAAAGATATAAACCAGGCATACAAACGGATAAAATACCTGCAGCAATATGCGAAATATAGAAGAGAACAGGCTATTGTTATTGAAAGAATGGGTGATCTGATTGCACATAAAGTAACTAAACTGGAGGAATACCGGGAGGAAAAAAGGAGTCTGTTAGCGCAAAATGAAGGTGAGAAGAGTTACCTGGCTGAGGAGAGACAGGAGAAAAATACGGCGGTGGTGCAGTTACAAAAAGAAGAAAAGAAGCTGAAACAACAATTGAGAGAAAAGGAAAGAATAGCAAAAGAATTGGAAAAGGCGATCCAGGATATTATTGCTGAGGAAGCAAGGAAGGTGCGTAATTTTAACCGGCTGACACCTGAAGAAAAACTGCTGGCGGATAATTTTGTAAGCAACAAAGGTAGACTTCCGTGGCCCACGGAAAGGGGGGTTATAACAGGAACATTTGGTATACAGGAACATCCGGTGTTAAAAGGTGTAAAAATTGAAAATTTCGGCATTGACATATCTGCACCGGAAAATGCAATGGCAAGAGCAGTTTTTGACGGCGAAGTGAAAAAAATTATTGGAATTCCAGGAGCAAACCAGGCAGTTATAATTCAGCATGGTAACTTTTTTTCAGTATATCAAAACCTGGTCGAAGTGCGTGTAAATATGGGAGATATGGTCAAAGCAAAACAATCCATAGGAAGAATATTTACAGATCATAACGACGAGAACAAAACAGTACTTAACTTTATGATTTGGGAGGAGAAGAATAAATTGGATCCCATGCCATGGCTAAGCGGACATTAAAATATGGGAATAAAATGAAACCCTTGGGAATTATTCAAGTATAAGTAGATTACCACATCAAACCAGATAAATGAAGTTGGGACATCATGGAAAAGAACATTACTATTGAATCCGAACAGAAAAATATTAGAATCATTGAAAATTTAATAGAGGAAATTTGTTCGCAGATAGAAATGAACGCTGAGATGTATGGCAAAGTGCTGGTTGCCGCAATAGAAGCTGTTAATAATGCCATTATTCACGGTAACAAATCAAACCCTGAAAAAAAGGTGGATGTCCGGTTAGCAGTAAAAAACAAGGAGATGCAAATTTGCATTGCAGATGAAGGTGAAGGTTTTGACTATGAGAATGTTCCTGATCCTACAGCACCAGAAAATATTGATAATATTCATGGCAGGGGAGTTTTTCTGATGATACAACTATCGGATGAGGTTCATTTTTTTGAAAACGGATCAAAAGTTGAATTGATATTTTATATTTGAAGCGTTGAGCATCTATTTTCATAATGAAGGGTGTCGTTTTAAGTATAGGGAAATAGCAAAAAGTAAAAAATGGCTAAGGAAGATACTGCGTGAAGAACAGAAAAAGGAAGGCGACATAAACATTATATTTACTGATAATAATACAATACTACAGCTAAACAAAAACTATCTTTCCCGTAACTATTTTACCGACATCATTGCGTTTCCTTACACGGAAGGAAAAACGGTTGCTGGTGATATATACATTAGCATCGATACGGTAAAAGAAAATGCAAAACACTATAAATGCACCTTTTGGGATGAAATACACCGGGTTATGATTCATGGTTTACTACACCTTATTGGATACGGTGATAAAACGGCGAAGGAGAAGAAAGAGATGAGGAAAAAGGAGTCATTTTATTTATCGGAATTCACGAGTTAATAAGCAGAATATCAACAGAATACATTGTTTTATATCATCTGGATGATAATGGTTATATTTGCATCCCGGCACATAAGATAAGTGAAAATGGAGTATGATATTATCGTCGTTGGTGGGGGACACGCAGGTAGTGAAGCAGCAGCAGCAGCAGCAAATATGGGCTCTAAAGTGTTGCTCATTACAATGGACATGACAAAAATCGCACAAATGTCGTGCAATCCGGCAATGGGAGGAATTGCAAAGGGACAGATAATACGGGAAATAGATGCTCTGGGAGGATATTCAGGAATTGTGACGGACCGCTCAATGATTCAGTTTAGGATGTTGAATAAATCGAAAGGACCGGCAATGTGGAGCCCAAGGGCACAATGCGATAGGATGAAATTTAGCCTGGTGTGGAGACAAGTGCTTGAAAGTATTGATAATCTTGATTTTTGGCAAGATACGGTTAAGGAAATAGTGGTTGATCATGGAAAAGTTACAGGGGTTTTAACAAACCTGAAGGTGACATTTAGATGCAAAAGCGTAATACTGACAAGTGGAACCTTCTTAAATGGTTTAATGCATGTAGGGAAAACAAAAATTAAAGGTGGAAGAGCAGCAGAACCCCCGGCAATTGGATTATCAAAACAACTGAGAAATACAGGGTTCAGGGTAGGGAGGTTGAAAACAGGAACACCACCAAGAGCGGATGGTAGAACCATTGATTTTAATCAATTGATAGAACAAGCTGGGGACAAGGAGAAGAATTGTTTTTCCTTTTTGCATGAACGATTCAATATAGAAAACCAGCGAAGTTGCTATATTACTCATACCGATCTGAGTGTACACAGTGTTCTGGAAAAAGGGTTGGTGGATTCACCACTGTTTAATGGAACCATTAAAAGCATTGGACCAAGATATTGTCCAAGTATTGAAGATAAGATAGTAACGTTCGCAGATAAGGAGAAGCATCAGTTGTTCATAGAGCCGGAAGGAAATGATAACATTGAATATTACATCAATGGATTTGCATCGTCCTTACCGTGGAATATACAGTACCAGGCATTGAAAAAGGTAAAAGGGATGGAGAAGGTGAAAATATTCAGGCCGGGATACGCCATTGAATATGACTATTTTGATCCGACACAACTGTTGCACACAATGGAGACGAAATTAATAGAAAATCTATATTTCGCTGGACAGGTGAACGGAACAACCGGATATGAGGAGGCAGGTGCACAGGGCTTGATGGCCGGGATAAATGCAAGCCTCAAAATACAAGGAGAACAGGAGTTTGTATTGGGAAGAGATCAGGCATATATAGGCGTGTTGATCGATGATCTGGTAACAAAAGGGGTGGATGAACCATACCGTATGTTTACATCAAGAGCAGAATATCGAATTTTATTACGGCAGGATGATGCAGATTATCGTTTAACGAAACTGGGTTATGATCTGGGAATTGTAAAGAGAGAGCGGTATGAAATCATGAGGAAAAAATATGAATGGCGTGACAAACTATTGGAATTCATAGAAGAGATGAGTATAAAACCGGAATGGGTGAATGAAAAACTGGTAGAGCTGGGTACAAACAAAGTAAAGCAAGGTGTTAAATTAAAGGAAATTTTGCTCAGACCACAGGTGTCGATTTTAGCAATGGCTGAGGTGTTGAATGAATTAAGGGAAATGATAGATAAAATTCCGGAAAGAAATGAAGAAATACTGGAAAGTGCTGAAATATTAATTAAATATTCGGGATACATTGAGCGTGAAAAAAGGATTGCTGAAAAGATAAAGCGGTTGGAGCACATAAAAATTGAAAAGGAATTCGATTACATGAAAATTGCATCAATATCTACAGAAGCAAGACAAAAATTGGTGAGAATAAAACCTACAACGATTGGACAAGCATGCAGGATAAGTGGAGTTTCTCCATCGGATATCAGTGTTTTGCTTCTCTATATGGGGCGATAATGTTCCACGTGGAACAGTTTTTAAAAATTATTCCATGAATTCAAAAAAAAGCTTTTTTATTGAAGGATTTATTGTTGATGTAGTTAAAAAAACCATTTTTCCTGGCAGGATCACCATAGAAAACGGGAGAATAGCGGAGATAAAACCGCAAAAGAAGGTACAACATCATTATCTATTGCCAGGCCTGGTGGATGCCCATGTACACGTTGAAAGCTCCATGCTTACACCCGGAAGTTTTGCTCAGTTAGCTGTTAAAAGCGGAACGGTTGCTGTTGTATCGGATCCGCACGAAATTGCAAATGTATTAGGGATAGCAGGAGTGAATTTCATGATTGAGGAGGGCAAAAAAGTACCCCTGAAATTTTACTTTGGCGCACCATCCTGTGTGCCCGCAACACCGTTTGAAACCACAGGAAACAAGATTGGAACAAAAGAGATTGAGCGGTTAATGAAACGAAAGGAGATCCATTTTCTTTCTGAAATGATGAATTTTCCGGGTGTGATACACAAGGATCGGGAAATCATGGAAAAGATAGCATTGGCGAAAGCAGCGAATAAAAAAATTGATGGTCATGCACCGGGATTAACCGGTAATGATTTGAATGTATATATAGCGGCGGGGATAACGACAGACCACGAATGCACAAGCGAAAAAGAGGCGGTAGAAAAACTAAAAAAAGGAATGAAAATTCTGGTTCGGGAGGGAAGTGCTGCAAAGGATATGGACAGCCTGGTGGCACTGGTTGATCAATTTCCGGATGATATCATGCTATGTACGGATGATATCCATCCGGATGACCTTGCAAACGGACACATTAATCGGTTATTGAAGAAAGGTGTACAGAGCGGTGCCGACCTGTTTAACCTGATAAGAGCAGCAACCCTGAATCCCAAAAATCACTATAATCTGCAGGTTGGTTTGCTGCAGATAAACGACCCGGCAGACATTATCGTGGTGGAAGACCTAACCTCTTTTAATGTGATGAAGACCATTGTCGATGGTCAGATTGTGTATGAAAATGGAACGGTATTGTTTGCACATAAAACCCGTTCAACACCCAATCTTTTCATTCAAAATTTTGTTACAGCAAAAGACCTTACAGTGCGTGCCGGGAAAGGAAACATGAAGGTCATTGTTGCCAGAGATGGTGAACTGATAACAGGAAAAGAAACCATTGAACCAACAGTGGAAAACGGCCTTGTCGTGACGGATCCGGTTAATGATCTGTTAAAGATTGGAGTACAGAACAGGTATAAACAAACAAAACCAGCCATTGGGTTTATTCGTGGCATGGGCTTATCCACCGGAGCGATAGCAAGCAGCATAGCACACGACAGTCACAATGTCATTGGGGTGGGTGCCACTGATGCAGAACTGGCTCGTGCACTGAATCTTATCAATGAGTTGAAAGGAGGAATTGCAGTCATACGGGGAGAGCATGCAGAATGGCTGGAATTACCGGTTGGTGGTATTATGTCCAATGAAAGCGGAAACACGATCGCAGAAAAATATGTTCAGCTAAATCGGTTGGTAAGAGGAATGGGCTCTAACCTGAAGGCTCCTTTCATGACCCTTTCCTTCATGGCTCTGCTGGTTATTCCGGAACTAAAGATTGGTGATCAGGGACTATTCGATGTACGGACATTCTCGCCAGTAACACTATTTGAAAATGAGTCCGGCAGTGAGTAAACCAGGAAAGCTATTGTGAACTGAACGAGGATTACCCCGTTCGGCTAAATTCAATCGGTTTTGGCAAATCAAAAAAAACAGAGCGAAGAATTGAAATCCAGAATGGATCTGCTTCCGGAAAAACCGGGAGTGTATCAGTTCAAGGATAAACAGGGCGCTGTGATTTACATTGGTAAAGCGAAGAACCTGAAGAAAAGAGTGCTCTCCTACTTCTCAAAAAGCCTTGTTGGCAAAACAGCCATCATGATGAGGCGTGTCAGGGAGGTCACACACGTTATTGTAGACAGCGAATCAGATGCGTTGTTGTTGGAGAACAACCTCATAAAAAAATACCAGCCACGGTACAATGTATTGCTGAAAGATGATAAAAGCTTCCCCTGGATTTGCATCAAGAATGAACCTTTCCCGCGCGTGTTCCATACCAGAAACAGGGTCGATGATGGATCAAAATATTTTGGGCCCTATACCTCAATGGTTGTTGTAAGAACGCTGCTCGACATGATTAAACAGCTCTATCCCATGCGGAACTGTAACTACCGGCTTAGCCCTGAAAACATTAGAAAGAAAAAATTCAAGCTCTGCCTGGAATACCATATGGGGAATTGCCTGGGCCCTTGTATCGGATTGCAGGACAACCGTGACTACGATGACAGTATACACCAGATAGAATCCATTCTGAAAGGGAACATCAAAAGCGTTTTTACACATTTAAACCATCTCATGAATCGATATGCCTCTGATTATCAATATGAAGAAGCAAATGAAGTTAAAGAAAAGATTAAAATTCTGGAACGCTTTCAAAGCAAATCAACCATCGTTAACCCCTCGTTGCATAACCTGGATGTTTTTTCCTATACAGAGGATGAGGAACAAGCGTATGTGAATTACCTAAAAGTCACACACGGGGCTGTAATTCAGACACATACGGTAGAGATCAAAAGGAAATTGGAAGAGACAAAAGAGGATTTGTTGTTGTTCGCAATCACAGAAATACGGCAGAGAATGTTTAGCTCGGCAAAGCAAATTATTGTCCCCTTCAAACTTCCGTTTGACGTGGAGGGATGCAGGATAACCGTTCCACGAAAAGGGGATAAGCAGAAACTACTCAAGCTTTCGGAACGGAATGTAACCCATTACCGGCTGCAAAAAAACAGAAAAAAAATGGAGCAATCGGTCCCATCAAGCCGTGTGCGTATGTTAAATACACTGGCACAGGATCTGAGACTTAAGGAATTACCGGTCCGGATTGAATGTTTTGATGTTTCAAACATTCAGGGGAAGCACGCCGTAGCTTCGTGTGTTGTTTTTTATAATGCACGGCCCTCCAAAAAGGAGTATAGACACTTCCATATTAAAACGGTAGCAGGTGCAAATGATTATGCATCCATTGGCGAGGTGGTCCTGAGAAGGTACAGACGAGTACTGAACGAACGACAAAAACTGCCTCAATTGATTGTTATCGACGGAGGGAAGGGACAGCTTCATGCCGCGGTAAAAAGCCTTGAAACCCTCGGGTTGAAGGGTACCATGGCGATTATCGGGATAGCAAAACGATTGGAAGAGATCTATTTTCCAGGAGATCCTGTTCCGCTATATCTTAACAAAAGTTCTGAAAGCCTGAAGGTGCTTCAGCATGTGAGGAACGAAGCACACCGTTTTGGGATTTCGCTGCACCGGAATACAAGATCCAGGGAACAGGTAAAATCGATCATTGACGATATCAATGGAATAGGACCTCAAACCGCTCAAAAACTGATGCTGGAATTCAAATCGGTGGAGGGAATAAAAAACGCTGAAATGATCCAGCTTGAAAAATGCATAGGTGCTTCAAGGGCAAGAACAATCTATCATTTTTTTCATGGATCAGCCGGGGAGTAATCCCAAACACCAACTGCTTACCGCTCCCTGCTGGTGGTATAATGAACCAGTTCTGTCAGGGAATTTTTTGCCTCGTTATCCGGAAATTGGCTGAGAATATCCAGGGCACGGTCCCGGTATTCATTCATTTTTTGTACCGAATATTCAATTCCGCCATTGGCTTGAACAAATTGAATGATCTCCATCACTTTCAATGAATTCCGATTGTGTCGCCTGATGAGGTTCAAAATCTTTCTCTTTTCAGAGAATCCGGAATTTTCAAGTGAATGAATCAAAGGGAGGGTGATTTTTTTCTCTTTAATATCATTCCCGGTTGGTTTACCCAAAATTCCGGTTTTTTGATAATCGAAAAGATCATCTTTGATTTGAAAGGCAATACCAACATTTTCCCCAAAATCTTTCATTTTATTGATCACCTCGCCATTCGCCCCGACACTTTTAGTTCCACAGGCCGAGCAGGCAGCGATCAGGGTAGCTGTCTTTTTACGGATGATCTCAAAATATTCCCTTTCCGTGATGTTCAATTTCCGGGATTTCTGGATTTGCAGTAATTCACCTTCGCTCATTTCACGAACGGCTCCGGAAACGATCTCTAATAACTCAAATTCTTTATTTTCAACGGCTACAAGCAATCCTCTTGCCAGTAAATAATCGCCGATCAATACCGCTATTTTGGATTTCCAAAGTGCATTAATGGAAAAAAACCCCCTTCTTTCGATGGAGTCATCAACCACATCATCGTGAATCAGGGTTGCCGTATGCAGCAGCTCAATAAGGGTTGCTGCAGTGTAACTTGAATCACCTATCTCTCCATGAAGTTTGGCGGAGAGAAAAACAAACATGGGCCGCATTTGCTTTCCTTTTCGTCGGAGGATATAGTTGGTTATGATGTTCAGAAGAGGGACAGCACTTTTCATGGAGGTACTAAAAAAAGCATTGAACTTTTTCATCTCCTCATGAATGGGCGCATGAATGGATTTGATGGTTGACATGAAAGCGGTAACAAGAGAGGTAAAGATAATAATTAAAAAGTATTCAAGAACATATCTAAATATGATAATTGTCTGTTTTTTTAAGAAGTATATATTTATATATTTGTATGTTATCCTGTAAAAGCTGATCGATGGAAATGAATAACCTTACCCCGCAACAACTGGAAAAAGCAGCCAATATGCTTAAAGCCATTGCTCATCCGATGAGAATTGCCATTTTAAGTTACCTGGAAGAGGGCAAGAAGCTAACGGTGACAGAAATACATGAGCTTCTCAACATTGAACAATCCACTACTTCACATCATCTGGGCATTTTAAAAGATAAGGGTGTGCTCCTATCAAAACGGGATGGTAAAAACACCTATTATTTTCTGAAGCACAATAATTTGAGGCAAATAGTCGATTGTGTCAGCCAATGCTGTGATTCTTGATCAGCAACCCCCTTTCTTCCAATACCGCATCCTAATCCTTGACCCTTCGGATCTGATCAGGACTACAATCGACGTGGTTTTTATCTGTTATTACCCCCTGCATACTGGTACGTGACGATCAATATTGACAATTTGATGTTATATTTGTTCCTGAAGAGAGAGGAATTCGGCATACGTGAGATCGTGGCATCAATTCCGTAAAACCATGGCAAGAATACGCGTTACAAAACAGTTTACATTTGAAATGGCCCATGCTTTGTGGAATTATGATGGACCATGTAAAAATGTTCATGGACACTCCTATAAGTTGTTTGTAACAGTTATTGGGACACCCATTGATGATAAGCAGAACAGGAAAAACGGGATGGTCATGGATTTCGGTGATTTGAAGAAAATTGTTGAAGAAGAAATTATTAATCGGTTCGATCACGCCGTCGTGATTTGCCGGGATGCTCCACACCACATGCTGAAAAACATTGAACAAATGTTTGAGAAATATGACGTTATGGATTGTCAGCCCACCTGCGAAAACCTGGTATTGCATTTCGCCGGGAGACTAAAAAAAAGGCTACCACAACACCTTACGCTCTATCGCATTCGCTTAGACGAGACAGCCACCTCTTTTGCGGAATGGTACGCAGATGATAATGAATAAATCCAACCCAACGGGATATGGATCGAGATACGCTGGAAGCATGAAGGAAAAAAAGGAAGAAAATCAAAAACGGTTATTTTTATTGGATGCATATGCATTGATATTCAGGGCGTATTATGCATTCATCAAAAATCCGAGATACAATTCCAAGGGACTAAACACCTCAGCCATATTGGGATTTGTCAACACACTGGAGGAACTGTTGCAGAAGGAAAATCCATCACATATTGCGGTTGTTTTTGACCCTCCATCACCCACTTTCAGGCACGATCTATACGAAGAGTATAAGGCGAATCGTGAGGCAACACCGGAAGACATTAAAAAATCGGTACCGCTCATCAAGGAACTGATTGAAGGATTCCGGATACCGGTGATTGAAACACCCGGGTTTGAAGCAGATGATGTCATTGGTACACTCGCTAAAAAAGCGGAAGAACAGGGCTATTCTACCTATATGGTTACACCGGATAAGGATTTTGCACAACTGGTTACCGACCATATTTTCATGTATAAACCAAGAAAGGGAGGAGATGATGCTGAGATCTGGGGGCCCAAACAGGTCAGGGAAAAATTTCACGTGGAACACCCCGAACAGGTTATTGATATCCTGGCACTTTGGGGTGATTCTTCCGATAATATTCCGGGAGCTCCCGGTGTGGGAGAAAAAACATCTCAAAAACTAATTCAAGAATTTGGTTCCATTGCGGAACTGTTTGAACAGACCGAGAAGTTGAAAGGAAAACTGAGAGAGAACATTGAGAATAACAAGGAACAGATAAAGCTTTCAAAACAGCTTGCTACCATTGCATTGGATGTACCGGTTGATTTTAATGCATCGCAATTCCGAAAACAGGAACCTGACAAAACCCGGTTACGGGAATTATTTGATATGCTGGAGTTTAAAACACTTGCAAGGAGAATTTTAGATGAGAGAAGGGGTGAAGAAACAGAGAAGAAACCGTTTCAACCCTCCTTATTTGAAGGGGGAAATAAAGAAATTGTCCCAACCGCTTCTTCTGCCAATAACATATCCAACGTGACTCATCACTATGCCATTGTGGATACCATTGAATTGGTGGAAGCGGTTGTGCGTGAAATGAGCCAGAAGGATGAATTTTGTTTTGACACAGAAACAACCGGACTGGACATCCTGGATGCTGAACTGGTTGGTATCGCATTTTCAGTGAAAGAACATGAAGCAAGCTATATTCCGATACCGAAAGAAAAAGAGCAGGCAAACCGTTTTCTCGATAAGCTGAAACCACTGTTTGAAAATCCCGGGATCAGAAAAATTGGGCAAAACCTAAAATATGATATCCAGATTTTGAAAAATTACGGGATTGATGTTGCCGGTGAACTGTTTGATACCATGTTAGCCCATTATCTGATCCAACCGGAACGCAGGCACAAACTGAGCTATCTTTCTGAATCATATCTCCAGTATACACCGGTAGAAATCGAAGAATTGATCGGCTCAAAAGCGAAAACACAGGTTAATATGAGATCGGTACCGGTTGAGAAAGTTGCTGAATACGCCGGTGAGGATGCAGATCTTACCTGGCAACTGAAGGAAATCCTAACGCAAGAATTGAAAGAACATGATCTCCGGGAATTGGCGGAGGGTATTGAAATGCCGTTGATCTATGTTCTGGCTGCTATGGAACGGAACGGTGTCCGGCTTGATAAAAACGTGTTGAACCAGTACGCAACCGTCCTGCAAAAAGAAATGGCATCCCTGGAGAAGGAAATTTATGACCTGGCAGGGGTAGAATTCAATATTGCCTCACCAAAACAGCTTGGAGAGATCCTGTTTGAGCGGCTGAAAATCACGGATAAACCCCAGAAAACGAGAACAAAACAATACTCCACCAGCGAAGATATCCTTTCACGCCTGACCGATAAACACCCCATCGTTGCAAAAGTACTGGAACACCGATCCATGAAAAAGCTGTTATCGACTTACGTGGAAGTGTTGCCGGGATTAGTGCACCCGGAGACAGGGAAAATCCACACTTCCTTTAACCAGGCTGTCGCCGCAACCGGCAGACTTAGCTCCAATAATCCAAATCTTCAGAATATTCCGGTACGGGATGAAAGAGGAAGGGAAATCAGGAAAGCATTCATCCCTTCAGATGAAGCACACATCTTTTTTTCAGCCGATTATTCTCAGATCGAGTTACGGCTCATGGCTCACATGAGCGGAGATAAGAATATGATTGAGGCGTTTATATCCAATGAAGATATCCACAAAGCCACGGCAGCAAAAATCCATGGTATCCCCTTAGACCAGGTAAGCCCTAAAATGAGGAATCAGGCTAAAACAGCAAATTTTGGCATAATATACGGTATTTCCTCTTTCGGATTGGCACAACGATTGAACATTTCCAGAACAGAGGCGAATGAATTGATCCAGGAATATTTCAACAATTATCCCGATGTGAAAACCTATATGATCAATAGCATTATTCAGGCAAGGGAATCGGGTTATGTTAAAACCATTATGGGGAGAAGAAGGTATTTGCCGGATATTCAATCCAGGAATTCAGTGGTTCGGGGAATGGCAGAGAGAAATGCTATTAATGCCCCCATTCAAGGCTCTGCTGCCGATATTATTAAACTGGCCATGATACGGATTCATCAGGAAATGAAACAATACAAGCTCCGTTCGAAAATGATTCTTCAGGTGCATGATGAATTGATCTTTGATGTGCATCGGCCTGAATTGGAGCAGGTAAAAGAGATCGCATTGAGCAATATGGAAAAGGCAGTGGATTTGAAAGTGCCCCTCACAGTTGATTGGGGAACAGGAGAAAACTGGCTGGTGGCACATTAACCCTCACAGCCATTTTAAAGCCTTATGAAGGACGACTACAATGGAAGCGGGTAAACTCCCACCGGTTGCAGATCGTTCAAAATAACGCATATTATGGCTTTTACGGCAGGAGTTTAATGCAGGTTCTGCATTACATTGAGTCCAAAATGGGGACCCTATAAAAAAGTGTTATACTCTAATCCTCCAAACCTTTTATCATGAAAATAACGGTACTATTTTTTGGAGTGCTGACCGAAATTATTACCAGAAACAGGCTTGCCATTCACGATGTGAAAAACGTGGAGGACCTGAAAAGGCAATTGATAGAAAAATACCCGGAATTACAGCGGTATGTGTACCAGGTGTTTGTGAACAAAGAATTGATTGCCGGTAACAAATCCCTGAACGATGGGGATGAGGTAGCTCTGATACCGCCTTTTGCCGGAGGATAGGCAGTGCAACTATCTATTCTGCTTCAGCAACGATACGGGGAGCAGTGATCCGCAATATTGAGTAATATTGATCCTGATCCATAAGTACCTTTGAGGCACGAAGCAGCTGTTCGTCGTGTGAGAGAGAAGCGTGAATTTTGCCGCCCTGGTAATAATAACGACCGGCGATCTCTTCTTTCAGCAGTTCCAGGATCTCATCCCGGAATGTTTCAAGGTCTTGGTATTTATCGTGGGTCAATTTTTCCGTTAACAGGCGAAACTCCTCTTCTGACCGGTCAAAATATTTCTCTTTTTTTGCCAGTTCTTCAAGTTTCTTCAGGGCATTTTCGGTTTGGGTGTTGTAATCAAATTTCCTGCTGTCGATAAACTGAATAAAATTTTCATAATCCTCATCGGAAATCGAAAAGCGGTCGGGAGGTGTAATGGAATCGTGTAGAATGGCATATTGCGTTGCAAAATCGAAGATAAGGAAACGAGAATATAGTTCGACGGTTATTTGACTTACTGTTTCAGGATTAATTTGAACATCAGGCACAATACCTCCGCCATCGTATACCGGTCTACCATGGCTTGTTGTATATTCCGCAATCAAAGAGTCGGGTATAGTTCCCACACTGCCATCTTCATTCCGGTTTGAATAGTCGAGTGCCTGAATGCATCTTCCACTGGGGATGTAATATTTTGCTGTAGTAACTTTCAGCTGGCTGTTGTAACTTAATGGTCTTGTGGTTTGAACCAGTCCTTTACCGAAGGTTCTCTCTCCGACAATAATTCCACGGTCAAGGTCCTGTACTGCTCCGGCTACGATTTCGGATGAAGAAGCCGAACTCCGATTCACCAGAACGGCGATGGGGATAACGGTATCGATGGCTGCTTCGGTGGTGACATAACGGTGATCAAATTCCGTAACTTTGCCCCGGGTGCTGACGATTTCATGTCCTTTGGGGATAAACAGATTGGAGACAGTAACAGCTTCCAGCAGTAACCCTCCCGGATTGCCCCTCAAATCGAGAACCAAACCGTTCAGATCCTGTTTGCTTTTGAGGGAGACCAATGCATTTTTCACCTCTGTGCCGGCACCCATGGTAAAGTTGCTTAACCGGATATACCCAATATTCTGATCCAGCATACCATAATAGGGAACGCTTTTTATCTGGATTTTTTTACGAACCAGTGTTTTCACGATGGGTTGATCCAGGCCGGGGCGTTGGACTGTAATCTCCAGTTGAGTACCCGGCAGGCCTTTTAACAGATCACTGATTTTGGTAATATCAAGCCCACGGGTTGATTTCCCATCCACCGCGACGATCAGATCGCCCGTTTTCAAATTGGCTCTATCGGCAGGAAAATTTTGATACACTTCGGAAATGACTGCATACTCACCACTGGCTCTGATCAGAGAACCAATCCCGCCATATTCCCCGGTTGTTAGCAATTGCAGGTCTTCCAGTTCCGATTCCGGAATGTACACGGTATAGGGATCCAATGTTTTCAGCATCTCATCAATGCTGGTTGTTATTAATTTTTCCGGATCCGTTTCATCGACATAATATAGATTAAGCTCCCGGAAAAGAGAGGTATATATTTCAATATTTTTAACCAGCTTAAAATCGTTACTCTCTGAAAAGGCAAGAATGAACAGCGAAACAAAAATCAACACACCACCCGTTAGGGTTACCTTCCGTCTCTTTAAGAATTCAATAGTTTTCATATGCATGAATTTTTCTGCAATAATCCGGCAATCATTTGGAAATGCAAAGATAAACAATCCGTCGTGATAACGTCTAATTGTTGTGTCCTAAAAAAGGATGAAACGCTCAGGGCACGGGATCGTTTCCATGTCCACCCCATGGGTGACACCGCAGGATCCGTTTCAGGCAGAGCCATCCTCCCTTGAAGGGACCATGTTTTCCTATTGCCTCGATGCAGTAATTGGAACAGGTTGGAGTAAACCGGCAGGTAGCCGGGAATAACGGCGATATCAGGTACTGGTATACTTTTACCAGACCAATCATCATTATGCTAAGCGGATTTCTCATGGTGAGCGATAAGCTGCTGCAGGGCAATGAATAATTTTTCCTCAATCATGGAATATGAAAGCACTTCATCTGAGATGTATACAAGCAGAATAGAGAGCTTTTTTTCTTTGGCAGAAAGGGGTTCAAAAAACTCCTTGTGCTTGCGGTAGGCTTCTCTGATTCTTCGCTTGATCAGGTTACGAACGACCGCCTTTTTAAACCGTTTTTTGGATACGGAGAAAGCAACCTGAACCGGAGATGGTCTTTTTCCTGATTCAAACATCCAATAGATCCGGAAGGGATAGGTTGTGTGAGTTCTTCCGGATTCCAGCAGTTGGCCGATCTTTCGCGTACTGGTTAAACGCTCTGCTTTGTTGAAGGTGAATTTTTTCATCTATCAGAACATTTCAACCGGTACGATCCAAAAGCGTGAAGTGGATTATTTACAATTTTTATTATGCTCTTTGATGTATTGTTCCAGCGCCATGGTCATGCTGGGAGCCTCTGGATTGGGAGCTTCAATATCAAGGCGTAATCCCGCATCAAGAACAGCCCTTGTTGTGGTTGGTCCAAAAGCTGCAATTTTTGTGTTATTCTGCTTAAACTCAGGAAAATTCTGTTGCAGGGATTTTATCCCTGAGGGACTGAAAAAGACCAGAACATCATAATTGACATTGGAAAGATCGGAGAGATCACTACAAACCGTTTTATACAGGATTGCAATGGAAAAGAAGATCTTATGCTTGTTTAACAACGCTGGAATTTCTGGCTTGTGTTGATCAGACAGCGGAACAAAGAACTTCTCATCCTTATGTTTAAGAATAAGCTCCAATAAACCGGTAAAATTATTGTGACCGTAAAAAATTTTCCTCTTTCGGTAGACAATGTATTTTTGGAGGTAGAACGCAATCGATTCTGAAACACAAAAGTATTTCATCGAATCCGGAATGGTTAGCCGCATCTCTTCACTGATCCGGAAGAAGTGGTCAATTGCCGTTTTACTGGTAAAAATAACAGCGGAATGACTTAAAATATCAGTTCGCGTTTGCCTAAAATCCTTTACCGACACCCCCTCTACATGAATAAATGGTCTGAAATCAATTTTCAGGTTATTCAGCCTGGCTAATTCGAAATAGGGAGACTTTTCATTCTCTGGTTCGGGTTGAGAGACAAGTATCTTTTTGATTTTCAAAATGCAAAATTTTAATTTTACTATCTCTATATCAAAAACTTACAATACTACACCAATAGTCCAGATAGCTTAAGAAATAGAAGTATTGGCAAAAATTCCAGGCCACAAAGGTATAAAAACCAATATAATATTGAAACTCCTTCCCGGATAAAAATTTGAAATCCCCGAAACAATCGGAACATATAGGCTATTAAAATCAGGACCATTCCGCTATACAGAAACAGGGGCAATACGGTATCCGATATATACACCATACCCAGTACAACCGGGAACAGGGCAAGGCCGAGGTTCCGGTTGAAAAGGAACACCGTATGGGTGTATTCGGCAAATGTTTTTTGGGTTAGTGAAATAGCTCCGAGAAGGTATAAAGCGATCGATTTTACAGCATAGAGCGCAATAATAAGAGCGGTCAGAAGAGCATATGCCCTGAAACCGCCCAACCGGCCAATTTCGATCTTCAGATAGGTTAAGGTAAGATAAAGGTAGAGTCCGGTATTCAGGTAAAAGATAATGTTCAGACCCAATGCCACACGGGATGAAACACTGCTCCGGTCACGGAAAAGATTATAGGAAACCTGCTGGTTGATTAATGCCGCGACAGTGCGGGAGAGAAATTTGTTATAAAACAGACGTATCCAGGCTAGGATGATAAATGAGATCAGGAAAACCCCGAGAACCCAATCATGGGACACAACCATTTTTTCTTGTTCACCCAACCCCTTTTCAGCCTCCTTCTGTAACCCTACCGTTTCTTTCACTGTTTTGACTGTGTCACCTGTTTCCCCATGATCTTCTATGAAGACCGGTTCACCTTCTTCTTTTCCCAGATAGGAATACCTGGGCAGGTTCAATGAAAATTCCGGAAGGAGTAAAAAAGAGAGGGAATCCACTGATAAAATGACATGGCTTGAATCAAGCAAAACCACCGGTACGGGCTCAACCTCTTGAATGATACGAAAAGAAGGTCTTTGCGGCTGTCGGGCAAGTGAATCGATGGTGTCTTGATGGCGATTGCTTCGTTCAAAAAGTGACTGAATATCCTCCGGTGAGAATTGCGGGATTGACAGTGAATCACTCGCTTTCTGGACGGAATCCTGGCCCGCTTCCATGGCGGTGCTATCCTGAGACACACCGGATGGAATGCTATCCTGCAGGCTTATTATCCATTTTGAAGCTGGATTGGTTTGATGCTTTTTATGATCGTTCACCAACATCGATTTCTCAGATAAATAATGGGCAAAGATATATCAATTCGCTGAGAATATTCTTTCATGCTCTGGTACGCAGTTGCGGGATTAAAAAAATGTGAACTCTGTTTTTTTGCCCGTCCTGAGTGATTCGATGTCAGACAATAAATGATTGGCCAATCGGCTTGCCCCGAAACGAAAAAGAGATGGTGTTATCCATTCAGCACCCAGGCTATTTGCAACGATAGCCAGAAAAGGAAGAGCCTCTGAAGAGAAGGATATCCCACCGGCGGGTTTAATGCCAACCCTTTTTCCTGTAGCGGAATAGTAATCACGTATCGCTGTACACATCACACCAACTGCCTCAATCGTTGCAGCAGGTTGAAATTTCCCGGTGGATGTTTTGATAAAATCAGCACCCGATTCCATGGCAAGCATACTGGCCCTATAGATGTTTTCATGGGAAGATAGCGCTCCTGTTTCAAGGATGACTTTCAGTGGGTATTTTTGTGCGACCCGCCTTATCTCTTTTAATTCTTTTTCTACATCCGGAATATTTGATTCCAGGAATTTTCCTACAGAGATAACGACATCGATCTCTTCAGCTCCGTTTTCAATCGCCAGCTCAATCTCGGCTAATTTTATTTTCAAAAAGGTTTGTGAGGAGGGAAATCCTCCGGCGACAGAAGCAATTTTTACATTTGGCACTGCAAGCACATCCCGGACACAGGACACGAGTGATGGATAGACACAGATAGCGGCAACATTTGGCATATCCGGGAAACGACTGGGAAATTGATTTACATTTTCACAGAGTGAACGGATTCTTTTCTCCGTATCGGTTGTATTTAACGTGGTCAGATCCAGCAAACTGAATATGGTCTTCAATCCGTCCGGGTGATTAAACGATCCGGCGGATGAAATGGCAGAATCCACAAGCTGTTTAACGAACCGATCCGAAATTTTTTTCCTGTAGTTTTTATGTTTTGTATCCATTGTGTTACCCTGTGCTGATTGGTGCATCTTTTTTGCAGTCCCTGACGGTCAACATAATTATAGCTTTAAACAAACGGATTATCTCTTTCCGGAATTTTTGCCGGGAGCCGTTTTACCTCTTGCTATGGAGGCAAAGATACCACCAAAACAGAGAATTGAAAAAATAAGGAATGCCATTTTCACACTTGATAAAAATTCCGCATAATTGGATGGATTGATGTCAGTCCGGCCAATGAACAGGGAAAAGAGCATCATGGCAATGCCCATACTGAACATCTGACCGACCGCTCGCATGGTTGCCTGTGTGCCGGATGCAACACCGAGGAATTTTTTTTCAACGGAATTCATGATGGCATTTACATTGGGTGAGGAGAATAGTGCAAAACCTGTTCCCAGGATCAGCAGATTAATGATGATTACCAGCATTGAGGTAGCAGGAGTAAGAAAGACAAGCAGGAAGAGTCCCACCATGGATAATCCCATACCGACAGAAGCAACGATTCTGGATTCAATTCTATCGGAGAATTTCCCTGAAATCGGAGATAGTATTGCCATAATAATGGGCTGGGAGACAAGCACCAATCCTGCTTCATGAGGAGGGAGATCTTTGATATATTGCAGGTAGAGGCTTAATAGAAAACCGGTTGCAAAGGTTGCGGCATAGTTTATTAATGCCGCCAGATTTGAGAATGCAAAAATCCGGTTATGCCGGAACAAGTTTATTTCCAGAACTGGATATGCAGACCTCTTTTCAACCCGGAAAAACCCGCCGAACAATATCAGACCAGAAATGATAAACAGCCAGCCAAACCATTCAGGTAGACGTGTAAATCCATACATCAGCAGAAATAGCGCCGCTCCATACAATATACTGCCCTGCCAGTCGAATCGCTCTTTGGCTGCATCAGCCCAATCCTGTTTTAGCATTAAAAGAATCAGGATAATAGCGGATAGTCCGATCGGTACAAGAACCAGAAAGATACTTTTCCAGCCCAGATATTGGGTCAGTAATCCTCCACCAAACGGCCCGATCGATAAACCGATATAGACGGCTGAAACGTTGATGCCTAAAGGCCTGCCACGTTCTCCCGGAGGGTAGACAGAAGTGATAATCGCTGTGCTGGTGCTGAAGATCATGGAGCTTCCAAGACCCTGTACTACTCTGAAGGCAATCAGTTGATGAATGCTGGCAGAGAGGGCACACAGGATGGAAGTGATGATAAACAGGGCAAGACCAATGGTGTAGATCTTTTTTCTGCCTACGATATCGGCCAGCTTGCCAAGGGGAACAAGAAAGATTGCTGCAGACAGGATATACGAAGTAGCCACCCAGGAGATTTGAACCGCATTGGCATTAAACTCTTTCCCAATCGTAGGTAATGCCACGTTAATTGCAGAACCCATGAACGGAGTCATGAACGATGCGATAACGGCAATCGATAACGCGGTTCGTTTAACGGATGTGTCGGGAAAATCCTGGTGAATCATGTTGCTGTTTTACATGGATGGCAAGTCAGATAAGATGAACTATTCTCTGTTTTTTGTGTCAATCCATATCGTTACCGGACCATCATTAATGAGGTTGATGTGCATGTATGCACCAAACTCTCCGGTCTTTACCGTTTTTCCCAACATTGTCCCCAGTTGTTTTACAAACGCTTCGTATAACGGAATGGCAAATTCCGGCTTAGCAGCCCTGATGTAGGATGGGCGATTCCCTTTCTTTGTCTTGGCATGAAGTGTAAACTGACTGACTGCCAGTGCTTCACCATCAACCTCCGTAATGGGCACATTCATGATTCCCTGCGCATCATCAAAAATGCGCAGTTGGGCAATCTTCCTGCATAACCACGCCACATCGTCCACAGTGTCTTCAATTTCTATCCCAAGCAGAATCAACAAACCGTGGTCAATTTCTGATTTAATTTCTTCTTCAATGCTTACCGAAGCATGGGTTACTCGTTGTATCACTGCACGCATAAATCAATACTTAACTGTTTTTCCGATCATTCAGGTTCACTTTGATGGTAATGCACCCAGGGTAAAAAAGCGGGGATGGAGGTCGTCAAAATCGGTTTCCTGCTGATACATAGCTGCAACAGCAAGAATGGTTGCTTCATCAAAGAGATTGCCTATAAACGAAATGCTGGTTGGGGTTCCCCGCTGGTTAAATCCATTGGGAACCACGACAACCGGATGACCGGTAAGATTCGTTATGAGAAGCTGGTTTCCGCCAAAGCTGGGTGTGACGATGAGGTCGTATTGTTCCATTAGCTTCTGCATCTCCTGAATGAGCAGATAGCGAATACGGTTTGCCTGAATGTATTCGACGGCAGGAATAAATCGTGCCTGACGGAAAAGATTGGGCCAGGCTCCCCGGTTTTGACGAACCAAAAGCGTATCCCTGTTGGACCGGGTAAGCTCATCAAATGCTGCTGCAGCCTCTGCATTCAGAATGATTCGCAGGGAAGAGACAGGCAGCGTGTCGGGGAAGGAGACCGGCATGAGTTCAGCGCCCATCTTTTTCAGAACCGCGAGTGTCTTTTTGTCGTTCTTTTTCGTTGGATAATCTGCATCGAATGCTTCCTTGAAATATCCGATGCGAAGGGTTGAAATATCCGGATTCGGGCTATAGTTAAATGGCAGATCGACCAGGGTCTGGTCAATCCCGTCCGGACCGATCATGGCATGGAATACCAGGGCACAATCGGCAGCATTTCTGCAGATCGGTCCGATCTTATCCATGGTCCAGCTTAATGCCATAGCTCCGGTTCTGCTAACCCGACCGTAGGTGGGTCTGAGACCTGATGTTCCACAACGTGTCGAGGGAGAGACGATAGAACCCAATGTTTCCGTTCCTATGGAAAAGGGGACCAGGCCGGCGGCAGTTGCGGATGCGGAGCCGGCAGAAGAGCCACTGGAACCCTGCTTGAGATCCCATGGATTTCTTGTTGTATCGGCATACCAGACATCCCCCATGGCTAAAGCACCCATGGATAATTTAGCCACCAGCACAGCACCCGCCTCTTCCAGTTTTTTTACAACCGTTGCCGTTTCATCAATGATTTGTTCCTTAAAGGGTGCTGCACCCCAGGTCGTTTTATATCCCTCCACGGCTAGCAGGTCTTTCACACCATAGGGAATGCCATGCAGAGGGCCCCTGTATTTACCCTGAGCGATCTCTTCATCAGCACGGGTCGCTTGTGCAATGGCTAACTCTTCTGTCAGGGTGATCACACAATGAAGCGTATCCCCAAATTGTTTCAAACGATCGATGAAAAAATGCGTCAATTCAACCGATTTGATTTTTTGGTTTTTTATCAGTTGTGCCAGTTCTGCAACGCGATAAAAGGCAAGATCATTCCTGTTTTTCGGCAAAGAAACATTTTCCGGTAAGCCCCATTCAACCGGTTCCTGTTGTTGAGGAAAAGTGACCCCGATTGGAATGGGATTAAACTGGATCGAAGGAGGAATGCTATTGTCAAGAGGGAAGGAGCGGATTTCATTGTATAACTGCGTATAATAGGCAAGGCCACCTGACATCTGAGCCCTTTCCGTCTGGTCAAACTGTAACCCCATGTGATTTTCTGCTTCAAGGATGACCGTATCGGGAAGCATTGTGCTGGTTTCTGTTCCATCAGCATTCGCTGTTGACTCACGCTTGCAGGCATGGATCACGATGAAAAAAAGCAACAGGATCGGAATGGACCGGTATATGAAATATTGGTATAAAGGAGTGTGAGAACGAGTCATGATCATGGGTTTAATGTTATCCTTCGCTGGCCATCAGGAAAAATGGTTTCATTTCAAAGCTATGATAAAATGGCCGCAATCGTTCGGTATTGTAATTTTCTTTTACATTCACGATCTTTTTGTGACTGATCACTACATCCAGCGGGACATTATCATACCTTCCATTTTTCAGAACCACCAATCGGCCGTGGATTCCTTTCAGGAGAAGATCGAGGGCAAGATTTCCAAATGCCATGGGTACAATGGAGTCCATCGCATCCGGGTCACCACCACGAACCATGTACCCTAATTTCTGGTTAATGATGTTGATGGTTTTGCCTTTGTTATACGTTGCAGAACGATTTTTCAATTCTGCTGAAACGAGGTCACCTATACCACCCAGCTTTGCATGTCCGTATGCATCTTTTTCGGCATTCTTGAAAACCATCTCACCTCCTTTGAACATGGCCCCTTCCGAAACGATTACAACCGAGTATTTACTCGGATTCTGATTCCTGTCTTCCACCAGCAGTTTTGTCAGCAAATCAATGTCGAATTTGTGTTCCGGGATCACACAGCGGTTGGCCGCCCCGGCCATCGTTGGCAGCATGGCTGTAAATCCGGCATAACGTCCGAAGACTTCCATAACCAGCAGGCGTTCATGCGATCCCGCGGATGTACGAAGGGTGTTTGTCATCATGATTGTACGGGTTAAACAGGTACTGAAACCAATGCAATAATCGGTTCCCGGAACATCATTGTCCATGGTTTTTGGAATGGCAACCACCTTTACTCCTTCTTTGTAAAGCCTGACTCCATAGCTTAATGTATCGTCCCCTCCTATGGGAATCAGGTAATCAATACCAAGCCAGCTCAGGTTCTTAATGACTTCCTCGGTCAGGTCGTTGTATTTGTCCTTATATTTCTCTTTCAGGTGTTCCGGAATATCGGCTTGCTTCATGTGACTTGGACGTGTGCGGGAAGAGTGTAGAAAAGTCCCCCCTGTACGTCCCGCTTTATTTACAATATCATCTGACAGAATCATATAACAATTGCTGTTATCCGCATTTTTGTCTCGAATCAGCTCAGTGATACCAGCCCAGCCCCGTCTCAACCCGATCACCTGGTACCCTTCACGATTCGCCCGGATAGTGACTGCCCGGATAGCAGGATTCAATCCGGGAACATCTCCACCACCGGTCAGTATTCCAATTACTCTCTTTTTGTTTTTGTTCTTAATTTGTGTCATTTGTTCCTGTTTTTTAACGTTAATTCTTTCGCTTTCCCGTCGTATATTCCGGTTGAAAAACCGGATAAAAGTATTAAAAAAACCGGTTCATTATCATTCCACGTTGGAATCCTGCCAATGCTGATTGTGCCTTTTCCAGTTTTTGAATCCAATGACAAAAAAGAAGAAACCGGAGAGAAATGTCATGGTAAGCATCCCAAAATGAACGGAGAGAAGAATAGCCAAATACCGGAGTTTAACATTTTTACTCCGAATATTGGCCTGTACGATCTTAAGATCCCGGTCTTTCTGGTTAAAGGACCGGATTCGTTCCATCAGCCGGTTTGATTTTTCGGTAAAGAGCTGATTCAATGAATCGATCATTCTTTCATCCGTCAAGATTCCGCGGTTGTATAAATCCTGAATGGTATCCAGCAGGTAGGGCTCATTTGCCGCTCTGTTCATCAGTGCATTGATGGAATCATTCAGAGAAGCTGAATGATGCATCAGCTGGTTGATTTCATTGTTGGCCTGAGTTACCTCGGTGTTCAGGTCGTTCATCTGTTCTCTGGAAAGTCCGTGTTCCATAGACAGTACTTCTGCTTCTGCTTCTTCTACCTCTTTCTCCCGGATCATATCAATCCGGTTTACCAATAACGATTCAATGCGCATGGGCATAAATGAGATGCTGAAAAGAAGAAGAATAAAACCGATGATGGTGTTAAAAGCATGAATATTCGATACGTTATTCATAGTATCCGGATTTTTATGCAAGGCGTCTATCGCAGTTCAATTCGGTCAGATCATCATTTTATGATCCCATGATCATTCGGAAGGCAGGAGAAAATCACTCCCTGCTAAAATCAAGTGTCATCTTTTTGTTCAAGACGCCTCCACGTGTTGATGATATACTGATACTACAGGTTACATCTTGTTTCTGGTAAACCCGAACAGTAAAGATGGCCTGACTGGTTTCACCTCCGGGAGTAAATCCGCAATCCACACTTGCAGAGCGTTGATTACGGGAGAACCGGTCGTAATACCAGTTACGAGCTTCACCTGACTCCTCTTCCTCCCGAATAATTTTCAATACCGGTTTTTTCCCCGTTACCATCTCCTTTACAAATTCAATGGTGACCCGGTCTTCACGAACGATTTTTACCAGGTGTGCCTGTTTCAAGGCAGTGGGCAATTTCCCGGTATTCTGAAACGAGATGGTGATCTGAAAATCGGCTGAGTCATTGCCATAGGATTCGGTCTTTTCCAGATTGACATCGCTCCATGCGAGACGGGGCAGATGGTTTACCATTTCGAGGTTGAACAATGCCTGGTTTTTAGCCCAGGGTAAAAGCTCTTTTGCCGGGGGATTCTGGGAGAAAAATTTTGGATGAAATCCTCCAATTTCAGCTTCTCCGTAAACAGGATGTACAAACGGTTTCCATTCGGTATACCCGGTGCCCTCATTTTCTTCATCGTCCCATCTGAGCAGATCCAGCTGGTCGATGTCATCGTCCCCGTCATAATCTTTAAACCTTCCCCCGTTCCATAATTCATCACCGTACCAGATGGCACCGAAATACCAGTATCCAAAATCGGGGCCATGTCCAAAGAGCGGATTTCCATGGCCGTAATCCTGATATACATCCCCGGCTCTTTCATACCCGGTAATTCCCTTTCCAATGCTGTCAAAATATTCATACCACGCCAGGTCTTCCAGGTACATTCTCTCTTCAGAGGGGGAGGTTGATGGAGCCCGGAGATGCATTGGCACTCGTGTATCCATTGAGTTTACAATATATACATTGGGATGGCTTAACAGGAATGTAACAACCGACCGGGTTTCAATCTCACTGAGCGGATATTCACCGGCGCCACGCTGGGTGAAACCGCGTCCGGTCGCCTCGGCATGCTGTTCCGGCCTCCAGTTTTCAGGATAGTTGCGGTGAAGGTCCAGTCCCCCGATACCATCTTCATTCACCCGGCCATCCCCGTCATTATCAATCCCCTCAGATTCAGTTAAATAGACCCCTTCTCCTTCCGGAACCCTCATCATGAGCCTGCCGCTTGGATCATCCGGATCTGGCTTCATGTTTCCCCGTTTTTTATCTTTCCAGCGCACGGTGAGTATAATCCCGTCTCCATCAAGGTCCTCCGGAGAGTCTTCATCGATAAGGCCATCCAGGTCATTGTCCGTCGGCTTTACGGTACTGCGGTTGCTTTGTGCTGTGTGCATATAGAGGGTATGTCCGTCGGGATTATTAATCGGACGGGCATAGATCGTTTTCGTGTTCAGCATTTCTGTTATTTCTGCATTGTTGCCATATTGTTCAAGCAGATACTGGATCATCCACAGAACGGATTCTGCGCTGGTTACCTCTCCACTATGACGATTTCCTTCAAAAAAGGCAGCCGGTTTGTCGGTATCTTTTCCTGATCGTTTATTGGTAATGGTTACCTGCAGGATGGGTCTTCCTTCAAAGCTTTCAGCGACCGTATAAAGATCCACCAGATCAGGATACTCATCTGCCCATCGTTTGAGCCAGGTGGTAAATACATCGGCCGAATGAAAGCGGTCAAATGTGAGTTTATCGGATGCCGTATACTCGACCTCGGGATACCTGACCTGAGGGAAAAAACTGATACCGTGCCGCTCTCCTTTGACCGTATACCAGAGTGTATCCTGATCGGACTCAGGCCAGCTCTCTTCATGCAAAGGGAGGTAACCCTGGGCTAACAAGGTGGCGGAAAACAAAAAGATACTGTATATCATCATGAACAGTCGGGCGGGGTGAAAGAGATTCTTTTTCATCGTACATTTTTTTCTGCCTGAAAGTAATCATTTTTACCGAAGAGTCAGAATGGAAAACGAATAAATTGCTTGCATATCATTTGATTCCATATTTATGATTACGGGATAGATTAATTTTGGTATTTTTGAGATTCTTTATACAGTAACGCCCGTGATCTGCTTGTCATGAAGAATAGCATTGTTCTCTTCTGTTTGCTTTGTTTCATACCCGGTCTGTATGCGCAGGACCTGTTTACCATCAGCGGACATGTGACGGATGCGGAAAGCGGGGAAGAATTAATTGGCGCCACACTGTTTATTACCAATATGAGTAATGGAACAGCAACCAACACGTATGGTTTTTATTCCCTTACCCTCCCCGGCGGGACATACCAGATAGGGGCAAGCTATATTGGGTATGAATCACAACGCTTTTCGGTTGACCTGACGGAAGACCAAACGGTTAATGTTGAATTGAAGCCGAAAATCAGCATGCTTGATGAGGTGGTGATCAGTGAGGTTGGTGCAGATGAAAATTTGCGGTCGCCTGAAATGAGCATAGCAAAGCTGAACGTAAAAGAGGTGAAAGAGATCCCGGTTATTTTTGGTGAACAGGATCTCCTGAAGACCATTCAATTGTTGCCGGGAGTCAGTGCAGCTGGAGAAGGCGGAAGCGGTTATTTTGTACGCGGTGGAGGGTCGGGACAGAACCTCATTTTACTCGACGAAGCACCGGTCTATAATGCATCGCACCTGCTGGGCTTCTTCTCTGTTTTTAATTCTGATGCCATAAAGGATGTGAAATTGTATAAAGGAGGTATGCCGGCCGAATACGGAGGGAGATTATCCTCGGTCCTGGATGTGAAAATGAAAGATGGGAACCTGCGAAAACTAGGAATTTCCGGTGGAATTGGATTGATCTCCTCCCGGCTGACCATCGAAGGACCCTTTCTAAAAGAGAAAGGATCCCTCATTCTGTCCGGTAGAAGAACCTATGCCGATCTTTTCCTGAGACTATCCTCTGACACACTGGTGAACAAAAATATCCTCTATTTCTACGACCTGAACATCAAAGGAAATTATAAGGTGGGAGAAAAGGACCGGATCTACCTATCCGGTTACTTCGGGCGGGATGTATTTAAATACAGTGATGTTTTTGGATTTGATTGGGGAAATGGTACGGCCACCGTGCGGTGGAATCATCTGTTCAGCAACAGGCTTTTCCTGAACAGCTCCCTGATCTATAGCAACTACAATTATGATTTTTTCGTGGATGAGGGGGGGATGAAATTTACCATCAGATCGGCGATCCGTGACTGGCACCTGAAGGAGGATTTTCAATATTTCCTGCACCCCGGGAACACATTAAAATTTGGGCTAAAACTGAACCATCATAATTTCATTCCGGGCGTTGTCGATGCCTCAGAAGCATCGGGTGTGAACGAATTGAAACTGACCGAGAAATATGCCCTTGAAACAGCCATCTACCTCAACCATGAATTGACTCTCTTTGACCGGCTAACCGTCAGTTACGGACTACGGTTTTCCATGTTTCACCTCCTTGGACCGGGTAACGTATATCGTTATGATGAAGAGGGATCAGTCTTTGACACCACAGCTTACAACAGTGGTGAACTGATAAGCGGTTATTACGGTCTCGACCCCAGAGTAACTGCCATGTTCAGAGTGGATGAATCAAGCTCTCTGAAAGCCTCCTTTGTCAGAACCAACCAGTACATCCATTTACTTTCCAATACAACCTCCACAACACCCATGGATGCCTGGATCCCCAGCAGTTCGAATGTAAAACCACAGGTTGGAAATCAGCTGGCATTTGGCTATTTCAGGAATTTTAAGGAGAACAAATATGAAGCATCGGTTGAGGTGTATTATAAATGGATGCAGAACCAGATTGATTACCGCAACGGAGCAGATATTTTTCTCAACGAACAGGTTGAATCACAACTTGTGTTTGGCAGCGGGAAATCCTATGGGTCTGAGTTTTATCTGAAAAAGAAAAGTGGGAAATTGCATGGCTGGATCAGTTATACGCTTTCGAAAACTGACCGCCTGTTTGACGATATTAATGACGGGAAGGCATTTCCGGCAAAACAGGACCGGAGACATGACGTCTCCATTGTTGCTCTTTTAAGCATCGGTAAACGATGGACCATTTCGGGGACCTGGGTATATTATACAGGAAATGCCGTTACTTTTCCAGCCGGGAAATATGAAATCGAAGGAACAACAGTAAACATGTACACGGGGAGAAATGGACACCGGATGCCTGCATATCATCGGTTGGACCTGGGGGTTACATTGAAGGGGAAAGAGCGAAAACGATATGAATCAAGTGTAGACCTGTCAATCTATAATGTCTATTCAAGGAAAAATGCATATTCCATTCGCTTTGAGGAGGATGAAGACGATCCATCGAAAACCGTGGCTAAAAAACTCTCCCTGTTTCCAATCGTACCGTCCATAACCTATAATTTCAGATTCTGACATGGCACGCAATTATAAAATAGGATTGTTGTTGATTTCGTTGCTGTTATCGTGTGAGGAGATCATTACCATCGACCTGGAGGGAACAGATCCCAGGATCGTTATTGAAGGAAGCATATCCGACAGACCGGGTCCCTACAGGGTGATGTTGACCAAAACCACCGATTATTTCGCCCCTTTGGAATACCCGGCTGTATCGGGAGCAACGGTCGTGTTATCCGATGACCTTGGAACCCGGGATACCCTGGTTGAAGCGAGTGAAGGAGTGTATGAAACAACCATTATCCAGGGAGATTACGGGAGAACCTACCAATTGGAAGTTGAGGCGGAAGGTGAGCAGTATACAGCATCGGCCAGGCTGCCTGAACGAATTGATATCGACTCAATCCAGCTGGAGTACTATCCTGAAACTTATTACTATGAGGAATCCTACTGGCTCCATTGTCATTTCAAAGACCCCAGGGATACGGTCAATTTTTACCGGATCAGGGTGTTTAAAAATGACACGCTCGATAAAAACATCTATTGCATCGATGATAAATTCATCGATGGCAATCCGGTCGACCTGTTTATATGGGGGGATTCCTATTTACCGGGCGATACGGCAGTACTTGAACTGTTTTCCATGGACGATAAGGTGTATGATTATTTCCTTACCCTGGCAAACCTGCTGTATAGTGGTGGAGACGGTTCCTATTCAACCCCTGCGAACCCCAACACCAATCTCTCCAATGATGCGCTTGGCTATTTCGGTGCGTTTGCCATTGACAGGGATACCGTAATTATTCCGGAATTTCCGGACCGGTAAATTTCCCGGGCATGAAAAGATTCTAAAAAGAAAATATCCTGCTGCACAATACTTTCCATTTCTTCCTGATTCCAGAAAAAGATTGTAGGTTTAGCTTTTCGTTGAGAACCTATTGTAAACCATAAATATCACAAAAAATGAGAAAGATTACGTTCGTCCTATTCATGATTGTATGTTTAAGCATGGGTACAATCCTTGGGCAGCATGCTGAAGTTACCAAAGCAAACTATGCACTCGCCGCCCGGTTTTCCCCGGGAAAAATTAAAAAGATGGTCTTTTCTACTTCTGTGGATGCTCACTGGTTGAAACTGTCCGACCGGTTCTGGTATTCTTTTGAAACACCAAAAGGAAAAACCTTTTATATCGTTGATCCAGTCCGTAAAACCAAAACGGAGATATTTGACAATGTGAAAATGGCTGCAGATCTTACCCGCTTTACCAAAGATCCATATGATGCACTGCACCTGCCGATCGAAAAAATCAAATTTATTAATGGTGAGAAAGCCATTCAGTTTGAAGTGGAAAGCACGCAGGAGGAGGAAAAAAAGGAGGAAACGGATACCACTAAGACCGAACAGAAAAAAGGCAAAAGCCCCAAAAAGGAAAAACCCGAAAAGAAGAAGTTTTATTTTCAGTATGATCTTACCACCCGGGTTTTAATCCTTCTGGAAGATTATGAAAAACCAAAGGATAATCTACGATGGGCTTCCATTTCACCCGATGGGGAAACAATCCTTTTTACCAAACAGTATAACCTTTACTGGATGGACAGGGAAAACTACCAGAAAGCCCTGGAAGATGAGGAGGATTCAACCATTATTGAACACCAGCTTACCAAGGACGGAGAAGAGTATTACAGTTATAGTTATGAGAGAGGGGAAACCAATGTGGATAAAGAAAAAAATAAGGACAAGCGAAAACCGGCGCACGTTGTCTGGTCTCCGGATTCGAAAAAAATAGCCCTTACCCGATCCGATAGCAGGGAAGTAAAAGATCTTTGGGTCATCAATTCTATTGCAGAACCCCGCCCAACCCTGGAAACATACAAATACCATATGCCCGGGGAAGAAGAATCACCCCAGGTCGAATTGCTGGTCATTGATATGGTTACAAAGGAGAAACTGCAGGTAGAGGCAGATGCTTTTAAAGATCAGACAATATCGATCCTGACTGCACCACGACTGGCAAAAAACCGGGATGATGATTACCATCCCCGTGTTTGGCTTGCTACGACTGCAGATAAGGTTTATTTTACCAGGACAAGCAGGGATTTAAAGAGAATAGATGTCTGTGTTGCAAACAGTTTAACCGGAGAAGTTAAAGTGCTTGTTGAAGAACGGTTAAACACCTATGTTGAGACCCGACCATTGGGTCTGGTGAATAATGGGACGGAACTGATCCACTGGTCAGAACGGGATGGATGGGCCCATTTCTATCTCTTTGACGAACAGGGGAACATGAAAAACCAGATTACAAGCGGACCCTTTCATTGTGAAAGCATTGAGGCGATTGATGAAAAGAACAGGATCCTCTATTTCACAGCAAATGCCAGGGAAAGCAATGAAGATCCATATTACCTCCACCTTTACCGGGTAAATTTTGATGGTACCAGCCTCAAGCTGTTAAACAAAGGGAATTTTAACCATACTGTAAGCATGAACGATGCGCACACCTATTTCGTGAACACCTTCTCCCGGGTGAACATAATCCCCAAGTCGGAGTTGCGGGATAACCAGGGCAACGTTCTGATGGCGCTTGAAACAACAGACCTTTCCCTGCTGTTTGAAGCCGGTTACCAGTTTCCTGAACCCTATACGGTTAAAGCGGATGATGGTATGACCGACCTGTATGGCGTGATGTATAAACCGTTTGATTTCGATTCGACAAAAAAGTATCCCATCATTGCATATGTCTATCCCGGACCCCAGACGGAATCCGTGAACAAATCGTTTTCGCTAAGTATGGACCGTATCGATCGGCTGGCTCAATTTGGTTTTATTGTAATAACCATTGGCAACCGTGGCGGACATCCAAGCCGGTCGAAATGGTACCATAATTATGGTTATGGGAACCTGCGCGACTATGGATTGGCCGATAAGAAAGCAGCCATTGAACAACTGGCTGACAGGTATTCGTTTATCAATATCGATAAAGTGGGCATATTTGGTCATTCCGGAGGAGGATTTATGTCAACTGCAGCCATGCTTGTATATCCCGATTTTTTCAAGGTTGCTGTTTCATCTTCAGGCAATCATGAAAACAACATCTATAACCGGTGGTGGAGTGAAAAACACCATGGTGTAAAGGAAGTCGTTGATAAAGATGGCAATATTACATTTGAATACGATATTGATAAAAACTCGGAGATTGCTGAAAACCTGAAAGGTCGACTGTTAATCTGTACCGGCGATATTGATAACAACGTCCATCCTGCAAATACTATTCGTTTGGCAAACGCACTGATTAAAGCCAATAAACGGTTTGATCTTTTCATATTCCCGGGTCAACGACATGGATACGGTGATATGAATGAGTATTTTTTCTGGCTTCGCGGTGATTATTTCTGCAAACACCTTATCGGCGATTATGCAGATCAGGTGGATATCATCGAGATTAACCGGGAGAAGGAAAAGGAGTGATGGGGGATAAACAAGTAAAAAGTAAAAAGTAAAAAGTTAGAATTTCATAATTTTGTTTCCCGGATTGTGATTTATTTTCCGGAGCTTTTCTGAGTCGTGAACAGTTTGGTTCCACGGATAAGTACAATTTCACCAAAATAGATCCGGTGATAGTCTTTCAGGGGATAATTCCTGTGGATGGATTGATCAAGGAATTGTTCCGGTTTGAAGTCGTCCCAGTAGATCTTTTTACACTCTACGATCAATAATGCTTCCAGGAATGTTGGAGCTTCAACCTTGCTGGAGGGGACAACCGTAAGTTCTGTTCCAGCCAGTTTGTCTCCGTCACGACCGGATGTGGAACCGAGAAGATTCAGATCCTCTTTGTATTTCTTGTCGAATGCTGAGAGTGTAAAGGTTTCATAGCGGTTCATGAATTCAAACGTATAACGGGTTGGCCTGACAACGGCCACTGCAACCGGTTTATTCCACATGATGCCGAAATAGCCCCAGCCAACGGTCATCGTATTATAGTGATTAGCGGCATAGTCACCGCTGGTTAGCAGGAACCACTGCTGATCCCAGAGATGGTGGATTCGTGGCATGAACTCATAAACGGGTATTTCTTTACGGTCTTTCATAATGGCATAGTACTATTGAGTAGAATTATTTTGCTGGGTACCTTGTGAATGGAATATCCATTTTTTTATTTAATTACCACGGGGAAATCATGTCCCCGTGAGAACGTATAGGGGTATTGAGCCTGTCCCTTGTATATCTTTGAAAGGGCAGGCACCTGATCATCGAGAAACGATTTCAGTTCATAGATGGTGACCTTCCCGTCTTTTGGGGCTCCGTCAGCGCTGCCGTTCAATGCTTGCAGGATAACGTAGGTAAAAAGACCATGGCCAAGACTTCCCACTTCGGTTGCAAACTGTTCGCTACCGGCAGCGGCAAGCACATGGACCCCGGAACTTCGGGACATCTGTGCCAGTGCTTTCTCCTCCATGGCTCCCCGTTGGGCCAGAAGCTCGGTCGATCCACCCGATTGACAGGCATCGAGCACAACCAGTTGCTTTAATGCCTTGATGTTTTTGAATTTTTCCTGCATATCCCCGGCATAAATGGATCCCTTGATCAGTTTATCCATCTGATACAAGCTTACACTTTCGGTCGGAATAAAAAAGAATTTATTTTCCACCATGCTTCCGTGTCCGGCATAATAGAAGAAAAAAACATCCTCGGGATTGATTTTCACGGACAGGGTATCCAGCGCACTCAAAATATTTTCCCGGGTCGCTTCTTTATCATAAAGTTCGATTAGTTCGATTCGCTTGAACAGTTTTTGAGCACGCTCTCCAACAAGTTTTGCAAATGCCCGTGCATCTGCTTTTGCATAGTTTAGTTCAAGCTGGGGATTTTCATATTTATTGATCCCGATCGCGATGACGTAACAGATGGCGGTACTTTCCAGTCCTTTGTAATGGAGGATGATCTCTTCGGGCCGGGATTCAATCCTTCCGTCGCTGAATGCCGATAGTGAAAGAATATTTTCTCCGGGGATGAGGCTAACCGTGTAGTTCTTCATGATCGACTGGCCTTCTCTCCCAGACCTTCCCAGGCCGCTGTTGTCAACGGGAAGGCTTTTCCCGTTATGCAACAGTTTTACCTCATTAATGCCCCCTCCCGTGTTGGTAATTTTTGCAAAGATTTTAACGTCGCTGTTTTCCATTTCAGTACCGGATTTTGGGGTGATGATGGAAACAACGGGTGGGGGTGATTCTTCCAGTTTATTCAGGAGGTTGACGGGTTCTTCGATCAGCCCGCGGTTCCGGTATACTTCCTGCAGTAATCCGGGATGGTAAAACTCTTCAAAAAACTGATCGATGTTATACGTGGTGGTTCCCCTGACAAAGAAAATTGATTTTCTGGCTCCTTCCGAAGCATCGAAAAATCCCTCTTTTGTTTTGACCAACCAGTCCGATTCACCGAGAAAAATCTGGGTCAGTAATTCAGATCCTGTTTCCAGGTCCCAGGTTTTAATGGTTCCGTCATGACTTCCGGTAATCAGGAATTTTCCATCCGGACTGATCTGCACTGAACTTACGGTGCCATTATGGCCGGTAAAGGTCCGGATAACCTTTCCGGTTTCCGCATTCCATAATTTTGCCGTGTTATCATCACTTCCCGTAACAATGAATTTTCCGGTTTTATCAAAGTTCACGGCATGGATACGGGCGGAATGGCCCCTGAATTTTTGTACCTGTAACCCGGTGGCTATATCCCATAGCTTAACCATCCCGTCGAAACTTCCCGACAGCATGTACTTCCCGTCGGGACTCATCCGAATGGTTGTTACGATCTGCGTATGCCCGATGAATTCCCGGATTTCTTCTCCGGTGTCGATTTCAAACAACCTCAGTTTTTTAGGATTTTCACGGGTTGGAAGGACAGCTGAAACGACATATAATCCGTTTCGGGTAAAGCGGACGGCATACGGTGTTAAACTGGGAATGGATTGGACCAGGTCACCCGCTTCAAGATCCCATACCCGTGTTCTTCCGTCCCAGCTGCCTGTAGCCAGGGATGTACCATCTGAACTGAAAGCAACAGTAAAAACCGGGATGTTGGATGTGCGATCGGGAAGTGTATATAACAATTCTCCGGAAGAGACATTCCAGATGCGTGCCGTACCATCCACACTGCCGGTGGCCAGATACTTCCCGTCCGGGCTGAAATCAAGGGAGATGACCATGCCTTCGTGTCCCCGGTAAGTCTGAACCACCCTGCCGGTTGAAAAATCCATCAGTTTAGCATTGTTCCCGGTTTTCCCGACTGCGATGTATTGCCCATCCGGACTCAACCGGACTTCATTGATAAAGGCAATCCAGTACATATAACCGTCACTCAGAACGGCTTCATCCACATCATTTAAAAATCCTCTTAGGGTAGTGAAATTCTTCCCTGATGGGATTTCCCATATCGAGGCTGTCCTGTCTTCGCTTCCCGTAAGGAGAAAATTCCCGGCAGGAGATGGTTTCAGATCCGTAACATCCCTGAGGTGGCCCTCGATGGTCGTCACCGGCTTTCCGGTTCGTGCATTGAAGATGGTTACCACCTTATAATAGGATGAGACGATGTACTTTCCATCCGGGGAATAATAAGCCCCACCCTCCCGGTTACTCCTGCCATCCATCGGCCTGATTTTTTTACCCGACTCAATATTCCAGGTATGGATGGAATCGTAATTTGAGATGAATTCGGTTTCATCCGGGCTAAAACTGGCAGAAATAATGCATGAGGTACAGGAGGAGCGGTCACCCTTGAATTTTTTCATTTCCTTTCCCGACTGGAAATCAAAAAGGATTACGGTTCGATCATTGCTGCCAACCAGTAACCGGGTGCCGTCACGGCTGATCTCTAACGAACCGGCTGACGGATAGGTGAAGTTTTTCTGCATGGTGATATCCTGAGGCTCCGGGATGAATCGCCTGATCTCCTTGCCGGTGGAAAGATCCCAAAGGATGGCATGGTTCCGTTCTGTTCCTGTAATCAGGTTAGCTCCCGAGGTAAACGCAGCACAAAAAATATCATCATCGGGAAGTACGATTGTCCGGATCAGCCGGCTGGTTTCTGTCTCCCAAAGTTTAAGTGAATAATCCTGGTCCACGGAAGCAATGAGTTTTCCATCCAGGCTAAAGGATAACTGCCTGGATTCCCCAACACTACCGAGGTATGAACGGATCTCCCGTCCGCTGGCAGCATGCCATAGCTTGATGGTCTTATCATTACTGCCTGTGGCAGCAAATTCCCCATCCGGACTGTATGCAACAGCGGTTACTGCTGCATAGTGCCCGGTCTGTATAACGGTTTCTATAGTCTGTTCCTGTGCAGTGAGTCTTGCAGACTGCAGGACAAAACATGCAGTGACACAAAGGAATGTAAGGGTAGATGAGGTTCTTTTCAAATCCATGTTGCCGGATAGATGAGTTTTTTTGAAAAGTAAGAAAAATTTTTTAGGTTGTGAAACATGTTTTACTGAAAAGAAAAGGGTTGACTGATCTTTGTATAAAAAGTAAATTTAACCGTTAAACAAATGTTAAACCAAATACCACAACCGAAATGGATATAAAAGATCATTTTATCAGTGATATTCCACGGAGGAAATTTCTGGATCTAACCTTCAAGGGGAGTCTTGCCCTTGCTGCCACTCCGGCAATCCTGTCCAATCTTTGGTCCTGTAAATCCCTCTCTTCCGGACCGGCTGAAGCGCTGGACCAGGGATTGCTGAACAGAGTCATTCAAAAAGCCCTGGAAAAAGGGGGTGATTTTGCTGAAGTGTATGTTGAGAACAGGATTACCAGGAATATATCGATGGAAGAGTCGAAGTTTAAAAGCGGCACATTCGGGATCGTAAAGGGAGCCGGGGTGCGGGTCATTACCGGAGATAAAACCGGATATGCCTATACCGACGAGTTGTCGGAAGAAAAACTGATGCGGGCAGCCGAAGTTGCGTCGTATGTGGCCCGGGGAAGTCAGCAGGTTGCCCCGGTTGATATTCAGGAAGCCCATCGCGAATCGTTCATTACAGTAAAGATCCCCCTTCAGGATCTGGCCGATGAGAAACGGTTGGATGTGATGAAACGGGCCAACCAGGCGGCGCTTGACTACGATCCGAAAATAAAAATGGCAATCATCGATTACTATGATGAGGTGCGGGGAAGAACCATTGCCAATAGCGAAGGACTCTACCTGAACGATGAATTACCCCAGCTATTCTTTATCGTTCAGGCAATGGGTGTGGGTAACAATACACGCCACATGGCCAGGGAACGGCTGGGTCATCACTGCGGTTTCGAGATGTTTGAAAAAATTACTCCGGAAGAAGTGGCACGCCGGGCAGCCAGAGAAGCCGTTGTGATGCTCGAAGCAGAAGATGCCCCGGCAGGAATGATGGATGTCGTGATGCAAAACGGCTGGGGTGGTGTGCTGGTTCATGAAGCCGTGGGTCATCCCCTCGAAGCCGATAATATTGCAAAAGAAGTGGGTGCATTTACCGGCAAACTGGGCCAGAAAGTAGCCAGTGATCTGTTTACCATGGTGGATGACGGTTCCATACCCGATCAACGCGGTACCACAAACTTTGATGATGAAGGAACTCAGATGAAACGGAATGTGTTGATTGAAAAGGGTGTGCTGAAGAAATACATGACCGATATCCTTTCCGGTAAACAGATTAACATGGAAAGAACCGGAAACGGACGCCGTGAGTCATTCCGGCATATCCCTATCCCAAGAATGACCAACACATTCATCGAGCAGGGAGAAAATACTCCCGAAGATAT
Organism: uncultured Rikenellaceae bacterium; assembly: GCA_964640125.1. GTDB lineage: Bacteria > Bacteroidota > Bacteroidia > Bacteroidales > VadinHA17. The sequence goes on from CAZXGG010000001.1 coordinate 138,974, forward strand.
TCTCTCTTCAACCAAAGAGGGTCTTTATGTCCGGAGCCTGAGCGGTGGGAGCGTCAATCCGGTTACCGGAATGTTCAACTTTACCTGCCGGGAAGCCTATCTCATCGAGAATGGAAAGAAAACCACACCGGTAAAAGGAGCTACACTGATCGGAAACTGCCTCGACGTAATCTCCGGGATCGACGCGGTAGGCAATGACCTGGCATTCGGTCCCGGAATATGTGGTAAGGGACAAATGGCCGAAGTATCCGTCGGACAACCAACCGTGCGGATCAGGGGAATTAATGTTGGTGGTAGCAGAACCAGATCGTAAATCTCAAAAAAATTGACATCATGGATTACAAAATAACAGCAGAAAAATTAGTCAGCCAATGCCTTCAAAAAGGCGCTGATGCTGCAGAAGTATACATTGAGTCAGGCAGGGAACTGAGCATTGAAGTACGGAACGGAGCGGTGGAAACCGTTCAGGAAGCAGCCTCACACGGGGTGGGTCTCAGGGTCTTCATTGAAGGGAAAATGGCATTTTCGCATTGCAACGATTTTTCGGATGAAGCCCTTGACCATGCAGTATCCAGTGCAGTGAGTTTTGCTGCCAATACCACACCGGATGAAAACAACGTGTTGCCGGAAGATCAGCCCGATACAGCCGTGGAAGAACTCTATGACCCTTCCATTGCTGCCGTTGATATGGATACGAAAATTGACATGGCAAAAGAGGTGGAAGCCCTTGCAATGAAAGATGAACGAATAACCAAAAGTTCCGGGGCCGGATTTGGTGAAGGAGATGGTGAAATCATTATCGGCAATTCCAACGGCATGCTGAAAAGCTATAAATCTTCCTTTTGCAACTATGGAGTGGGCGTTGTTGCCGAAAAAGGAGAACAAAAATCTACCGGATATGAATACTGTGGAAGACGATTCTTCGAAGACCTGGAAGAACCGCGAAAAATTGCCGAAGTGGCCGCAAGAAAAGCATACGAAATGCTCGACCCGCAAATGGTTAAAACCCAGAAGGCATCGGTGATATTCCATCCGGATGTGGCACGTTCTATTCTGGGCGGAATACTTGGTGCACTCAACGGGGAGAGAGTCCTTCAGGGAGCCAGCTTCCTGGCAGATAAGATAGACCAGAAATTTACTACCGAGCTGATGACCCTCATCGATGATGGGACCATACCCCGGGGACCAGGCAGCAAACCATTCGATGGTGAAGGAGTGCCAACACAGAAACGAATACTGGTCGATAAGGGGGTGTTGAGAGGATTTTTATACAACACAGCCGTGGCAAAAAGAGCCGGGATGAAAAGCACCGGAAATGCTTCACGGGGTGATTTTCGCAGCCTTCCCGGGATCGGCTTCCATAACCTATATATGGTAGCCGGAACAAATACCCCGGAGGAGATTATCAAAGCAACAAAAAAAGGACTGTTGCTGAAGGGCGTTACAGGATATGGAATCAATCCGGTGAATGGTCATTTCAGCGGCGGAGCTTCCGGTTTCTGGATAGAAAATGGCGAGATCGCTTTTCCGGTCAAAGGACTGACCATCGCCGGAAGCGCATTTGAGATGCTCAACGCGATCGATATGATTGGGAATGACCTCGACATGAACCGCAGCTTTACGGCCCCAACCTTCCGAATACTTGAAATGCAGATCGGAGGCACCTAAAAGAAGTTATTCGTTATTCGTGATCTGTTATAAGTTAATTGGTGCAGCATTCAGTGTACAGAGTAAAGAGTTTGGACCATTCGATAGTTAGACTTAAGTCGAAGAAACAATTAACCAATCACATTTAACCATTAACATCAAGCAACCATCAATTGCTGGTCAGTTGTAATAATCCGTATAGAATATTGTGCCCTGGACATACCTTTGCTGGATGTTATCAAGCGATTCTCATCACGCAAACAGAAAAGGTCATTCCAAAGATAAACGAAAGGAAGTCCTTGCCAAAGATTGCATTATGGCACTTCATCTGTAGTAAAAGTTTAGGATAAAAGGTATTGTACAACTCACCCTCTTTTGCGCATCTTTGCCTTTTCAGACCAGTCGATGATCCTGCGCAGAAGATCGTATATCAGGAAAAAATAGAAGAGTAGACTCCACAACCAGATGACGATAATGTTGAACCAGAACGTATCCATCGTTTTGTCACCAATGATTTTCACCGGGGCATAGAAATGAGCCCTTCCGGCTTTTGATATCGGATCCATGTATACGGGCATCGCCTTCCTGACCAGTTGATGGTCCAATTCCGGCAGGAACGGAATTTCGCCACGGTTCAGAAGCAATTCATTCAGCTTGTCATTCTCGTGTTTATCTTTTAGTCTGTTTAGCGCATCTTTACTTCCCATGGAATCAACCAGGTGATTGTATTTTTCATCCTTGAACCGGGTTGCCTTCTCTCCCGTTTCCTGGTAGTATTCTTTGACCCCTAACAGGTAGGATTTGGTAAGGTCGAATAGTTCGCTGGAGTAGGTTTCAATAGTCAGATCCGCTATCCGCTCAAAGAGCGGGAATGATTGAAAATCATGCAATTTTTGAAGCTCATTCCGGACTACCTCAAGGTTGGAAATTGCCTTTTCCCGGTTCAGATTGTTCTGGATGTTCCGGTCAGCCTCATTCAATTTGGAGATTACTTCCGGAATAAGATCACGGGAATTAAAGAGAGCATTCTTTTCTTCTTTTTCAAGGTCAAAGAAATTGCGCTGGTATTTATTTTTTTTGAACTGTTCCACGGCAATGGCTTCATACGCCCATCGTGAGGTCATCAGTTCGCCGATTGTTGGGACAAAAACCGGATTTCGGAATACGTTGTGCAACCTGTCGAATTTAACTATCACTCCGCTAAAGAGAAGCTGGGGAACCAGGATGAATGGAATGATGATATAGATTGCTACCACTGAATTCAGACCGGAGGAGAGGTTCAATCCGATCATATTTGCCATGCAGGAGGCGGAAAAGAGAACCATCCAGTAGGGGAAGGTCATCCCTTTGATTTCCAGAATAGTATTCCCGATCAGGACAAAACTGAAGGTTTGGATCGCCGAGATCAGGAAGAGGATCAGGATTTTTGAATGCAGATAGCTGAGCCGGCTCAGGTGAAGGAATGATTCCCGTTTCAGGATTTTTTGATCCCGGATGATCTCTTCGGCACTCACAGTCAATCCCATGAACAGGGCTACCACAACTGCCATGAAGATATAGGCGGGAAGGTTTTCATTTTCCCTGAACACATAAGATAGGGTACCTGAATGATCGCTGATGTATTTGGTAAAATAGCCGATGATCAGGGCAAGTAGGGGCGCTTCCAGGAAATTGATCAGCATGTATTGCCGGTTGGAAAGTTTAGACAAGACATTGCGGGTGATGAAGATCCAGAACTGAGACAACGGGTTGGGTATACTAAAGATGCGTGGAGGCAAGGGGTTTTTTTGATGCTTTTCCTGTTCTTCTGATTCGAAGTTTTCCAGGTAAAGCTGATACCATTCTCTGGGGGAGACCTTTCTCTTTTCCACCAGTTTCCCGTATTCATCCACCTCACGTGCTTCAACAATCTGGAGGATCTGTTCTGGCACTACATTTCCGCAGGAAAGACATTGTCCCTCTGTTGCATTTACATAATTGCTGGCCGATTTAAAATAGACCAGTGCGTCAATGGGATTCCCCTTGTAGATGGGATATCCCCCTTTATCCAGGATTAGTATCCTATCAAACAGTTTAAAAATATCGGAATAGGGCTGGTGGATGTTGATGATGACCAGTTTCCCCTTGAGTGTTTGCTCTTTCAGGAGCAGCATTACCTTTTCTGAATCCAGGGAAGAGAGTCCTGAAGTGGGTTCATCCACAAACAATATGGAGGGCTCGCGGATTAGTTCCAGTGCGATATTTAATCGTTTTCGCTGCCCCCCACTGATGAATTTATTCAGGGGTGATCCGACCTTCAGATTCCGGCTCTCATACAGTTCAAGATCCTTCAGTATTTTGTTGATCCGTTTCAGTACTTCCGCTTTTGATAGCTTGCTGAAACAGAGCTTGGCATTATAATAAAGATTCTGGAACACGGTAAGTTCCTCTATGAGCAGATCATCCTGGGGAACAAATCCGATCATCCCCTCCAGTTTTTCTTTCTCCGCGTATAGATCGTACCCGTTAATCAGGATTCTTCCCCGCTGTGGCTGCATGTTACCATTCAAGATGTTCAGCAGGGTTGATTTGCCCACCCCGCTTCCTCCCAGAATCCCTATCAAATTACCTGACTCTTCGGTAAATGAAAACCGGTGTATTCCATGATCACTCCTTTTGAACTTGAATTCTATATCCAGGGCTTGAAAAACAATCTTTTCATGATCCCTTTCGCGAAAAAAACAGTTCGAAACGTCACTGTAATAAATGGGCCTGATCTTCGGACTGGTAATGAGCGACCCCTGATCAAGCAAGTGGATCCTTTCCGGTGGGATATAATGCCCGTTTAAAAGCAGGGTGCTGCTTCCCAGGTAGCGGAAAATAAAGGTGTTGGTACTGGTATGATGAAGGATGATGATCATCCCGTCAAGGTCACTTTTTTGAATATGGTGGATCCCCTCCACCGGGGGATCCGGTGCTTTGCTGATAACAAGCAGCTTATCTTTTTGAATATCATGTGACAGGGGATCCAGGATGTAGCTTTTTGTATTGTGAAGCTCCGTTTCGGTTATGTTGAAGCAACGGGCAACCATCTTAATAAAACCCAGTTCACGATCTGTCATTACCTCATCTTCATTGATGAATTCAACGAGTCGCATAAAAACAATGAACTTCTCTCTCTGCAGGAGATTCTTGTTTATTTCGGTACAAAAAGAATGAATGCTGTCAGTATTTAGCGGATCTATTCCGGCAGTTAATGCTGCTCCCTCTTTCACCAGCTGAGGATGATAGGTGGCAATATACTTCTCAAACAGGGTAATGTATTTGTTAATGAGCTGGGCACTCAGGTGTTGTTGAAGGTAAAAATGGACAATCTCTATTGCTCTGGATGAGAGACCATCTTTACTCACATTGGCAATCATAGCAAACAGCTGCAGTAAAGCATTAAGAATGGATTCATTCATATGGACTTACGTTATCAGAAAGGGGAATACTATGATCGGATAAAAAGCAAAAAAAACCCTGTCAGGCTCAGGCATGACAGGGTAATCTATACGTGATTAAACGATTATGTTTCGGATGTTTTCCACGGTTGATACGATCTTCTCAAAGGTCTCGTCACTCATTTGATCCTCTATTGCATCATAATGTCCTTTCAACTCGTTCAGTGCATTAATGATTTCTGTAACATCTTCATCCCCTTTAATCGGCTCCATGATTTCAATCAGCTTATTCAGTGAAGATCGCTGGTGTAATATGATATCCAGCAAGGCTGCGTTGTCTGCAGCGGTAATGGCTATTTGTGTAGTAATGTACAGACCCTCAATCCAGCTACCGGACATTACTAAAATAGCCAGTTTGTCCTGGTTATTATCTGTCAGGTAATTGTAAGTGTCAATAAACGAGTCTGAAATGATGTTGATGAGCGAATCTCCGTTTTCCAGGTTACTTTCAATCCGTTCAGCGTACGTTTGATTGAATGCGCTTGAAATTTCAATTTCATCGGTAAGCTTTTTGGAAGCATCCAGGTACAACATGGTTTCCTGCTTCATCATATAGGTGCTTGCATAGCTTAAATCGGCTCCGTAAATACCCAGGTTAACCGCTTTTTCAACCTGTGTAAAGTAATTACCTGCATTTGATGCTGGATTAGAGATACTGAGAATATAGGGAGCACCTGCCTCATTTAACATGGTGGTGATTTGGAAAGAGGTGGGTAGTGGATAACCCGACATATTTTCAATCACTTTCTCTTTTAGTGTATCTGTTTCAGCCGCCTCCAGTTCATTTGATCCAGATTTATCCGGCCTGGAAGTGCAGGCAATCAGACCAGTAACCAATAGGATAACCAATCCTGCATTGAGGGTTTTAAAGAAGTTGGATCGTTTCATTTGTTTTCGGTTTTTAAATTAGGTTTAATGAACGATATGCGATGATCTGATCGCATAAAATTATCCTTTCAAAGATCACTACAAGATAATAAAAACATAGAAACTAATAACAACAATGTTTGAACTACTTGATAATACATTCATTTTATACTCTTATCAGGAGATTGGCATCGTGCTTTCCGGTTGATTTTCATACTCCCGGGAATCGATTATTTCTTTCACTGACTGTATCATGATCCAGATATCTTCATACCGGCAATAGAGGGGCGAAGGTGCAACCCGGATGATATCAGGACTTCTGAAATCGGCGATGATATTTTTTGATTTCAATGACTGAGCGATCTGTCGGGCATCTGTTTTTCGTCTAAGGGCGATATGGGCACCCCTTTTTTCGGGATCTGTCGGTGTGCCAATAAAAAAGTCGTAGGGTGGTTCAGACAGGAGGGTATCAACCAGGGCAATGATGTACGTGGTAAGGTTCGTTGATTTTTCCCGGATCTGTTCAATGCCGGCTTGCAGTATGAGGTCCAGTGCATCTTTCAGGGGGGCCATGCTAAAAACAGATGGTGTGGATATCTGCCAACCACCGGCATCTCGCTGATGTGAAAAGTCAAGAGACATGTCAAATTGCCTTTCCTTTTGAAAACCAAACCAGCCTGCCATCATCGGCTCTTTGCCGAAGTGACGTTCATTCAGGTAGATAAATGCGGGGCACCCGGGCCCCCCGTTGAGGTATTTATACCCGCACCAGTAGGCGAAATCAACACCCATCCCTGATAATGCGTGAGGAACAACTCCCGCAGAGTGAGAACAATCAAATCCAATGATGATTCCTTTTTTATGAGCAGCTTCGGTGATACGTTCCATATCAAGCAATTGGCCATTTCTGAAATATACCGAAGGGAGCAGTGCAAGCATAACCTCTTCTGTCAGGTATTCCAGGATTTTCTTTTCCGATATCGATCCATCCGGTTCAGCTGGAACAAGAGCCAGGTGCTGTGCCGGATCGTATCCACGCATCTTGAGGTGCCCTTTCAGGGCATAGATATCGGAGGGAAAGTTCTTTTCATCAGCCACTATTTTGGTTTTTTTACCCGATGGAGCATAAAATGTATTCAACAATGCATGCTGGTTTACCGTGGTTGTTCCTGTACATATCACCTCACCGGATCGTGCCCCTACCAGAGGAGCCATTAATTTTCCAATCTCTTCTGCCATCCAAAACCAGGGCTGATCTCCATTAAGCCATCCTCCAATACCCATCGATTTCCATTCGTTAAGCACACGAAGCAGGGAGGCCTCCCCCTCTCTTGAACACAGACCCAATGAGTTACCATTCAGGTAAATCGTCTTCCCGGGCAGGGAAAAATGTTGTCGAAATTGTTGTAACGGATCCTCCGAATCAAGTGTTTGTGCAAATTCCAGTGAGGGATTAAAGGCGGTTGGTACCATGATGCAGGTGTGATTTGTTTTTAGCGGATCTGAATGGATTGTTATGGTGCTTTCTCATAGCCCGGGTCACCCTATATTTCATCGATAATACTAAGAATGGCTGAGACCAACGATGCACCAAAATGTTCGGATCGTTCCGGAGACCAGCCATATTGGGGATCGGGCAGGTTGTCGTTATCTTTAAAAGGCATTTCGATAGTAAGTGACAAACAATTAAATCGTTGTGCTATGTTTTTTGAACAAATACTTAAATTTGCCTTTCCCGGTCTGTCCCCCGGGTAGCCGTATTCCGTCTGAAAATCCGGAGTGATGCTCTCCCAATTCATGGTAAAGTGTTCCTGTAAAGAAGCCAATCGTTTGGTAAAATCCGGAATTCCCTGGATGGAAGATGCAAAAACATAGGGAATACCCTCTTCGCCGTGAATATCCAGGTTGAGGTCTACACCGGTTTTCAGCATGTACTGCAGTGTATAATATACTTCAGGGCTTTTTTCTTTGCTGGGATTTTCCCATTCGCGGTTCAGATCCACCCCGTTTGCATTGGTTCGCATGTTCCCCCGAATTCCTCCGTCGATATTGAGATAGGGTATGACGTAGATAACCGCTTTTTCAATTATTCTACGGGATACCGGATCATCTTCGTCGAGCATCCGATCCAGAAAACCCTGGATGAACCAGGAAGCCATACTTTCACCCGGATGCTGGCGACCAAGAACCCAGATCTTTTTCTTGTTTTCTGCAGGTTCTCCTAAAATGAGCAGATCGATATCTTTTCCTTCAACGGTCTGTCCGATGGATTCAAGAATGCACTGAGGGAAACGCTGTGCAGCATGAACCAAATCCAGATGCTGATCATACGTGTAGGGTGCAAAATAGGCATAAAAGACAGCATTATATTCGGGTTTATGTTCGATGGTTAATACCTGGCCATCAAACGTCGTTGGTACCCTGAACCAGGTCATCCGGTCATAGGAAGCACAGGCATTATAATTCTCCCAGCCCTCTTTGGAGAATGCATTGCCCGCATTCGTGATCCTGATCCTGCATGGGTAACCGGCAACACCTTGCAACCTGAAATAAAACCACTGGAAAAAATCAGCCCGGTTGTCCGGCCTGATCTGAAGTTCAATGTTATCGATCTGTTTTGTGGAGATTATTCTGATATTCCCCCCATCAAAGTTGCTGCTGACTTTCATAACGGTATTCGTTGAAACAAGTTATCTTCCTTTGACATGGAATAATTTTGTGTTTTTTTTCAGAACATGAATGGTGAACCAGATTACAGCTGCTGCAGCTGTGAGTACAATCCACATTAGGGAAGGATACGGCTTCTTCGTCATAAAAAAATTTCTGAACAGATCAAGAAAGGTAAAGGAGATGAAGATATTGATAAATCCGTGATACTCCCGTTTGATCACATTACGCCAGGAAAAATACAATTGGCTGGATTGCCAATTTCTGAATCGCGGAAAGAAAGCCGGCGTATCAATTGACCAATCCAGAAATGATTTTCCAAACTTTTCCCGTAGGAATATCTCTTCGGCAAACATGATCCGTTCATAATAGAGCCAGAAGAGTAAAATAAACAGCAGGAGGCACCATAGTGACTCAAGAAAGAGGGCAACACCCAGCCAGATGATCAAATTTCCAAGATATAAGGGATGCCTGACAAGGGAATAAATGCCGGTGGTATTCAACATTTCAGCCCTCTGCCTTTTGATGTTTCTACCCGAAGTGCCTCTCGGGGTCTGTCCAACAGTAATGATACGGATACCCAGCCCCAGTAGGCTTACACCCAGGTATATCAGATCCCTGTATGGACTGGGATGATAGCCGGAAAAATCTTTCAGTGCATAATAGATTAGCGCTAAACAGAGGATAAAAACCGGCAGGTATCCCCGCCTTTTGAATAACCAGTTACCGCTTCTGTTGAATTCTTCGATGAGAGCCATATTTCAGAAATCATGGATACTGAATCGATGTAAAAGTATAAAAAAAAATGACGGGATTAAACCGGCCACCCGGTCAGGAAAGAACTATTCAGGATAAGCGGGGAGGGGAACTTAAAAATTCCATTTCAGGCGAATAAAACCAAAACCCAGATCTTCTGTTTGATCGGTAAACTTCCCGTTGAAATATTGAGCGATGAGGGAAATGGAGAGGTTGTCTTTGAGCGATAGATCGAGGGTTGGACCGGCAAAAACGGCATCCATGGAAGGGAAGTAAATAACGGCGAGTGTTCCGTTAAACAGGGGTGTGAATGGATAGGATATCTGCATGCCGATCGAATAGTCGGTGAATGAAAGGGTCTTGACCGAGAGCGGCATGAAGTAAAATTCACTGAAATTGAGGATGGAGAGATCATAACCATTGTACAGAAACTCTGCCAGGAGGTAAATGGAGTTGTTAAAAGTATAATCTGCGGATATCCCCAGGATCATAAAACCGGAAGTGTCGGAAAACTCCTTTATCGGATGAAAATAGGTAACTTCTCCCCGGAAACCGGCTCCCTTAATATCACCCGACCAACCGATACCTGCTACATAATCCTCACTGTTCAGCATACCTCCCAACAGTTGAATGTCGTAATTCCATTTGTTGAACCGGAATAATCCGGCAGCCGTAATGTCATTGTTGTGATTCACTTTAACCGCTGCTTCTGCCAGGGACGAGACACCGGTAAAGTACTGGATACGAAGCGCATCACTTCCGGGTTTCTCCACATAATCAAAATCGAAGAAGGAATAGGCATTGAAAATATCATTGGGGTTCCACATCATGTTCTGTCCCCAGTTTATCCGTTGCCTGCCTGCCCGAACCTGTAGATTCCCTTTTGAAAAATCGATCCACAACCGGTCAATGGTGGAATGAAAAATATAGGATTTTCCCTTAAGAAGGTTGGTTGATAGATCAAACCACCCCTGCTCATTGTTGATCAATTTTGCATAGTATGGGATGGTTTTTATCGATTCACCATAGATGAAGCGGTTTCTGACTTCGATGTTTGTTCGGAAGGATTCGGAAATGTACCATTTCATGCTGAGCCGGTTATGGATCGTATTATCGGTGATCCAGGAACCGTCCCAGTATGGGATCATGGCACTCTGCATATTGGACAGGTATCCGTTAAACTCGATGGCTCCGTTTCCCTCCTGGGATAAAAGAGGAAAAACAGACAGCAGGAAAAGAGAAACCGATAGTCTAAACCGTTGATATACCATGCGTTTTTTACTGGGTAACGTCCGAGACAATTTTGCCGTCTTCCATCGTAATCACACGGTGGGCTTTTTTAACAACCCGGGCATCATGAGTGGAAAAAATGAAGGTAATATTCTCCTCCCTGTTCAATTTTTCCATGATGTCCAGCAGGTTTTCGGTAGATTTGGAATCCAGATTGGCGGTCGGTTCGTCAGCGAGGATAAATTTGGGCTTAGAAGCCAATGCTCGTGCTACAGCCACGCGCTGTTGCTGACCACCGGACAGCTTGTTGGGACGGCTGTTTATTCGATCAGCCAACCCGACTGCCTGCAATAGTTCTTTTGTTCGGGCATCCCGTTCGCGTTTTGACCTTCCCTGAAGGTGCATGATGAATTCCACATTCTCTTTGGCAGTAAGTACCGGGATCAGATTGTAGGATTGAAATACAAAGCCGATGTGGTTCATCCTGAAATTGATCAGTTTCCTGGAACGGAGCTTCCAAATATCCACTCCGTCAACGATCACCTCCCCGGAGGTAGGACTATCAAGGCCTCCCAGGAGATTGAGAAACGTTGTTTTGCCTGATCCTGAGGGTCCTACTATGGCGGCAAATTCTCCCTTTTCAAAATTCAGGTAAATGCCGTTAACGGCTTTCACTTCAAGCCCGGCTCCATCGTAAATCTTGGTCAGGTTCTTAATCTCAATAATACTCATGTCGATCTATTTAAAAAAGTTACCGATTTATTCGATCCGTAATGCTTCTGCCGGATCATATTTTAATGCCTTGTATGCCGGATAGATGGCTGCAATAATACCGGTGAACAGCACCATGATGATCACCGTGATCATGAGATTAACATCCATACTGGTAAAGACCCGGGGATCATACCCAAGCTGGGAATAACCCTCGGCCCAGAGCGACATATCAATGGCATGTGTTTCAAAATATTTTGATAAGCCACTTCCTGCCAGCGTCCCCACAACCCCGCCAACCAGCGTAAGCAATACCGTTTCAAGAACAATCATGTTGAATACCCGCTGTTTGTTCATACCGATTGCCATTAACATACCCAGTTCTTTCACCCGCTCCAGGACAACCATCAACATCGTATTGATGATCCCGAATAGCAGGGCAAACAGAATGATGATGATGAAGATGTACATGTAAAGATCCATTACTTCCGTTAAATACCCCATTTCCGGACTCAGCTCTTTCCAGTTCAGGATCTCCAAATCCCCATTCATGGCAACAATCTGATGCTGAACCGTATCGACCAGTTCGTTGTTTTCTACCAGTATGGCAATTTCATGCCCTGCATGGTCAGGTAATTCAGCAAGACGGGCAATATCACCACGCCTGACAAAAACGGTTGTTTCATCATAGGTTGAATTCGGTGTTTTATAAATACCAACAACCCGGAATGCTCCGCCGGCAATGTTGTTGTCCAGATCCTGAAGCGTGATGACTACCTTGGAACGAAGCTTAACTTTCAGTTTTTCGGCCAGTTTATTTCCAATCAGTACAGGATTGCTCCGGATGCCGTTAAAGTATTCACCTTCAATGATGTTCTCCTCCATATCGGTTACCCCTTTTTCATCTTCGGGATCCACACCAACAATCTTAACACCGGATGCGGTTTCAGCAGAGGATATCATGGATTGGATGACAATCCGGTTGCTGACACCTTTAACACCCGGGATATCCGCTATTTTCCGGGTCAGCTCAGCGCCCGTTGAGATGTAATTTCCCAGTTCCATAGTGGACCTGAAATCGGGATGGTGAATCTGAATGTGCGACAGTTCATTGGAAATCACCTGTTCGATCCGCTGATTCATCATACCGGTAAAAAATGCAGTGGAGAACACACCGGCAGAAATGCCAAGGGTAATGGCTATAATTACCACGGTGCTTCTAACCTTATTGCGCCAGATGTTTCTCCAGGATATCGACCATATCATAATTACACGTTTTAACTGTTTGTTAATTGATCCATTCTGTTATGCCCTGAGTGCCTGATTAACCCGTAAGATACCGGCCCGGTATACCGGGAATATGGCAATCACGGCAGTTATGATGAATATGGCAATGACCTGGTTGTAAAAGACCGAAGGCAACCATGAGAATAACAGAAGGGGCTCGATTCCCATCTGGATCATGGTTGCAGCAGCCTCTCCGGTTAATCGTATCGGATGATGAATGAACCAGGTGATAATCGGAACACTTCCTGCAAAACCAGCCAGCGTGCCAATTAAACCAATCAAAATGGTTTCGAAAAAGAGGATTACCCCAAGCTTCGTACGCTGCATACCGATGGCAACCATTACCCCCATTTCCCTTCTCCTCTCTGAAAGCATCATCAGGATGGTCCCGAAAATACCAAATCCAACCAGAATATAAAGGATGGCCTTCATAACAACTCCCCCGGCCCTGTCTGCCTCAATGAGCTGAACCACCTCGGGGTGCATCTCATTCCAGGTCATCAGACGATACGGAGAACCGATCTTTTCCTGTAGCCTTTCACGCACCCCGGGCATTGCATAATGATCCGTAACCATGATCACGAGAGCTGTAAGAAGCGATTCGGCTGAATAGAATTCCCTGCAATTGTCTATGTCCATATAGATGAGCTCCTGGTTGATCTCGGGATTGGGGAATTCCAGAATGCCACGAATGGGGTATTTGCCTGCTGCACTCACCCCATGATAGCCCTGACCCAGTAACACAAGGGTGTCTGATACACCAAGACCCAAACGGTTGATCAACCCGGACACTACCAGCAATCCGTCATCCCCGGGTTCCAGATAATGCCCTGAGGTAATCCATTTGCTGACTTCGGTGATACGGTCTTCTCCTTCAGGATCAACACCCATAATCATGGCTCCCTTTGTGGTCTCTTCGGATGAGGCAAGTGCAAACGATACAAACCGGGGTGCGATTTGTGTAACCCCCTCAGTTTGTTTAACAATATTGATCAGTGAGTCCGTTTCCGGGAATGAATTGTTGATGGTCTTATCTTCCCAATAATCTTCCTGGTGGATCTGCATGTAACCGGAATAAAACTTCACCCAGTTATCCACCATGGATGTGTATGACCCTTCCTGCATGGAAGACATCACGGTGGAAATAATGACCGCAAAAAATACGGAGGAGACAGTGATTAAGGTTCTTCGCTTGTTCCTCCATAAGTTTTTCCATGCAATCTTCAAGTTTTTCATCACAACTTTGAATGGTTTAAGTTTACATTAAGCTACTAGGGTATATACCAACTTTAATCTGTCTATACCAAATTTACAAAAGCTACCGGACCCGCCGCATGTTCTGAATGGAGAAAAAATCATCCTCCATGGGGACGTTGAATGTCACATGGGTGAACTCCATCGTTGTTTTTTGCCCCTCCTTGTCAACCGGAATGATCTCAAAATAGGTGGGGATAACACGATCTCCTACGTTTTTTATTTTTGATAGGATTTCACGATTTACCAGATACCCGTCTTCATCGTAATATTCATTCTTCAGGGTGAAATACTCATCCCTGGAGATCCAGGATATAATCTTCCCCCATACAACCGGAGCATCCTCGTGTGGTTCCAATTGAATCTTATAACAGTCGTACTCTTCAATCGTTTCAGTTCCAATAAGGGTGTGGCTGTAATCTTCTACGATTGATGATTCCTTCACCAGATCATCGTTGGTCATATCCGATCCCATCCACGACTGCATCATCATCGATGGGGGGATCTTGATCATGCGTTCGATAGAAGGAACCCAATTCCACATCTCCTTCTCACGCTTCAAAAAGACCTGACCACTCTCTTTCGCGGGTTCTGTGATATAAATCAGGGATAAGTCAGTTCCTTTTGACCATGCTTTGAAGGAAAGGGTTCGATCCCATTTGGGGCGTATGATCTTCATGGTCATTTCCGCATAACTGGAATTTCCACGCATCAGCTGATTCGCTCTGTCGATAATCTCCTTTGCTGTGGGATTATCCTGAGCCTGCAACAGTCCCTTGCCGGGAAGTACTGTTCCAATTAGAAATACCAGTAAAAAAAAGTTGATCTTTTTCATCTTATTCATCTGCATAGAGTTCAATTATTTTTTGTTTAACCGATTCAAGTGGAAAACGTTCAGGGTTCATAACATAATGAATCCCGATACCATCCAGAAGTGCAACGAATAACCTTGCCGAAGCTTTTGGATTTTCATCTCCCAGCTGTTCAAAATAGCGTTCAACCATGCCGAAAAGTGATTCGATCGTCTCCTGAAACACCTTATCGACCAGTTTCAATACAGGCGGTTGTGTCAAAATGCCAAAATATAGCTTCCAGAATTCCACGTTTTCTTTCAGAATCCGGAAGGTCTCTTCAATGAAATACTTAATCTCCTGCCTGGTAAGCATACCATCATGATCCGGATCAAAATAGGTCATGATCTCTTCAAGGCCCTTGGCAATGATGACGCGAATTAACTCTTCCTTGCTCTCAAAGTAATTGTACAAAAGCCCCTTGGAGATACCTGCTTTGTTCGCAATGTCCTTAATCGAAGTACTGTGAAAACCCTCATTAGCAAAAAGCTCAAGGGCCGTATCCATGATCAGCAGCTTTTTCCCTTCACGGATCGCTTCAAATTGTTCGGATGTGCGCGGCGACATATTGTTTTATTTTATGACTGAACGCACAGTCAATATTTCTTTCTTAAAAAAATGGCAAACTGTGTGCCATTTATGACTGAACGTTTGGTCAAAGATAAAGCAATCGGTATTAAAATCCAAATTTTTTAATGAAAAAATGGCACATTTTTTTAATGCTTTGATATACAATGGTTAACGATTTAATGAATTGGAAACATTTATTCTTGATGGTGATAACCTTGTAATTTTCGTTTCAACAGGGTTACCTTATCGACCGTAGTGAGGGATTGTTCCTGGTGGTTGAGGGCTTTTTCCCATGCACCATACATTGGATTGGGTAAGATAATGAAACGGCTGCCAAAATCGTCAGCATACCGGTCGACAAGAAGATGTCCATCGTGATCGGAGCGATCCTCAAAAAGTGCGGAAAAATCATTCAGATTATCCCCCATCAGTAAAATAATTTCATGGTTATCGGAGACTTTTTCCAGTCTTGCTTTTTTGCTGCTGGTGCTGTCTTTCGGTAGCAAATGGTTCTGATCTGCATAGGGGAAACCTAATGTGGCCAGATTATTGATCGTTGCTTTCATCTCTTTTACGGTCCGGTTTGAGACATAAAAAATCTCGATCTCTTTTTCATATAGGTATTGACAGAATTTTAGGGCTCCAGGCAGGGCATCGGCTGATGCATGCTGGGTCCATTGGTACCAGAGATCCGGATTGTATGATTGCTCCTGAAGGATCAGTTCTGCCTGAAACGGGCTGTTATCCAGGATGGTTTCATCGATGTCAAGAATAACGGCCTTTTTCCCTTGGGATGGTTGAAGCAACCGTTGATCGACGACTGTTCTGGCCCAATTGAATGCCTGGTAACTCAGGGCTCTCATCTCTGCCGATCTCTGATACCAGAGTGTGGCCATGATGAGATGATCCTGTGGTTGCTCAGCAGGAATTTTTAGAGGGTCAGCCGGGGGATTTGATCCCATGGTTGAACAGGAAAAGACGGTTACTACAAACAGAGAGAAAATGCGTATTGTTTTCATCTTTTTGTTTTATCGAGGAATGGACAGAATGTCAAAGATATCATTTTTGTTTGCAGTGTAACTTTCATCTGTCTATATTCGTCCTAGTTTTGAGTTTGCTACTGTATGACTGTAGAGGAATACAACCGGAGCGTCGATCAATTCTCTGATGGGCTTTACCGTTTTCTCCTGAATAACATTAAGGATGCGGAGAAAGCACGTGATATCATTCAGGATACCTATGAAAAGTTGTGGAGGAAGGTAGAGACGGTTTCCAGTGAAAAGGTAAAGTCCTATCTGTTTACAACGGCATACCATACGATGATTGATCTACTGCGGAAAGAGAAATGGAGTACTGATTTCAATACTGTAAACCGGGACAGCTATTCTCATACGGACCAATATTCAGATTTGAATGAGATTTTACAGGAAGCAATAGAGCGGCTACCTGGGGATCAACGATCCGTGATCATGCTGCGGGATTACGAAGGATATTCCTATCAGGAGATAGCAGAGATTACCGGTCTGACTGAGTCACAGGTTAAGGTTTATATATACCGTGGCAGGCTGTTTTTGAAGAACTACATTGGTAAAATTGAATCGGTCATTTAGTTTCAACGGATGAACATCACAAGGGAAAATTACGAAATCTTTTTTCTGGATTACCTGGAGGGATCTCTTGATTCTTCCATGATGGAAGAGATGAATGCTTTCCTTGAGAGCAATCCCGATCTTAAGGAGGAGCTGGAGGGGTTTGAACAGGTGTCTCTTCAGGCTGATCCTATCATATTCAGGGATAAAGAGCAATTGAAAAAGATCGATTCAAAACGAGACGATATAGGGGACAAGCACTTTGATCACCTCTGTATTGCAAAACTTGAAGGAGACTTGAATAGCGCTGAGGAGAAGGCACTGGATCAATTACTGATTGACCAACCACAGCGGAAAAAAGAACTGGATCTCTTTTTCAAAACTAAACTTCAGCCGTTACCGGTGATTTTCCCGGATAAGCGATTATTGAAAAGAAAAGCACCAGCTTTCCGGCGTAAATATGCCTGGTATTCTATTTCTGCTGCAGCATCAGTCATCCTGATGCTGTCATTTTTGCTGTTGTTGAGCCGATTCCGGAATCCGCAGGAAGAGGGCATTGCTATTATTTCACCGATGAATGAAAGCAGCGATGCCACGGTTTTAGAAGAGCCACCCATCATAGAAGAAGATATTCCAGCTTTAGTTGATCAAGTTGTTGAACGAATGGTTCCCACAGTAGAGAGTGGAATAGTGAAAACGGATGATGTCGTTGCGATGGATATTCCTGAGACAACAATGGAACAGAAAGGTGAAAACATTACCGTAAATTATCCGGATATCGTCGCTGATCGTAGAACCAATCTGGTACTTTTAAGCAGGCGTGAATTTGAACAGATCACTACCTCTCCATACACTACCATAGCGACCACGGAGATCATGGAGCCAGAGAATGAGGATGAAGAAGAGTATCTCACCTTACGCGAAGTAGTTGCCCGGAGACTGAGAAGTGCCGTGTCTGTGAAAGAACCTGGCGCAACCGGACAGGAAGATAAAATAACGTTCCTGGATATTGCAGATGCCAGTGTACGGGGCATTAGCCGAATTCCCGGTATTGACATGAAATTGGATCGGTATTATGATCAAGATGGTCAGTTGACCTCCTATGCCTTTACCTCTAAATCCCTCTCTTTTTCGCACGAAGTAAAAAAGTAGCACTCATTGTAACATTTGAAACAGTGATACGTCCTACGGTCAAATGCAGGTTTATCCTGCAGCATGTTTAATTCACAAATTAACACACAATGAAAAAATTTGCACTACTACTACTGATCCCTGCGGTTGTTTGGACTTCATTTGGACAAACGGATACGGGAAAAGTTACTGTGAAGGAGAATGATGTGATCCTGATTGAGGGGGACATTCAAGGAACATCCATTAACGTTGGATCGGATGATATACTGACTTACGAATCAAAGGATGATACCATTCAGGTGAAACTTGGCAGGCGAGGGATTAAAATCATGGAAACAGAGGATGGAACTTCGATTGATATCATTGATCTGGATGAGCGTGACGATGACCGTTCAGATAAGAGATGGAAACGCTTCAGGGGGCATTGGATGGGCGTGGAGCTGGGGTTGAATAATTTGCTTACCAGTGATTATAACATGGATTATCCTGAAGAGTCCAGGTTTATGGAACTGAATACCGGGAAATCGTGGAATTTTAACATCAATTTTCTACAGTATAGCCTTGGTTTTGGTACGGACAAGGTAGGCCTGGTGACGGGACTGGGGTTGGAAATGAACAATTACCGGTTTGATCATTCCCTTTCCATCATGAAAGAGGATGGGGTCATTGTTGCCGACAGCTCCTATTTGCTTAATCCGAATGTGGGCAACGTTGAAAAATCGAAACTGCACACGGCCTATTTGACCCTGCCATTGCTTCTTGAATTTCAGATCCCTGCGGGCAGGAATAATCACCGGATTCATTTTTCTGCAGGTGCCATCGGAGGGGTAAAACTATGGTCACCAACGAAAGTTGTATATAAAGACCAGGATGGGAACAAAGAGAAAAATAAAGTGAAGGGGAATGATTACAATCTGTCTCCTTTGAGATACGGTGTCACGGCCCGCATTGGTTACAGGGCTTTAAATGTGTATGCAAACTTAAACCTGACGCCCCTGTTTGAAAAGAATAAGGGGCCCGAACTCTATCCTTTTTCCATCGGGTTAATTGTCCATTTTTTAAACTAATTGGATCATCGGACATGAGAGGTAATGGGGGTCAGAAGCAGGATTAACCACAAGGCAGAATCGGTTGTTTGTTATTATTAAGGGCTGTAGAAAGCCCTTTTTTTGTGCCCTGGTTATCGAAGGGACTATCTGTTATTTTCCTATCTTTATCCACCCATTACATCGTTGAGCATGGAAAAGGAAGAACTTACTCACCAGGAATTGCGCCGGTATAACCGTCACATCATGCTGCCTGAGGTCGGTAGAGACGGGCAGAAGGCACTGAAAAAGGCCAGAGTCCTGGTTGTGGGAGCCGGAGGCCTGGGGTGCCCGGTTCTGCAATACCTGGCAGCAATCGGTATTGGCACATTAGGAATCATTGATTTTGACAAAGTGGATGAAGAGAACTTGCAACGGCAGGTTCTTTATGGTTTGCAGGACCTGGGGAAATTGAAGTCCATCATTGTCAAAACACGGCTTCAGCAGTTTAACCCGCTGGTGAACTATGAGGTGATTAATATATGCATGGATAGAAACAATGCCCTTAACATCATTCAACAATATGATATTGTTGTGGATGCCACGGATAATTATCCAACGCGTTACCTGATTAATGATGCTTGCGTGATCCTTAAAAAACCCATGGTCTATGGAAGCATTTATACTTTTGAGGGACAGGTTTCCGTTTTCAATTACCGGGAAGGACCAACCTACCGTTGTCTCTTTCCCAAAATGCCGGGTAAACGGGAAGCACCTGCAGCATCTGAAATTGGGGTGATCGGTGTACTTCCAGGAATCATTGGCACTTTTCAGGCAAACGAGGTGATAAAAATAATCCTTGATAAAGGAGGAATCCTGTCCGGGAAACTACTGGTTATTAATATTCTGGAACCCTCCTTCTACCGGTTTACCATTACAAAAAACCAGAAGAACCTTTCCATAACGGAGCTGTCAGATTATTCCCAATAATCGCACACATCTCCTGAGGAAAGGAACCTGGTAATGCATAGGATAACATAACAGAGCGCATAATACAAAGAGAAAAGCATATGAAACTACTACTGATCAGTAATTCGACCAATGCCGGAGAGGAATACCTTGATTATCCGAAGTATCAGATAAAAGAATTCCTGGGTGAACGCCGGGTAACTGCACTGTTTATCCCCTATGCAGCAGTTACTTTTTCATTTGATGACTATGAGAAAAAGGTCGATTCCCGTTTCAGGGAGGTAGGCCATGCTGTGAAATCTGTCCATCATTTTTCTGATCCACTGGATGCCATTGCCAATGCGGAAGCTATTGTAGTAGGGGGTGGAAATACCTGGCAACTCATCAGCATGATGCAGGAGAAAGGAATGGTGGATGCCATCGCAAAACGTGTGCAGGATGGGATTCCCTACATTGGCTGGAGTGCCGGCTCCAACGTTGCATGTCCAACCATTCGTACCACCAATGATATGCCCATAACCGAACCAGAAAGCTTTATTGCGTTTGATTTGATCCCCTTTCAGATCAATCCCCATTACCTGGATGCAAATCCTGAAGGCCATGCAGGTGAGACCAGGGAGGCAAGAATTGAGGAATTCATTGAGGTAAATCCTGACCTATATGTGATGGGATTGCGTGAAGGAACCATGTTGTGGATAGAAGAGGAGCGCATCAGGCTAATCGGCCCGCGAAAGGTAAGAATCTTCAAGAAAAACAGGAAACCTCAAGAACTGGGACCGGAAGATGATTTCAGTTTTCTTTTATCATAACAATACAACCCCCCTCTTTCCTCGTTTAATTCAAGGTTGAGATTGGAGCAAAGCGCATGCGGATTATTAAGAAAATAATGATTTTTTTGCTTGTCTTTCTGCTGTTTATTCTGGGTGCAGGGGTGATTCTTTCATCGGTTTTTAAAGATGAGATAACCGGATTATTGATCCGGGAACTGAATAAGAAAATTGTCACTAAGATAGAGGTTGAAGAGGTTAAATTTTCCCTCCTTCGCAAATTCCCCAATGCATCCATTGAGCTCCGGCAGGTTTTAATTCACCCTCCGGCAGCATTTTACCAGGAGAATAAGCAGGATCCCGGCTATGATACCCTGCTCTTTGCCCAACATCTTTTTTTGGAGTTCAACGCGAAAGATATTATTCACAAAGAGTTTCGCATTAAGAGAATTCATGCTGACAGGGGATCACTCAACCTGACAGTGAATCGTGACGGAATACCAAATTATAAATTCTGGATGACAGATGGTGAAGGGGCTACAGACACGATGAACATCAACTTGCAGGATCTGAAATTTTCTAACCTGCAATTCCAGGTAGTAAACAGGGTAAGTGATTTTCATTTTGCCGGCTTTGCTGAATCCATTCGTTTGAAAGGAGATTTTTCCTCCCGTAACTTTCAGTTGCAGGCAGTGGCGAATCCGTTTGTGCAACACCTCTCCCTACATGGCATACAATACATTACGGACAGGGTATGCCGGATTGACCTGGAGATGTCAGTTGATGGACTGCAATACACCATCGAAAAGGGGGATATTGAGGTTTCAGGAATGCCATTTGTAACCAATGGATCTTTCACAACCGGTGAAAGCCGGAAGCTTAATCTGATGGTGAATGGAGAGGATCTGAATCTTACCTCTGTTATCAAACTTTTACCCGCTATCCATCAAGAGCGTTTCAGCAACTATGCCATGACCGGGGATCTTGATTTTGAAGTGACTCTGACCGGCAACTATGGAATAAAAGGCCCCCCACTGATCGTGGCACACGGATACCTTGACAGCGCCAGTCTGACACCCATAAAAGGCAACATAAAAATTGATAAACTGAAGTTGTCCGGATATTATTCGAATGGGGTGAAAAGAAACCCTTCCTCAACGAACCTGAAAATCGATGAATTTTCCTGCACTATTGGCAGCAATTCGCTGTCGGGATCATTCACCATCCAAAACTTCGAACACCCGGAACTGGAATTGCTCATTACCGGATCCGTGGACCTGTCGGAGATACATCATTTTGTTCAAACGGATTCAATCGAGTTCATGACCGGTTCTGTCAGAACGAACCTGCGACTGCAAGGCCCGTTGAGAAATTACAAACAGATTACACGTCAGGATATTCAGAACATGAATCCGGTAGGCCAAGCCGTATTGAGAAACGCGGGCATTAAGATGAAGAATGACCCCAAAATCTTTACGGAAGTTAATGGTACGTTAATGTTTGGTAAGCACATATGGGTTGATGAGCTGGACATGAAATTTAATGGCAATCGGTTAACACTGAAGGGTAGATTAGGAAATGCCATTCCGTACCTGTTGACAGGGGACAAACCATTGTTGATTGATGCAGATGTTACAGCAGAAGAGTTTATCCTGGACCGGTTTCTATCCAATGCCGGGAACCGGACCGATTCACTGAATAACCGATCGGGGATACATTTTCCTGAAAACCTTCAAATGAACCTGAGGTTGAATATAGCAGACTATTACCACAAGCAATTTCATGCACAGAACCTCTCCGGAGTTCTCTCCTATCAGCCTGGAATCATTGCTCTTCAGTCCATCGTTTTTGATGCCATGGAAGGCCATGTTTCAGGAGACGGGATGATGGCAAAAGAACCAGACGGTACCTATCCGGTGCGCATTCAAAGCAACATAAACGGATTAGATATTCAAAAACTGTTCACTACCTTTAATAATTTCGGACAGGAATACATTGTGGATGAAAACCTGAAAGGATCTGCTTCCGGAGAGATCGATTTCTCCGCCACATGGGACCGGAATGTAGTGGTCGATAAACAATCCATTGTTGCCGAAAGCCATGTGATCATAACCCGGGGGGAGTTGATCAATTTTGAACCCATGCTGGGGCTTTCCAAGTTCATTGAGGTGGAAGAACTCCAGCACATCCACTTTTCAGAACTTGAAAATGAAATCCTGATCAAAGATGAAAAAATCACCATTCCGCAAATGGAGATTCAATCGTCAGCCCTGGATATAACACTATCCGGGGTACATGATTTTGAAAACAACATTTCGTATAAAGCAAAAGTGTTATTATCGGAAATTCTTTTTCGAAAAGCCAAAGACCGAAAGCAGGAAAACGAAGAATTTGGCGTGGTTGAGGATGATGGGCTGGGAAAGACGAGTCTCTACCTTACCATTACCGGGAAACCGGGAGATATTAAAATTGCATATGACAGAAAAGGAGTGAAGCAGGTTATTTCCGAAAGCATTCAGGAGGAGAGAAAAGTACTCCGACAGATGCTGAAGGAGGAGTTTGGTTGGTTTAAAAAGGATACTGCCGGGGTTTCTGACAGTGCCACACAACAGAAGGATAGCCGGTTTACCATCCGTTGGGATGATCGTGATACCGTTATGATAGATACACTGAAGAACGGAGCAGTAACAAAACCGGCATTCCGAATTGAGTGGGATGATGAGGGCCCCGATGTCGATACAACGGGTAAACAAAAGCTGTCGGTTAAGACATCCCAAATGAAGTATGAGGCCAGATAAGGCGTTATCATATTAATTAATACCCATTCTTGTGAATATCTATAAGCGGAAACAGCACTGGAAATTCCTCCTCTTTATGGGGGCAATCGTCATTGGTGTCGGATCATTGTTATATACGCATCGACTGGTATCGGAGTTGAAAGCTGAGGAGAGAGAAAAGGTGGAACTTTGGGCTCAGGCAACGAGGAAATTAATTGAGATAGATATCGAAGAGACCGATTTTGGTTTCCTCTTCAAGGTCATTGAAAATAACAATACCGTTCCCGTGATCATGGTTGATGCCGAGGGGGATACCATTTCGACACGAAACCTGGATCCCGATAAACTGAAAAACCCGGATTACATCCAGAGACAGCTCAAAACGATGGCAGCAGTGCATGAGCCAATAGAAATACCCTTATCGGAGGGAGAAAAAAATTACATCTTCTATCGCGACAGTACGATCCTGACCAAGCTTCTTTATTTTCCTTACATTCAACTTGGGGTGATCCTGTTGTTCATTATCGTATCGTATCTGGCATTTAGTTCATCACGCAAAGCGGAACAAAACCAGGTCTGGGTAGGATTATCAAAAGAGACAGCACATCAACTCGGCACACCAACCTCAGCACTGATTGCCTGGGTTGAGTTATTAAGGTTGAAAAAACTGGACAGGAAAAACCTGCTGGAGTTTGAAAAGGATGTTGGAAGACTGGAAAAAATAACACAACGGTTTTCTAAAATCGGATCGCATCCCGAAATGGTGAAAACAAACATCGTCCCGGTGATTCAACATGCTGTCGGATACATAAAAAGCAGGTCTTCAGAAAAGGTGCGTTTTATCCTGAATTTTACAGCGGATAATGAATGGATGGTCCAGTTGAATCCCGAATTGTTTGAATGGGTCATTGAGAACCTTTGCAAGAATGCCGTCGATTCCATGAATGGCAAGGGGACCATTGAAGTAACCATGACCGATAACGCGAAGGCACTGTTTATTGATATAAAAGATCAGGGGAAAGGCATCCCTAAATCGAGGCATAAAACGATTTTCAAACCCGGATATACCACAAAAGAGAGAGGGTGGGGATTGGGCCTCTCCCTCTCAAAAAGAATCATCGAAATGTATCATGGCGGAAAGATCTTTGTCCTGTATTCGGAAAGCAACAAGGGAGCAACCTTTCGCATTGTATTAAAAAAATAGAGGGAAATCCGCGTGGTGAAATATACCAGGGAAAAGATAGAATTAATGGCTCCTGCCGGCTCGTTTGAATCCCTGATTGCAGCTGTGCAGGGAGGAGCGGATTCCGTCTATTTTGGGGTGGAAAAACTCAACATGAGAGCGAAGTCTTCACGCAATTTTTCCATCCGGGATCTCTCCAGGATTGCATCCATCTGCCGGGAGAATAACCTGAAATCCTACCTTACCCTCAATACCATCATGTATGATGAAGACCTTGCCCGGATGCGGAATATAATCCATACCGTTAAAGATTCCGGAATAACCGCAATCATTGCATCGGATCAGGCGGTGATGAATTATGCTTTTGAAGCAGGAGTTGAAGTGCATATTTCCACACAACTGAGTATTAGCAATATAGAAGCATTAAAATTTTATGCACGGTATGCAGATGTGGTGGTGTTAGCGCGGGAACTCAACCTGGATCAGGTTCATGCCATTTACAATCAAATCGTTGACCAGAAAATCATGGGACCCGGCGGTGAATTGATCCGGATTGAACTGTTTGCACACGGAGCACTCTGTATGGCCATATCCGGAAAATGCTATTTAAGTCTGCATGAGAGTGACCATTCGGCAAACCGGGGAATGTGTTTGCAAACCTGCCGGAAGGGATACATCGTAACGGAAAAGGAATCGGGTTACCAGCTGGAGATAGAGAATGAATACATCCTGTCCCCGAAAGACCTGAATACCATTGGATTCTTAGACAAAATACTGGATACCGGCGTGAGGGTGCTGAAAATAGAGGGGAGAGCAAGACCACCCGAATATGTCAAAACAGTAGCTGCCTGCTATGATGAGGCGATTAAATCCTGTATTGACGGAACCTATGGTGAAGTGAAAATCAAAGAATGGAACAAACGGTTAGCCGAAGTATTTAACCGCGGATTCTGGGACGGATATTACCTGGGTCAGCGAATGGGAGAGTGGAGCCAGGGTTACGGATCCCGTGCAACAAAGCGAAAAATCTATATCGGGAAGGGGATGAATTATTTCTCAAAGATCGGTGTTGCAGAATTTAAGATTGAGACCGGCTCGGTTCATCTCGGGGATGAGATCCTCATTACCGGACCAACCACCGGGGTCATTCAAACCGCTGTCCGGGAAATCCGGGTTGATCTGAACAGTGTTGAGAAAGCCAGTAAAGGAGAGCATTGTTCTATCCCGATCGATAGCGTGGTGAGAAGATCGGATAAACTGTATAAAGTGGTGAATGCTAACGAAGTGAAACAGCAATAACATCAACGATGATACCGGCGAATTTCATCCAGGTATTTTTCACGGATCAGTTTGAGTTTGTCGAGACTGCACTCTTTCTCGTATATCCTGACCACATCGGTTAGATCATTCCGGTACAACACACCCAGGGCGGCATCGAAATTCCGGTTATCGATGTTGTTCTTGATCGAAAAGGTGATCTGTTCAAACAGTTTCCAGTTCAGCTGTGCGGGGATCTCAAGATAATACATCTGGAGGTCAACCAGGTCTTTAAAGATGCCCTCCTCAATTTCTTTCAATTCAAAGTACTTGTTAATTTTAATAAGCCCTTGTTTATTGTAGTTCCTTTTGCGCATGAATTCTATGCCTTCCGACTGGTAGCAGCTCTGGAGTTCCGGAATAAACTGGAAGCTTGGCAGATCTTTTATCCGGATACAACTCAATTTTGAATTAAAGATGTGGAGCACTCCCTGTCGGGCAGCAAAGCTCTGTTTGAAATATTGCCTGATTTTTTGTGAGATACGCAGAATGTTCTCTTCAATATATTCTTTCTTGGTTACCAGAAAGATGAAGTGTGGGATCGGTTCGGAAGGAAGATTTTCTCCGTGATATCCGGGAAAGGGTTTGGAAGCTTCCAGGACAAAGGTATTATCCAGGATGTTGGATTCAAGTGTATGTAGTTGTTCAACCTTTGTTATTGAACCGAACGTTTCGATGATAACCTTTTCTGCCATAATGAACGGATGGGTAAGCGCTACAAATGTATAGGAATTTGATTAAAATCCAAACCCCATTGTGTGTTGAGGAGGGAACGCAATTGACAGGAGAAGGAGTCTTAGTCAGATCAGGTGATGCCTCTCTGCAAAGGCCAGGATACGGTTGGCATTTTCGTCGGGATTATCCCCGGGGAGACGAATCGTATGGACCGTTTGGGCATCCCTTCGGGTCAATCCGTAGTCATAGGTTTTATCGTAGTAGGAAAGACTAAGTTCAATGGCTTTGGTAAATTGTAACCGGTCGATGGCATCGAACGCGATGCGTGCATTTTCTTCGCCCAACCGTTTCCTGATTCGTGCAACAGCATCTTTTAACTGGTCGGGTGGAAAGGTGGCATATTCTCTTTCCAGTCGTTTTACACGCAAATCAAAATCCATGTCAATTTTGATCACGGGACTTCTTTTCATCTGATAAAACAGTTCATCCGGAATAAACACGGATCCGACGGCTTTGCTTTCATCTTCCAGCCAGACTGGAAACGCGGGATCCATGGTATGCCATTGGGAAAAGAGGTTGTTCTCAAATTGCTCACCGGTGGGTTGGGTTTCCTGGCCAATGCCCCCGAAGGCAGAGCCTTTGTGATGTGCAATACTTTCCAGATCAATGGTTTGTTGGCCAAGGGAGTGAAGACGGTTCAGGATTTCCGTTTTTCCGGATCCTGTAAAACCTCCAAGGATAATCAGTTTCATGGATTTTGCGAACGACTGCCTGAGATGCCGTCGGTAAGAGCGGTAACCCCCTTCAAGGATTTTGCATTGAATGCCGGAAGCACGAAAGAGCAACGCCATATTTTCGCTGCGCATGCCACCCCGCCAGCAATGCAGAAGCAGCGAAGATCCCTGTGCAATCTCAAGGGCTTGTTCAACCATTGCAACCATCCTGGGTCGGACATATTTCAATCCCAATAAAATAGCACTATCACGGTTTCTCTTTTTGTATTCTATGCCAATAGCCGCTCTCTCCTCATTATTGAACAGGGGGATGTTGAACGCTCCCGGAATATGTCCTTTTGCATGTTCGGAAGGGGCTCGTACGTCTACGACAGGCAATTGGTTCATCCTGTAGAGAAAATCACCGACGGATAGTCTATGCGTCATACAAGTAGGATGGTCGCAGGAGGACGAAGCCTCCAATCAAACGGGAATAATCAATGCTACAAACAATCAATACCGGGAATCATGGGCAGTCATTGTCCTTCGAGGAAATTACCCAAGTTTAGTTTGCCGGTTCGGAAAACCACTTGATCAGCACTCTTTTGATTTCGTCGACGCGAATGGGTTTAGGAATGTAATCATCCATACCGGCTGTAATCACTTTTTCTCTCGATTCAATATTTGTATCCGCTGTAACAGCAACGATTGGCATATCAAACCCCATTTCCCGAACACTTTTGGTTGCATCAAATCCATCTTTTTCCGGCATCATGATATCCATGAAAACGATATCAAAGGATTGTTTTTTCACCATTTCCACCACATCGTTGCCGTTTACTGCGATGGAAATTTCAAAGCCAAGGTTTTTGAAAATGCTTTTCGCCACCTTCTGGTTGATGAGGTTATCCTCCGCAACGAGAATTTGCAGTCCTTCCCGAATGGTAACCAGACTTGGAGTTTCTTCCTCTTCAATTTTTATGTGTGTGAAATTATCCTGTATGATGTCAAATATTTCAGATGACTGGAAGGGCTGGATCAGGTAATAATCCACGCCTAATTTTTTGCTTCGTGCAAAATTTCCTTTTTTGTCATTTGAGCTCAGAATGATCAGTAAAAATTCATTCGTGAGTTTATTTTGGTGCAACGTTTGCGCAACCTGAAAGCCATTAAAGGTTTCGGTATCATTGATGATGATCATTTTGTAGCTTTCCGATTTATTGGTTGCATTGGATTTGATGACATCAATGGTTCTGTCCTGGTAGTTGGTAACGTAGGTGGATATTCCGAAGTTCTGCAGTGTTTCCAGGAGGATGTCTTCTTTATCGGTTTTTTCATTAATGATCAGCGTTTTAATCTGGTGATATTTCGTTATCTCATCCACACCAATCTCTTTCTTTATTTTTTCATTTGAAAATACTTCAATGGTAAAACTGAAACGGGCTCCGGGGGATTCAGGATTTGTGGAGATTCGTGATGGTGATTCAGCCCATATTTTACCCGCCATTAAATTCACGAGCTGTTTGGAAATGGCTATTCCCAGACCGGTCCCGCCATGTTTTCTGGTTGTGGATCCGTCAGCTTTAGTAAAGGAATCGAACATAGTACCAAGATGCTCTTTTGGGATACCGATGCCTGTATCTTCAATATCAAATTGCAATGTAATGTTACCGCTATACTCTTCAACGCGTGTAGCCCGCAGGTTCACTTTTCCTTCTTTTGTAAATTTTAAAGCATTATCGAGCAGGTTCGACAGAACCTGGCGCAACCGGAATGGATCACCGATGATATTGTCCGGGACATCCGGTTCAATATCCATGGTTAACTCGAGTCCTTTATCCTCTGCTTTTGCCGTAAATAGTTGAAGGGCAAAGGAAATTTCATGTCCAAGCCGGAACGGGATCTCTTCCAGCATCATTTTTCCTGCTTCGATCTTTGAGAAGTCGAGGATGTCATTAATGATGGAAAGCAGAAGATCTGCGGATTTTCGGATAATGCGTATAAATTCCTGCTGTTCTTTATTTGGTTTTTGTTGCGAAAACGCATCCGCCATTCCAATAATGCCATTGAGCGGAGTACGGATCTCATGGCTCATTTTCGCCAGGAAATCCGATTTGGCTTCATTTGCAAGTGCTTCCTGTTTTCTGGCTTTTTCTAACGGAGTGACATCGATAAACGCTTCGAGAAGAACCTCCTCACCCTGCAGAACAAGGGGAATATCCCGTTTGTAAATGACGATTTCATCTCCATTCTTCTCATAGGTAATGAATTGATTTGCATCAAAAGGAAATCCAAATTTATCCAGATGTAATAAATTTTCCCCGATAAGGAACCGGTCTGAAATATCTTTACCAACCAGCTCTTTCTCTCCTTCAAGAGAAAGCATTTCAAGAGCCGTTTTGTTGGCTCTCTGTATCTTATTATCCTTATCCACTACCAGGACACCAATGGGTAATGATTCAAGGATCTGTTTTAACACCAGTTCGGATTCTTTCAGTATTTGCTGTTCGTCTCTTTTTTTGAAGATAAAGAATAGTAGAATTAAAATGATCAGTGAGATAAACAGCAGGGTTACGATCACAATGATGATGGCATTTTTTGCCACGGCTTTTGCAATAAAATCGGTTTTAAGCGAAAAGACAATACCAAATTCCATACCCAGGATCGTGGTGGGATAGAATGCAGAAATGATTTCCTGCTCCTCTCCATCCAGGATAATCGCATGCTTGATCGCTCCCTGAAATCCTTCGAACAGATCGTTCGTGATTTTATAAAGATGCGTGACATTCAAGGCATCTTTTGTGAGATTATTCGACAGGATCGTGGCTTCTTCACCGAGTTCAATCAACCATTGCCACTGGGTGGATCCGAGATGCGATTTTTCAAACACCCAATTGATGTAATTGATGTAATCGATACTAACTACGATGTTTCCGATAACCCTGTTATCCTTGAAAACCGGCAGGTAGTATAAGGTGTTATTATCAACGGTTTCTATTTTTTCCCGGGGTTGCAGTTCCCTTTGATTATGTGATTGATAACTGTCGTAGATGAATTGATTGTTCTTGTCTTTAACAATACTGAAAACGTTCTTGCGGTTGTCATAAATCTGGATCTGGTTAACAAGTTGTTCGTACTTGGAATAGAAAATCTCAAACTGATTGATCATTTTGGTCTGGGACTCATTGTTGTCAAATATTCTTACCAGATTGTTGGAGAAGAGAATCTTGTTGGCATCGCTTTGGAATTCCCGCTCTGTCTGCTCGATTTCATAGCCACAGATTTGAGTTTGTTTCAGCAGAAAGCCTTTCTGAAAGTCAATTTGCTGATCATAGATATCAAAGTAATAGTAGATATTGACCGCCAGGGTAAGAACAATCAGCGCAGCTACGGAGAAATATATTTTTTTCATTGGAAAACGTACACACTTGGGTTTTTAAAAATATAAATTACCGGACAACTAACGATGGGAAACTTGATATTTTTTTTATTTTTCTCGTTATCGCCTGTACTTTTTATCCTGATTTTCCAGCAGACTGCGGTAACTTTTATACCGGGAGGGGCTTATTTTACCAGATTTCAAGGCTTCTATAACAGCACAATTGGGTTCATTTGTGTGCAGGCAGTTGTAATATTTACACCCTTTGGAAAAGCGGAATATTTCGGGGAAGAAGTGATAGATCTCTTCCCGCTCCATGTCAAACACCCCGAACCCCTTTATTCCCGGGGTGTCGATAACATAACCCCCAAATACCAGCGGATGCATCTCTGTGTACGTGGTGGTATGTTTTCCTGTTTTGTGATAACTGGAAATGCCTTCCGTTTTGATTTGCAATTCAGGGTCGATCGCATTGATGAGCGATGATTTACCAACACCCGATTTACCTGAAATGACATTGACGTTATCCTTCAACAGGGTGCGGAATGCTTCGATATTTTGTCCCTTCACGACGGATGTTTCAAGACAGGGATAACCGATCTGCTCATACATTTGTTTCAATTGATCAACCTGCTTTAGCAGATCTTCATTATAGAGGTCCATTTTATTAATGATCAGGTTGACCGGTATCCGGTATGCTTCGGCGGAGGCAAGAAAGCGGTCAATGAATTCGAAGGGCGTTTCGGGAGATGCCAGCGTAATGACCAGGAGCGCCTGATCAATATTTGCAGCAATGATTTGATATTGCCGGGAAAGGTTTGAAGCCTTTCGTATGATATAATTTTTGCGGGGCAGGATCTCTATGATCACACCCTGCTTTCCTGCTGGTTCAGGATCAATCCTTACGTGGTCACCAACAGCAACAGGATTTGTCATACGGGCACCCTGCAACCGGAATGTCCCTTTTATCTTACATTCCAGCAGCGTTCCATCTTCTTTCTTTACGGTGTGCCAGCTTCCCGTTGATTTTATGACCAGTCCCTTCTCCAACGATCACGAATTTGCACAAAAATACATTGAACCACACTGAAATACAAACATGCTATCGGGTTTGTTAAGAAATGGTGTTTCCTGTTTTTACCGGAGCAATTGCTTCAGCAGGTTTGCATTTCGGTTGGTATAGGGAGGATACCGGATTGGGAAATCAAAAAGGTTGGTTTTTTTCAGTATCGATTTGTAGTTGGTGAATGTCTCGAAGCTCTTTTTCCCGTGATATTTGCCCATTCCACTTTCTCCGACTCCGCCAAAAGGCAGGTTGGAATTGATGAAATGAATCACCGCATCATTCAGGGTAGCGGTCCCAAAAGAGACCTCGTTCAGTAACCGTTTTTGCAGTGCCCGGTTCTTGGTGAAGAGGTAAAACGCCAGGGGATTTGGGTGCCGTTTTATGATTTCAATTGCCTCTTCAATGAGGTTGTATGTCAGTACCGGTAGCACGGGACCGAACACCTCACTCTCCATGATGGGATCATCGGGATGAAGGTCATCAATCACAGTTGGAGCGATGTATTTTTCATCCGGGTTTGTTGTCCCGCCCGTTACAATCCTTCCCGCTGATATGAGGTTTTGTAACCGTTCGGTGTTCGCCCGGTTCACCACCCTGGGATAATCAGGGCTAAGCTGGGGATTTTCGCCGTAGAAATCCCGGATAAAATGGATCAGCTTTTCGAGAAATGCATCTTTAATCTCCTGGTGGATGAGCAGGTAATCGGGAGCAATACAGGATTGTCCGGCATTAAAAAATTTACCCCATGCAATTCGTTTGGCAGATAACGCAATCGGCGCATCGTTGTGTACGATACAGGGATTTTTTCCACCCAGTTCCAGTGAAACGGGAGTCAGTTTTCCGGCAGCCTTTTCCAGGATGATCCTTCCTACCCGGGAGCTGCCGGTAAAAAAGATATAATCGTATTTTTCCTCCAGAAGAGCCTGATTCATTTCATGCCCGCTTTTAAAAAATGCAATGTATTGAGGATCGAAGTGGTGGATTATCTCTTCCATCACTGAAGCAGTATGCGGAGTATGCTGGGAGGGTTTAAGTACTACACAATTGCCGGCAGAGAGTGCTCCGATCAGGGGAGTAAATGCCAGCTGGAAAGGGAAATTCCAGGGAGAAAAAATCAATACCCTCCCATACGGTTCCGGGTAAATAAAACTGGTTGAATAGAAATGAAGCAGGGGCGTTCTGACCCGTTTGGGTTTTGACCACTTTTTTACTTTACGGATGTGCAGGTTTAGTTCCTGGAGCACAAAACCAACCTCTCCGGCATATGCCTCAAATGCCGGTTTGTGCAGGTCTGCCCACAAGGCATCATACAATCGGTTTTGATGAGAAAGGATAAGCTGTTTCATCTTCTTCAGGTTATCCAGCCTGAAGCCCACCGCTTTGGTCTTGTGGGTGTTAAAAAACTCTTCCTGGATTTTATTGATCCGGATGATCTCTTTTTTCATCGGTTCCTGTTTTTTGTAAGGTTTACCTCTTCTTCAATCGGGCGAATGGAATTGCCCGGTTTTTCAGGAATCCGGGCCATTGCGTATTCAGCCAGTGCCGTGATGGTATAGCTGGGATTCACTCCCAGATTACCCTGGATGACTGATCCGTCAACAATAAGCATGTTGGGATATCCATGCACCTCAAACCGTTCATTCACGACACCCGATTGGTTATCCCGACCCATCGGGCAACCACCGAGAATATGAGCAGTTGTCGGCCGGTTCAGGAAAACTTCGAGTGTTATGTTCTGAGCAATACCTCCCGCTTTTTCAGCATATTTCTCCATGACCTGCTGGCCAATATCGATGTAGGCAGGGACCTTCTTCTCACCCGTATTCCGGATTGCCATTCTTTTATTGAACAGGCCCCTCTTCCACTCTACCTTCATGCAGTTGTCGATGGTTTGCATCACAAGAAAAATGACAAGGTTGGTCGACCAGTTGAAATTGAAAACGGTTTTTAAGAACTGTATCGGATGGGTAAGGGTTTTATACAGCAGCATCACTCCGCGGATCAGTGTGTTTCTGGCTCCGGGAACAGAGAGGGCAAAAAACCATTTCATGGCGTTGGAACCATCGGGATACTTGACAATTTCAATGTGTGTATCCCGGTCCGGATTAATGATGGAAGAGATGGCAATGCCATTGTTCAGTTTTTCCCGGGCGCCTGAAACAGCGCAAAACGTTTGTGAATTGGTCCTTAGCTCATCTCCCAACCGTTCCGATAACAGGGGAAGGGTTTTGTATTTATACTTTTGCTTCAGGAGTAAGTTCAGTGTGCCCAGTGATCCGCCGGAAACGATAACACCCCTGGATGTGAATACACTTTGGTTTTTCCTGAATGGTTTCGTAACGGAACGTGTGTGGAGATCATACTGGTTGTTTCGGAAAAAAATTTTCTCTACCCGTGTTTCCGGCAAGATTGTGACTCCCAGTTTTTCTGCAAAATAGAGGTAATTTTTATCCAGGCTGTTCTTGGCATTCTCCCGGCATCCCACCATACAACCGGCACACTCAGTGCACCCCTTCCGCTTCGGCCCGAGTCCATGGAAATAGGGATCTTTCTCCTGTTCGGTGTCCCCAAAATAGACCCCAACATCAACCCGGTCAAAGGTCTCTTCGCACGCGAAATCTTTTGCCACCTCTAACAGGAGCTGATCTTCAGCATTGAGTTTATCGTAATGCGTTCTGCCGAGCATGATCCCGGCTTTATGGTAAAACGGTTCAAGGACCGTTTTCCAGTCGTTGAAAGCATTCCATGACGGATTGTTGAAAAATTCATCCGGGGGGATCACCAGCGTATTTGCATAGACCAGGCTGCCACCGCCCACTCCAATGCCGGTAAGGATGCTTGCTTCCCTGTAAAAAGAGAGTTTCTGAATTCCAAACAGGCGCAATCCCGGAACCCATAAATACTTTCGAAGGTTCCAGTTGGTTTTCGGGAAATCCTTGGTTTCATACCGTTTCCCCAGCTCAATGACCAGGACAGAATAACCCTTTTCTGCAATACGCAGTGCAGAAACACTGCCTCCAAAACCAGAACCGATAACAATATAATCGTAGGATTCCTCCATTCGTTCGATGGGATTGAATGGATTAAAAATAGGAAATATTTAGGTTAAATGGGAAATTTGGCTTCCAGTCCCGAAAAACCATCCCTTTGGGAATAGTTTTTCGAGGATCCTCTGCCACAGGTATTCCTATAAAAGAATTTCTAAAGAAGCATCAGCTTCTAAGAAATTCGGGATTGTCAGTTCTCTGTTTTCAGTTGTAGCCTATTTGTAACTTAACTTATCACTTATCAACGTATAACGTATAACATTTAAAAGATCCCGCTTTGCAGTGGGATACCTGTCAGCCTCTTTTCAGACATCCTGAACTATTCGTACCTGATAGCATCAACCGGGTTGGCATTTGCTGCACGAACAGAAAGAAGACTTACGGTGATCATGGCGATGATCACAGAGACCAGCGTAGCCAGAAGGAATGGTACTACGGTAAACCAGACAAAAGGCGATATGGAAAAATCGATCCGGTAAGCAAAATCCTGTAACCACCGGACCATTGCCAGGTAAGAGACCGGCCAGGCAATCACATTGGCAATTGCGACTAAAATCAAAAAGTCTTTATTCAGCATCCAGGTTATCTTCATACTCGATGCTCCCATAACTTTCCGAATTCCGATTTCCCTTGTACGCTGCTGGGTAATAAAGGATGTTAATCCGAGGAGACCAAGGCAGGAAATGAAAATGGTGAGCAGGGCAAAGATGGTAAACAGGTTGCTCAGTTTCTTTTCGGAAGCATACATCTCATCGAGCTTCTCGGTAAAGAAGAAGTAATTGAACGGTAGAGTATTTCCCAGTTCAATGCGTTTTTCCTTGATGTATTCTATTGTTTCTGCTGTGTTGTCTTCAGCGATACGCACATAGAAATTCAGATTAGGATTTTCGCTCACCATAAAGATAAACGGCTCGATGGTATTGTGAATGGAGGAGAAATGGAAATCCTTAACCAAACCGATAACCACCCCGTCGTTGCGGGCTGTTCCGTCGGCCGGATTTATGCCGAACCGTACCCGTTTTCCCAGGGCTTCATTACCCCAGCCAAGGGCTTTTGCAGCGGTCTCGTTGATGACGAATGCCTGGGTCAGATCGGTTGTTCTCGCCTCTTCA
Organism: uncultured Rikenellaceae bacterium; assembly: GCA_964640125.1. GTDB lineage: Bacteria > Bacteroidota > Bacteroidia > Bacteroidales > VadinHA17. The sequence continues at coordinate 175,046 of CAZXGG010000001.1, forward strand.
AAATTACGTCCTTCCAGTAACTCGATCCCCATCACGTCCAGGAAGTCATGGTCGACAATGGAAAAATTGAGAGCCAGCTCAACCATACCTTCCCCTTGTTCAACCTGAAAGACCACCTTGGTTGCCATTCTCGGGGGAATTAAAATCGCAGAAGAAACCCCTTGTATGTGCGGGTTTTTTAACAACTCCTCTTTGAAAGTCTTCAACTGATTGTTGATGAAGGTTGTATCGCGGTTGGGAATCAGGATGAGGTTCTCCTTGTTCATACCGAGGTCCTTGTTTTCTATGTAATGTTGCTGGCTGGAAACGACAATGGTACCAATGATCAACGCCACGGATAAGATGAACTGGAAAACGACAAGAATTTTGCGCAACAATCCTTTTCCCTCCCCGGGCAGGGTTCCTTTCAGCACCTTTACCGGTAAAAAGGAGGAGAGGTAAAAGGAGGGATAGCTACCCGAAACGATACCCACAAACAGGGCAATCAGCAACACTGAAAAAATGGTGAATGGTTTGAAAAGGTCGGATACCATAATATCTTTCCCTGCCAGTGAATTAAAATAGGGAAGGATAAGGATGGTAAAGATCAGTGAGAGGATTAGTGCCATAACGGATAAAACTACCGATTCGCTCAGGAACTGTCGGATCAGGAATACCCGTTGTGCACCGATAACCTTGCGTAATCCCACTTCCTTTGCGCGGTTTGTGGAACGGGCAGTGGCCATGTTCATGTAATTGACACAGGCAATGATCAGCATGAAAATGCCAACCAGTGAAAAGATGATAATGTAATTAAAGTTACCGACAGGCAAATCAAATTCAAAGGTGGATCCGAAATGAACCTTGTCCAGACGGGTTGACATCAGGTTATAACTGGCATTGATTTGATTCCCGAGAGATGCCATGTATTTTTCGTAGAAATCGGAAAATTTTTCATGGATACTTTCCATGGTTGTGTTCTCGTGCAGCAAAACATAGGCATACACTGAAACATTCCAGAAGGCTCCGGCACTCCGGTCATTAAATCGTTCCGTACCTGCAAGCTCTACAACGGTCGCCATGGACAGGAGGCAGTCAAAGGTCAGGTGGGAATTGGATGGTACATTTTCGATCACCCCCGTAACCCGGAAATCTCCGAAATTGCTTGAGGTAAGCACTTCGCCAATTGGATTTGCATCTCCGAAATAACGTTTTGAAAAGCTTTCAGTGATCACGATGGTATTGGGCTCGTCCAGGGCATGGTCCGGAGAACCGAAAAGAAACCGATGGGTGAACACGTCGAAGACCGTTGAATCGGTGAAATAGATGTTGTCTTCGTAAAACTTTTTATCCCCGTAGCTGAACAGGATATCCTCCAGCCCAAATCCGGCGAAGCGCGCATACTTCTCTATTTCCGGGTATTCATCCATAAGGGTCGGTGCCATGGGCGTGGGAGACAGCCCGGCCAGGGTGTTCTTTCCCGAGATGGTGAAATCGGATTCCAGGCGATAGATCCGTTCATAATTCACATGGTGTTTGTCGAATGTCAGTTCTTTCTGAACATAGAGAAAGATCAGGATGGCACATATCATACCGATTGCCAGACCGGCAATGTTGATGGCTGAATAAAATTTGTTGCGTGCTATATTTCTATAGGCGCTGATCAGGTAATTTTTAAGCATCGATTTCGGTATTTGGTTTTATTGAATCGAAAAAATCATCAACGATTGTACCATACTTTTTATCATTTTGTTAATCAGAGGAATAGAATAAATCAGGCGTATTTAGACTTCTCGGTTTTTGTCCGGTAATGAAACAGGGGTGCACGGTTTTGAACGGGAACGATTTAAAAAAAATTCTTACTAATGGTCATTCAGAATTCATTTCAGAATCTGATTGATGAAATTAGCTATGATAAGGAGATCCTGAACTGAGTCTAGGATGACAAAAGAATAGCGCAGGTCGTTGATTTTTTGTGTATGTCTGCAGGCAGGTAAATTCTGTTTGCTTTTGTCTGATATGCACTAAATTTAAGACAAATATCATCTTAAATCGTCCCGTCAGGGACTGGCAGGTAATAGGCAGCCACTTCAGTGGCTGTGATTAAGGAAGTGTATATCAATTCGTCTCGTAAGGGACTGAAAGAATTTATCGATTATAAAACATGATCTACAATTCTTTCAAGCCCTATGGGCTGTAATTATGTTCTTCATTATTACCAGCCAGTAAACTGGCTGGCTATATTCTATAAATCCCTCCGGGACTTAATATTTTTTAGCTAATTAACTCAAGTTGCTAGTTACAGATGAAGTGCCAGACATATTGTATGTATAGAAAACACCTTTGGAGAACGACTTTCCAAGTCGTTTGCGCTCTCCAGAGCGCTCTGTAAACTCCCGCTGATGGCGGGAGGAGCGACTCGGAGAGTCACTCTCCAATGGGAAATTCTATAATTTAAGCAAATCATATAACTTTTTGCAATAACTAGCAACTTGAGTTAATTACTGCAAAGAAGATCCATCTTTTTAAGTAATTCTATACCGGGATTAAAGAACCGGTCCCAAGAAAGATGTTCAATAGGCGGGAAGGTTTGTTTTACAGTATGATTTCCATTAACTTATTAATTTATCCCGTAGGGATGCCTGCCCGACCGGCAGGCGGGCCTATGGCAGAACGTATGAACGTATAACCATTACTCCAGCGGTAGGTTCATTTTCTTCAGGAGTTCAATATAGCGGGGATTGTCTTTCAATTCAGGGTACGCAATAACATCTAATGAGATATATGCCAATGTCCAGTGTTTTTCTGCGTAAGCTTTTTCATAATAATCCATTGCTTTGTCATAATTTTTCACAGCTAAATACCGTTCCGCCTGCCCTCTAAGTGGTATACTACCACCCTGGCTGTATCTCTCCTCATTAACTCTTATTCTATCCTCAATAACAGCAATATAGCCACCTTCCTGAAAAACTGTATCGAGATATGCAAGGTATTCGTCATCGGCCCAAAACCAACTTCTTTTCATTGTTTTATGCCATTTCAACGTGTCGCCTGTTGCTAAATAGGCCTCTGCCAGAGGTCCATTAACAAAGTTGTTATCCGGATCAATGGATAGTGCTTTTTTAGCCTGAGTCATTGCAGCCTGGTGGTCACCGGCAAAATTCATTACTACACCATATAATCCCAGCACCAACGGTCTCAGAGGATCGAGTGCCAGTGCAAGGTTGGCCTGGTAGATTGCTTCATCCGTCCTTCGCAGTATCATCAACAAATGGGCATAGTATACTCTGGCTAGTGCATCATTCGGATTCAGCTCCAGGGACTTTAAGAATTCCTTTTCGCCAGTCTCCCAGTCCCATCCAGGCCAAACTGACAGGACTGCTTTTATATAATGTGAATTGGCTGAATTCGGATCTAAATCAAGGGCTTTGTTCAGATATTCGGATGTTTTCTTATATGCTTCGGTCAGTGGTCCAACACTAAAGCCTCCAATCGCATTCCAGGTCATAGCCATACCGGCGTAAGGTTCTGCCCAATCCGGATCCTTTTCAATAGCAATCTGGAAATAGTGCAGCGCGCTATCAAGGTCTTCGTCACCAAGCCGTTCCCAGTGAAACTGCCCCGTCATGTAAGCAACCAGGGCTTCAGGATCAACTGTCCTTGTTTTCGCCAGCAATAGTTTTTCATCAGGCGTTAATTCGATCTTCACTTCATCCGAAATTTGTTTTGTTACCCGGTTATACAGGTTATATATTTTGCTTTTCTCCTCCTTGTAGTCTCCAATCCATAGTTGTTTTTCTTCCGGGTCACCACTAATCATGGAAAATGCCATACAGATTGTATCTCCCCAACACAATACAC
>CAZXGG010000002.1:0-29808 GCA_964640125.1 uncultured Rikenellaceae bacterium
AATACTCCGTGGATCGAATGGTATATACACCCGGTTTGTCAAACCTCCAGAGAACATCATTTTTATGTCCGGGAACTACCTGCATCTGGAAAACCATCGAATTGTCCTGCCGGAACACCCCAAATCCATAGGTAAGATCATTGGAGGTCACATCAAAAAGAACCAGATCATTGCAATCGATGACCAGTTCTTCAGAAGGTAGCGTGAATGCATGCTTCTCGACGGTGATCTGGAATGTTTTGTCGGGAACATATTCTGACCGGTGCAGATCCACAGGGACCCAGGGAATGGTATGAGAGGTCACAATGTGGAGCGATACTCCGAGAACCGTTAACATACCTACAAAGGAATAAAAGAACCAGGTTTTTACTATACCGGTTTTTGCCGGTCTTGTTGCCTTGTAACCAAACCAGGCAACAAGAAGGATGATGACCACGCAGTAGAGCGTATAGACAATTGTCTGTCCGTTCAGGACTATTGTTGAATCAACCATGTTTTTTCATTTATTTGTCTACAGATGGAACTTGGTGGAGATGTATAAAATCAGTTGCCGGTGGATCAGCCCGCAAGCCCTTCTATTAATTTTATTAATTTGAAATTTGCATATCTGGAAATCAAACAGCCATGTAAGCTATTTTTTGTACAATGTTAACGGTTGTAATTTAATTCATCCAATAATCTTTTTTCTCCACTTAATCTCTGAATTTCCGTGATATCACGGGAAAGTTCTAAACAACCCAGATAATTTCCTGCCTCATCCCTCAATGCGTAATATTCTATTAGTATCTTACTTTTTTTATTATTATTATCCGAATCCAAGTCTAAATCAATCCAGAATCTGGCAAGGTCTCTTTTTCCACTTTTCATCTCATCAAGTATCTTTTCAACTAAATGAACGCTTTTTTTAGGATGACAATTTCTAACATCTCTGCCTATCACACCTTTTGGTCTTTTGAAAATTCTGGTATCATGCTTATTCCATGCTAACACTTTATCATTAGCATCAATTACTGAAAATTCAAATGGGATTGTTTCGAATAATGAATCCAGGATGTCCTTTGATAATGTACCAACCATAGTCTTTCTTTTAGTCAATGATTTTTTATTTTTTTTTGTCTTTATCTAACCTCATATAATCTGAAATAGAATGATTACTGCCAAGGTAAAAATAAAATGCCATATAAAGGTAGTATATTATTATAAAAAAACAAAAATTAATCAGCTATTGGTGAAATGTGCGATGGAAGTGGTTTTCAGGATACCGATGATTTTTTCTCTGGATTCATGCCATACATTGTGCAGGACACAGGGATTATCAAAGGGACACTCTTCGAAATTGAGAAAACAGGTGTTGAATGCTTCCAGCCCTTCGACAGAATCAATAACATCTGCAATAAAAATTTCTTTCGGATCTTTTTTGAACTCGAATCCTCCGTTTCTGCCTCTGTGGCTTTGTATGTATCCGTTTTTTGAAAGGGTGGTGAGCAATTGCCTCAGGTATTGTAATGGAATACCAAGCCGATCATGCAGGTAGGAACCGGAATAGACCTCTTTTTTTTCCGATGCCATGAGGTGAAGGATTTTCAGGGTATAAAGCGTTGTTTTACTAAAGATCATAAATGCTATGTCTGTATATCATTTAACATAAAAAGGGGAGGGAAATGGGTTATTATGCAGATTTTTCATTTCCCTCCGATCGGTACTATCTATCTATTCAATAAATCCACGGTTTCTGAGCAGTGCTTCAATGCTTGGGTCTTTGCCCCTGAAATTTCTATAGAGAACAGCGGGGTCATCTGATCGTCCTTTTGACAGCACGTGTTCGCGGAACCTGGCGGCGATCTCTTTATTGAAAATATCGCCACTCTCTTTGAATGCTTCGAATGCATCGGAATCAAGCTGTTCCGACCAGCTATAGGAATAGTATCCGGCTGAATAACCGCCGATCACATGGCTGAAATAGGTGGTACGGTACCGCGGAATGATCTCATCAATCAGTCCGTATTTATCCATGGCTTCTTTTTCAAATGCAAGCACATTTTCCACAGAGGGTTCTGTCAGGCTGTGGTATTCCATATCGAGCAATGACGCAGCGATGTATTCAACGGTAATAAAACCCTGGTTAAAGTTGGCAGCAGCTTTCAGCTTTTCAACAATTTCTGCAGGAATTACTTCTCCGGTTTGATACTGCAGTGCATACATATTCAGTACTTCAGGCTCAAGAACCCAGTGTTCCATTATCTGGCTTGGCAGCTCAACGAAATCACGGGGTACTCCCCTCAGTCCTTCGTAGGGAACATCGGTGAACAGGCCATGTAGTGCATGTCCGAATTCATGGAACATGGTACTGACTTCTTCGAAGTTTAGCAGAGCCGGGGCATCTCCTGATGGCCTGGAAAAGTTACCGACAATGCAAACCACAGGTGTAATTTTTTTACCGTCCTCATACCGGCCGCTTCGAAAACTGGTAGTCCAGGCACCCACCCGTTTCCCTTCTCTGGGATGCCAGTCGGTATAAAGTATACCAAGGTGAGAGCCGTCGTTATCGAACACTTCAAAACATTGGATTTCGGGATGGTATTTGGGAATATCGGTCAGTTCCTTGAAGGTTATTCCATAGAGTTTGGTTGCCAGGTCGAACATGCCCTTTTGGACATTTGGCAGGGCTAAATAGGGTCGAACCATCTCATCGTCGAGGTCATATTTTTCTTTTCTTATTTTTTCGGTATAATACCACCAATCCCAGCTTGCCAGTTTAAAATCACCGCCTTCTTCATCAATGATCGCCTGTTGTGCAGCGGCTTCCTGTTTGGCTACCGGGAGGGCAGCTTCCCAGACCTGTTCCAGGAAATTGAAAACCGTTTCGGGATTTTTCGCCATGTTTTGTTCCAGGACAAAATGGGCATGACTGTCATATCCCAGCAGTTGGGCTCTCTTGACGCGCAGATTAATGATTCCCTTAAATATCTCTTTGTTATCGTATTCATTGTTGTTGTTTCCGCGCATGAAGTAGGCACGGTAAATCTCTTCCCTGAGACCTCTCTTTTCGGAGTATTGCAGGAAGGGTATCCAGCTTGGTTTCTGCAGAGTAAACACCCAGCCGGTGGTATCAAAGTTTGCAGCAGCTTCTGCAGCGGATTGGATTACCCCTTCGGGCAAACCGGCAAGATCCGCTTCATCCGACAGGTACAGTTTGAAATCGTTTGTTTCAGCAAGCAGGTTATCGCCGAATTGTACACTGAGTGAAGAGAGGCGTTGATTAATCTCTTTAAGTTCTTCTTTCTTATCTTCCGGAAGATCGGCACCATTTCTAATGAAGTTTTTATAGGTTCTTTCCAATAAGGTCATCTGCGGTTTGGTCAGGTTCATTGTTTCCCGGTTTTCCCATACTGCCTTGACGCGATCAAATACCCTGGGATCAAGTGTTATTTTGTCCTGATGTTCCGTCAACAGGGGAGCTACTGCACGGTTTACTGCCTGCAGTTCAGGTGTTGTGTTTGCGCTGTTAACCGGGTAAAATGCTCCGGCTACCTTATCGAGAAGCTTCCCACTCCTGTCCGCAGCTGCAATGGTATTTTCGAAATCGGGTTCTTCCTCGTTACTGAGGATCGCTTCCATTTCAGCCAGTTGCTCCTCCATACCTTTCTTGAATGCAGGCAGGTAGTGCTCGGGTTTGATCTCCTCAAACGGAGGAACCTGGAAAGGAGTATCCCACTTCATAAAAAATGGATTCATATCTGATTCTGGTTTTGGTTTACAGGCCGTAAGGATAATCAACAGGGCCAGAATAACAAATGCTATTTTTTTCATGGTTTTGGATTGTTTGGTTTGTATTGAGGTTAGCTCTTATGTTAGCAAGATCAATTGGATTTGAGAGCATAAATGTACATTATCGGAAGGAAGTTTGCAATGATCGGCAGAAGATAATGGCATGTTTTACACCAGCGACTTTAGATCAGTCTCTAACTTGGGTATTTTGAAGAGAGAATGTTGTATTAACTCATGAAATTTTCAATTCACTTGAAAAACCCTTACTTTGTCAATAATTCTGAATCTGATATCAGCCTGAATTATATGAATACAACGCTTAACAAAATCGGCTTCGATAATGAAAAATACCTGAAGGAACAGACGGCAGCTATTCTGGAACGGGTCGATCAGTTCAATGGCCGGTTGTATCTTGAGTTTGGCGGCAAGATTCTGTATGATTACCATGCTGCCAGGGTACTGCCCGGCTTTGATCCCAATGTAAAGATGCGGCTTCTGCAGAAACTGAAAGATAAGACTGATGTGATATTATGCATTCATGCCGGTGCTATTGAGCGGAAGAAAATGCGTGCTGATTTTGGCATTACCTATGATGTTGATGCTTTAAAGACCATTGATGATTTCAGAAAATGGGGAATAGAGGTCAAAGCCATTGTGATTACCCGCTACCGGGATCAACCTGCTGCCAGGTCGTTCAAAAACAAGTTGGAGAGAAATGGGATGACCGTATACACTCATCATTTTACGAAAGGATACCCAACCGATGTAGATACCATTGTCAGTGATGAAGGATATGGTGCCAATGAGGAGATCCGGACAGACAAGCCGATTGTTGTGGTTACCGGACCCGGACCGGGAAGTGGGAAACTCGCCACTTGCCTAAGCAACTTATACCATGATTATAAACAGGGCATAAAGGCCGGATATGCGAAATTTGAGACCTTTCCCATATGGGATCTTCCACTGAATCATACGGTTAACATTGCCTATGAAGCAGCGACCGTGGATTTGAAGGATGTGGTAGAGATCGACCACCATCACCTCGCAGCCTATAATATCAGCGTGGTAAACTACAATCGTGATATTGAAGCGTTCCCCCTGTTGCAACGGATTATTGAAAAGATAACCGGGAAAGAATCGGTCTATAAATCACCCACGGATATGGGAGTGAACCGTGCCAGTTCCGGGATTGTATCAGACAGCGTTATCCGGGAAGCCTCCCACCAGGAGATCATACGGCGCTACTTCCGGTGTGCATGCGAATATGTCATGGGCCTTATCGATAAGGATACATTGTCCAGGGCGGAAATGATCATGAAAAAGGTGGAGGCGAAAGTTGAAGATAGAAGGGTCGTGATTCCTGCGCGAGAAGCTGCCAGGGAAGCCATGGAATCAGGCAAAGGGCACAATGGCATTTTTTGTGGCGCGGCCATTGAGTTGAGTGATGGAACGATCATCAAAGGTAAGAATTCACCGCTCATGCATTCCTCATCCAGTCTGATTTTAAATGCTATAAAGCACCTGGCGAACCTTCCGGACGATTTACACATCCTCCCCAAAAACATGATCGATTCGATCGCTCATTTGAAAGGTGATGTTCTTTCCAGGGAGAGGCTGAGTTTGAATCTTGATGAAACATTGATTGTTCTTGGGATCAGTGCCCTGACCAACCCGGATGTAAAAAAGGCAACGGAGTGCTTAAAAAACTTGAAAAATTGTGAGGTTCATCTTACCCACATGCCTACTCCGGGTGATGAAGCAGGGTTGCGTAAGTTACAGGTAAATCTGACCTGCGATCCCCAATTTCCTTCCCAAAGCCTGTTTTCCAGTGGTTAGCATGGGGCTGTGTCAGATCTGCTTTTCACGGTTCCGCAGGGATCTCGGGGAAAAGAACGCATAGAAAAAAGCAAAAAAAGCAACGTCTGCATCATTTTTCACATCAGCTTTGCTTCGTGAAGATCCTGAAACAAGTTCAGGATAAGTTCAACTAGAGCATTCTGCTTCGCAAGCTTGCAGAAAGCTAGTTTCACTTACTCATATTTCAGGATCCTGGCTGGATTCACCCGGGATGCTTTGTAGGTCTGAGAACTGATTGTGACAAATCCTACAACAAAGACAATAAGCACTCCGATTGCGATTAATCCTGCACCAAAAGAAACGTGATTTGCCAGGTATTGAAGCCACAGGTTATTGATTAGGTATGCAATCGGGGCTCCAATAACCGCTGCAATCAGCATCATGATGAGGTAAGACCTGGCGACCAGTGACATGATGCTCCTGGCCTGTGCACCAAGTGCCTTTCTTATGCCAATCTCCTTCAGGCGGGTTTGTATACTGTAGGTTGCCATCCCCAGCAGGCCAAAACCGGCAATGACAATCGCCAGAATGGCTGCGAAGCCGACAGTATATAAAATGTCTTCAAAGAAAGAGTAATATTCCCTGATCTCTGCATCCAGGAAATCACCATCCATGTCATGGTAGGGGTCGATCTCTTTCCACTGATTTTTGAGTTTATCAACCGTCATGACCATGTTCCCGGAATGCAGCCTGAAAACGATATACCGGCAGTTCTCCGGATTATGCCAAAGGATGAGCGGTTTCAACGGCAAAAACAACGCACCATAGTAATAATCTTTGACAACCCCGATGACTTCCACCAGGGTTGAATCCCAACATATGAACGAAGTCCCAACCGCTTCAAGAGGGGTTCCCAGGTTAAAATGTTCAACCGTCTTTTCATTGATGATTACGAAATTCTCATTCTCATCACTCAGATCCTCCGGGAATGTTTTTCCTGCAACCAGTTCCAACCCCATGGTTTCAATATACTGCTTATCGACATAGAAACAGTTGGCAGAATACTTTTCATCTTCCTCGTTTATCCGGAGATCCACGCCGCGGAAGTTTCCAACTCCTGGAATATGTGATTCAGCTGAGATAGACTCGATTTCGGGAATCCGGCTGTACTGGTTTTTTACTTTTCCAAGGTCATGCCCCCTCATGTGGATGTTGAATACCACATCCCGGTCGAATCCCATTTCTGCATTGATCATGAAATTCATCTGTTTAAAGATCAGCAGGATGGATATGATAAAAACCATGGAGAAAACAAACTGGGTGATCAACAGGATCTTACGCAGGGTGAGTTTGCTGAAAAAACGGATGTTGGCAATGCCTTTCAGTACATTCACCGGTTTGAAGGCAGAGATAACGATTGATGGGAGGATCCCTGAAATAAAACCGGTTAGCAGGGCAAAAACCAGGAACCAGATATATACCACTACATTTTGTTCAGGCTTGATTTCCAGCAGTGACATCATTTTCATCCCGGAGAAACCGGGCAGGAGAAACTGGAGCAGGGCATAGGCAACCACCAGGGAGAACAATGATATTAGCATTGCTTCGAATAAAAACTGAATAATGACCTGGTTTCTGCTAGCACCAACCGTTTTCCGGACACCCACTTCCCTGGCACGCATCAGGGACCGGGCAATGGACAGGCTGGTGTAGTTGAATGCAGCAGAAATGATGATGACCAGGGCAAGACCTCCCATAAAAAGGATGAATACCTTCGGTAAAAAAAATCCCATTTCATTGGCCAGTATGGGTCCCGGTACTATTTTATTCAGTGGTTGTAAATAGAAGGAAACATTGCGCTCTTCATCATCCTTGTATTGTTCAATACTGATCTCATCAAGGGCACGCTGAATACCATCAAGGTCAGCGTTCTCGTGAAGCAGTAAATAAACATGATTCGCCCAGAAGTCAGTCCAATCATGAGCTGTAATGGTCTCTTCTTCCTTTGTCTGAATTGCTTCCAGCGTGGTCGCAGAGACCAGGGCTTCAAACTGGATGTGTGATTTCTGCCTCGTCTGCCCAACAATCCCGGTTATCAGAAAATCTCCTACACTGTCGATTTGTAAAAACTTACCGGTTGGATCCTCCTCACCAAAAAATTTCATTGCCACTTCTTCTTGCAAAACCATAGAGTATGGTTCTTTCAATACATCTTCCGGTGTCCCGCTTTTCAAAGGAAAATCAAACACCTTAAAAAAATCTTCACTGGCATAGAGCCCGTTTATCCGGATCAGGGCTTCATCCTTTGCTGCCTCACCGAAAAACGAATTGTTCAGTATTACCGTTTTTTCCACAAACGGATAGTTGTTTGCCAGTTCATAACCGAGAGGGAAGGTGGTGGAGGCATACTTAAGCTGAACATGGCTAAGGCTATCAATCGATTGAACCCTGTATATTCGTTCCTTTCTTGTATGGAACTGATCATAGGATAATTGATCCACTATAACAACAATGATCAACATGCATACAGACATGCTGAGGGAGAGGCCAAAGATGTTAAGCAGTGAGAACCGTTTGTTGCGGAAGATGTACCGCAAGGCAGTGAGCAGGTAATTTCTGATCATGATTGTTTCTCTGTTTGAATTGAAAATTACAAAATTTCAGGCTATCGGTAGATGGTCCGTCCGTTAATTTTATCAACTTGTATGCCATCAATCATAAGTGATTGATATCCAAATGATTAATAAAAAAGATCGTGTTTATTAAGTGTATCATACCGAACAGCATTGTTCAGAAGTGAACAGATTTGGATGAAAAGGTTACCCTTCGAAGGTTGTTATCTCATACGGCTGGGCTTACCGTACATGGGTTCGGAGGTTATGCTTTTGATGAAGCAGTTCCCACTACCGTTCAGGTTCTAAACGGTGAAGAACCGGCCAATTCAGATCCGGTTGTCGCAGATACTGTCCCCGGTGCATTATTCAGGTATTCAGGCGAAATGAAGAAGGTGAGATCATTGAACTGGAGATTGCAGGAATGTGGACTGCCACGAAGATACGGGAGAACCTGTTTTTTCATCTTCCGGACTGACCATTCTTCTTTCCTTCAGTCAGATTATCATAAAATCGTGTTGTCGGATAGGCAAAATCAATATCTGAACATGCAGCAAACTGTTTCAGTATTTCTTCCCACAAAACCTCTTCACTTCCCCGGCGGTTTCGAATCTGGCAGAGATACCGGATGGTAAGCAATACACCGAATTCCTTCACTTTGGTATAGACGATGGGCGTCAGGTGTTTGTAATGGATCATGAATCGTCTGCTTGCCTCCTTAATCTCCTTTTCCATCGTTTCACTCAGCTTTTCAGCATGTGCATGGATGACCTCTATAAGGATATTTTTTGCTTTTTGCCAGTTGCTTTCGAAGGTAATCAATACGGGGATCTCGTTCCAGATGTAGTTAAATCCTCCATGAAAATTTGCCAGTGCAGTGATGAATATTTTACCGTTTGGAATATGAATGATTCTCCCGGTAGTTTGATCAGCTTCTACCCAATTGCCCATTTCCAGCAAGGTAAACCGGAATACGTGAATATCGATTACATCTCCGGCAAAGTTCTCTATTTCAACTCGATCTCCAATTTTAAATGGTTTACGAACCATGATAAAGATCCAGCCGGCAAGGTTTGCCAAAAGATCTTTCAGTGCAATGGCGATACCAGCCGATAGCAGTCCGAGGAAGGTTCCAAGGCTTTTAAACCGTTCTATCCAGATAAATCCCAGGGCAAAAAGGAGGATGAATATCAGGGCATAGGTGGTGTTTCTTCTCCAATGGTAACGGGTTCGGACATTATCCGATTTTCGCCAGAGGATTTTAATGATGATGAACCGAATTATCCAGAGCACCAGGAAAATGGAGAGGGTTGTGATGATTTTCTCAAGCAGATCCGGTGATAAACCTGTAAATCGTTGAAGATTGTCAAGCCATGTTTTCATTGACAATGAGTTTAAAAAAATGATTATACTTCCTTGATATTTTGATCTGTTATTTCACCCTGAGGATTATCTTTTTGATCTGCTTCCTTTTTCCGGGGAGAAATCAGCTCTTCAGCGATCAGCCTCCCGTGCACATCCACGATACGAATATCATCTTTACTTGCAGGCGTTAGTTCATGATTTTGCCGGATTAATGAAACGGACATAGCGATGCTTGTAAATAGAATGGTGAACAGCAGAATTCCCGGATCAAAAACCGGTGATTTGTACTCCGCAGGAATGGCGTAGAAAAGCAATATGGTGATCAATCCCCTCGGGATCAGAAACAACAGACCGAGAAAATCCTTTCTGATGATCAGCAACAGGAACAGATAACGGATTGCATACAACAGGATCACGATCATAATGCTGACCAACCATACTTTCCATTTTAACAGGGATGCCAGTGTGAGTGACATTCCGAAGATAACGAAGAAAAAAGTCCGAACGATGAATGATGATTCCAGGGTAATCAGCTTGAAGTTGGCAATAATCTGGCCAAGGATCGTTTCATCGATATACCGTTTCATAAATCTTCGGAATATCTGTTCCCGGTTTTCCAGCATTAATCCGAAAATCAGAATGATCAGAAGTGAAGAAAGGTGCAATAGTTTTCCAACAGAGTAGAGAACAAACAGCACAGAAAGGAACAGAAATAATTTTACCTGAGTGCGGATCTTCTGGAAAACGAGAATTAAAGCGATACTGATTGCAATGGAAGTGACGATGGTTATTAATATATTACTCAGGATCGATAGGGTTAATGACGTTGACTCGTTATGCTGAAAACTTTCAATGGTGAAATAAAAAGCCATTATTCCCAGAATATCAGAGAAGGTACTTTCGTAGATCATAAACTCCCGTTTGTCAGGCTGCAAATTCACCAAACTCGGAATAATAATTGCGCTGCTCATGATCGAGAGCGGAATAGCATATAATAATGCCTTATGCAGTGATAGATCGAGGTATATAGACATAATAGCAGCAATACCCGTAGCAGAGATTGCCAGGGATAGAATAGCCAGCGTAAAGGCTTTCCATATAATGGGCCATTTATCACGTGTAAGTTCCAGGTCCAATGCAGCTTCCAGCACGATCAGGATCAGCCCTGCAATTCCAAGGACTTCAAGTGCAGGTTGAAGGTTTATCTTTTGATAGCCCAATATATTGAGTCCTGCAGATACCAGAATCCCAAGTAAAAGCAACATAAGAACGCTGGGGATATTGGTTTTTTTTGCAGCAAGGTTAAAAAAATATGAAAGCACAACCACCAGGGAGGCTCCGATAATAAAACCATAGGAATTGAATTCTGTCATGGCGTACGAAAAGATGGATCACTCAAAAGTAAGGAATAAAATAATCCAATGGTACATCCCGGATACTCAGACGCATATTCACTGGATCCTGCAGTAATCATTTCATCACTCGATAAATTTTTGCAGGAGTTCCCTGACCTGATCAACCGATTCGATATAAAACCGTGCTTTGGTGGTTTTGGTACCGACTTTTATGGTATAGGCACTATCCGGCATTGCATCAAACGTATATTCATCGGTCCAGTCATCGCCGATAGCCAGAATAAAATCATGGACTTCATCGCCGATTTTATGCATCGCTGCCCTTCCTTTATTAACGCCGGAGTATTTTATTTCCAGGACTTTATCTCCATCCATGATTTCAAGGTTCAGGTTGGAGGTTAAGACATGGAGTGCATCTTTCAGTTCCCATGCCCGTTGAATTCCCAGATCAGGGTCTGCCTTTCGGTAATGCCAGACCAGGGAAAAGTTTTTGTTCTCAATGAATGAACCCGGTGTCTGGTCGACATAAAATTCCAGGAGGGGGCGAACCGAATCCATCCACTCGTTGTTTATTTGCTCCATCATATGCCAGTCATTTCCGGGTTCTCTGAGCCACACACCATGTTCGGCAATGAAGTGTATGTTCCAGTTGGGGTCGAACCATCTGTTAAGTGTTTCCTTATCGCGACCGCTGATAATGACCAGGCGGTTCTTTTTCTCGGATGAAAGCCTCTTCAGGATCTGGTACAATTTTTCATCCGGTTTTGCATCCTCCGGATTTTTTTTAAACCAGGCAAGTGTTCCATCATAGTCGAGGAAAAGAATCCTGTTTTTTGCTTTTTTAAAGGTTTGTGCAATCTGATTCATACTGGTACCGGTTATTTTCCGGGTCAGGGTGGTCTCCTGTATCTCTTTCACGCCTTCCAGTCCCTTGATAAATTCCCGTGCCCACCGGTCAACGTTGTATCGTTGAAGTCGTTCCTGCATGACCTTGTTTCTTCTTATCTGTTCATCTTCAGACATTTCAAGGGCAACCACAAGGGCATCCACAATCCCATCCAGGTTATTTGGATTGGTGATGATGGATTCATGGAGTTCTTTGGCTGCACCAGCCAATTCGCTGAGGATCAGGACACCTGTTCCATCTGCACAGGATGCAATGAATCGCTTTGCAATCAGGTTCATACCATCCCGGATTGGCAAAATCAGTGCAATATCAATCAGGGCATACAGGTCATTCACCTCATCAAGCGTGAATTCCCGGTTAAGATACCATACAGGCATCCAGTTTATGGTTCCGTAGTTCCCGTTAATCCGTCCCACCAGTTCGTCAACCTGTCGTTTCAACTCGTCGTATATTTCTCCTGTCTCCCCGGTTGGAACTGCGATCAGGATTAACAGTACCTTTTCAAGGTATTTTGGATGCTTTTGAAGGAACAGTTCAAATGCCTGTAATCGGTTAACCATACCTTTGGTATAATCAAGCCGGCCTTCCGAGAGGATCAGTTTTTTCCCTTTGTTCTGGTTCATATACTTCTCCAGCTCTTTTCGGATAACCGATCTCTGTTTGTCTGTACCTTCCCTGATCTTCACGGCTCCTTTCCAGAATTTTTCGAAATCAACACCCCTTGGAAAAGCATCCACTTTCAGGGTTCGGTCATCAATCCGGATCTGGTTAAAGATTGTATCATATCCCAGAATGCGCCGGACACAACTGAGAAAATGCCTGACATAATCGTAGGTGTGAAATCCGATCAAATCTGCACCCAATATTCCTTCAAGGATCTCACTACGCCAGGGCAGCAACCTGAAGATCTCAAAGGAAGGAAAGGGGATGTGTATAAATAACCCTATTGAGACTGCCGGTTTTTGTGACCGGATCAACTGGGGCAACAGGGTCAGATGGTAATCGTGAATCCAGAGAATATCCCCATCCCGGATTACTTCAGTTATCTTTTCAGCAATCAACCGGTTGATCTTTTGATACGCTGTCCACTGTTCATTTGTATACGTAACATTCTGTGTGAAATAATGGAAAAGAGGCCAGAGGGTATTTTTGGCAAATCCATGAAGATAATTGTTTTGATCGGCCGGATCGGGAAAAACCGGAATACAACGGTATTCTTTTTGGAGCTGGTTATCAAGTCGTTCCTTTTCCTCTGTAGAGAATGAATAATTTTCTACACCCGTAAGACCAATCCAGTGTGTATCGTAACTTTCGTAAAAATCTGTCAGTCCGGCTTTTTCTCTTTCTTCACCCACCTGAATATGAAATTTATTTTTTATCTTTCGAATTTCTATCGGTAATTGATTGGCTATCACGAACAATCTTTTCATAAGAAAAATCTTTTTTACAATTTTGTTACAGGAGAATCGGTTTCCTCCTGTTGTTTTTATTGAAAGGTTTCATAAAATTAAATACCTTCCCGGTTAAAACAAGGTTAAAACAGATAAAGTTGGGAAAATGATGAATTTTGATGCCGTTATATTTGATCTCGATGGAGTCATCACCCAGACTGCGCTGGTGCATGGTTCAGCATGGAAAAGGATGTTTGACGACTACCTCAGGGAGCGCGAGCAGAAATATGGTGAACCGTTCAGGGAGTTTACCCATGCGGGTGACTACCTTCCGTATGTTGATGGTAAACCACGGTACAAAGGTGTTGCATCCTTTCTTGAGTCACGCGCTATAGATCTTCCATTTGGTGATCCGGGCGATTCACCTGAATTAGAAACAGTGTGTGGTTTGGGAAACAGGAAGAATAAGTTCTTTAATGAAGTGCTGGATACAGAAGGTGCAAAAGTGTATGATACAAGCGTTAAACTCATCACAAAGCTCAAAGATAAGGGAGTCAGGATTGGCGTAGCTTCTTCCAGCAAAAACTGCAAACCAGTGCTTGAAGCTACCGGTCTGCTTCACCTGTTCGAAACCCGGATTGATGGAGTGGTATCGGCTGAGAGAGGATTAAAAGGGAAACCGGAACCTGATATTTTCACTACGGCCTGTGATGAACTTGGTGTAGCGTATCACAGGTCGGTCGTTGTGGAAGATGCCGTTTCCGGTGTGCAGGCAGGATACAGGGGGAATTTTGGTTTTGTTCTGGGAGTTGCCAGGGAGAATAATGTACAGGATTTGTATGCCAATGGTGCAGACCGGGTGGTAACCGATCTGGGAGAAATTTCCATTGAGGAGATCAATAATTGGTTCGTGGAAGGGTTGGAAAGGAGTAGCTGGTCACTTACCTATTATGATTATACTATGGAGAGGGAACGTTCAAGAGAAGCATTACTGGCGATCGGGAACGGTTTTTTTGGCACACGTGGTGCCATGGAGGAAAGCAGGGCAAACCAGGTGAATTATCCCGGCACCTATGTTGCTGGTTTATACAACAGGCTGGAATCTAAGGTGGGAGACAGGGAGGTTGAGAATGAGGATTTTGTTAATATTCCCAATTGGCTTCCCATACAGTTCAGGATCGATAACGGTGAGTGGTTCGGTTTTACCCCTGATCCATCCTTTGCAATCGATACTATTACCAGGCATCTGGATTTCAGGATGGGAGAATTAACCCGCGAATTGATTGCCACCGATGGACAGGGAAGAAAAACATGGATACGCTCCTCCCGTTTTGCAAGCATGAATGATCCACATAAGGCAGGGATTCGCTATACCATTAAACCGTTGAATTATAGAGGGAGGATTAGCATCTCATCTGAATTGAATGGAGATCATATCAATGCCGGAGTGGAACGGTACAGGCAACTAAACCAGAAACACCTGGAGCCACTTGAGCAATTTTCTGAAGACAATAAAGACTTCCTGGTAGTAAAAACAACCGGGTCAAATGTGACGATTGCTGAAGCAGCCAGATATCTGCTACATCTTCCTGATGGGTTGAAGGTCGCTGAATCCCGGACAGAAACAGGAGAAGGGTGGATTAGATCCCTTTTTTCGTTCGATCTGGATAAGGATCAGGAAATATCCCTTGAAAAACTGGTGGTAATCTATACATCAGATCATATGGGTGTGAAAGAGCCGCTGGAGAGTGCAAGAAACGCCCTGATTTCGTTTCCCGGTTACAGGGAAGAACTGCAGCATTCGGCAGATGCCTGGCAAAAAATTTGGAAAGAGACCGATATCAGGATTGATGGCGACCGGTGTGCCCAAAAAATCATTCGGTTACACCTGTACCATTCGATGGTTACAGCATCTCCCCATCATGTTCACCTCGATGCCGGGATTCCTCCAAGGGGACTGCATGGCGAAGCATATCGGGGGCATATTTTCTGGGATGAACTCTATATTCTTCCAATCTATACTATTCATTTCCCGGAGGTTGTACGATCTGTTCTGATGTACCGGTACAGGCGTCTTGATAAAGCCAGAGAATACGCCCGGGAGCATGGATATAAAGGAGCCATGTTCCCCTGGCAGAGTGGCAGTGATGGGAGAGAAGAAACACAAATCATTCACCTGAACCCGGTTTCCGGAGAATGGGGTGATGATTACAGTTCTTTGCAGCGGCATGTTTCACTGGCTATCGCCTATAATATCTGGACCTATTACTCGATAACAGACGACCAGGAGTTTATGACCCGGTATGGTGCGGAAATGTTCCTCGAGATTTGCCGTTTCTGGGCAAGTAAAAGCGAATGGGATGAGGGGGAACAAAAGTACCATATCGATCGGGTGATGGGCCCGGATGAATTCCATGAGAAATACCCGGGGGCGGACCGGGGAGGATTGAAGGATAATGCCTATACCAATCTTATGGTCGCCTGGGCTTTCGATAAAGCGTTCCGGATGGTTGAAGGCTTTTCTCCCGATGAAAGACGAGCCGTAATGGATACAATCGGTCTGACCAATTCCGAGATCATCCGATGGAAAAAGATTGCAGGAAACCTCGCATTGGAAATCTCCCCGGATGGGATCATTGAACAGTTTAGCGGGTACTTTGCTTTGAAGGAGCTTGACTGGGATCATTACCGGCAGCAATATGACGATATTCACCGTATGGACCGGATATTGAAAGCAGAAAACAGATCACCGGACGACTACAAAGTATCAAAACAGGCTGATCTGCTCATGATCTTTTATAATCTGGAAGAGCGTGAGGTTACTGCACTTGTTGAAACGTTGGGTTATACACTACCAAAAGACTACCTGAAAAGAAATCTGGATTACTACCTGGTAAGAACTTCTCATGGATCAACATTAAGCCGTGTGGTTCATGCCCACCTGGCCTATAAAACGGGAGACCGCTCCATGGGATGGAAATTATTCATGGAGGCATTGCAGAGTGATCTGGTCGATATCCAGGGCGGTACAACCGGTGAGGGAATTCATTGCGGGGTCATGGCCGGTACGGTATATTCGGTTCTTAAGACATTCTGTGGACTTGACCTCTCAGGAGGGCTGCCCGAAATCTGTCCTGACCTGCCTGCCTGCTGGAACAGTGTTTATTTCAGTTTCCGGTTCAAAAAGACGAAATATCAGGTCGACCTGAGCAGGGATAAAGTTGAAATTTCAGCTCAGAAAGATGGAGATGAAAAGATTAACATCCATCTTTGCGGGGAAAAATATGAATTACAGAGTAACCAGAAGTTGGTTATTCGCATGACCATTTAAATAAGGAACCATGTTAGGTGATATTCTGTTGATCAATGACATGCACAAAGATGCTGCTAAGGCAATCCGGGAATATGTGCAAAAAGACCTGAAAAAGAAAGGAAGACGATACCGCTATATTATTGGTGTCTCGGGAGAATCAGGATCGGGGAAATCCGAACTGGCACATGCACTGGGAAAACTCTTGAAACAGGATAAAATCCGTGTGAAGGTCATTCATACCGATAATTATTACAAAATTCAACCCCTGCTAAGGGAGGAATGGCGAAGGAATAAAGGATATGATAAAATTGGGCTGAATGAATACGATTGGGCGAAAATAAGAATGACCATCCGTGATTTCAAGGAGGCTCAGGAATGCGTTATCCCCTGTATCGATCTGATTCCCGAACAGGTGGATAAACTGATCACCGACTTTAGCAAGATCAACCTGCTGATTATCGATGGCTTGTATGCCATCCATGCGGAGGAAATTGACCTGCGGATTTTCATTGACCTGACCTACAGAGAGACGAAGATCAATCAGATTCTTCGTATGAAAGAGACAATAACTGACTTTCGGCTCCAGATCCTTGAACGGGAACACCGCAGTGTCGCATCCCTCAGGCCACTGGCAGACCTGATTGTGGATAAAGCCTACCAGGTTGTAAAAGCAAAGTAATTAAGACATGCGTTTTATTTAACTGGTTGGTTAACAGGGGAAGAGAAGAACTCTATTGAATAAAATTGGGGATCCTGTTCCCTTATCCCCGGAAAACCAGCTTCACCAGATTGCCCAGTTTTGGTTTTACCCCCTGCATCAATATCAGGGTTCTGAAGATCCTTCCACCGGCCCAGACAGAAAAGAGTGTAAAAAGAATGACTCCAACCAGTCCGGCAAATGGCTGCCAGACGGGAATGGTCACGGGAGTAGCAAGCCTGATGATCATGAGTGTCGGTGTGAAGGGGGGTATCAATGAAAGTGTTGTTGCCATGCTGCCTGCCGGATTTTGTATAATGGGGACCATGATAAACAGTGGCAGAATGACCGGTATCATTGCCGGGAATTGAAGCGACTGGGCGTCCTTGTTGTCGTTACAGGCAGAACCCAGGGCAGCCATGGCGGATCCAACCATGATTACGAACAGGATGAGGTAAACAAAAAACCAGGGGAGTACATGATATGGGATCATATCCCCGACATTCATCTGTTTTGCAGCCACTATTCCGGCAATGACATAGACGGCTGATACCGTCATCGAAACGCTGATGCTTCCAAGGATTTTTCCCATCATGAACTGAAAGGGTGTAACCGATCCCAGCAGGACTTCTGCAATCCGTTCGATCTTCTCTTCCATAACCGCCGTAAGTAAGGGAACTGCACTCATCATGACCATCAGGAACATCAGCAGAACCATAATATAGGGGATGAGGAAAGTCTGGAGTTCATTGGTGTGTTGCGCATCCTGCACGTCTCCGGTTTTTCTGTCAACATTGATCAGTCCCATTCTTTCCGGATAGTTGTAGTAAAACAGGTCTCCGACTGCCTCTTCATCCAGATCCAATTCATCAATGCGGATCTGCCGGACCCGGTTATTGATTGGCCAGGTAAACCAGTTGATGACATCATCCATGAAGGCATGTTCGGAATAGTATATGATTCTTGCTTTCTCCGGATCATCTGCCGGGTGAACTATCCCAGGGCCGATTTCGATGAACGCATGCAAATCCTTCGATCGCACCCGGTCCGATAGTTTAATTTTGGTTTCGAAAAGAGATGCGCTGTCGGATTCAATGATTTCAAGGATGTAGGCTGATCTGACCTTTTCTCCGGTCTCCGGGTCAAAAATCTCATGACTGTTCCGGTACTCAGCTGTTTTTACCAGGGTATCAGCCATGATTCCCGAATGATCGATAATGGCTATCTTTTTATCATTGATATCGACTTTATCTTTGAGGAGCATAAAGACAATCATACTTCCACCCATTAACAGGGGAGCCAGAAGCAGTCCAATAATAAAACTCTTTGTCCGGACGGATGTCCGGTATTCCCGCAGGGTAAGTATCAGTATTTTACGCATCTTCTTCCTCTTTTGCTGCCGGACCTGCAATTCGTATAAAAATATCGTAAAGCGAAGGCCGGGCGATTTCAAATTTAGTTACCCGGGTTTTTTGCAGGATGGCTGACAGGATATCCTGTGCATCAACCGATGGTGAAAGCCGGATTTCCTGCAGTTGTCCGAAGTCGTTAATTTTTTCGATCCCTCTCAGTTCACCGAGAACACTTCTCCCGTTTTCTGCTTGTATACGAATGGTATCGTTGCCATATTTATCCTGTATGGAGGAGAGGGTTCCATCCAGCACTTTCTTCCCTTTGAAGATCATGAAGATATAGTCACACATCTTTTCGGCAACATTCATGTCGTGTGTACTGAAAATAATGGTTGCTCCTTCGGATCGTAGTTCAAGGACCGCATTCTTGAGAGTATCAACATTTACCGGATCGAGTCCGCTAAATGGTTCATCCAGGATAATCACCTCGGGTTTATCAATGATGGTTGCGATAAACTGAAGCTTCTGGCTCATTCCTTTACTCAGGGTTTCAACTTTCTTCCCTGCCCATTCTTCCAGATCCAACCGTTTTAACCAGTAATTGATCCGGTTGTTAATATCCGTGCCATTTTTCAATTCAGCATGAAATTTAAGGATCTCCTTAACTTTCATTTTTTTATATAGCCCCCGCTCTTCCGGGAGATAGCCAACCCGGTCAAGACGGGTACCCAGGTGTTCGCTCCCAAGCAGTTTTATCACCCCACTGTCCGGATAAAGGATATTCATGATCATACGGATGGTGGTGGTCTTGCCCGCTCCGTTAGGCCCGATGAAACCGTAAATGCTTCCTTTCGGCACAGCCAGGGAAAGATCATCAACCGCTTTAAAGTGGTTGAAGGTTTTAGTAATGTTTTGAATCTCAATTGTGTTCATAGGAAAAGGGTGATCGCAGGTTTTGTAATCCCCTGAATTACGAGGAGTGTTATATGGGAGAAATCAGAATGAATACCAGACATAGAGCTGGGGTAAACGGTGGAATTCCTTTGGCAGGATGGGTTCACTAAAAATAATAGGCAACCCCTAACTGAAAGACTCCGTTATTTACAGGGAATTCTGATCTGTCATCCGCATCATTCACGTTGGTCAAGCCTATATTGTAATGGGTTGTAATGCAAAGTCCGAAATTGAATTCATAGTTAATGCCCAGGCGGAGTGCAATATCGACAGGTGTAAACATATCCATCCAATCCTCCTTTGTATCATCGATCGGATTATAGAGTTTAGCATATGTCAATACTCCGATTTGAGGACCAACATCAAAGTTCAATCCCCGGACAGCATAAATCTTGAGGACAACCGGGACCTGAATATAAACGAGATTGATTGAGACATCCTCTTCAAAGTTTATCCCCTGGGTGGATAATTGTACACCTGGTTGGAAACCAATAATTTTTGTAAACCGGAATTTTACATAGGTTCCGAAATTTAATCCATAGCAAGCGTATGAATCCACTCCCCAGTCTGCAATCAGGGTTGAGGCATTAAGACCAAGACCCAGTCCAAACTGTACTTTCCTGAATTCCTGTGTGGTTGAACGGTCAGACGGGGCGGTTACCCTTTTCTGTGCATGGGCACTGAAAATAAGGGCGATAATAAAGAGCAAGGCGCAGGTTGAAATAATTTTTTTCATTTTTCTATGGTTTATTGTTCAACAATAGATTGATAACAAATTTTCCAGTCCCCTCATTCCCAATTGGGTTTCAATTTACAAAATTTTGTTCAGGAACAGTAAAATAGATGGGTAAAGTTTTCTTGATATGGATTTGGCATGCCCGAGGATTGTTCTCTTTTATGTTAATCAGGGAACCATTTGTATTATCTTTCGTATAAATCAAAAGGAAAACCAACAGGATATGGACCAAATTTGGAAGAAACCTCAAAACGGATTAACTTCGTTATGACAAACACCTCTGTTTAAAATTGAATTGGCAATGAAAAAATTAGACGTGTTATTGCTTTTTATGGTCAGCCTCCTGGTTTTTTCAACCAGCAAGGCGATCGGACAAATCGAACCGGAAGAGGAGATCAGGACAGCACTGATCATCGGAAACTCAAGATACAGAATGGGTGTTCTGACCAATCCGGTAAATGATGCCAGGGCAATGGCTACCGTGTTAAAACAGGTAGGATTTGATGTAATTCTCAAGACTGAGATTCCCAACAAAGATGAGATGAAACGGGCAATCCGCGAATTCGGGAGGAAACTTGAAAAAGGTGGTGTGGGGCTGTTCTATTATGCAGGACATGGTTTACAGGTTGATGGTATAAATTATCTGATTCCCGTTGAAGCACAGATCTATAACCAGGAAGAGGTGGAATATGAGTGTGTGGAAGCCGGATTTGTCCTGGCACAGATGGAAAATGCCCGGAACAGGATGAATGTGGTGATCATGGATGCCTGCCGTGATAATCCCTTTGCTCGGAGCTTCAGATCTTCTCAAAGAGGTCTGGCAACCATCAATGCACCTACGGGAACCTTGATAGCCTATGCAACAGCACCGGGTTCAGTCGCATCCGATGGAACCGGAAAGAACGGATTGTATACCGAGATCCTGCTGAATGAGATCCAGGTTGAAGGACAGAAAATCGAGGAAACCTTTAAAAACGTCAGAAGGGCAGTTCTTGACATGAGTGATGGAAGGCAAATCCCGTGGGAATCCTCTTCCCTGGTTGGAGATTTCTATTTTGTGCCTCTTTCAGAGGAAATAGTCCCGGTTTCTCATGTGAATGCCGAACCGGTTCAGAAAATCAATGTTGCAAAACCCGAGATGATCAGAAACAATGTGGTGGATGCGGAGATCACCTGGAAAGCAGATAATCTTGGTCAATATCTGTTCCGGAACAACAGACCGGTAGGGGATGATATCGAAATGGCTCAGGCAGGAGATGATTTCCTTGTGTATGATAAGACCACCAAAAGAACCCATATCCTGAGAAACTGTGCTAACCTCACAGATAATCAATTAAGAGCAGCCGAACTGGTGAATTTACACGGAGAGATCTTCTGGAAAAGAAATGGAGAGGGATTTTATCTCTTCGACAAAGGGATACCCATTCATAATGAGACCGTTTCAGATTATTTTGGCGACCATCTCTGGGTGGTCCACGAAAAAGCAAACAGGGGATACCTGTTGCAGGATTTTAAAAATACACCGCCTACCGACTATAAACCGGCAACAATCGTTGCAACCCGATCACCCATGATGTGGGGTAAAATATCATCGGAGATCTTCATGTTTGAGGACGGTAAACGGTTGTTGACCGAAGCAAATAAAAACCCGGTCAATAAGGATATCCTGGTTTATAGCAGCTTAACCGGAAATAGTTACCTCCTTGAAGACTATTCAACAGTAGCAGAAGGGGATCTAAGACCAGCACGCAACCTCGATAGCAGCACGGATGCATACTGGAAAGGTAACCGGGATGGGTACTGGTTCTACCTGAAGGGAGTGGAAGTGACCAATGATACAGATTATGGAGAATCAGAAAAAGACCTGAAAGTCTTTTATGGTGATAATTCCTATCTACTGAAAAATTATTGGAATCAGCTGGATAATACCCTGCGGGCAGCCATCCCTCTAAACATTAAACCTTCCGAAACAGTTCAGACGCGAACACAGCAGGTTGCCGAAAAGGATGAGGAAGCGACAACCGTTAAAGCAGAATGGAAAGCAAACAAAGAATATTACTGGTTTTACCTTGGTGGGCAAGAGGTATCAAACGATACCGATTGGGAATGGGCAGCCAACGAAAAGGATATGATCATTACCCATAAACCCACAGGGAAAAAATACCTGTTCCGGAATTATATGGATTGCCGGGATAATAAGATGCGGAAAGCAGAAGAGATCCATTAGCATAGAGCAGAGGGCATGGGGCAAAGAGTAAGGAGTAGTGAGAGATGAGTTGTGAGTAATGACAGAATTTCGGATTTCGGATTTAAAAGAATGCCATCGGTAAAATTCATTAAATGCCAAAATGAATAAAAAAAGATAGAGGCGAAGGAAAAGACTTAAAAAGCCCAAAGGGGCGTAAGATAACAGCCCTGGGTAATTAAAGACCCCACATAATCCGGTCCAACTGCTTAGCTATATGAATATATACATAGTAACTGATTGATTAACATAAAGTTAGGAATTGCATACAAGTCACAAAGTAATCGTTGTCAATTTATATCCAAACCAAATATCAGTAAGGGTTATTGTGTCCATAAATATCACAGTTTGTCACCCCTTATTCCTTTTTTATATGGTAAATAGTCCCTCTGCGTTCTCCTGTTTTTATTAATATACCTTCACGTACAAGGTAGGCCAGATCCTTTTTAAGGGTGTTGCGCGAAAAATTACTCATACCCTTCTCGAGGTCGCCAATCTTTATAGGTTCATGTTTTCTGACAAATTCGAGAACCAGCTTTTGACGCTTGTTTAAAGCTGTTTTTAGTTTACTTAAGGTTTTATATTTTGTCTCCAGCCTGTCGGTTAAAATTATCAGGCTTTGGACAAAAAACAACACCCATGCATCAATGCATTCTGATTTCGTTCCTCTGTTCTTTTGACCAGCCATTAAAAACTTATAATATTCATCCTTATGAGCCTCTATTACGTTTTCAAAAGAGACATATTGGACAAATCCGTAATCCAGCTTCAGCAATAGAAGAGTGGTAAGTAATCTGGACAACCTTCCATTTCCATCCTGGTATGGATGTATAGACAGAAACTCATAGACAAAAGCAGCTGTGGTAATCAGAGGATGCATATCCTTATGTTTAAGACGCTGGTTTATCCATGTTAAAAGTTGATGTATTTCACCAGGTACCAGATGGGGAGGTGTTGTTTCGAAGATAATTTTTCGTGTACCATCCGGATAATTTGCAATTACCTGGTTTGGAAGTGTTTTATATTTTCCCTTGTGAGATTGATCTTTATGACTATGCTTAAGCAAGAATCCATGCAATTGGTGGATATAATTCTCAGAAATCTGGACCTTTTCATAATTATCCAGAATGATCTGCAAGGCTTCATAATAACCCACAACTTCTTGATCATCTCTGGATTCAAGCTTGGTAATTCTTACTGAGGTAAGAAGTTTTTCAATCTCCTCATCAGTGAGTTTTACTCCTTCGATGCGTGTGGAGGAACCGACACTCTCAATGGTTGCTACTTTACGAAGCTCCCTTAGATAAAGGCTTTCAGCATTCTCTCTTGCTTTCCAACTTCCTTTAAAAGTATCAATTATACTGAGCTTTTGAGTTAATTGTTCGTATACCTTACTGCTAAAGGTCAATTTGATTCTCATGGTTTTGGATATATCCATAACGCATCCATATTTATCCATAAAATTAACTCTTTTGGATAACTT
Organism: uncultured Rikenellaceae bacterium; assembly: GCA_964640125.1. Lineage (GTDB taxonomy): Bacteria > Bacteroidota > Bacteroidia > Bacteroidales > VadinHA17. The sequence continues at coordinate 23,976 of CAZXGG010000002.1, forward strand.
TTTAAAATAAATAGATACATTTTGTATCCAATTTTATCCAAAAACTCATTCTGAAGAAAAAAATACGGCAAATAACCAATTAATCATAACACACCATCTAATCAGTCTAATTTAACCAAATTTTGTCAGAATTTTGAGATAGCCTAATCATTGAACTGATTTTTTATTCTTTATTTTGGTGTTCACGCCCTTCTGCTTATAGGGGCATAAATGCCCTCGCAATCCCCATTTGGCAACTGTTTGATCCCGGACGTGAACGTCCGGACTACGGAACACAGACTGTTGATATTCATCGCATCAACTTTTCCCGTAAGGGATTCCTTCGGCATAACTTATAACTGTTAACTTGTCTTTTTCCCCAGGACAAACCGGTCGTATAAAAACAGACAAAAAGCGGCTCCAATGGCTATACCGGAATAGACCATCCAGATCCTCTCCGGGTGGTAGGTGTTCCAGAGATATTGTGTCAGTTCATCGCCACTCATCTGCATCTGGTTTCCGGCCATGTTCAGGTAATCTGTCCGGGTAAACGTTTCGGAAACCTCAGGGAGGTCCAATCCCCTTTTTTCAACTTCCTGGGTGAGCAGGGTGAATTTTTCCGCGATGTTTGCATAGAGATCACCGGACAAAATTCCTGCAAGCTTGTGGCCTGCTGCAATGGGAAGGAACGATGTGCCCATATACAGGGCTTTCTTATCCGGTGGGGCTATTCGTCCGATATATTCTGTGAATTTAGGGGAGCTGGCCATCTCCCCAATGGAAAAGATCAGCACACCGAATATGGTTAACCAGACCATCTGTGTAAAGAACATCAATCCTACCCCGACAGCCAGGATAGCAATACCGGTCATCATTGCGTGCAGTGGTTTGTAGCGCATTGCAATGGTTGAAACAATAATCTGAAAAGCAATGATAAAAAAGGCATCGAGGCTGGTGATGGTCACTGCCGTGATTTTTCCGGGACCAATACCCAATGATTGGGCAAACGCATCCAGATCTGCCCAATCCTCAAGGAAAACAGGAAAGGAGTAAAAGAGCTGGTTAAAGGCAGTCCAGAAAGCAGCCATGATTACCAGGAAGAGTACATATTTGAAATCAAGCAGTGTGATCCAGATGTTTTTGAGTGCATGGCCAACATTATTCAGGAATGTAACGGTACTTTTCTCTCGTCCCGGTTCCTTGAAAAAGAAGAAGACGAAGATATAGTTAAGTCCAACGGTGATGATAGACATCAGGAAAACATAATTCCAGTTCAGTTTGTAAAGCATCCCGGCAATGAACGGACCGATGAAACCCCCGACGTTGATCATCATATAAAAGATCCCGAATCCGATGGATGATGTCTCTTCATCCGTGGTTTTAGCGATCATTCCTGAAATGATCGGTTTAAACAGGGCACCGGCGAATGCAAGAAACAGATAGGCTGCATAAACAGCAGCATATGATTCTAAGTTACCGGTAATATAAAAACCAATAATGTACGTAGTAAAGGAGAGGATAAGCACTTTCTTGAATCCAATTCGGTCGGCAATAGCCCCGGTGATCAGTGGCAGGAAATAGAGCAACATAGAGCCTGTGCCCATAATTGCTGCCTTCTGTGCCTGGCTGAAACCCAGGGCTCCCGTATCTTTTGAGAGGGTTAAGTAGAGTGCAAAGGAGTTGTAAAAGCCATACCAGGCCCACCGCTCAAACAATTCCATAAGATTGGATACCCAGAATACCCGCGGTAGTTTCCGGATTACTTTGATAAAACTGCTCATAGGATTTTGAAGTAGATTATATTGAAAGATGCAAATATACCTGTTGAAATGAATTACTGAAAAAGAATCGTAAAAAAGTTAGAAACGCAGTGATAGACAACTCAATCCCCCATCCATCTTTTGAAATTCGGACACCTCCAGCTCGATCAGTGTACATCCCTTATGAAGCAGTTTTTCCCTGGTTTCCGGAAAGCCTTCCGGCACTATCAGGTAACCGTTGATCAGGATACAATTCGCTGCATAACTCTCCATGGGAGGGACCAAAATCTTGTCATAGTTATCAAACGCTTTCATTGCGGCAATCTCCTGACGAACCAGCAGCCTGTTTTCTCCAATGTAATTGACCCCGGATTTCAAGTGGAGCATATTTCCCACAGTTATGGTCGATGAGGTAAAGCCATGTTTTGAAAAGATCGATCTCAACTGATCGGCACCTTCCGGATCAGTCCTGTCTGATATCCCAATGAAGAAATGGTTGTCAATCTGAAGGATGTCCCCTCCATCTACATGTCCGGGGTGTAAAATTTTTTCTATTTTACGGAAATCTTTCAGTACCTGTTCAATCTCTTCTTCTTCTCCTGCCCTTCTTTTATCGCCCGGACGGGTTATGACTGCCATCGATTGAGTCACTATAGCTGTGTCCTCAACAAAAGTGGAATCGGGATATTGAAGGTTCGGTTCCAGAATCATCAGTTCAAGCCCACATTTCCTGAGCGCTTCGCAATAGGATGAATGTTGCTTTAGTGCCCTGGTGTAATCCGGAGGTCCCAAACCGGAGGTGGTGATTCCCTGATCAAAGTTACGTCCTGGAACCCTTGCTATCGCTTTTGTAAACATTCAATTCAACAATTTTTTTTGACATAAAAATAGGTTTCTTCCTTCTCAGTATCGTCATAAGTATAGATCTCATTACTACTTTGCGCCACGAAAAAACCGGCGATCGCAAAATCTCCAATGCACATCGTTGTGTGCACAAAAAGAGAGGTGATGAAACTCCAGGAAAGGGGATAATCTGTGGAAAAGATCAATAGAATAAGAACAATACTGATGACGATAAACGGGGTGAAAGCGACCATCATGAAAGGCTTCCTGCCCATTACGTATTTGTCAGCCGTGACGTAGAACAGGTAGTTGTCCGGTTTAACCCCAAATTTGATAACGGGTGCTCCCGCCAGTTTGTATACCGCTGCGTGGGTAAGTTCATGAACCGGAATTAAAATGACGGGCCATAAAATGAATCCAAAGAAACAGTGAACCATGATTTTTACCCAACCCCACTGACCCGGTAACAGCGTGTAAAAAAAGGTCCAAACCATCCATGCAAAGGAACATAAGGCAACTGTATAAAAAATCACAATTGCAGGATTGTGATTCCTTATCTGCCGGAATACAAACGGGATCATATCCTCCAGCGAGAGAATGTGCAACAGTGTGAATTTATTCTCATCCTGTAGTTCCCTGACAGTGTATTTCATACCTTTCCATTTCGGCTCCCCGGATTAAATATACCTAAAGATAGATGAAAATCGTTCAAAAATGAATTTCACCAGCATTTATCCAAATCCACCCCTTTTTTACTTCACCTAAATGGATTTACTTTGCATCTGGTACAATTCTTGAAATGGTCATTCGTTAACTGAATGATGAGCTGGAAACTTTTCATATTGACCGGACTGTTTTTTACCGTTCAAATCTTGTCTGCACAGCAGACAGTCAGAAAGATATTGGATACCCTGACACTTGAAGATTTCGAGATCGTAACCAGTACCTTCATCGATGGGGATACAATTCCCCATCGAACCATTGAGGAGGTAATTGTCTATCCACGTCCCAAGTTTAACAACCGGAGGCAAATGAGAAGGTATAGCCGGTTGATCATAAACATTAAAAAGGTTTATCCCTATGCTAAGCTGGCAAGAGAAAAGCTTCTGGCAATGGACCAACACATCGCAACCCTTACTTCTGAACGCGAGAAGAGGGAATATATCAACAGAATAGAGGAAGAACTTTTCAGTGAATTCGAGGATGATCTTAAAAAACTTACCATCAGCCAGGGCAGGCTGCTTATAAAACTGATTGACCGGGAAACGGGTGATACAACCTATGAGTGGCTGAAGGAACTCAAAGGTTCAGTATCTGCTTTCTTCTGGCAAGCCATTGCCCGGATCTTCGGTTCGAATCTCAAATGGGAATTTGATGCACCAGGTGAGGATCGGCTGATTGATGATATCATTCGCATGATCGATGCTGGGATGATCTGATCCGGAAGCTTTTCCGGAACCAAAATCGATTTCCTTCTTATACCGATATTCATGGAAAAAATTTTCCATTTCATGCCTCTTACTGGAAATTATTTTCTATTTTCGTAAAAAACAAATTCTTAATGGAAAATATTTTACCTATTCACCTTCAAGAAATAATTTTCAGTTCATCTGATCCGAAAATTTCAAAGCAAATTTCAAAGCTTGGAAAAAATGGCAAGATCAGGAAAATTGCACAACGATTATATTCTTCAAATCTTATCGACCCACCTGAAGAAATAATACAGAGAAACTTGTTCTTGATCCTTGGTGGGCTTTATCCTGGAGCAATCATGAGTCATCGCTCCGCATTTGAGTTTAAGCCAACAGATAAAGGTCAATTTTTTTTGACTTATTCATATACAAAAAAGGTAAATCTGGGAGATATTACGCTAAGATTTCTTGAAGGACATAAACCTATAACAGGTGATAATCAAATTTTTGGTGGCTTATATGTATCACAAAGGGCAAGAGCATTTTTAGAGAATCTCCAACCTTCAAAAAATGTAAGCGGGAGTTCAAAGTGTTTAACCCTGCTTCAGATAGAAGATAAATTAGAACAAATAATCAGGATAAATGGAGAAGAAGAGCTTAACAATGTCCGGGACAGAGCCAGGGAAATTGCTCCTGAATTAAAAATGGAAAAAGAATTCGAAAAGTTGAATAGAATAATCAGTGCTCTATTAACAACTCATTCACCAAAAGTTTTGTCATCCCCTCTTGCAGTTGCCAGAGCTTTCGGGTTTCCATACGATCCGGCTAGAATAAAATTATTCGAGAATCTTTTCATAGATCTGAAGACAAGCGAATTTAAAAACAGGACTGACAGAAATGCCACTACGATATCATTTCGCAATTTTGCTTTTTTTGAAAGCTACTTTTCGAACTCTATAGAAGGAACTGTATTTGAAGTAGAAGAAGCGAAGAAAATTGTAGACACAAATAGACCTTTGCCAGCCAGAAATGAAGATAGTCATGATGTTTTAGGAACTTATAAGATTGTATCTAATAAGGAAGAGATGTCAATCACGCCAGGTTCTGCCGAGGATTTATTGAATATAATCATTTACCGGCATAAAATCTTATTGGATGCAAGGCCTGACAGAAATCCGGGACTATTAAAGGATAAAAACAATTTTGCAGGCTTAACTGCTTTTGTAGATTTTAATTTGGTAAAGGGCACTTTAATGCAATCTTTTGATTTTTATAAAGCGCTAGATCATCCATTTTCTAAGGCAGCATACATAATGTTTGTGGTGAGCGAAGTGCATCCCTTCCTTGATGGCAATGGAAGAATTGCCAGAATCATGATGAATTCAGAATTAGTCGAAGCAGGACAGGCAAAAATAATTATACCTACTGTATATCGTGATGATTACTTAGGCACCCTTAGAAAACTGACAAGGCAGAGTAATACTCAACCTTTTGTTAGAATGCTGCAGCGGGCGCACGAATTCAGCGAAAACATATATGGAGACGATTACAATGAAATGTTGGATTATGTGAAGAGATGTAATTCTTTCTCTGAACACACTGAAGCCAAATTGAAAATAATTACCAGGTAACCTTTTCTTCAATACATAATAGGCATAATTCACTCATTTGCTTTATCCTCCTTACAAGGGCATTTGATTTACTTTGTCGGGCTTTGCCCTACGAAGCCCTCCGAAATAAGAAGCCCTCCTTCGTCCCGATAAATCTATACTAAGGAGGGCGAAGTCGGGGTGAGAAGAGTATTACAGCAGTTTCATTATCGCCTTAACAACATTGTCT
>CAZXGG010000002.1:29908-54224 GCA_964640125.1 uncultured Rikenellaceae bacterium
GTCGGGGTGAGAAGAGTATTACAGCAGTTTCATTATCGCCTTAACAACATTGTCTGCACCATCCCCAACCTGTGCAATCGTGGCATCCAGCATATAACAGGGTGTGGTTACAACCTTATTGCCTTCATCCACGACCACTTCACCGTGATTGGTTTTAATATGTGTTGCCCCCATATTTTCAACAGCACGGGCCGTATCGGCATCCTGTCCTATGGTTAATTTGATATTCCCCAGGATCCTGGCAAGTATAACCGGAGAGATGCAGAGTGCGCCAATCGGTTTTCCGGCATCTTTCATTCCCAGAATGGCATTTTTTACCTCCCTGTTTACCGAACACTCCGTACCGTCAAAGGCGAAGGTAGAGAGGTTTTTCGCAGCACCGAAACCTCCCGGAAATATCAACGCATCAAAGGCTTCCGGTTTGAATTCAGAAAGGGGTTTAATGTTACCCCGGGCAATCCTCGCCGATTCAACAAGCACATTTCGCGATTCATTCATCGCTTCTCCGGTAAGGTGGTTAATCACATGATGTTGATCAATATCCGGTGCGAAAACCTCGTATGACCCTCCATTCTTAACAATAGCGTAGAGGGTTAAGGTAGCTTCGTGGATCTCTGCTCCATCATATACTCCACATCCGGCAAGTACAACAGCAAATTTCTTCATGGTACATTTTTTTTCACGGTTTATATTTACAATACCAAGTTATTGAATTTTTCATAAATTCGATAAGGATTTTTTCTTTTTTAAGCGGCTGTAAGATGAGAACTTTCGTAGCGATAAAAATTGATGTTGAGCCGGTAATGGAAGAGGCGATCCGTACCTTGCAAAGGAATCTGCATGGAGAAAGGATAAAGTGGGTTGATATGAGAAACCTGCACCTTACTCTATTCTTTCTGGGAGAAACACCGGATTCCAGGATTGATCCTATCGTGGCAGGGTTAAAAGGTGTCATGGATGAATCGGAGCCACTGAGCATAACCCTTTCGGGGATGGGTGTGTTCCGCAATGTCAGGGATCCCAGGGTAATCTGGATAGGAATTGATGATAATCCTGCATTACTGGAGTTGCAATCCGGGATATCGGATATACTGGTCGGTTTTGGTTACCGAAAAGAAAACCGGCCATTCAGTCCTCATCTTACCATCGGCCGTCCCAAAAGTATTCATAACAGGCAAAGCCTGATGGAGGAGATAGAGAAGAACAGAAACAAATTCCTGCAGGAATTGGTAGCACGGGAAGTGGTGTTTTATGAAAGTATGCTGAAGGAGAAGGGCCCCGAATACCGGATTATCGAAGCGTTTCGCCTAAACCGGGATAACCGGTTTTAAATTCCCCTGCCTTTGATGATTGTGATCAGGGTATAGATCATGATCTTGAAATCAACATATAGGGACATGTTCTCAATATAAATAAGATCATATCTCATCCGTTCTATCATCTCATCCACGTTCTCTGCATATCCGAATTTTACCTGCCCCCATGAGGTAATTCCGGGTTTTACTTTTTGAAGCTGTAGGTATTCAGGAGCTCTCTGCACGATTTGATCAATGAAAAATTTTCGTTCCGGCCGTGGACCAACCAGGGACATTTCTCCTTTCAGGACATTGACGAAGTTGGGAATTTCATCGAACCGGTGTTTGCGCATAAACCTGCCAAATGGTGTAATCCGGTTGTCCTCTTTGCTTGAAAGCTCCGGCCCGTTCAATTCTGCATTGACCACCATCGTCCTGAATTTATACAGCCTGAATGGTTTGCCGAACCTGCCGATCCGTTCATGACTGTACATCACAGGACCGTTCGATGTGCATTTTATTCCAATGATCACTAACAAAATCAGGGGAGATAGAATAACCAGGCAAAGGATGGAAATTACGATGTCAAGGGTTTTTTTTAGTGAGTATTGCCAGAACGGAATCAGGTCCGGTGATATTTCCAAAAGCGGAGTCCCGTAAAGGGAAGAGATCTTAACCCTTCCGGTGAGCAGATCATACGTGCTTGGGATTGCTTTGATCCGCACACTGGCTTGTGTCAATCGATTGATGATATTACCAATGGTATCCTGTTCTGCAGATTCGATGGCGATGATCACCTCCTCAATTTCATGCTTTTTGATAAGGCCTGTTACATCATCAATCGACCCAAGGTTCTCAATGTAATCGCCTGCCAGGTCCTCAGATTGATGGTTTACGTTAATATAGCCAATGATCCTGTTGCCGGCAGATCTCTTCCGGGCATTCAACTCCTTGATGACCCTGACAGCCCTGCCATTACCTCCAATGATAAGTGTGTTAAAACCGATCAATCCACGCTGTATTTTAGATACGGTCATGCAGGTAAGGATGAGCCGCGGAATAAAGGTCAGTAAAAAATGAACCGTAAAAAGTACCAATAATGATGTATAGTAATCGGTATATGTAACAATGGTATCGTCAAGCAGAAGCACAAAAAAGATGACAACGACACCAATCAGGGTAATGAAAAAGGTATGCCCAAGATCAATTAACCGTGATTTTCGGAAAATGTTATTATAGAATCCGGTGAAGGCATATAACATGATCCAGAAAAGAGGAATAATGGTTATCCCGATGAAATAATTGATTCCTAATTCTATCGGAACCGGGATACCGAATTTTTCGGATTCAAAATAGATTTTTCTGAAGATGTAGAACAGGGTCCATGAAGTAGCTGCTGATAAAAGATCAAATATCACATACTTGAAAACCTGGAGCTTCTTGTTCATTCAGGGTATGCTGTTAGTTGTTTCCCTTTTCAGGATGACTCTACACCTCAGTTATACATCGAACCATGTACTTCAATAACTGATAATCCGTCAGAATATTTTTTGCAGGGACAACTTTTTATGATGAGAATAGTAACCGCCTGGAAAGAGAGAGTAGAATCATACTTTCTTTGTAATTTTTTCCATCAGTTCAAGCAGGATTTTGACAGCAAAATATGCTTCTTCCATATCAACCAGGGGAATACTTTGATCTACTATTGCATCCTTAAAAACAGTCAGTTCTTTTAATCGATCTTCCGGGGGAAGGTTGATTTTATTCACTTTAACAGGAGAACTTCCCGGTTTTTTATCCCCTGCTGGTTGATCATTATTTTGTGGGTGATTCAGTTGATACCTGGTGAACAACCCATGAACAAAATCCATAAAAAACCACTCTTCCCGTTGGAATAGTGTGCAATCCATTCCGGTTGATTCGGAGAATCGATTGGAGGTAAGCGTTACCACACAACCGTTGTCAAATTCAAGGCGTGCATTGATCAGATCCGTGAGATCATGTACCAGTCGTATCCCGGTTGCGTTTATCCGTTGAACATTTGATTTGACAAGGTGTAAGGCAAGATCAATATCCCTGACAAGATCGGCTTTGAGGGATTCTCCATCCACCTCACCCTCAGACGGATCATAATGCCTCCTTATTTCCATAAACATCGGTTTTTTTAACAAAGGGATCAATGATTGTAAAACCGGATTCAATCGTTCATGGTTGCTGACCTGGAGAATTACATTTGCTTCCCTTGAAAGCTTATTCAGGTGATTGATATTTTCGAGGGGCAGTGATACCGGGTAATTTACCAGCAGGTGTTTTGAATGGGTAAGCAGACGGGCAAGCAAATCAAAATGGCGGTCTGTGGGAAGTTCAAAATCAATAGCATCGCAGGAAATAATCAGGGCATCGGGTGTAGTGAACAGGGGAATATTATACCGTTCTGAAATTCGTTTTCCCGTATCGTAATCCGGATCATAAACTCCCATGATTTCAAATCCCGGAATCTCAGTTATAGCTTGAATGTGTCGTTCCCCTTTGTGGCTTGCACCAAAGACTCCGACTTTTACCATTTGTGGCTGATTTTCTGCAAACTTATCGTTTTTTCAAAAAAGAATTTTCTTTTTAATTTGAACTTATTAACGTTTTTGTGTTGATAACATTACTTTTGTGTGGTTGAAATAATATGGTATGGAGGACACTTTCAGGCATAAGGGATTAAGAAAAAAACTGGTTGACGAAGTCCGCAATAAAGGGATCCGGGATGAGCGGGTACTGGATGCACTGAACAAAGTACCACGGCATCTTTTTATGGATTCCGGGTTCATCAATTTTGCTTACAAAGACCAGGCATTTCCTATCGGTTCCGGACAAACCATATCTCAACCCTACACGGTAGCCTTTCAGACCGAATTATTAGTGGTAAAACCGCGTGACAAGGTGCTCGAAATTGGGACCGGTTCAGGATATCAGGCAGCAATCCTTCTGGAGATGGGAGCGAAGGTATACACCATTGAAAGACAAAAAAAATTGTATCTCAAAGCCCAGCAAATGTTACCCAAAATCGGATACAAACCCCAGTTTTTTTATGGGGATGGATATGAAGGTCAACCGGCGTATGGCCCCTATGATAAAATATTGATTACAGCAGCAGCTTCAAGTATACCCCAAAAGTTGCTGGAACAACTGAAAATCGGAGGCCGGTTAGTCCTTCCACTGGGAAGCTCCAGGACGCAGGTTATGACACTGGTGGTAAAAGAAGGAGAGGGGCAATACCACAAATCATCCCATGGCTACTTTGTGTTCGTTCCCCTGCTGGAGGGGACAGAGAATAATGGATAATCACCATGATATCTGTTAAAATATTCGTATTCAACCCTTTTCAGGAAAATACCTACCTGTTATATGATCCGAGTGGGGAATGCATTGTGATCGATCCGGGCAATTATTTGCCGGAAGAGAATAAACAACTGTACCAGTTCCTGAAAGAAAAATCGCTGCATCCTGTTCGCCTGGTCAATACGCATGGACACATAGACCATATACTTGGTAATTCCTGGTTCCTGAAGGAATATGGTTTAAAAACCGAGATGCACCGTTCCGATGAACCACTGGTCAAAGGGGCAAAAGAATATGGACAAATCTTTGAAATAGATATGGATACTCCTCCCCCGGTGGGTAAATATCTTGATGAGGGAGACCGGATCGGGTTTGGTAATTCCTCGGTGACCTGTATCCATATCCCCGGACATTCTCCAGGCAGCCTTGTATTCTACAACAAAGAACAGGCATTTGCCATTGTCGGTGATGTGCTTTTCCAGGGAAGCATCGGGCGGACAGATCTGCCGGGAGGAGATTATACAACATTGATTAATGGAATTTCAGAAAAATTACTGATCCTCGATGATAATGTGGTGGTATATCCCGGACATGGATCGCAAACAACCATTGGCAATGAGAAGAGATTCAATCCATTTTTATCATAAATCCTTCAGTTTATCCGCCAGTGAGTGGATGGTTTAAGAACATATTCTGAGAAGACAAATCACATTTTTTTATCAGAATCTTTCTGCTATTTTTAACCCTTTGCTTTTTAACCTTACTATCCATGTCACAAGATCGTTTCGTTAACCGTCATAATGGTCCGGCAAAGAAAGATATTCATGCCATGTTGGAGAGGATTGGAGTTGATTCGCTCGACGAATTGATCGGTAAGACAGTTCCTGAATCCATCTTACTTGAAAAACCGCTGGATCTTCCGGACGGGATCAGCGAGTTTGAATATATCCGGCGCATCAGGAAGATTGCTGCAAAAAACAAACTGTTTAAATCCTACATTGGTATGGGGTATTACGGGACTATCCTGCCTGCCGTAATACAGAGGAACATCCTTGAAAATCCAGCCTGGTATACTTCATATACCCCATATCAGGCGGAGATATCTCAGGGCCGGCTTGAGGCATTGTTGAATTTTCAAACCATGATAACTGACTTTACGGGGATGGAAATCGCCAATGCTTCCCTTCTTGATGAAGCTACGGCAGCTGCTGAAGCCATGATCATGCTTTTTAATACCCGGTCCAGAAGTGCCGTAAAAGAGAACCGGAATACATTTTTTGTTGATGGGAACACCTTTCCACAAACCCTGGATCTCCTTAAAACACGTTCGGAACCACTGGGGATTGAATTAATGATTGGGAATTTCAGGGAATTTCGGTTCGACACCCCGGTTTTTGGTGTACTGGTTCAATACCCCAATGCAGATGGTGAGATCGTGGATTATGCATCTTTTGCTCAACTGGCTCAGGAGAACGAAACTCCGGTAGCCGTTATAGCAGACCTTATGAGCCTTGCTATTCTTACACCCCCCGGTGAATGGAATGCCGATATAGTGGTTGGTTCCACCCAGCGATTTGGTGTTCCCATGGGATACGGGGGACCACACGCTGCTTATTTTGCTACCCGTGAAAAGTTCAAGAGGAGTATACCGGGAAGGATTATCGGGGTTTCAATTGATTCGCATGGTAATCACGCGTTGCGAATGGCATTGCAAACCAGGGAACAACACATAAAAAGAGAACGAGCCACATCCAACATATGTACTGCCCAGGCTTTGCTGGCAACAATGGCAGGTATGTATGCTGTATACCATGGACCGGAAGGCATCAGGGAAATTGCATTTACCATACATCAATCGGCGGGAATATTATCAGATAAACTGAATGAACTCGGGTATAAACAGGTCAATAAAAACTATTTTGATACCGTACGGGTCGAATTGCCAGGAGAACTATCCTTACCTGCTATCAGGGAAACCGCAGAGCAAAAAGGGATAAATTTCAGGTATATTAATGATCATAGCCTTGCCATTAGCCTGGATGAAACCGTCGGTGTGGAAGACCTTAATCAGATTATTGAGCTGTTTGCATCGGCAACAAATGAAACATATCACACCGTTGAAACCATACCTGAATACACCTACTTTGATGCTGCTTTTAAACGCCAGTCAAGTTACCTGAAACAGCGGGTGTTTAACAGCTACCATTCGGAAACGGAGATGATGAGATATATCAAGAAGCTTGAAAGAAAAGACTTTTCCCTTACTCATTCCATGATTTCACTCGGGTCCTGCACCATGAAGCTGAATGCCGCTACTGAGATGCTGTCATTAACGTGGCCGGAGTTTGGCAACCTGCATCCGTTTGTTCCGGTTGATCAGGCAGCAGGGTATCATCAGATTTTCAGGGAACTGGAAGATGACCTGAAGGTGATCACCGGGTTTGATGCCATTTCATTCCAGCCAAATTCGGGAGCAGCAGGAGAATATGCGGGACTGATGGTGATCAGGGCGTATCATAAGAGCATAGGAGAAGGGCATAGAAACGTGGTATTGATCCCTGCTTCAGCTCATGGAACGAACCCGGCGAGTGCGGTTATGGCGGGAGCAGAGGTTGTTGTGGTGGAATGTGATGGACAGGGGAATGTTAACATGGAATCACTGAGGGAGAAAGCCGGGGAGCATCGTGATAACCTCTCCGCGTTTATGATTACCTATCCTTCCACGCATGGTGTTTTTGAGGAGCATGTTGCAGAGATGATCAACATCATCCATGAGCATGGAGGACAGGTCTATATGGATGGTGCAAACATGAATGCACAGGTGGGGCTAACCAATCCCGCAATCATTGGAGCAGACGTCTGTCACCTGAATCTTCACAAAACGTTTGCTATTCCACATGGGGGTGGGGGCCCCGGGATGGGACCAATTGGAGTGGCTTCCCATTTATCGGAATTTCTTCCCGGACACCCGGTAGTGAAAACAGGAGGGGAAAAAGGAATTCCTGCAATTGGAGCTGCTCCCTGGGGAAGTGCGGGTATCCTGCCCATTTCACATGCATATATTAAAATGATGGGAGGAGACGGGCTTACTGAAGCTACACGAATAGCAATCTTAAATGCCAATTACATTGCTGCTTCCCTGAAGGATCATTTTCCGGTAGTATATACCGGTAAAAAGGGTTTCGTTGCCCATGAGATGATTCTTGAGTGCAGGAATTTTAAACAATCAGCGGAAGTTACGGAAGCTGATATTGCCAAACGACTAATGGATTACGGATTTCATGCTCCAACACTCTCCTTCCCGGTTCATGGAACCTTGATGGTCGAGCCGACAGAGAGCGAATCAAAAAAGGAGCTGGACCGGTTTATTGAAGCCCTGATGACTATTCACGCAGAGATCATAGAAATTTCAACAGGCGAGGCAGACCGGGAAGATAATGTTCTGAAAAACGCTCCCCATACCGCTCAGGCAGTTACCAGCGATACATGGGATCATCCTTATGGAAGGGAAAAAGCTGCTTTTCCCCTGAAATGGGTTGGTGACAACAAATTCTGGCCAGCCGTTGGGCGACTGGATGATGCATACGGTGACAGGAATCTTATCTGTACCTGTGCAGCACTATATGAGTAGCGAAGAGAGGAAGCGGTGACAGGAGTGACCACATCATCATTATCCTGTAAACCACTTCCCTGTTATCGAGATGGCAAATGTGAAAAGCCGTGTCTATTCCCTAACCTTAAAATGTTTGTCCAGATTTTTCATCCTTTCCACGATTCCACCATACTCCAGCTCATTGTACGGTAGCATGGCGGCTCCGGAAAATCCCTGTTCCCGGATATCCACTGACTTTCTGGAAACTTTTTCCCGAATATAATCCCAGAAGGGATGATCAAATGCGTCGGCAACTTCGGTGAATTTCCCATTATGTACGCATAAAGCATGGCATGAAACCAGTGGTGGACCATCGAAATAGGAAACCGGTGAATTATTTTTTACCGGCATGAGTGGACCGATATGGCTTCCTCTCATAAACCCGGCAACATAATGGCCGATGGAAAAGGGAGCAAGAATTTCTCCTGTAGCGGGGAAATTACCCTGGACCCTGACCAGGCATACCGGATCATCTTTACCGGTATATTTCCCTGCGATATTGTGAAGTCTTGATGTACTTACGGATGCAGCAATCTCTCCGGAACTGCGTGAATAAATGCTCTCAATAACGAACCGTTCATTATCGCGCAGGAGGGTGGCAATGTCGTATAAATTCTCCGGAGCATCGAGTTCAATCATTCGATCACCCTCTGTATAAGAGACATCCATAATATTAAATCGAAATCCTTCTCCTACCTTCGGGCTCAGCATGAGTCCGGAACAATACATGGGGTCTGTAAAAGCCAAATACAAGGGCAGGTTATAGGCTCCCGGGTCCGTTTTGTCGGCAGCAAAGAATAAAAAGGGTTCATTTGGTCGTTCCTCGATCTCCATCTCTGCTACAGCCGGCCCCATCCCTTTCACGTTTCCGGAAAAAGAATCCTTAAGAAGATCCTGTCCTGCACCGTACAGTCCCTGCTCCTTTGCCAGTGCTGTTCCGTCCAGGAATGCATCCCATGCCAGTTTATGAATGCCTTCATTTCCTACTCCCAGCTTGTGGGCAAAGAGAATTGCAATATCATCCCCTGTATGACTAACGATAAAGTCAGCCAGGAGATTTTTACTGTTTTTTTCTACAAAATTCCATACCCGATCAAGAAGCTTTTGCCCGGGCTTAATGTGACCGCCAATGCTTCCTATATCGGCCTTGATAATACTAAGTGTAGTTTTCATAATTGTAAAGATAAGTTGGTCTATTGCTGTTGATGATGTGTTGGTTAGAGGAATAATTACTAAAGTTATGAGAACTTAGGCTATTTATCAAAAGATTAGCCAGGAAATTAAAGGAAATCCGAAAATGGGGGTGTTTCATTACAAATATAAAGGAGTTTACGCAAAGGACGCAGAATGTACGCTTCCATTGGAATGCCTTCGGCAAAAGGATCGCAAGGAGCTGAATGATAATTATTTATATTATGGATGAGTAGTGCTTATTCTTGCTTCCTTTATTAGCCGTGTGTTAGTGCATCTTCAATAACCAGGGAGAAAAGATCCCCGAGGGTGAGGCCAAACATTTTAACCTGCTTTGGGATAATGCTTTCAGCACTCATTCCGGGTATGGTGTTAATCTCCAGGAAATAAGGTTTTTCTCTGGAGAGTATGTAGTCTATTCTGACTATTCCACGGCAATGCAGCAGAGAATAGATTCGGGATGACAGGTTATGGATCATGTTGGTGGAGTCTTCGGAAATTCTTGCCGGAGTGATTTCGTCAGCCATTTTTGGATCATATTTTGCTTCAAAGTCAAAGAAATCATTTTTTGATACGATCTCAGTTAATGGAAATATATACTCCTTTCCTGCTGTTTTCAGCAAGCCACAGGTCACTTCCGTTCCATCGATAAACTCTTCTATGATGACTTCATCATCCTCCCGGAGCGCTTTGGATATTGCCGACGCCAGGTAGTCTGCTTGTAGTACTCGTGATACGCCAAAACTGGAGCCACTGTTGTTTGGTTTAACAAAACAGGGACAGCTCACCTCCCCGGATCCAATCCGTTCCATCCAATCTTCACCGGACTGTATCAGGATTGATCTGGCTGTCGGGATGCCGAACTTTTCTAAAAAAAGCTTGCAAACATATTTATTAAACGTAAGTGTGGAAGCAAATGCACCGGAACCGGTATATGGTATTCCAATGATATCAAAATAGCTTTGAAGCGTTCCATCTTCTCCCGGTGTTCCGTGAATAGCGTTGAATACAACATCAAAGTTCAACCTTTGTCCACCCACACTGCAGCTAAAGTCATTTTTATCTATTCTTGCTTCTTCGGTTTTATGCAACTGGAGCATCCATTTCTTACCGCGTATCAGGACAATGAATGGATTGTATTTCTTTCTATCCAGGTGTTTTAATACCTCATTTGCACTGTTAATCGATATTTGATATTCGGAAGAATCACCACCAGCGACAATGGCTACATTGATTTTCATTGGGACAATTTTAAGGTAATGTTACTGTATGTATTGCAATCGACAGCATTTTTCAACATTCCAAATTACAAAAAAACTACGAAAGGCTTACCTGCTGAACGGGCAGGTATGCCCATGACAACTTCACATACCCACTATATAATTTCTCCATTTTTCAAAAACCGTGTACATATCTTCTGGCAATGCAGAGGTAAATTGCATCCACTCTCCTGATACCGGATGTTTAAATCCCAGGTATTTAGCATGGAGTGCTTGTCTTGGAAGGATGGAAAAGCAATTTTTAACAAATTGTTTGTATTTGGTAAACGTTGTTCCCCGAAGGATTTGGTCTCCGCCATATTCTTCATCGTTGAAAAGCGGGTGTTTAATGTATTGAAAATGGACCCGGATCTGGTGTGTTCTCCCCGTTTCAAGCTTGCATTCCACGAGCGTCACATAACCCAGTCGTTCCAGTACCGTATAGTGTGTGATGCCCGGTTTTCCTTCTTTTCCATCAGGGAAAACATACATTTTCGTACGGTCTCTTGGGTTCCTCCCAATATGCCCTGTAATGGTTCCCGTATCATCCTTCAAATTACCCCAAACCAGGGCGATGTATTTCCGGTCGCTCGTCCGGTCGTAGAATTGTTTTGCCAGCCTGTTGTGTGCCATCTCTGTTTTTGCAACGACCAGTATTCCGGACGTGTTTTTATCGAGCCGGTGCACTAATCCAGCTCTGATCTTCCCCTCCTGGAACAGGGGTATATCTTTCAGGTGGTATGCGAGTGCATTCACCAGGGTTCCGGTATAATTACCATATCCCGGATGAACAACAAGGCCTGCCTGTTTATTCAGGACGATGATATCGTCATCCTCGTAAATGATTTCCAATGGAATATCTTCCGGAA
Source organism: uncultured Rikenellaceae bacterium (assembly GCA_964640125.1). Classification (GTDB taxonomy): domain Bacteria; phylum Bacteroidota; class Bacteroidia; order Bacteroidales; family VadinHA17. The sequence goes on from CAZXGG010000002.1 coordinate 41,505, forward strand.
TAATTTCGATCTCCCGCGGAGGATGGGGCAGGAGTATTGAAATTACATCTCCGGGTTTTACTTTGTAACTTGGTCTTGCAGGGTGATCGTTGACCAGGATATTCCCTGCACTGGCTGCTGCCTGGATCCTGGTCCTGGACACATTTTCAAGCCTGTTTGAAAGAAACTTGTCAATCCGTAACAACCCCTGTCCCTTATCAGCAACAATATGGAAATGTTCGTAAAGCTCATTTATCTCCTGGAGATCTTCCATCATGATCTTTTATTGAGAAGTGGATTACCGGCTGATAATAAATTTCTTAGCGGCAAACGTGGAATGCTGGTTGTGAACAATAAAAAAATAGAGCCCCGGAGCAAATTCCGAAAGGTCTATTTCGCTCGGGTGTTCAGTGGTTTCAAACAGAGTTCGGCCTTGACTGTCGATGATGGCAAAGCGTGTGTTTTTAAATTGCAGGTCTTCCGGAAATTCAATCCGGATATATTGATTTGCCGGATTAGGAAAAAGATTAAAAACTGGTTCAGCCAGGATTGGTTTCCGGAATGTGATTAACGATTTGCCCATGACCGGTCTGATCATCAGTGCTCCAGGGAATTGTGAATTATGCCATATTCCACTTTGCTGGTAGAATAGTTTGTCATTTTTTACACGGTTAAGATCAAATCCGAAGTTTAAAAATGCGTCTGTAATTTGTTGCCATCCAACGTAGAACTTCCCTGACACAAACACTGCTGTATCGAGTATGTATGTATGGAACCTGTTTAATTCCTTCTCATACAAGGGTTCTTCACTTGCCTGGCTATAGAGCACATCACCCGGGTTCCCATTATCATCAGACCATACGGTTAATGTAAAGTACCGCTGGCTTTCATCCTGGTAACTCTGGTTAAAATAGATCTGTATGCCATAAAGTGAATCGGGAATGTAGGCGTTGAACTGGTAAGCGATCCTGGCATTTTCCGCCCCCTGTCCGGTAAAACCATATCCCCCCTCAGCCGAGCCGTCATCGTAGGCAAAATATTCGTTAAAAACCTGGTGATAGACTACCGTATCGTTGGCCTTAATGTCAAAATTATCAGTGATCAGATAGGATCTGACTTCAAAGAGGGCTGAGTCAGTTTGAGTTGAACTGAAGGTGTATATCAGGGTTGTATCGTAATGAATGGTTTCCGCCGGGTCAATATTTGCTGCACCGGCTGACAGTGAATAATCAAGTTGTTGATCGTACAGATCGGTTATTTCAAACAGGCGTGTGACATTTCTGACACTGTCATCATGGTTTGTATAGGAGATAGAGACCGAGTTCCCCATTTCAGACAGCGAGGTTGCCTTGAAATGGTCCCATGGCATCGCTTCATGATTCTTCAGCAGGGACTGCATTGGCATGTTCATTGTTACGTCATTGAGCAATGTATCATTTGGATTGCGCCCCCTGTCCAGTTTGATATAATCCAGATGCCAGTGGTCACAATTTCCTACCATTCCCGGAGAACTGGCGTTAACGGATAAACTGGCATAATTCTTAAACCTGAATTTGAACCCTTGTTTCAGGAAGATCGTATCCATGACCGGGATCAGAACCTGCCTGAATTCCCGGAGGGTATCCCCCGGGCTGTTCCAGACCGAATGCCAGATCGAATCTTCCGGGGAGTAAAACTCAAGAACCAGGGAGTCTTTCGGGGAAGGTTCATCTCCAATACCACCCGGTTGATAAAAAAAACTGAGAAAAACAGCGTCTGAAGGAAGATAATCAAGATCGATCGGATGTGATGTTAAATGGTCAGCGATAAACCCAAATGAATTGGCATTTTCATAGATGCTGCCGGTGTGATCAATAGCATCCAGTGTTGCCACTCCGATCGAAATAGGGTTCACTCCATAGGTGTTGTTAATGAACGCATACTGATCTTCCCAGAGCCCTGGATCGGGGTAAATGGTATATTCCGAAAAATCATCAAAAAACGGAAGTTCCAGTGTGTCCTGAAGCTGTTTGCTTTTTGCACCTGCCTCCCGTGTGTATCTTTCATACTGATCCTGTATGATCCCATTGGATGTTAGCCCAATGACCCGTTCCTGTGCATTGATCGCCGGGCTGATGAAGAGAACCAGGAGAATGAAATATTTAATCGGGAAGAAGGTTTTCATCTAATTCAGGTATTAACACCGATGTGGTATCCGGAACCGGTAGCTTTGCAGAATCGAGTGTAAGCCAGAGGTAGACCGGTGAACCAAGCTGGATCAGGTTTTTTTCATCGGATTCAGGATTCTGTTTCCAGACTATTGCCCGGGTTGAATCTTCCCCGGTCAGCACCGTTTCATCATAGGTGAACGCCCCCAGGTTCAGAGAGGCGTCCAGGATCCTTGATTCTGCCTGTTTGAAAGTCATGAAGATCAGATCAGGGACAATGGTTTTCCTGTCGCTTAATCCCTTTCCAAGCACAAGATCGATGTTCGATAATTTTTCAAGGGAATCTCCTTCCTGGATTTCCTCACCCTGGTAAAGCTGTTTCAAGACGTTATTGATGGCAAGATCCGGGACATAGATCCGTCTTCCCATTTTTAGTCCACTGGTTTCGAGGATTGCATTTGCCTGACGCAGGGTGAGCCCTACAAGGTTTGGCACCTGGACCATTTCAGGATTCCTGGCATTAATGGTAAGGAAAATGGTTCGATCTTTCTTAACCATAAAACCGGGCTTTGGGTTCTGTTCAACAACTGTCCCTCGATCAACAATATTGGTATACACCGAATCGATGATTTGATAATCCAGTTTGTTCTCTTTTGCAATTTCTGCGACCTCCTCGGGTGTGAGTGAAAAAAAGTCTGGTACCGGCCTTGCTTGTCCATGATGAGTGTAAAGATGAAGGTATAACATGGTTATGAGAATAATTGCCACCGTAATTACCACTGCAAGCCCCAGGTGCTTCAGGAAATATTTACTGATAATAAACCGAAGAAATTCCATGATGTTTTAAGGAATAAAAGATTTCCCGTCAGAAACAATAACGATACAACAAATATAAAATTATCCGGGGAGAAAATAAAGATGGCTGGAGTTACTGCCCGGTTATTGAAAAGGCTGTGCTCTCTGGTTCGGGAAAACCTCCTGACATTGAGCATAGATAATCAGTCAACTATTTTGCATTTCTCAATTTATTCTGTTAATTGTAAGATTCTTTTAAATCTGCTAACATGAAATCAGTAAAGATTTTATTTTTCCTCTCTTTTTTAATTTGGATCTGGAACGTACAGACAGAAGCCCAGGAATACCAGGAACAGGTTCGGGCATTGGATGAATACATTCAGGAAGCCATTCAACTCTGGCAACCACCGGGTTTAGCGATCACTGTTGTCAAGGATCAGGAGCTGCTGTTTCAGAAAGGATATGGTACCCGGCTGATCGGGCAGGATCTTCCCGTTAATGAACACACCCTGTTTGTGTGTGCATCTACCACAAAAGCTTTCACAGCTGCTGCTCTGGCCATGCTGGTAGATGAAGGAAAGGTGGATTGGGATGATAAGGTAATCGACCACCTGCCCCATTTCAGGCTTTCGGATCCCTATATAACCAGTGAACTGACCGTCAGGGATCTTCTTACCCACCGAAGCGGGATGGGAAATGCTGATTTCTTGTGGACATTCATGGATTTATCACCCGATACCATATTGTATAAAATGAGACAACTTGAACCAGCCTATTCCTTGCGGGCAGGATATATATACCAGAACATTATGTACCTGGCTGCCGGTGAGGTAGTGGAAAAAGCCAGCGGTATTCCGTGGGGTACCTTCCTGAAAGAGCGCATTTACGAGCCTTTGGGTATGAGTGAGACCTATGCTTTTAAGAGCCAGACTGCAGGGCAGGATAATAAATCAGAAGCGCATGAATGGATCAAGGGTGAAATCATCCGGATTGAACAATCAGAGGCAGATAGTATTGGTCCGGCAGGATCAATGTGGTCAAGTGTATCGGATATGTCAAAGTGGATCCGATTTCTTCTGGATAGCGCCAGGCTAAATGGACAAACCCTTATTCAGCCTGATTCTTATTCTGAGTTATTTACACCGCAACATCTGATCCCGGCTCAATCTTTTTATCCCTCCCTTCATCTTACCAGACCGCATTGGACAAGTTATGGACTGGGTTGGTTCCAGCACGATTACAGGGGAAAAATGGTTCAATTCCATACCGGAAGCCTTTCAGGCATGGTCGCTATTCTTGGGATGATCCCCGAAGAAGGTATCGGGGTTTATATTATGGCTAATCTCGATCATGTTGAAATACGTCATGCCATTATGTACGCAGTTTTTGACCTGCTTCTTGAGGGGGAAATCACCCGTGACTGGAGCAGGGAGCTGAAAGCTTTGTATGATCGAAGAGCTGCTGAAAGTGTAGCGGCCAAACCCAAAAGGATTGAAAATACAATACCTGCTGTAGAGATTGGTAAGAATCTGGGAACTTATACGAACCCGATTTACGGGAAAGTGACGTTGTCTGAAGTGGACGGAACGTATAGATTAAATGTAAACGATAAATTATTAGGTAGCCTGGAACATTGGAACTATGATACCTACCTGGTAACGTTTGATAAAAAAACCTACGGGGAGAGATTTATAACCTTCAGTTATAATCCGTCAGGTAAGGTAAAAGCCCTGGAGTTGATGGGAAGGGAATTTCAGTACCTTCTTCAGGGGGATGAATAGATGATCCTGTAAACTAAACTTTATGCCTGGGCTCATCAGAAACAGAGGCTTTTTTTCTCCCTTTTCTTCTGCGGTTTGCCAGGACCTTCCTGCCGCTAACGGACGTCATCCGCTCACGAAACCCGTGCTTATTTTTCCTCTTTCTTCTGGAGGGTTGAAATGTTCTTTTCATTCTGTTCCTGTTTCAATCAAAAAATGAGATTGCAAAACTAATGTTTTTTTCCGGATTCCAAAAGAATGATGGGTTTTATTCGGGCCATTCATTTGCAGGCAGATAGATGATTTTTTTGGTTTCAAAATAGGGATCATAAAAAAAATCATTAATATTAAACAGGCTGACCCTTTCTCTATACTGCTTTAACTCGTCCGTAATATCTCCACCTTTCAGGCAGATCAACCCGTTACAGAATGAATGCCTGCTCGCTTCGTTAAAAAGCATCGAAACCCATGGAATCATGGTTTGGAGTGATGTAACAGCACGGCAAACGATAAAATCATATTTCTCATTGATTTCCTCTATCCTTTTTTGTAACACCGTGGTATTTGATAAACCGAGAGCAGAGGTTATTGATTTTACTGCAACGACCTTTTTACCAATTGAGTCAACCAGGTCGAATTCGACTTCCGGGAAGAAAATAGCCAGTGGCACGCCGGGAAATCCTCCACCGGTGCCTGCATCCAGGATCTTTGTTCCCGATTCAAAAGGAAAAACTTTTGCAATCGCCAACGAATGAAGCACATGATGCAAATACAGATTCTGTAAATCACGCCTGGAGATCAGGTTTATTCGTTCGTTCCAGTAGGAATACAGGTTTCTGAGTGCCTTAAACTGATCTATTGCTGTTTTGGAAAGACCCGGAAAATATGTATGAAGTAACTCCATGGTATTTGGATCCCTTGCAGAAGATTCAGATTGTTGCTTCGGGGTTATTCAGGATGTTGAACAGGAGTTCTCTGGCCCGGAAGAGTTGTGCTTTTACCGTACCAATTGGAAGATCCAGTTCCTGCGCAATCTCTTCGTAGGAATACTCTTTGAAGTAGCGTAATTCGATCAGTCGCCGGTATCGGGGCTTTAATTTGGTTACCACCGTATGCATCAATTTTACCTTTTGCTTTTTTATAAGATCCTCTTCGGGATCCAGTGTGCCCGATTGGATACTATTGGAAACGCTTTCCTGATCCTCGTGATTCTGATCGAGGGAGATTAGATTTCCCCTTTTTTTGCGTATGAAGTCGATACAATTATTGGAAGCGATCTTAAATAACCAGGTACTGAATGCGTAGGTTGGTGTATACTGGTCAAGGTTTTTAAATGCCTTTCCAAAGGCTTCTATGGTTAAGTCCTCAGCATCACTGGGATTATTTACCATCTTCAGCAACATATAAAAAATGGCATCACGGTATTTTCCCAGAAGTTCAGCATACGCTTTCTGATCTCCTCTACGGGCTAAGTGAACCAGCTGGAGATCATATTGTGCTTTTTCAGACAGGTTAGGATTTACTTCCATGAAGGCCGTTGTTCCGTTGACAGGTTTGTAATAAAAATCCCAAGACTCAGGAATGGTGATAAAATATCAAAGATAAGCGAATATAATAATAAATGCTTTTCCTCCAATTTGATTAATGCATATTTGTAAACAGTCAACTGGCAAATCCACCGAAAAACGAATGCTCCCAGAACCCATATCAGCAGGGTGTTTGTCGCCATCAGATACACAAAGGTTGCATAAAAGAATGCGCGGCTGATCACCTCACCACCCAACAGGATCTTGTGCTTTTTCTTATAATACAATCCCGTGGTAAGGTGCCTTTTTTTCTGCTTTACCCATTCAATAAAACTGGTTTTTGGTAGAGACCGGATGTGGCTTTGTTTTGAATATTCTGTTTTTGTGTTGTCCTTTCGGGCAAGCATGTTGACTAAAAGATCGTCATCGCCGGAGACTAAATTGGTATGGGATGAAAATCCTCTGTTTTTGAAAAAGAAGGATTTCCTGTATGCCAGATTCCTCCCCACACCCATATAGGGAATCCCTGCCATGGCAAAGCCCAAGTATTGCATTGCAATAAAAGTGCTCTCGTAACGAATGTATTTGTTCAAAAGGCCTTTCTCTTTTCTGTACCCACCATATCCCAGGACAATATCGGTATTCTTGGTAAAATTTTTCTGCATGGCCGATAACCATCCCGTTGATTCAGCATAACAATCGGCGTCGGTGAGCAGGAGCCATTCGTGACTGGCTGCTTTTATTCCGATAAGCAGGGCAAATTTTTTGGTGTGTTTGAATTTTGGGTCCTTCTTTATGGTAGATACCTGCAGGTGGCTGTATTTCTCCTGGAACTCCTCCAGGAGGTTCTGTGTATCATCCTCCGAACAATCATTCACTACAATCACTTCGTATTCCGGATAATTCTGGATTAATATTGAGGGCAGAAATTGCCTGAGATTATTCGCCTCGTTCTTTGCACAGATAATCACAGATACCGGTGAAGGTGCTGCTTTTTTTATTCCCGGTTTTGAAAATCCTGGTCTTGAATAAAAGAACAGGTAATAAAACAGTTGAATTGCCAGGCAAAGGATGAAGATACCCAGTGTAACATATTGAATCGAGAACAGACTGATAACGGTTAAACTCATCCGCGGAGATTTTGAGCGCAATTTTATCAAACATTTCGGTGTTACACAAACAAACGATTAACAAGTCGAAAAATTTTATTCACAATCCGTATCTTTATTCCGAAAAGAGGAATCATGAAATTCGAAGTGCTCCGGAAAGATCCTAAATCAGAAGCCCGGACAGGTGTTCTGGAAACGGATCACGGCAGGATTGAAACACCGGTCTTCATGCCCGTTGGTACTGGAGGCACAGTAAAAGGAGTGCTTCAACGCGATCTTGAAGAAGAGATCAATGCACAGATTATTTTAGGGAATACCTATCACCTATACCTCAGACCCGGAACCGATATCATTGCAGGAGCCGGCGGATTGCATAAGTTCATCTCCTGGCCCAGGCCCATTCTCACCGATAGCGGAGGATACCAGGTCTTCTCCCTGGCTGATAACCGCAAACTCAGCCGGGAGGGGGCTGCTTTTCAATCACACATTGATGGGTCATCTCATCTTTTTACACCGGAACGTGTGGTAACGATCCAGAAGCTGATCGGGGCGGACATCACTATGGCATTCGATGAGTGTACTCCCTATCCCTGCACTGTTCGTGATGCAGGGAAATCGATGCAATTAACCCATTTGTGGCTTGACCGGGGGATTAAAACCTTTGATGAAACAGAACCCCTCTATGGGCATGAACAGGTTTTCTTTCCAATCGTACAGGGGAGTACCTATCCGGATCTCCGCAGAGAGTCTGCTGAGAAGATTGCATCCTGTAACCGGGAAGGAAATGCCATTGGGGGTTTGTCGGTGGGCGAACCGGAAGAGCAGATGTATGAAATGACCGACATTGTCAACCGGATCCTGCCGGAAGATAAACCCAGGTATTTAATGGGTGTAGGTACACCGGGTAATATTCTGGAATCGATCAGTCTTGGAGTCGATATGTTCGACTGCGTTATACCTACACGGAATGGAAGAAATGGCATGCTCTACACCCGGCATGGGATCATGAATATGAAAAACCGTCAGTGGAAAGATGATCATACACCCATCGATCCCGGCGGACCTTCCCATGTAAGCAGACAATATTCCAAAGCCTATGTCCGTCATTTATTTGTGTCAGGGGAATTGCTGGGAGCACAGATTGCCACGATTCATAATTTATGTTTCTATCTTTGGCTGATGAAAGAAGCGCGGAAAAAGATTGCAGATGGAGAATTCTCTGCATGGAAAGATCAGATGATTACTAAAGTGATGAACAGGATATAATGGACCTGAAACTTCGGATCGTTGATTATTACATCATCAGGAAATTCCTGGGGACTTTTGTCTATGCACTGGCGCTTATTATCTCGATCGCCGTGATCTTTGATTTTGCCGAAAAACTTGATGACTTCATTGAAAAGGAGGCTCCTATGCGAGCCATACTGTTCGATTATTATTTGAATTTTATTCCTTATTTTGCTGTGCTCTTCAGTCCGCTGTTCACCTTCATTACGGTCATTTTCTTTACCTCTAAAATGGCCTATAACACGGAGATTATCGCACTGCTCAGTAATGGTATGAGCTTTAACCGCCTGCTCTGGCCCTACTTCCTGAGCGCCCTTCTGATCGCAATTTTTACCTTCACCCTGAACAACTTCGTAATACCCCATGCCAACAAAGAACGGCTGGAATTTGAGGAACTCTATTACAGGAACAATCCAGTCCGGTACACCGACCGGAATATCCACATGCAAATCCTCCCCAATGTCTATATCTACATGGAGAGTTATAGCAACCTACAGGATGTGGGTTACAAATTTTCCCTGGAAGAGTTTAATGATAGCGGTCAGTTGAAAAGTAAAATGATGGCTGATTACATCCAGTGGGATACCGCGCTGAGCAAGTGGTCTGTCCGCAACTACTACATTCGCACAATCGATGGGATTGAGGAGACCATAGAGAAAGGGCGACGCCTGGATACCACCCTGACCATTTTCCCGTCTGATTTTGCACGGAGGGAGAATATCAAATCAACGATGAACATGCATGAGCTGAACCGATTTATCAGTCAGCAGAAACTGCAGGGGGCCGATAATGTGGAAGTATATATGATCGAACGATACAGCCGGTACGCAATGCCCTTCTCAACATTCATTCTAACACTGATCGGTCTGACCTTATCGTCAAGAAAAGCCAAAGAAGGTATTGGTGCCCAGATCGGTGCGGGGATCTTCCTGAGCTTCTCCTATATATTCTTTATGCAGTTCAGTGCCCAGTTTGCCATTAACGGGAGTATCCCTGCATTGCTTGCCGTATGGATCCCCAATATCCTCTATTCCATCATTGCCGTTTTTCTCTTTGTCATAGCCCCAAAATGAATTTAGTCAAATAAATTTTTATAAATTGATATGATTTTGTAATGTTGTATGCTTTTTTCGACCCTACAGCGGAAGATTTCGATGTTAACCGCTGATTACTAAACAAATACCCTAAGAAATGCCACTAAAAAGCAAAATTAAAGAGTTGCATGAAAGGCGCGAACAGGTCCTGAAAGGTGGAGGAGATAAAGCCATCGAAAAGCAGGTCGCAATGGGTAAGCTGACCGCCCGTGAACGGATTATTTCCCTTCTTGATGAAGATTCCTTTAATGAGTATGATCTTTTCGTTGAGCATGAAGCCCGCGATTTTGATATGGATAAGAAAACGCTCCATGGTGATGGTGTGATAATCGGTACAGGAACCATCTATGGTGCACCGATCTGCGTTTTTGCACAGGATTTTACAGTTGCTGGCGGATCCCTCGGGCTGATGCACTCGAGAAAGATAACAAAGATCATGGACCATGCCCTTAAAATGCGTGTTCCATTGATCGGTATCAACGATTCCGGTGGAGCCAGAATACAGGAAGGAGTGAACTCCCTGGCAGGCTATGGAGAGATCTTTTTCAGGAATACCCTGAACTCCGGTGTAATTCCTCAATTATCAGTTGTCTTGGGACCCTGTGCCGGCGGAGCAGTCTATTCCCCTGCTCTGACCGACTTTGTCTTCGTAGTTGACAAGATCTCAAAGATGTTCATCACCGGTCCTGAGGTGATCAAGACAGTCCTTGGTGAAGAGATCTCGATGGAAGATCTGGGAGGAGCCAAGGTCCATAGTGAAATTTCAGGGAATGCCCATTTTTATGCGAAGAGTGAGCAGGAGTGTTTCGAACAGATCAAGAAGCTGATCACCTTCATTCCTTGGAATAATGCACAGAAAGCGAAAGCCTTTGAACCCAAAGAGCCGAATGAGCGATTTAAGATCGAGAATATCGTTCCCGGCGATCCAACCCTGCCATACGATGTGAGAAACGTGATCAGGGCTATTGTTGATGATTCCGATTTTTTTGAGATCCAGGAGCTCTGGGCAACAAACATCGTCATTGGATTCGGGAGAATCGGAGGCCCTACCATTGGTTTTGTAGCTAATCAGCCCCTGGTCCTTGCCGGTGTTCTTGATGTGGACTCTTCCGATAAGGCAGCACGCTTTATCCGCTTCTGTGATGCATTCAATATTCCCCTCGTTACCCTTGTCGATCTGCCAGGATACCTTCCCGGCGTAGACCAGGAACATGCAGGCGTGATCCGACATGGGGCGAAAGTCCTCTATGCATACAGCGAAGCCACCGTGCCAAAAATTACTGTTATCCTCCGGAAAGCTTATGGCGGGGGATACATTGCTATGAATTCGCGACACCTGCGTGCCGACTTCGTTTTTGCATGGCCGGGTGCTGAAATAGCCGTGATGGGTCCCGAAGGGGCAGCCAACATTATCTTCAGGAGAGAGATTAATGCTGCTGAAGATCCGGAGAAGGTCAGGGCACAAAAGGTGAAGGAGTATAAGGATAAATTTGCCAATCCATACGTTGCTGCTGCAAAAGGTTATATCGACTCGGTGATTGAACCGGCAGAAACCAGGACCGTCCTGCTGCATGCCATCGAGGTGTCTGATAATAAAGCCGTGGCCGGCCCAAGAAAGAAACACGGAATACCTCCTTTCTAAAATCTGCACATCATGAGTGAGAAGAAATCGAATACTCCAAAAAAGGAGATCAGTTTCTTAAATATTGACGGGACACACTATAAAACCAGGCTGACTGAAAAGTTTGAGAATAGAACCGTTTGGGATAAGCCGAATGATAAAAAATTGTTATCCTTCATTCCCGGAACGATCATTAAAGTGTTTGTGGAAAAAGGTCAGACAGTGAAGAAGGGAGAAAAAGTGATGATCCTGGAAGCGATGAAAATGCAGAATAAAATCCTGAGCTCCAGGGATGGCGTCATTAAACAGGTTTATGTAAAAGAGGGACAAACCCTTCCCAAAGGAGGGCTGATCCTTGAACTGAAATAATGCTTTCTATAGTGTGCCCTGCCAGATGAAATACTCTGAAGGGATCCCTTTCAACGGAACAGCTTTCTCAAAGATGCCATAAACCGCCGATCCGCTCCCTGATAATGAACTGTATAAGGCACCGGACCTGTAAAGTGCCTCCTTCAGCTTACCAATCTCCGGATAGTCATTGATAATATGTTCTTCGAAGTCATTCCGGATGGTTTGTTTCCATTCAAGGATGGGCAGTTTGATGGATTCAAATAATTGGTTACCCGATTCTTCAGGAGTTGCCTTTGTATAGGCTTCCGAGGTGTTAATGTGTATCCCGGGATAAACAACAACAACGTGATATCCCGAGAGAATGGGTTCTGCCGGCGCCAGGTTGTTTCCTCTTCCGGTGGCAAAGGCAGGTTGGTTCCTGATAAAGAAGGGACAATCACTTCCCAGTGTGCCCGCCATCTCTTCCATTTCGTGTGGTGTCATTCCAAGATCGAATGCGGTGGATAACATGCGGATTATGAAAGCCCCGTTTGAAGAACCACCACCCAACCCCGCTCCGGGAGGGATGACCTTGTGCAGATGGATCTGTAAGGATGGTAAAGGATATTTCTTTTTTACCAGGCGATAGGCTTTAACGCATAGATTTTTTTCAACAGGATCGGTAAGAACGATCCCGGTGTTTTCAAAACTTAAAACGGAATGGTCCGAAGGGGTGGATGCTGGTATAAACTCAAGTATATCGCACATTCCAATGGGATAGAAGAGGCTTTCCAGATCGTGAAACCCATCGGGCCGTTTGCGGATGATGTTTAATCCGATGTTGATTTTTGCATTTGGAAATTCCAGCATACCTGATGATCCTAAACAGGAGTAAAATTATAAATCCTAAGCAGAATCACTATTTGATTGTTCCGCTTTTTTTTGAACTTTTTAGAGGAGTCAATCGTTGGGAATGTCCAATAAGAATTTGTTAACAATTGCACTTTTTTTTAAACATGATGTTTATAAAAAGATCTTTTTTGACGCACCCAATTTCATACCTTTGAATCCT
>CAZXGG010000002.1:54324-59747 GCA_964640125.1 uncultured Rikenellaceae bacterium
TGATGTTTATAAAAAGATCTTTTTTGACGCACCCAATTTCATACCTTTGAATCCTGCGAGCGCATTCCCCGCTGCTTGCGGCAGGGTTAGCGAGCGCAAAAAAATTAACAATAAAAGGATCGAAGATTCCCCGCTGCTTGCGGCGAGGAGCTTCAATTCTCAAAAATAGTGAATTATGGCATTGAAAGAACCATCCAAGAAAAACCACAGGATTGATCCGGTAAACATGGATATCGGGAAGGTCCCTCCACAGGCAATTGATCTTGAAGAAGCAGTATTGGGAGCCATTATGCTTGAGAAGGATGCTGTCATATCCGTGCTGGATATTCTGCAACCCCTGAGCTTTTATAAAGAGGCACACCAGAAAATATACCGTGCCATTGTGGACCTTTCATCTAACCAGAAACCAATTGATATTCTTACCGTTACTGAGGAGCTCAGGTCGAGAAATGAGCTGGAGGAAGTGGGTGGGCCATTCTATATTACACAGCTTACCAGCAGGGTGGCTTCTGCCGCACACATCGAATACCATGCACGGATCGTTGCCCAGAAGTTCATCCAGAGGGAATTGATCCGGGTTTCAACAGATATCCAGAACAGGGCATACGACGACAGCATCGATGTGGATGACCTGCTTGATATGTCAGAACAGGAACTCTTTGAGATAGCGGAAGGAAACATAAAAAGGGAAACTGCCAGGATAAATGTTTTGATGCAGATGGCCATTGAGCAGATTGAAGAGGCAAGCAAAAGGGAAGACAGTCTCAGCGGAGTACCCTCCGGCTATACCAAACTGGACCGGATCACTTCCGGCTGGCAAAAGTCAGACCTCATCATTGTTGCTGCACGACCATCCATGGGTAAAACAGCGTTCGCCCTCTCCATGGCACGAAATATTTCGGTGGAACACAATAAACCGGTTGCCGTATTCTCACTTGAAATGTCTTCTCTCCAACTGGTTAACCGGCTGATTGTTAGTGAAACGGAATTGCCTTCAAACCGGATCAGAAATGGAAATCTCGATGAGAAGGAGTGGAAACAACTGGATGCTAAGATCAAAAGCCTCGTTGAAGCACCGCTGTTTATCGATGATACACCGGCCATTTCCATTTTTGAACTGAGAGCCAAATGCAGGAGGTTGAAACTGCAGTACAACGTTGAACTGATCATCGTCGATTACCTTCAGCTGATGTCAGGCCCTGTCGAAGCCAGGGGAAACAGGGAACAGGAGGTTAGCAATATCTCACGGTCACTCAAAGCCATCGCCAAAGAACTGAATATTCCGATTATTGCCATCTCCCAGTTAAACCGGTCGGTTGAAATGAGATCGGGCAGCAAGAGGCCCCAGTTGTCCGACCTGCGGGAATCGGGTGCTATCGAACAGGATGCCGATATGGTGATATTTATTCACAGGCCTGAAAAATATGGGATAACCGAAGATGCAGATGGAAATTCAACCGTCGGATTGGCGGAAATCATCGTTGCAAAACACAGGAATGGCCCGGTGGGGGATATCCATCTGCGGTTCCGGGATGAGACAGCCAAGTTTGTGGAACTGGATGATATGGAGATCGATTACCTGAAGGGTGATGCCAGCCAGAAAACCTTTACCATTGGATCGAGGATGAATAATGAGGGGGGTGGTGACGAGCAACCGTTCTGAAACCAGTGCAAGTACCAGGATCACAGGATCTCTTTCAGTTCAAGCAGTGATTTTATCTGATAGGTTGGTTCCGATTGGAAGTCTTCTCCGTTGGGATTGAAAAATACCTGGTCTATGCCAATCCTCATCGCTCCTTCAATATCCACCTGGTAATTGTCACCGACCATCATACATTCGCCTGGGTTTGATTGAATGATTTCCAGCGTGTAATAGAAAAATTCCGGATTGGGTTTCAGGTACCCCGCCATTTCTGAAGTGATTATGTTGGAAAAAAAATCGGTCAGTCCTGCATTCTGCAGTTTGGTAAATTGTACCTCGTTGAATCCGTTTGTTACAATATGAAGGGTGTATTTTGGTTGAAGATATTCCAGGATCTCCCGGGAAAAGGGAATTAATCTGGTTTTCTCCGGACTGATGGTTATATATTGCTGATCAATTTTTTCTGCCAGCGATTTATCGTCGATCCCGAATTCCAGCAGTGTGAGATAAAACCGCATCCACCGTAAGACCTCTTTCTCTATCTTTCCTTCCCTGTACTGACCCCATAACTGGTTATTGAATTTGTGGTACACTTCTTCAAACTTCCTGAAGTCAGAATCCAATACAGAAAGGTTGTAATCCTTAAAAATATCGGCAAATGCTTCTTTTGAATTTCCTTCAAAATCCCATAAGGTACCATCCAGATCGAAGAGAATATGCCTGTACTTCTTCATAATAATTGGCAAACTGCAAAGATAGAAGATTTTGAAACGGGATTAATGTCGAAAAAGATTAATTTTGGCGCTGAATGGATTGGATCCGGGCTTCTTTAATGATGCAGTCGCATCCATTCATGATGTCAAACGATAACCATTATTGCCATGAAGTATTATTTCACAAAAGAGATCAGCAAAGCGTTTGATGAAGCGATCATTGCACTTGCAGAGGAGTTAAAAAAAGAGGGATTTGGCATTCTTACCGAGATCGATGTCAAAGAGACATTGAAGAAAAAGATCGATGTCGATTTCAGGAGATACAAGATCCTGGGCGCATGCAATCCCCATTTTGCGCATAAAGCCTTGATGACTGAAGATAAGATCGGCGTGCTTCTTCCTTGTAATTTCATCGTTCAGGAGAAGGAACAGGGTTTAACGGAAATTGCTTGTATGAATCCGCTGGTTGCAATGAAGGAGGTGGAGAATGCTGACATGGAGGGTATAGCCGCCGATGTTACACGGAAACTGAGCAATGTTATGGAGTCCCTGTAAGATGGAATACACAAAAATTCAGATTAATTTATCTCCGATTGGACTTTAAGAAATTTAACTTTTCAAAAGAGATCTCACAGGGCATTGAAGCCATGGGATTTCGGGAACCGACCGCCATTCAGATAGAGGCTATACCTGCCATTCTCAATGGCAGGGACCTTATCGGTTGTGCCCAGACAGGAACCGGCAAAACAGCCGCCTATATATTGCCTTTGCTGGAAAAGATGATATACCTGCAAAGGGAGACGAAGGCAATCACTACCCTTGTCATTGCGCCCACACGGGAGTTGGCACTCCAGATTGACCAGCATTTTGAAGGTTTTTCCTATTATGTCCCGGTTAGCTCTATTCCTGTTTATGGTGGGGGAGATGGAACAGCCTGGGATGTTCAGAAATCTGCCATGCTGAAAGGTGCAGATGTTGTGATTGCGACACCGGGCAGACTTATCACCCATTTAAAGCTTGGTTATCTCTCCCTGAACCAGGTTAAATTCCTGGTGTTGGACGAGGCTGACAGGATGCTTGATATGGGCTTCTATGATGACATAGTCCAGATTATCGAATACCTTCCCGAACAGCGGCAAAACCTTCTCTTTTCTGCCACCATGCCACCGGAGATCAGACAGTTGGCTAAAAAGATCCTGATCGATCCGGTAGAGATAAATATATCTCTCGCCAAGCCGGCGGAAGGGATTTTACAAACAATCTACCGGGTAGAAAATCCATTGAAGACAAAATTGATCGTGAACCTGTTGTCTGGAAAGGATGTGCCCAGTATCCTGATCTTTTGCTCCACAAAAAATAGTGTTAAAATCCTTGAGAAAGAGTTGACCAAACTTAGATTCTCCGTCAGGGCAATTCACTCAGACCTGGTTCAGAAGGAGCGGGAAAAAGTACTCCTGGAATTTAAAAACCGGAAGATCCAGATCCTGGTGGCAACCGATGTCATCTCCCGGGGAATCGATATTGAAAATATCGACCTGATCATTAATTATGATACTCCCAGGGATGCAGAGGATTATGTACACCGGGTGGGAAGAACAGCACGTGCAAAGGCAACCGGGGTCGCCATCACACTGGTCTCGAGGGATGAGGTGAAAATCATTTCCCGCATTGAAAAACTGATCGGATATACCATCTTCAGAAGTCCCCTGCCCCCGGAAATAAGCAGATCCTGATTGTTGCTGCAGTTGCAAAAGGTACCATCTTCATACGTAATCCATCCCGGTTGCCGGGAAATCATCCGGCCTGGTGGCAAACCTGATGGGAAATATGTTCGGAAAGAAAAAAATCCTGATTACCTTTGTTTGTCTTCGGAATGATTGTGTAAATTGAACTGGTATGGAAATTATCTACCTGGTTATAGGAATTGGCATTGGTGGGACCCTTGGCTGGCTTATCGTAAGATCCCGTTCATCCGGCGCACGGGAAGTGTCGGAAGAGAAAATCAGGAATTTCACAGAACTGTTGAACAATACACGAAATGAGCTGGAGATCAAAGAAGGCGAGATCATCGAATTAAATAGAAGCCTTTCAGCTAAAGAGGCTGACCACCGGAACCTTCAGGAAAAACTGGATCAGCAAAAAACGGAAATTGAGAAAATCCAGGAGCGGTTTCAGGCTGAGTTTAAAAACCTGGCGAATGAGATCTTCGATGAGAAATCAAAAAAATTTACCGAACATAACCGGGCTAAACTCGATGAAATACTGAAACCCCTCAATGAAAGAATAAAAGACTTTGAGAAAAAAGTGGAGGAGACCTATGATAAGGAAGCCCAACAGCGTTTTTCATTGAAAGAGGAGGTCAAAAGGCTGGCTGAACTGAACCAGCAGGTCAGCAGGGAAGCAAGCAATCTGACCAAAGCACTGAAAGGAGACTCCAAAGCACGGGGTAACT
This sequence comes from uncultured Rikenellaceae bacterium, assembly GCA_964640125.1. Classification (GTDB taxonomy): domain Bacteria; phylum Bacteroidota; class Bacteroidia; order Bacteroidales; family VadinHA17. Next base: position 59,132 of record CAZXGG010000002.1, read on the forward strand.
GGGGAGAGATGATCCTGGAAAATATTCTTGAAAAATCGGGCCTCGAAAAAAACCGGGAGTATTTTATCCAACCTTCATTCACCGATGATTCGGGTAAACGATTGCAACCCGATGTGGTAGTCGCTTATCCTGGAAACAGAAGCGTTGTTATCGATTCAAAAGTCTCCCTGAATGCATATGAAAAGTATGTGGCAGCAGAAACCGATGAGATGAAAGAAGCGGCTATGAAAGACCATCTGCAATCGGTCCGGAACCATATCCGGGAATTGAGTGAAAAGAACTACCAGGACATCTATGACCTGAAAAGCCTTGATTTCGTGATGATGTTTCTGCCGGTTGAACCCGCCTATTATCTCGCCGTTCAGAGCGATACAAATTTATGGACATTTGCCTACGAAAAACGGATACTGCTGATCAGCCCAACCAACCTGATCGCTGCACTGAGAATGGTCGAAAGCATGTGGCAGCAGGAATACCAGAATAAAAATGTGCTGGAAATAGCCCGGCAGAGCGGTGCCCTGTATGATAAATTTGAAGGGCTGGTCACTGACCTGCTCGATGTGGGCAGAAAACTCGATTCAGCAAAGGTCAGCTATGAGAGTTCGATGAAAAAACT
>CAZXGG010000002.1:59847-102887 GCA_964640125.1 uncultured Rikenellaceae bacterium
TGGGCAGAAAACTCGATTCAGCAAAGGTCAGCTATGAGAGTTCGATGAAAAAACTTTCTGAAGGAAAAGGGAACCTGGTGAGCAGAGTGGAGCAGATCAAGAAACTGGGTGCGAAAACTCAAAAAACCCTTCCCGATAATCTGATTGAACGGGCTGAAGTGGGTAATCCCGACGAGGAAATTACCGATTCATAGATTTACAGTCCGTTGTTGAAAGGCAAAGCTGTTGTTCCCTCAACAGCCACCGCATCGGGTACATTCCCGATTGTTTCTTCAGTTAATAAATCCGGTTCAGAGGTGGTTGTGCCGTCAGCAAAAACCAGATTGACAAAACAGGTTAGACTCAATACTATAATGATCAGGATCAATCCCAGGGGCTTTAAAAATCCGTTCTTTTCTATAATCCTTGTTTTCATACCATACATCATCATATCGCCTTTTTAACTTTCTCTTGATACTATTTGTTTTCATATTGCATGCCAAAGTTTATAATTAAATAGTTTACTGTGGTTTACATGAATTTTACCAACTGTTAAAATGTGTTAAAAGTGTCCGGTTCCATTCAGGATCGTACGATTGTGAACAACCCAGGAACACCCTGTAAACAGCTAACCCATTAAACCCGAAAGTAAATAGGCCGACTACCTGTGCATGCCGGCACCAGATGCTTAATTTGGACTAACCTGGTAAAAACTCGTTAGACAATAAGAGTTCGTCTGACGAGTAGCTGGTAATACATGGAAAAGGGGTATTTCGTTCTTCTACAAACAGGATCCCGCGTTTAGCTCTACTTCCCTTTATTCCCCTCTACTACAATAACAAATTCACCCTTCACCGGGTGATTCTGAAAGTGATTAATCAATTCGGAAAGGGTTCCACGGATGGTCTCTTCGTGTATTTTGGTTAGTTCCCTGGAGATGCTGGATGCTCGATCCTCTCCAAGGCATTCGGCTAATTGCTGAAGGGTTTTGATCAGTCGGTGTGGGGATTCATAAAAGATCATGGTACGGTTTTCATCGCGAAGCTGTGATAAACGCTTGTTCCTTCCTTTCTTATGGGGCAGGAATCCTTCAAAACAGAACCGGTCGGAGGGCAAACCGGAGTTCACCAGTGCGGGAATGAACGCGGTCGGTCCGGGAAGGCATTCCACATCTACGCCATGGGCAAGACAGCTTCTGATGAGCAGGAATCCCGGGTCGGAAATGGAAGGTGTGCCGGCATCCGTTACCAGGGCCATTGATTCGCCCTTCATTATGCGCCCTACCAGGGCTTCTACCACTTTGTGTTCATTGAATGCATGATAGGGTTGGATCTTTTTTTCAATGCCATAATGTGCAAGCAATATCCTGGTTTTCCTGGAATCTTCAGCAAGAATAGTATTTACCTCCTTGAGAAGATCAAGGGAACGAAGCGTAAGATCCTGTAAATTACCAATCGGAGTAGGGACAATATAGAGTTTACTCATCAGTGTTGATAATGTGTTTTCTCCGTATCAGGTCAAGGAGATTCTGAACTGCCGGATCATCCATATCCCAGTTGTAATTTTCGCTCAGGTAATTGAAAGCCTCGTTGAAATTGGGTGAGTTGTTAAGCACCTTAATGGTGTTATCAAATTTATGCGAATCGCCATTAAACAACTCTTTTATGTAATAGAAACGGTCATTGACGCCAATAGCGGCACCGATATCTTTCAACGGTTGTGACTGTAATTTAGAGGATAGGTCGGTGCCGTGAAACGTTTTTCCCAGTTCCTCGTTCCTGAACTGTTTTGAACCGGCCAGCTGGTCGGCAATAATCCCGGCAGACTTCTTCTCAGGGGAGACCTTCTCTTTCTTCTCTGCCTCATCCGGTGCCGGTTTTTCTATTTTTTCCCCTTCACCCAGGTCACTTTTTGAGTCGCTTTCAAGCTCAAAATCCTGCATAACCTCTTCCTCCTGCACCGGTTTTTCGTGCTCCACCGGTTCTTCCTTCTCAGCTGTTTCTTCTGTCAATTCCTCCTGGGCAGTGTCTGTAACAGGCTCTTCATCAATAGGTTGCGGGATTTCTCTCAATTGAAGAACGGCATCATAGAGATTCTTTAACCGGGACAGGATCAGATCAGTTTCAATATGGGAAAGGTGAGAGGAATTTTTAAACGTATTGACAAATTTCTCAATATCTTGTATATCTTTAATTAGGTTTTCAATGATATTCTTTACTTCCATAACAGTTCGGGTTCATGGTAAGGGTAGGGTATTTTCATTACTTTTGCAAAAGTAAGGATAATAATTGAGATTTTTTTGTATGACGTTTCTGGAAAGATCAATCGGCAGCACAAAACGATCAGGTTTCATTGAGGTTATTTCCGGATCCATGTTTTCCGGAAAGACAGAGGAGTTGATACGACGCCTGAAAAGAGCTAAGATTGCCAGCCAGAAAGTCGAAATATATAAACCCATTGTTGATACCCGCTATTCTGATAAGGAGGTCGTATCGCATGATGCCAATGCCATCATGTCGACTCCGGTGCCTTCTGCTTCCCACATTCTGTTGCTTGCCTCAAATGTCGAAGTGGTTGGGATTGATGAAGCCCAGTTTTTTGATGATGGACTGGTGGATGTTTGCAATGAATTGGCAAACAGGGGGCTTCGGGTGATAGTCGCCGGACTGGATATGGACTTTCGTGGCAAACCGTTCGGACCCATTCCGGATCTTTTTGCCATTGCCGATTACGTTACTAAAGTTCACGCCATCTGTACACGATGTGGAAATCTTGCCCAATATTCTTACAGGAAGTCAGATACGGATAAACTGGTTTTTCTTGGTGAAATGGATGAATATGAGCCGCTTTGCAGGGCTTGTTACATCGAAGCTACCCGCTTAAAGAAATAGCCCGTTTCAGGTTTAATGTCGAAGATCATTCAGGGGTAATGGTACATTTAAAATGAATAAACTCTCCATTCAGGATATTGCCAAAATCACAGGTGGAACACTGCTCTGCTCGCACGAAGAGTGGATAGAATACCTGCTGGTTGATAGCAGAAAAGTGATTTCAGTAGAAGGGACACTTTTTTTTGCACTGCAGGGAATCCACCACGATGGTCATCAGTTTATCCGGGGTCTGTATCAGAAAGGTGTACGGAATTTTGTTGTGAAAACCCTTCCCGATGATCACAAACACTATACAGATACCCATTTCCTGGTTGTGAATGAACCATTGCTTGCACTACAACAGGTTGCCTCCTTCATTCGAAAAACATTTCACCACCCGGTGATATCCGTCACCGGTAGCAATGGCAAAACGGTGGTTAAAGAATGGCTTTCACAGGTTCTCAGTGTCGATAAAAAAGTGGTGAGGAGTCCGAAGAGCTACAATTCACAGGTTGGCGTTCCTTTATCGGTGTGGTTGCTTGACAATCGGTATGATATCGGTGTTATTGAAGCAGGGATTTCAAAACCGGGGGAAATGAAACGGCTGCAGGAGATCATCTCTCCGGATATCGGCATATTTACCAATATCGGTGAAGCACACCAGGAAAACTTCACCAGTCTCGACCAGAAGATCAGAGAAAAATTGCACCTTTTTGAAGACACACCCGTGTTGATCTATTGCAGGGATCATGAGGAGATTCACCGGGCAATAGAAGCCATACCGGGGTTTCATAATAAAGAGAAAATCCGCTGGTCGGAAAAACCAGGCTCAGAGGTTACCGTTATCCGAACCATCGAAGAGGGTGGAAAAACACGCATAGAGGGTCTCTATAATAACCGGTCGATAACAATCCGTATCCCGTTTACCGATAAAGCCTCTGTAGAAAATGGCATTCATGTCTGGTGCCTTCTGCTCTACCTGGGATATCCGGATGATGTGATCGAACAGGTAACGGCAAAACTTGAACCAGTAGGGATGCGCCTTGAAGTGAAGAAAGGAATTAACAACTGTACCATCATAAACGATAGTTATAATTCAGACCTTGGATCATTGAGTATCGCACTGGATTTCCTCCTGTCGCAAAAACAGCATGAAAAAAGAACCCTCGTTCTTTCAGATATCCTTCAAAGCGGACGGGACGATGAGGATCTCTATTCTGAAGTGGCGAAGCTTGTTCACCAGAAAAAGCTGACCAGAATTATCGGAATTGGAGATGCCATCATTCAGCATGCACACCTCTTTAACCTGGAGAAAGAATTTTTTCACACAACAGAGCAGTTCCTTTCCACTCATCCCAAAAACAGATTCTCCAATGAAACCGTCCTGCTGAAAGGGGCAAGAAAATTTACCTTTGAAAAGATCCTTCAAAGCCTTGAATTGCAAATTCATCAGACCGAGCTGGAGATAAACCTGGATGCTCTGGCTCAAAACCTGAACTATTTCAGGTCCATGCTTAATCCCACGACCAGAATAATGGTCATGGTGAAGGCTTTTTCCTATGGAACGGGATCATTCGAGATTGCTAACATGCTTCAGTTTCAACGGGTGGACGCCCTGGCTGTGGCATTTGCCGATGAAGGGGTTACACTGCGAGAAGGAGGAATAACCCTGCCCATCATGGTCATGAATCCCGAATTAGCTGCACATGAAAGCATCATACAACACGACCTGGAACCGGAAATATACAGCCTCACAATCCTTGAAGGATTTTCTGCAGCAGTCAGGAAAAACGGCTTGAATCAGTTCCCGGTTCACATCAAGCTCGATACCGGAATGAACAGGCTGGGTTTTACTGCTGGTGAAGTGGAGGAGCTGAAAGAGATCCTGTTGAAACATCCGGAAATTCGTGTTCAGTCAATCTTTTCACACCTGGCAGCAAGTGAGCGGGAGGAACACGATGAATTTACGCGCCGGCAAATCGAACGGTTTGAAGAAATGAGCGAAAACCTCATGGCTTCATTAAACTACCCAATAACAAGACACATCTTGAATTCATCCGGAATTGAGCGGTTTCCGAATGCCCAGTTTGATATGGTTCGACTCGGTATTGGATTGTACGGTATCAGTTCATGCAACCAGGGACGGATGAAAAATGTATCAACCCTGAAAAGCAGGATCTCACAATTGAAAACCGTTCGGACAGGGGAGAGCATCGGGTATGGAAGAAGCAGTGTGGCAAAAGAAGAGATGAAAATTGCCGTTGTCCCGGTGGGATATGCCGACGGACTGAATAGAAAACTCGGCAATGGCGTGGGCCGGTTCGTCGTGAAAAACAAGAAGGTTGCGGTGGTGGGGGATATTTGTATGGATATGTGCATGGTCGACGTTACCGGTTTGAACGCGTCAGTGGGGGATGAGGTGGAGATATTTGGTGAAAAAAACCCGGTTACGGAACTGGCAAAAAAAATCGATACCATACCGTATGAAATACTCACCGGCGTCTCCCAACGAGTGAAACGGGTCTACTTCCAGGAAGGATGAGGGTGAGGGCATAGAGCATAGAGCATGGAGGAGAAGAACCAATAAAAATTCATTGTGCGGAACACAGGATAAAAACAATCCCCTTTTTTTAAAAGATTTTACACCCAATACCGGTATATATTCCGTCGAACCGGTTCACCGGATCCACACTATGCATCCACCCGATAACCGGATCATAGAACCTTGCCCCGTAATCATACTACTCCTTTTACAAACAAGTAATAATCTGATATTTAAAAGAACGATTTGTTTGAAAATTGGAAATTTAACAAAAAGCTTAGTTTTTAACTAACTGAAAAATAAGAAGTTGAAGTTTAATCAAAATTCACAAAACAGAATGTTTAATCATTCTATTCTTTTAGAATATTTTCGATGTTTTTTATCAATTCCCTGGCTGGTACGATAAGATCCAAAACATCTTCCCTTGTAATATCAGTAAAATCATCATAATCGCACATTTGACGTTTGTCAAACAGATCAGAATAGAATTTACCAAGTTTGTTATCAATCAACCCGGATTTAATAAAATGTAAACCAAACATCTGCCTGGCCCCTGAATGAGTCTGCACTTTGATGCCTTTACTTAGAAGGAGGGCTGTAACTGCATAATAGCATGCATAATAGAGCCTGTTGACGGCTGTATTCCAGAGTTTGTTTTGGATATGAATGTCAACCTCACCTAGTGTTTCCCTAGCCCTGTTCAAACGATAAGTTATCAGATCAAGGTCCCTGGATTTTGTCATAGTTCAATTCCTTCAGAGGTAACATTCTCGTATAATGGAGTAATTCTGTAAAGTGTATCCCACCTGTTCTTAGAAATAACCATAGGGCTAATTATCTGCCCCGATTCAAATTCAATATCGTATAAAGGATATTTTATCCTTTTTTCATCATCTCGGCTTATATTGTCCTTATTAAGCAATATAATAAGATCTATATCCGATCCTTTTTGTTCATCTCCCCGGGCAAAAGATCCGTATAGAAGTACAATAGCATCAGGATCTGTTGCTTTAACAGATTTTTTTATTCTAATCAATATGTCAGATTTCATGTCCATACTACAAAGTTAACGAATTATGAATAAATAAAATTAAATAATCTAGTCCCTGTCGGCTGGGGATGGACTTTCTCGTCGCTCCACTTTTCCGAAGGAATCGCTATGCGACAGCTGGGACGACGAGTTATCGGGATTCTTAAAGTCGTACCCCGGACTGAAGCCGGGGCACGACTGGTTTTTTTCCTGCTGGTCGACTGATTATTTTTATCCCAGGCATCCGGGAGCCATCATACCAATCCAGTCCCAGATCATCCTGCAGTTCCGTCCCATTAAATTTATTATCTTTGGAGGAGTCTGCAACTATTTGGACACCAGGCACTATTTGAATATTACGAATTATCCCAGATCACTTATCCGTTCCAGCTTTTTCAGTTCCAGGATCTTGATTTTTCTACCATCCAGCGAAATCACATTTTCACTCGCAAAGGTGGAGAGGGTTCGGATGGCATTGGATGTGGTCATGTTCGAAAGGTTTGCAATGTCCTCGCGGGAGAGGTATACCTTGATGGTTGATCCATCCTCTTCGTATCCGTATGTATCTTTCAGAAACAACAGGGATTCTGCCAACCTTCCCCGGATGTGTTTCTGTGTCAGGGTAACTGTCCTGCTATTGGAAAAACCGAGTTCGGTTGCCAGCGACCGGATCATCCTGAGGGTAAGCTCAGCATTTCCCTTGAGCAATTTGAAAAGTGCTTCCCGGTCGATCACACAGATCGTTGAATCTTCAATTGCTACGGCTGAGGCAATGTAATTCTCTTCGGCAAAGAGTGCACGGTAACCAATAAAACCTACAGGCTTTGCCATTCGCACAATTTGTTCCCTGCCACCAACCCCTTCCTTGAAGATCTTAACTTTCCCGGACGAGAGGCAGATCAATCCGGGTGGTTTTTCTCCTTCCTTGTAAATTAACTCTCCCTTTTTATAGTGGTAGCATGTGTGGTTTTCTGATAACATGGATTTTTCACTCTCAGAAAGAATATTGAAAACAGACTCACTGTTTTCAATACATTTTTCACAGTATGAATCGTTGTACTGCATTGGAAGATTTCAAAAATATGTTGAAAAACATCCAAATTTATAAAAAACTATACAATTCGGAACGAAATTCTGCAATATTCTTTTGGAAGGAGTTTTTTCTCAATATTTTGCTGCTAAGGGAAATCTCCTCCCCAGTCCAAACGCTTTAGAGGATATCCGTAGGATAGGAGGGGCCTGGTACCGTTTATATTCGTTGGTGTTTACCCGGTTGATTATTTCTCTCACAAGCTGCCGGTCAAATCCTTGTTTTGCAATTTCCTGTTCCGATTGCTGCAATTCGATGTAACGAAACAGGATGGGATCCAGGATCTCATAATCTGGCAGGGAATCGGTATCTTTCTGGTCCGGTCTCAGCTCTGCGGAAGGAGGTTTTGTAATGGTATTTTCAGGAATGATCTCTTTTTCGCTGTTTATGAAGCGGGCAAGACGATAAACATCCGTTTTATAAACATCACCCAGGGGAGATAATCCCCCGGCCATGTCTCCATATAAGGTCCCGTATCCAACTGCTGCTTCACTTTTATTGGATGTATTCAGCAGGATATTCCCGAATTTATTTGAAACAGCCATTAGCAGGATAGCCCGTATTCTTGCCTGAATATTTTCTTCAGTTATATCGGGAGGATGGTTCTGAAAGAGGGGTTTCAATGCATCATCAAACTGCTGAACGATCGTTTCAATGGGTATGATATCGTGTTTGACATTAAGATTTTTAGCCAGGAGAAGTGCATCTGAAACCGAATGCTCCGATGAGTATTTTGAGGGCATCAGGAGAATTTTGACATGTTCACTTCCCAGTGCTTTTACTGCCAAAGCCAGGCTGACTGCTGAGTCGATGCCCCCGGATAATCCAAGGATTGCTTTTTTGAATCCCGCTTTTCGGAAATAATCCTTCAGCCCGAGGGCCAGAGCATCATGGATTTTTTGGATCCTGTCCGGTTCTTTGCTGACACGGGGAATCTCACCACTCACGATATCCTGCAGGTCGTAGATTTTAAAATCTTCTTCAAACACTTTCAGGCAGTCGAACAGCATTCCATGCTGGTTCACGACAAGGGATCCTCCCTCAAAGATCAATTCATCCTGTGCTCCGACCTGGTTTACCATGATCACCGGTAATCCAAAGGACCTGGCTTTATGAATGAAGATCTGCTTTTTTACCTCATCGCGGGTGGAAGAAAAAGGAGAAGCTGCAATATTGATCACAAGATCTGGATGGTGAACTGAGAGTTCCTTCATCGGTGCAACCGTGTAAAGCCGGGTATTACCAAACGCATTGTCGAAAGGTTGATCATCCCAGAGATCTTCGCATATGGTTATGGCAATCTTTAAACCCTTATGGGAAATAACCTGAAAGGAGGGGTTAGGCTCAAAATAGCGGTATTCATCGAAAATATCGTAGGTTGGCAGCAGGGATTTATGGATGGTTGACTGAACCTTTCCCCCTGCGATAAAAAAGGCTGAATTATAGAGTTTTTTTCCGACCGGATGGGTGTTGATGCTCGGACCCCCAACAATTGCTGCAATTTTCTTACAACTTGCCGTGATCTCCTGGATCGATGAGGTACACTGATCGATGAATGATTTATGTTCCAGCAGATCGAGGGGAGGATACCCGCAAATGCTTAACTCGGAAAAAACAACCAGGTCAGCGCCTCCCTTTTCCGCTTCGCAGATCATTTCCCTGATCGATGCAACATTCGCTTCAAAGTTACCAACATGATAGTTTATTTGTGCCAGGGCAATTTTCATCTATCTGACAGGTAAAGGGACCGACTAAAAATTTACACCAACTCGTAAAACAATGTTATTCAGTACAATCCGGTCTTCAGGCTGATTGGCAAAATCCTTTGTTACATCGATTAACGATTGGCTGAAAGAGAGTCCCAGCACAATGGATGTGTTTCCACCCAATGAATATTCCATTCCGATGCCAAAATGATAACCGAGATTAAACCAGTTGACCTCTTCATTGATCCTTTCATCCTCAAAACCATTCGATTTATCACCGACAGCCTTCAGCTTAACCTGCACATCGAAACCCAACTGTGCAAAATAGGTTATGTATCCGATCTCATTTGTTTTCAATGTAAGACCAATCGGGAAATTCAAATATTGCAGCTTGTAGGTAATCGTTGTCCCGGGCAGCAAGGTGTCAACCTCTTCCTGTATCCTGAAAAATGTGCTGTCGGAATGCCTTAATTTTCCTCCGATATAATTCAGGGAAATCCCGGTAGTGAATGCATAGTTCTCGGTAAAAAAATTATGGAGTGTTAATCCAAAGTTAAAACCGATCCGGCTTCCGTTGCTCGTTATTTCATTATTATCTGAGCTCATCCAGGTAACCTGTGGATCGACAAAAATTCCAAATTGAATCCCCTGGGCCTTACCCAATTGAACAGGGATTAACAGCAGAAACAGTAAGATAATACTTCTGATCCGGCTTTTTTTTGCTAAAAAACAGGGGCCATCATGAAATTTTTTCGATGGTACTATGGTTTTCATTCTTGAATAATCTTTTTTTATTTTGCATGTTCTTGTTCCTGTGAACCGGATAAACTGATGTAAAGATATAAAATGTTAGGTATTTAGCTAAGCCCCGAAATTGATTGGCACGTTTTCCGGGTATACACATTTTATAATGGATAAAATAACAGGATGATAGCAGAAATAGATAAAGACAATGAAGAAAATTCAACTCCCTTTCATCATCACTTTTCTCCTGGTTCTTTCCTGTCATAGAGGACCACTGGATGTTAACACATCGAACATTGATCTTGAAATAAATATCCTTCGGTTGGAAAAGGATTTGTTCGAATCAGACCGTGAGGATTTAACTTCCACCATTCAATTGGTGTCAGAGAAATATGGAGAATTTCTTTCCCTTTTTAACAGGGTCATTCGTATTGGAGAGACCGGATCACCCGGTTACCAGGAATATTTGAGTTTATTTCTCATCGATGAGATTAACAATGAAGTATATGAAAAAACGATGGAAACATTTCCCGACCTGGGTGAACTGGAAACGAAGTTGACGGATGCATTTAAACATTATCGGTATTACTTCCCGGAGAAAGAGATTCCTGCAGTGTACAGTTTTGTTTCGAGATTCAACACCTCACTGATTGTCGGTGAAAATATGTTTGGTATCGGTTTGGATCGCTATCTGGGAAGCGATTGTGAATATTATCAGCAGCTTGGATTACCGCGATATGCGCAGTTCAATATGCATGAGGATAAAATTGTTCCGGACTGCATGTATGCCTGGGCAAGCACGGAATGGACTTTTGAAGGGGAAGACCGCCTGGATAAACCCTCCCAGAATGTTCTTAATCAAATGATCTATCAGGGAAAACTATTGTATTTCGTAGAGGCAATGATGCCCGACGCCCAGGAGGAGCTGATCATGGGTTTTTCTGAAGAGCAGATGAAATGGTGCAGGATGAATGAGCGGATCATGTGGGTTTACCTGATTGAACAGAAACTTCTTTACAATACTGATTATTTGACCATAAATAAACTGACCAGAGAGGGCCCCTTTACCAGCTATTTCCCAAGAGAATCTCCGGCAAGGGCTTCTGTCTGGCTTGGACTGCAGATTGTAAAACAGTATATGGAAAGGATGAGTGACGTGAGCCTTGAAGAATTGATGAATGATACCGATTATCAGAAGATCCTTCGGCTTTCTCAATATAATCCATAAAAAAAAGTACACCGCAGCGTACTTTTTTACATAATGTATTTGCAGACTATACTACGCTTCGTGGATAGCTTCCACCGGGCATACATCCACACACGAAGCACAATCCGTACAAAGTTCAGGGTCAATAACATAGATATCGCCCTCAGAAATAGCTTCTTCAGGACATTCGTCGATACATGCTCCACAAGCAGTACAGTCATCAGTTATTACATGAGCCATCTTTACGAAAATTTAAGTTAGAACAGTGTGTTAATTCAGGTACAAATTTAGGATAAAATAGAACTTTGGCTAATGTTTTAAAGCATTTGGTTCTCTTTTTTTTTCAACAGGCTGGCAATTGCGATCCAGGCCATGGTTCCTGAAGCAAGCTCAACCACTGATTCATCGATATCAAAGGTTGGAGAATGAAGCAAGGGAGCAACCTTCACACCTGGTTTTCTCACCCCGATCCGGTATAATGTTGCCGGGAAAACCCGGGCGAAGTAAGCAAAATCTTCGGAACTCATTCTCAGGTCCAGGTTAACAATGTTTTCTTTTCCTGCATACATGGATGCAGATTCCCGTGCTGTTGCAGTAACCTCGCGATCGTTTGTCAGGAACGGGTACCCGGCAGCCACACGGAACTCACACGATCCGCCTTCTTTCCTGGCTAATTTTTCTGCAGTTTCTCTCATGATGCGGTGTGCTTCCTTACGCCACTCCTCGTTGAATGTGCGGAATGTTCCTTCTATTGTGACTTCCCCGGGGATGACGTTGGTGGCACCCTGAGCCAGGAACTTTCCGAAAGAGAGGATGGTTGGTACACCTCCTGATTTTTTTTCATCGATCAACTCTTTCAGGGCAATGACGGTTTTTGAGGCAATCAGGACACTATCGGTTGTCTCTTTCGGGAAAGCAGCATGCCCTCCTTTCCCCCTTATGGTGATGTATAACTCATCGTTTGAAGCCATATAGATACCGCTGCGAAAGCCAATTTGTCCCGTTTCCAATTCAGGTGCAACATGCTGCGCAATGATTGCGTGAGGTCGGGGATGTTGAAGTGCCCCCTCGTCAAGCATTCGTTTTGCACCACCGGGAATAAGCTCTTCACCCGGCTGAAAAACCAGCAGAACGGTTCCTTCAACCTCATTCCGGATCTCGTTTATTATCCTGGCACTGCCCAACAGGCAGGAGACATGTACATCATGACCGCATGCATGCATTACCCCGTCATTTTTCGACCGGTAGTTCACCCGGTTCGCTTCTGAAATGGGAAGAGCATCCAGTTCGGCTCGCAACGCAATAACCTTACTTTCAGGATTGTTCCCCTCGATTGTACCGATGATTCCGGTTCCGGCAATTCCAGATTGAAACGGGATATTCATGGTTCTCAGCTCTTCGGCAATGAATTCTGATGTTTTCCACTCCTGGAACGACAACTCAGGATACATGTGAAGGTGTCTCCTGATCCGGATAATCTCTTTTTGGTATTTCCTGGCAAGGGTTTTTATGGTTTGCGTTGTGATCATTGCGATGGGTGTGTTTTATGGGATTTATCCAGCCGGAAACTATACGATAAAACTCAAACGGGCTGCATTAAAAATCGAGGTTCAAAGAGAGGTAGAAGATGCGGGGAAGAAGAACATCACTTTCGATTCCCCATGCCCAGTCAGCCCGTATAAAATATCCGAAAAGCTGACTCCTCAAACCGCAACCAAAACCATATACAAAGGGATCCCGGTTTGTCTTGATCGTGACCGTTATCGGACCATTTTTTATCTCCTCCTTGTCATAAGCATTCGAGCCTGCCCATGGATGGGTACCACTCCAGGCTGTACCAACATCTGCAAAACCAACAATCTGAAAATTGGAGAGAAAGTTGGAACCGATCGGATGATTGGCAAAATAGCGGATCACAGGCCATCGGATCTCACTGTTTATCAGCACAAAATTGTTCCCATTACGGATGTTTTGAATGAATCCCCGCATGTTGGTTGCCAGGGTCTGAAAAGCATAATTCTGGCTGGCGTCAACTGGAATGGACTTGTCAAAGGGATTATCCCTGTATTTCTTATTCAAATAGTAAATCCAGTTATCAACACTTCCCAGGTAATAGATCAGCTTGCTATGGCCGAACGATGTACTGGCAGCAAAACGGTTAGCCCAGATCAGATCACGATGTATTTTCTGGTAATGCCGGATATCCGCTCCCAATACAAAAAGATCGGATTTTCTCTGCTCCAGCTGATAATAAAATTCACCGAAGATCTTATACCGCGTACCGTTGTAAATATTAAGCCCCTTGTACCGGGTATTGTCAAAAATATATTCTGCTTTTAGCCCTGCCCAGGTTCGGTAAAAATTTTCTTCATTGAGTGTTCTGGTTGAGGTAGCCAGGGACACATTCCGGTCTCTCCGGATCTGGATGGTCCCTTTCAAAGCCTTTACCTGGTTAAATGGGTATCGCAGGGAAAAATAGAGTTCGTTGGAATGTACTTTGATTAATGTGGATTCTGTAGTGGAGTATTCTGCCAGGGCATTGAATGCCTGGCGATGAAATATCAATTGCTTGTCATACCTCCCTTTCAGGCTTTCAATACTGATCAGGTATTCGTTGCTGTCAAAATTACCGGCAAACCTGAAACCTCCGGTGATCTTAAAATCCTCAAACAGATCATTCGCGCCCACTTTGAACAGCATATTTAATCCCGGATTATAGTAAACCGACCCACCGGTAAAGGTTTGATAGGAGTTGTTCAGGAAACTGAAATCAACCTGCGTGGTAAAATAATTGGTATAGAAAGCGGTTTCATAAATTCTGATATTTGGCAGCTCCAATTCTCCCGTATCAAGATCAATGTCACTATACTCATTCAGGAGCAGCTGGTTGTAATAGTTCTTTTTTTCCTCCTCGAAAATGTAATTGTTGATATCGATCAATTCATCTTTTGCAAAGTATGCATAAAGCGGTTTGGTTAGTGTATCCCTTCTCAGTTTGTCCTCCCGGATCAACTTCTGCCGGATTTGCTCAATACTATCTGCTTCGTGAAGTTCACGCGTCCTGACCTTTCGGAATGCAGTGTTTTTCAAGGGTTGAGAAATCAACCCCGGATCGTTAACAAGCTGGTCCTTGTACATGTAATACCTGCCGTTCGAATAGATAATCTCACTATAGGTTCCTGGATTCTGAGAATAATCCTGTTCCAGGATATTCCTTTCATAGTTGGTTAGGGGATAGGATTCGGCAAAATAACGGTAATGTGTCGTGGTGTCGATGTAACTGATGGCACTGTCAAATTTAGCAACATAACGGTTCAGAATGCCATTCTGATCGTTCAGGTAGAGGAAGTTGTTATATTTTATTTCAGCCGGCTGCAGCTTATCAATGTATTTTCCCTCTCTCAGGCGGGTAAGATAGGGTGACCTGTTTTTATAATCATACATAAAGAGATCGAAGGCAAGTCCGAATTTTTCAGACAGATCCTGATCAAAATCAAGGGTATCATGAAGCCTGTTTGAACTGAAAATAATCGCTTCGGAGTTATGGATAAACCGGGGATGGAAATCATCAGCCAGATCCCGGGTGATCTGCTCATTTGTACCAGAAGCAATGTTGTGTACGAACAGATCAGTTATGCCTTCTTTTATGGCGGAAAAGACAAAGAGTGTCCCGTCATGGGAGTACGAAAAATCGAGGATCTTGTCGAAATACAAGAGATTTTTTCGTTCAGTCTCACGAGTGGATAACCGGTAGAGATACTGCGCAATAGCTCCTTTTTCTTCCGTAATGAAAGCAAGGAGTTGCCCGGAGGGGTGCCACGCGATGATCGGATAAGAATAATCGGTAATCTGATCAATCTTAGGCTCTTTCTTATAAATCTTCTTATGCTTGCCCGTCAATTCGTCATAGAGCCATATTTTGTATTGCCCCGATTCATTGGTTGAATAGGCTATATACCGGCCATCCGGGCTGATCTTTATCTCCTTATAAACCCTTGACTTTTTGGGTTTTTCAAGGAGAGGAGCACCTTCCGGCATGTTCCGGTTTTCATTGACATCCTTGTAAAGATCCTGGTAATATGCAAGCCATTCCCTGGAAAGTTCCTTGATTTTAAAACCCAAAACATAAAGGAACCCGTTGTTCACATTCTTGTTTATTCTTGTCAGATAAATGATGTTTGGAATGATCGCTTCACCATACTCTTCTGCCAGGTATTTCCAGAACGAGTGCCCGGCATAGACTGCCTCTTCACCAGTTAACCGGTTGAACCGTTTATACTTTCCGGAAAGAATCCCATCCTTGATCCGGTTTTCAACTTCATAATCCCAGGGATTGGAAAGATAGGATATCAAGCCCTTATAGTACCAGTCTGGCAGGTTAATTAACGTGGAGTTTGCCACCCTGTCCTTCACATCACCACTGTACAACATCTCGTAGATCAGTACCTCAGCAATTGCAGAACTGATCTGCTGTTCAAATTTTTTATGATCTCCCTCAAAATATAAAATGACCTTGTTCTTGATGATTTTTGTTACACCCCCTGTGTTGAACTCCTCATTGCCTGCAATAAGGCCTATATTGCTCTGTTTGAAGTCGGAAAGCTTGTTGTAGATGATGAAGATCAATCGCTTGTCCAAATAGTAATCAAAATAATCTTCCAGCTCGATGATCCGCTTCTCTGCATACTTGGCGGTGTATTCAGCTAATTCTCTCCCATACTCATTGAAGTAGGCATCAAATTTCTCAAACCGGTAGTATGACCAATAAAAATCCCAATATTGAACCCGGTTTTTTCCAAAATCCATTTGAAGACCATTGTAAAATTGTCCAACAGCCTTATTCCCTGCCAACAACAAGAAAAATCCTAAACAGAAGATGTATTTGACGTGGCCGATCCTCATTACATGTCTACACTTAATATCCTCAGCTTGAGATCCGGTTTTAATGGATTGCCTGAATTTCCTGACATTTAAAGATAAAATAAAATCCATTTAACAGTGTAAAATTATTTATAAATTGCAAACTTTATTAATTTTGATCCGTTAAAATTATTGATCGATAAATAGCAAACATTATGAAGAGAGTTATTATAGGATTGGTTTCTTTGATAATAATGGGAAATTCAGGAGTCCTGTTTTCCCAGCAAAAGAATGCATCGTTGTCATTTGATAAGGTGCAGCACGATTTTGGTAAGATTGAAGAGAGCGCTGGGCCGGCAACCTGTACATTTGTTTTTACCAATACAGGAAGTGTCCCGCTGATTATTAACCGCGTTGTTGCATCCTGTGGCTGTACTTCACCTGACTGGTCTAAAGAACCGATAGTCCCGGGTGGAAAAGGATTTGTGAAAGCGACCTATAATCCCAGAAACAGACCCGGCAAATTCAATAAAAGTGTGAATGTCTTTTCAAATGCAGAACAACCCAATGTTGTTCTCAGAATAATGGGTGATGTTAATCCAAGACCCAGAACAATAGAGGATGATTACCCCTATATCATCGGCGGGATGAGGTTTAAGTCCAATCACCTTGCATTTATTAAAGTGAAGGAGGGACAGCAAAAAACCATATTGATGGAAATGGTCAACGTTTCAGACCAACCCCTGTCGGTTACTTTTGAAAGAGTTCCTGCCCACCTTACCCTGAAAACCATACCTGAACAGATTCAACCCAATGAAAAAGGAGCTATCGAGGCAACGTATGATGCAGGGAAGAAGAATGATTGGGGATTTGTAATTGATCGTGTGAATGTATTGCTGAATGAGGAGGCTTTGAAGAACAACCTTCTTACCATTTCTGCAACGATTGAAGAAGATTTTACCGGTTTAACCGAAGAGGAGCTAAAACAGGCACCTTCGATCCAGTTTGATACGAAAACCTTCGATTTTGGAAAAATAGCCCAGAAAAGTTCAGTTTCCCACGAGTTCCAGTTTACCAATACAGGGAAAAGCAATCTTGTCCTGCGAAAGATCTCTTCGAGTTGTGGATGTACAGCAGTGATCCCGAAAGAAAAAGTGATCCCGCCGGGACAATCCAGCTCGATTAAAGCTACGTTCAGTGCCGGAACAAGACGTGGAAAACAGAATAAAAGTATTACCATCATTACCAATGATCCGAAAAACGCAACTGTAATCCTTCGGGTTACCGGTGATGTGGAAGTCACTTCTTCGAACGACTGATTTGTTCTATGCTTCAATAGAAAAAG
Organism: uncultured Rikenellaceae bacterium; assembly: GCA_964640125.1. GTDB lineage: Bacteria > Bacteroidota > Bacteroidia > Bacteroidales > VadinHA17. The sequence continues at coordinate 77,221 of CAZXGG010000002.1, forward strand.
TAATTTCGTAGTTGCAAAGTCGTTAACATGGTTAAAAAGACCAAAAGTGCATTGCATCTCAGTAATGGTGTGGATAAACCTCCTTCCCTCAGTAACGATGCGGTTGAAAAGTTCAAAAAACAGCGAAAGAAAAACCTGTCACCGGAGGACTATTTCACCGGTATCCGGGAGGGCAACAGAATTGTTCTTAGTCAGGCGATCACATTGATTGAAAGCAGTTTGTCCGAGCATCAGATCCTGGCCAGGGAAATCATTGAGAAGTGTCTGCCCTTCAGTGGAAAGTCGATCCGTATAGGAATTACCGGTGTTCCGGGTGTTGGTAAAAGTACCTTCATCGAATCGATGGGCAGACGCGTTACCGGACGAGGGAATAAACTGGCTGTGTTGGCCATTGACCCCAGCAGCAGCCGGTCAAAAGGAAGTATCCTGGGCGACAAAACCAGGATGGAGGAACTCTCCGCTGATCCGGATGCCTTTATCAGACCATCACCTTCTGCAGGATCCCTTGGAGGTGTTGCCAGGAAAACCAGAGAAAGCATTATCCTTTGTGAATCGGCAGGATTTGATGTCATTTATATTGAAACCGTGGGTGTCGGACAATCGGAAGTTGCTGTACATTCAATGGTCGACTTTTTTCTGTTACTGATGCTTGCCGGTGCCGGTGATGAACTTCAGGGTATTAAACGGGGTATTATGGAAATGGCAGACGCCATTGCGATTACAAAAGCCGATGGAACAAATAAGAAATTGACTGAGCAGGCAAAAAGAGAATACCAGAATGCACTGCATCTGTTCCCACCTTCCGGCTCTGACTGGACTCCCAAAGTATTAACCTGTTCCGCCCTGACACACGAAGGCATTCCCGAAATCCTCGATACCATCCATGAGTATTGTGACCTTACCCGGGAGAACGGATACTTCCAGACGAAACGCCAGGAACAGGCAAAATACTGGATGTATGAAACCATTGATGAGCGGTTGAAACATGATTTCTATAACCACAAGAAAATACGGGATATCCTTTTCAGCTACGAGGAGAATGTCCTGAAGAGAAACATCAGTCCCTTTTCAGCAGCGAACGATCTGTTGGATGCCTATAATCATTAAAAAAGAATCGTTGTTATTCCCCCAATTGCACCCTGATTTCATTTTTACCGGAGTTTTTTATATGTTTGCCGACTTATTTATTCACTTAAAAAATTACAGGAATGAGAAAATTATTTTTTGCTGTTGCTTCTGTACTGTTAGCTATTTCATGTACTTCTGAATATACAGTTACCGGGACATTGGAGGGAGATGCTGAAGGGAGAATCTATCTTGAAAAAAGAGAAGCCGGAGAATGGATCATCAAGGATACGGCTGATCTGGTTGAAGGAAGCTTTACACTAACCGGTATGGTTGAATTTCCGGAAATGTGGTACCTGAGCATGGAGGGAAAACGAGGAAAACTCTTGTTCTTCCTCGAGAACTCGGATATAACCATTACAGGACATACCGATACGCTTTACAGGGCAGAGATAAACGGTTCAGCTACCCAGGATGAGTATATTGCTTATCAGGAAGAGATGAACAAAATTTATGAGAACAGGCGGACACTGTACTATAAAATGAACGAAGCAAGGGAAGCAGGTGATCAGGAAAAAGCCAGTGAACTGGAAGCTGCTATGGATGATATCTATGAACAAGCCATGGCGTTCCAAAGGGCTTATGTGAAAGAGAATACATCGTCATTTATTGCACCAATGATTCTGAGGGGCCTGGTTTATTATATGGAGGGAGAAGAACTGGAATTCTACCTCGACGCATTTGACAAGTCACTGAGTGTTGTCCCTACTGTGGGTGAACTGAGAGAGTATGCAGAGATCATGAAAACCGTTGCAATAGGACAACCGGCACCTGATTTTACCCTGAATGATCCCGATGGCAATCCGGTAACCCTTTCATCTTTATTCGGTAAGATTCTGTTGATTGACTTCTGGGCATCCTGGTGTGGCCCATGCAGACAGGAAAATCCTAATGTAGTTGCTGCCTGGCAGGACTATCATGAGAAAGGATATGATGTGCTGGGTGTTTCGCTTGACCGGTCGGATGCCAGGGATGATTGGTTGAAAGCAATCGAAGATGATCAATTGACCTGGACACACGTATCTGACCTTAAATACTGGGATTGTGAACCGGCTAAATTGTATGCTGTCAGGGGAATCCCCGCCAACTTCCTGCTCGACAGGGAAGGGGTGATTATTGGTAAAAACCTTCGGGGAGATGACCTTCGGGCAAAATTAGCCGAATTGCTCGACTAAAATCCTGCTCTGATACATCCATTTCACAGTTGAATACATGAATCTGACGGTTCATGTATTTTTGTTTTTTTTCTTGTATATATTGATCGATTTTTGTTCATGTGAAACTGTATCGCACTTGCTGATCAAACAAAAATCATCATGAAAACAGAAGGAAAAAAAGCAGGAATAACAGTGATCATTCTTGCATTGCTGTTTCTTCCTCCAGTAGCAACCATTGGGGCAAAAAGTAACTCCCTGCTGCTTCAACAGGATACGACAGTGATCACATCAATAAACCTCAATGGAGTTCACAGCTTTAAAGCATCCGATGGTGTATCAACATATGCATTTAAATACAGGGGTAAGATTAGGGTTGCTGATGACGACAGATCCATAGAAAGCATCTCTCCGGGAGGTTATCTATCCATCACAAAGATAACCTTTGGCAACCGGAGGGCAATAAAAATTGACAGTGATATCCGGGGGAATTTACAGTATGAATACTTTGAAGGAAGAAATGAGCTTCCGTATGAACCCGCTGGAAAAGAATGGCTGGAGGATGTATTGCTGGATGTAATCCGAATGACCGGGATCGACGCTGAGGGAAGAGCCAGAAGAATGTATACGGGGAGTGGAACAAATCGTGTCCTGGAAGAGATCGATCAGATCAGAAGCAATCATGTTAAAGGAATCTATTTTCAGGTTTTATTGACCATTGGGGAGCTCTCGAATGAAGAACTGAGCAAGATTGCTATCGAAATAGCAAATTCCATTAGTTCAAATAGTGAGCGGGGGAATATATACCGGAAATTCAGCGATCGTTTTTTGAATGATGACCGGGTCGCTGCAGCCTACTTCAAGGGAGTTTCCAGACTCTCCTCAAACAGCGAAATTGGAAGCGTTTTGCGAAATGCAATAAGAAACCATGACCTGACCAACCAGCAATATGTCTCGGCACTGTATGCCGCCACCAGGATGACGTCTAACAGTGAAAAAGGATCGGTATTGCGATCTATTGAGCGCCTGAATTTTGACCATCCCAACATGACGGATGCTTACTTTGGAGTGATTAAGAGTATGTCCAGCAGCTCGGAAATCGGAAGTGCCCTGAGAAAGCTGATAGGGAATCAGGATCTCGAAGATGATGTCCTGGTGGTCCTGTTTGACAACCTGAAACAGGTTAGTTCATCAACCGAAAAAGGATCTGTCCTGCGCAGTATGGACGATATCCGCCTGACCGAAAAAGAGGTCATTCTGGGATATTTCGGAGTGGTGAATAGTATTTCAAGCAATTCGGAAAAGGGCAGCGTGTTACGAAAACTGTTAAACGCACAACCTCAGAATAAAGCCTGCCTGATCGGCATCTTCATTACCACGAAGCAGATCGATTCAAATAGCGAAAAGGGCTCTGTTTTGCGGTCTTCAATACAGTGGCTTGGTGAACAGGATGAAAAGGTGATGACTGCTTTCTTCGAATCGGTCAATACGATCAGCAGCAGTACAGAACAGGGGCAGGTATTGAGAGACCTGATTGGTAACCTTGACCTTGAAAACAGGACACAAATCATGATCCTGGAAAGTGCTGCCAGGATCTCCTCAAGCTCGGAAAAGGCTTCAGTCCTGGTAAAACTTGCCGAAAAAGCAGATATGGATAACGAGATGATAAAAAATGCTTACTTCGAAACGGCCCGAACAATCTCTTCAGATAGCGAGTACAGAAGAGTAATGGATAAAATATATAACAGGTAACGATACCCCTTTCTTTTATTATATTAACCGGAAGATTTTACTGATTCTGCGGATTTAAGTAACTTTGTTCTTCCGGTTTTTATTTTTTTATCTGCGCCATGAACAGGTACCTAAGAAGCATAATCATCAGTACTCCGCTGGCATTTCTGTTTTTTGCTTACCTGATCTATAGTGAAACAGGGACCCTGCCTGATTATTATGAGGTGGCAGGTTATGCAGTTTTGAGCGTCTTTGTCGTAAATATAGTTGGTCTCCTGCTTGTTCTGTGCAGTACATGGCTTCATAAAATCCTGCCCTGGAAGAGAAGCATGTTGAAACGATTCCTGTTGGGCTTGCTCTTTAATAATCTGATCACCATCCCCATTGGATTATCGCTGATTTATCTCATCAGCTCGATGGCACAACTCATCCCTTCCATAAGGGAACTCTCTGCAAACTATCCGGATGGTGTTCTGAAATTAAGCATTCTTGTTTTTTTTATTACGTTCGTCTACACAGTGGGTGATTTTCTGCTCTATTCCTATCATCAATATACCGTAGTGCAGATTGAATCAGTCAGGCTGAAAAGGGATCAGCTCAGGTTGCAGTTTGATGCCCTCCGCAGCCAGCTAACACCTCACTATTTGTTTAATTCGTTGAATACCATCTCTTCATTGGTTTTCAGGGATATACGGCTTACAGAAGAATTTATTCGAAGATTGGCTCAAACCTACCAATACATATTTGCCAATAAGGAATCAAACCTGGTGAAGTTGAAAGATGAACTGGAATTCCTGGAAGCCTATAACTTTTTGCTCCGGGTAAGGTTTGAAAATGCCTTTCAGTTTTCCCACGATTTGAAAAAAGAGGTCATGGAGACCTGGATTCCACCACTAAGCTTGCAAATGCTGGTTGAAAATGCGATCAAGCACAACACCATTTCAGAAGATGTTCCGCTGCACGTTGAAATCATTCAGGAACAGGAAGATTATATAACCGTTAGAAACAATTACATCGGAAAACCATTTTTTATCACCGTTAAGAATAACCTGGTACGAAATCCATCCGGAGCTGCATCGCTGAAAATAGGATTGGAAAACATTAAAAAGCGGTTTCAATTCTATTCATCCAAAGAAATGACTATAAATAAGGATGATTATTTTACCGTCAGACTTCCGGTAATCAGTCAATTTGATGAAAAGTAAGTTATTTATTCATAATCCGTTATTTAGATTGTTGGTCCCACCGGTATATGGGATCATGGTCTACCTCTTTATGCTGACCCTGTATGATAGCCTCTACCAGATTACCGAAAATTTCTTCAGTTATGAAGCACTCCTGATCATCATTCTGACCTACCTGCTGATGGAGGGACTCAGAGAGATCATCCTGCTTCTGAACCGGTTTTATTCGATGGATCGAAAGGAGAGCCTGCGGATCATCATCCAGGTGGGGACTAGCATGATCTATGGCGCTTTGATTACTTCGGCAGTCGTTGCATTCTATTTCTATATCCTGGTGGGTTATAGCTCCTTTCTCACGGAATTCCTGACGTTTAATATCATTTTTATTCTCTCCGCAATCCTATATACAATGGTGTATTTCAGCGTTTATTATCTGAACCAGCAAAACGTTGTCATGTTGTCGAAAGAGAATGCAATCCGTGAGAATCTTGAGTTTGAATTGGAATCTTTTAAGAATGAGATCAATCCCCAGTTCCTCTATGAAAGCCTGGAATCCCTGATCTCATTAATTCATAAAGATCCTTTATCTGCTGAAAGATTCATCTCGCAATTGTCCGGCTTTTACCGATACAAACTTGAAAGTAAAAAGAATGAGCTCGTGGATGTAAAAGATGAAATTGAGGCGACAAAAAATTTTATTCAACTTTTGAATGTAAAATATGAGGATAATATTCACCTGAAATTGGATGCTATAAGCGAGGTTGAGACGAAGAAAATGGTGCCGGGATCATTGCAGGACTTTACAGAATATGCGGTTAAAAATAGTATCATTACTGCTGTGTTACCCCTTGTGCTGAGCATTCGCACAAGAGAAAACAAATCCATTCTCTTCTCATATCGGCAAAACGATCGACTTGAACCGGATCACTCAAAAGATTTTTTCGATATGAATGTGGTCAGAGCCTATCACTTTTATTCCAATCAACCGATAGAATTATCCAGGAAGAAGGGCCATTTGGAAATCGACATTCCCCTTCTGGAAATAATGGAAGAAGAAATATAAACTTACAGTTCAATCTCATGAAAGTTATTATCGTTGAAGATGAAACTCCGGCAGCTGAAAAGCTCGAACGACTCCTCAAACAATATGACCCCGATATCCAGATCTGCGGCAGGTTCGATACGGTAGAAAAAACAGTCCGCTGGCTCGAAAACATAGAAAATACGGCAGATTTGATATTCCTTGATATCCAGCTTGCTGATGGAATAAGTTTTGAAATATTCAGAAGAACACAGGTATATAGCCCGGTAATATTTACCACTGCCTATAACGAGTATGCTATCGATGCATTCAAGGTGAATAGCATAGATTACCTGCTCAAGCCCATCTCCTATGAAGACCTGTATCGAAGCATGACAAAACTGGAAAGCTTGCGGGAGAGTTTACCAACGGTAAAACACCGCATACAGTTTGAGGAACTCAGCCAGGCACTCTCGCAGCTTCAAAAAAATTATAAGACACGGTTTATGGTGAAAGTGGGTGAACATATCCGGTCTGTAACCACAAATAATATTTCGCTTTTCTATGCCGAAGGAAGAACCGTCTTTATGTTGACAAACCAGGGCAAACGATTTATCATCGATTATAAACTTGAAGAACTGGAACCTCTCCTCGATCCGGAACGGTTCTTTCGTGTTAGCCGGTCGTTTATCGTGAATATAAATGCGGTTGCGGATGTAATCATGTATTCTAACAGCCGGCTTAAGGTACGAATGGACCAGGAATTTGAAAAGGAGATCATTGTGAGCCGTGAAAAAGTGCCGCAGTTTAAAACCTGGTTTGATGGACAGGAGAGGGACAATATGTGACCCATAAGTTATCATGAACTTTTTCCGTTGGCGACCATCTCAGGTTGACCGATTACGCGAAATTCAAAAATATCCGGCCTTGAATAATGGCCCACTACATCAAGATCCATTTTTCTTTTAATTATGCATTTCGGATCCAGATCTGCAACAAGCAAGCCTTCTTTGTCCCATAACGGTCCACTTACAATCACTCCAAAAGGATCTACTATAACACTTCCTCCATGGCATATTACTTCATGACTTCCCTCCAGTTTTTCAAGTGACCTTATATGCTCAGGATACATACTCTTGGTTACATACTGATTGCATCCCAAAACATAACATCCTCCTTCTATGGCAATGTGCTGCAGGGTGATTTGCCAGGTTTGACGGTGGTCCGCAGTTGGAGCCAGATAGATCTGTACACCCTTTTGGTACATGGCAACCCGTGCCAGGGGCATGTAATTTTCCCAACAGATCAATCCACCGATTTTCCCAATTTCAGTTTCATAGGTAGTCAGTGTTGTACCATCTCCCTCTCCCCAGATAATGCGTTCAGAAGCAGTAGGTTTAATCTTCCTGTGTTTGCCCAAAAGTTTGCCTTCAGGGCTGAACATGAGCTGAGAACAATAGAGTGTGCCAGATTGCTTTTCAACCACCCCGATTGACAAATAAACCCCGTATTTCCGGGATGCTTCCTGTAGAGCCTTGACCTCCGGCCCCGGGATCTCAACAGCATTATCAAAAAATGCCAGCCAAACCTCCCTTCCTTCATCAGAACGACTCCCTACCTTGCATCCAAAGGATAATTCTCTGGGATATGCCGGAATAAATGCTTCAGGGAACATTACCAGTTTGGCCCCATCATTGTAAGCTCGCTCTATCCATTCAAGGGTTCTGCCAATTGTCGCTTCTTTGTTGAATAAAACCGGGGCAGCCTGAGCGACTGCAACCCGGACTAATGTGTTTTTTTTCATAGGTTTCTATTTTGAAGGAGGCCTCTGAGATGTTAACCGCTTCATGTTTTCTTCAAATTGGGGTGACTGGAAATGGGGATCAAATACAGGGTTATACCTTTTCTCCAACGTCTGTTGATCAAAATATCCCTTGACAAACTGTTCAGGTAAAGTATATACCGGATTCTCATCCTCGTTATAATCGGGTGGATATTTGCTTAATGCCTCGGAAAAATGAAAGTTGAATGATTGTAACCGTTTGGTGAATTCAATGATCAATTTATCGGAAATTTCTATTACCACGATAAAGTGTCCGTAATTCCTCCGGATCAGTATAAAATAATTTAACTCTACCAGATCGAACCCGGAAACCTGATCCGTGGTGTGCATCAGATGATTCTCAAATTTAAAACCATTTGTGATGATCTCTTCCGCAAATTTCCGTGAAGGAGTGGTATGAATGAACTTGCTGATGTCCATCTCCTGACCAATAAACTCTTGTAGAGATTTGAGTTTCGCTTCTGACAAATGACTCATGTGATTATGCCTGCTTTACAAGTGTTTTTTTATTGGATAAGTCAACTGGTTCATTCGATCCTGTTTCTTCCATCTACCAGGTGTATCAAAAATCCTAAATTACAGGTTTAGGCAAACATTTCCAAAGAACCAAATATACAGAATGATTTTCCTGGATGAATGATTATTTATTCCGGGAATTTCTGGTAATTTTGCTATTTACATAAATTCTAAATTGGATGCGTCGCATTGCTCTCTATACATTAATCTTCGTTTTTTTTGTTGCATGCAGCCGGAATAAGCCCGAACTTGACAAAGGGCTCCTCTCTGTAAGTATCCTTCCACAGAAATATTTCATCGAACAGATTGCCGGAGCATTGTATGAAGTGAATGTTCTGATTCCTCCAGGCGCGAATCCGGCGAGTTATGAGCCTGTACCACAACAGATTGCACGATTAGAGAAGTCGGTTGCCTACTTCATGACCGGCCATATCGGATTCGAGTATTCCTGGATGGATAAGATCTCAGCTTCAAATCCTGAAATGGTACTGTTCGATCTTTCTCAGGGGATCGAACAGATCCGGGGAGATGATTTTTTACTCACTGATCATGGCCATCCGGGTGGAGTGGATCCACATACCTGGGTATCTCCAAAGAGGGCAAAGATCATAGCGGAAAACATCTACCGGGCAATGGTGGAGATCGATCCTGACCACGAGAAATTTTTTCGTGCAAATTACATCCGTTTCAGGAAAGATCTGGATTCATTGGATCTGACAATTGAGCTGATGTTAAAAGATTTCAAGGGACGATCATTCATCATCTTTCACCCTGCCCTGACCTACCTTGCAGCAGATTATGGAATTGAACAGGTTGCCATTGAATGGGAAGGGAAAGAACCATCTCCCGGTTACTTGATGGAAGTAATTGACCATGCGAAAAAAGAGAACATGAAAGTAGTTTTTGTACAGGAACAATTCGATATGGATAATGCCCGGGCTATTGCTGATGAACTGGATGGGAAAATCGTCCGGATTAATCCGCTGGATGAGGATTGGAAAGCTTCGGTGCTGCAAATCGTGAACGCCCTTGTTCACTCTTTTCAGGAAAATGATTGATTATTAAAACGCGGAAACGGTGAAAAAACTGATTGAATTGAAAGGATTATCCGCAGGGTATGATGAAGAGATCATCCTTAAGCATGTTAATTTTTCTATCTATGAAAAAGATTTTATCGGAATTATCGGACCGAATGGAGGGGGTAAAACCACGCTACTGAAAATTATCCTTGGCTTACTGAAACCCATTAAGGGAGAGATCACCTATTTCCGGGAAGGATTGGATAAAATGAGCACTATTGGTTATCTGCCCCAATCCTTTGCAATGGATCGTAAGTTCCCAATATCCGTCTGTGATGTGGTCCTTTCCGGATTGATGAACCGGAAAGGTCTCGTTTCAAAATATACAAAAGCTGAAAAAGAACTGGCCTATGAACTTCTGGTTGAGACAGGACTGGAAGGGCTCTGGAAGAAACACCTTGGAGAATTATCCGGAGGACAGTTACAACGGGTTTTGTTGTGCCGGGCAATCATATCATCCCCCGACCTGCTTATCCTTGATGAGCCAGGTACTTATGTCGATAATAAATTTGAAGGTGAACTCTATGAAATGTTGCGGGACTTGAACGAAAGGATGGCCATCATTATAGTATCTCATGATATCGGGATCATTTCCTATTACATCAAGACCATTGCCTGCGTGAACAGAAATTTTCATTATCATGAGTCCAATGTTATAACGGAAAAACAGCTGGCAGCTTACAATTGTCCTATTCAGTTGATTACACACGGAGACGTTCCTCATACTGTACTTAAGAAACATCAAAACTAAGATGTATGGATGCCCTTTTTGAAATATTCCGGTACCAGTTTCTTCTGAAAGCAATGCTTGCAGCCATCTTTACCAGCGTATCCTGTGGGATTATTGGAACCTATATTGTTTCAAAGCGAATAGTATTTTTAAGTGGCGGAATTACGCATGCCTCTTTCGGCGGCATTGGCATTGGCTATTTCCTTGGCATAAATCCAATTCTTGGAGCAGCTGTTTTTGCCGTGCTCACCGCCCTGGGAATTGAGCTTGTTACAAAAAAAGCCGATATCAGGGAGGATTCGGTGATCGGGATGTGGTGGTCCTTTGGAATGGCCATTGGAATCATCTTTATCTTCATTACACCCGGATATGCACCCAACCTGATGAGCTACCTGTTTGGGAGTATCCTTACCGTTACCAACCTGGATCTCTATATGATGTTGATCCTGAACGTCATCATGGTGCTCTTTTTTTTAGCCTTTTTCAAAACAATCCTTTATGTTTCCTTTGATCCGGAATATGCCAGAACCTACCGGGCACCCGTTCAATTGATCAATTACATTTTGCTCGGCCTTGTAGCTCTTACCATTGTCTTAAACATCAGGGTGATGGGGATTATCCTGATCATTTCCTTGCTGACCATTCCCCAGACCATTGCCAATCTGTTTACACGAAGTTTCAGAAATATAATTTTTGTTTCAATATTGATTGCCCTGTTGGGTTGTTTTGCAGGATTGTTCATCTCGTATCGGTTCGATATCCCATCCGGTGCCTCCATTATATTCACATTGGTGATGATGTTTATCATTGCACGCATTTACAGGCAATTGATCAAAGCATGGCTGTTGAGGAAGCAGGTAAGGTAATCGGTTCAGTTTGCACGACGGGAATCCACTATATTTATATATAAAAAGTTTCTGTTTGTTGAAAATCAGCGTAAATTCACAGGCAGTTTATAAAAATTTATACGAATGAAATATGATTTAATTGTAATAGGCAGTGGGCCGGGAGGATATGTTGCTGCCATACGTGCTGCTCAACTGGGAATGAAAGTTGGGGTTGTTGAGCGTGCGGAATTGGGAGGGATATGCCTCAACTGGGGATGTATTCCCACAAAATCATTGCTTAAAAGTGCCCAGATATTCCAATATGTAAAACACGCAGAGGAATTTGGGGTCGCCCTGAATGGGGAAGCCACCCCCGATTTTGGGAAAATGATTGCCCGTAGCCGTGAAGTGGCTGAAGGAATGAGCAAGGGCATACAGTTTTTGTTTAAGAAGAATAAGATTGATCACATCAAAGGATCCGGCAAACTGGCCGGAAGCGGGAAGGTTGAGGTCGATGGAGGAAACGGAAAGAAAGAGGAATATACCTCGGATCATATCATCCTTGCTACCGGCGCCCGTTCGAAAGAATTGCCGAACCTGAAAATTGACGGCAAAAAAATGATTGGTTACAGGGAGGCATTGACCCTGCAAAAATTGCCCGAAACCATGGTGGTTGTTGGATCCGGAGCCATTGGCAGTGAGTTTGCCTGGTTCTACCAATCCCTGGGATGCCAGGTTACGCTGGTTGAATTCCTCCCGAATGTTGTCCCACTGGAGGATCAGGAAGTCTCAAAACAACTCGAGCGGTCATTTAAGAAAATGGGCATGAATGTCATGATCAATTCAACCGTTGAATCGGTTGAGGTAGCCAATGATCTTTGCAAGGTCAGGATAAAAACAGACAAAGGCGAAGAAGAGAAAGAAGCTGAAATGATCCTGTCGGCAGTCGGGATCACTCCAAATATCGAAGGAATCGGGATCGATGAACTAGGTATTGAGATTGAAGAGGGGAAGATCAGAGTGGATGAATACTACAGGACAACCGCTCAGGGAGTTTATGCAATTGGAGATATTGTTCACGGTCCTGCACTTGCCCACGTTGCTTCTGCAGAAGGGATCATTTGTGTTGAGAAAATTGCAGGGGGAACGCCACAACCAATGGATTATAACAATATCCCGGCATGCACTTACACGTCTCCTGAAGTAGCTTCCGTTGGTATGACCGAGGAAGCAGCAAAAAAAGCCGGGTATGAGATAAAAGTGGGGAAGTTCCCCTTTACAGCTTCCGGAAAAGCCAGTGCTTCAGGACAAAAAGAAGGATTTGTAAAGCTTGTGTTTGATGCTAAATATGGTGAGGTCCTGGGGGCTCATATGATCGGAGCCAATGTGACAGAAATGATCGCAGAAATTGTGGTTGCCAGAAAATTGGAAACCACAGGACATGAAATAATCAAATCCGTTCATCCTCACCCAACCATGTCAGAAGCAATCATGGAAGCAGCCGCAGCTGCCTTTGGCGAAGTAATCCATTTATAAAACCGTTCAGAAATATGAAAATTAACAAAAGTGAAGCCCGGTTCTCGGCAATCGTTGGTATTGGTGAAAAGATAAAAAAACTGAGTGAAGAAACCGGCGAGGAATACCTCTACCTGAACCGCGGAGTAAATTCCGTGTGCAACATTAACCTGAAAGAGGTCATTGAAGAGATCGATTTCAACAGTCCTGCATTGCAGGTTTATCCACAAAATTCAGGGATGGACGAATTGAAACAGGCCATCAATAAGGAGTTTTTTGGAAATCAAACATCCATCGATAACCTGACAGTCACTGCCGGAAGCATGGGAGGACTGGATTTAATTTTCCAGATCCTTGATGTAGAGAAAATCTGGCTTCCTGTCTTTTATTGGGGCGCATACGGACACATTTCTACCATCCGGAAAGTGGAAAATGAAATGTACGATAGTTTCGATGACCTGAAGGTAGATATCGCTTCTCTCCGGAATGCTGCCGTGGTGATTTGTGATCCGAATAATCCCCTGGGAAATAAGTACGAAGATGAACAGATCCTGGCCCTGATACGAGCATTGAATGAGGCTGGTGTGATTGTCATCTTCGATAGTCCCTACAGAAGGGTCTTTTCTGATAATAACGATACCATGTTTCAGGATCTGATGAACCTCCCCAACGTGATCATTATTGAAAGTTTCAGTAAATCAGTAGGATTGAGCGGACAACGACTGGGTTTTATCCATTCGGTTAACAAAGAGTTCAACGATGAGTTCCGCCTGAGAATACTCTATTCCTGCAATGGGGTGAATGCATTCGCGCAGCTTCTGGTTCACCAGCTGTTAACGTCAGAGAAGGGAAAGAAAGCAGTACGGGAATTTAAGGAGAAAACAACCACGGATATCAGAAAAAACATCGATTTCCTGAAGGAGAAAAAACTACTTGCCGGGGAGTTTTATCAAAACTCGGAACCCACGGGCATCTTTGTTATTATCAATAAATCAGAAGAAGAACTGTTTCAACACCACATTGGAAGCGTCTCGCTTAGCTTCTTTACCCGAACCCGCAAGGAAGAAGCTTCCCGATATGCCAGAATATGCGTATCCGTTCCCCATAACAATTTTGTCCGGTTCCTCAGTCCCCTGACAACATCTGCTGATTAATAATAATATGTCAAGGTCTTTGAATAAGTCGATCCGGGAATATTCAGAAACAGAACAAAGGTAACGGATGTGCTATCCCGGATCTGTAAACCGGTCAAATCAAAAGCAACGGTCTCCTGCAGGTAAGCTTCGCATGCATCCTTATTTGCATCATGGCATAGCAATAACTGTGGAGGTGGAACGGGAGGTGTTCCACACCATATAGGCAGTTCGACTAACCACAGTGGTTATTGTTTAGTGAAAGCTAATCCTCGATAACAGGAAGCGCCACTTTCCCCATAAAAATAAGGGCATTGGATGTGTTCTCTTTAATCAGGAACAGGAACGGCCTGTTGGCTTCAAACAGGTTTGATGGTTCGATGCTGGTCAGGCTGATCGTTACCGATGTTACAGCAGCAGCTTCCGTACCCTCCTCATTCACTTCGACGAATGTTTTGTGTTTTACCTCGGAGATGAATAGCTCGTAAAAGGGATTGATCTTTGAGAAATCTGCCTCTCCGGGTGAAAAAGCTACTGCCATTCCCAGTGTGCTGAGTATTTCATTCAGACTCTTCTCATATTCGAACCTGAATGATGGCAAATGGATCTTCAACCCCTCGCGGAGATAAAATCCATTGAACCAGGAGTCCAGGTTTTCTGAAGTCATCTGATCAATCACATCGCCTGTTGTTTTATCGCTGCAGGGAACCATCACGACCATGCTGTAATTTCCCTTACCATAAGGTAGTTCAATCGCTTCGAATAAGTCGTTCATGTAATACATCATATCCGCCTCCATGATCATGAATGGCACTTCTTCCGTCGTTCCGTTTGCCAGATAAAAGGACAGATCGGTTGTCAGTTCGGGATCAAACTGGTATGTCCAGATTCCTTTGAAATAGATGGCGTTAATCAGGAACATTACATCCAGCGGATCGATCTCATCGAGGATCTTTGTAATTTTATCGTTGGTGTTTTCAGCCACCCAGTCATTGATTATTTCAAGACTGGTTGGGTCTGTAAAGTCCAGGGGGCTAACCTCCGCATCGTAATAGGTTTGATTTATATCAAGGAAATCGGGCTCGACATAAAAATTATCCCTGTACCAGATTGAATTGGCGATCTCGAGAGTAACCTTTGGATCCAGGCTGATCATGGCATGGATCAGGTTTTTATATGAGTTGTTGATCTCATCAACGGTAAGACCGCTGAGATGCAGGGTCTCTTCCATTGCCTCCCTGGTTGTGCCATCAGCACCATTGTATGTCATGGCAAGGGCAAGGGAAACACTCAGTGGAGAGACCATGATGTTTTTTGTATCCTCTTCCGAATCAACCACTTCACGAAAAAGCTCCAGTCCGAAGGCATTATCCGCCTGAATCAACATTTTCGATTTCGGGGTGAGCTCAAGAGGGGTGGGTCCAGGATTATCGCTGGCTTTCTCACAGGATTGCATCACGGGAAGAAAAAGCAGAACCAGAATAAACAGCTTAATCAGAGTTTTCATGGCGTAACGGTTAATGTGGTTTTTCTCTTCGGTTATCCAATAACAAAGCAAAATGTATGCCGTTTTCTTCAGTGAATAAATCAACGCAACCATTTATCCTTTTTATCCATCTTACGTGTACAGGTTACCCTAAAATATTTCTGGTAAGCTTTTTGTTCCACCGGTTATTATTGGTAATTTTAGCCAACTAATATATTCGGGGGAATTGGGAGAAAGTGAATCAGATATAATCAATGGGTGTCTTGAAGGCAATTCAATAGCACAAGAACAACTTTATCAGCGGTTTGCGGGGAAGATGTTTGCTGTGTGCCTTCAGTATTCCGGTGATTATGAAGAGGCACAGGATGTTTTACAGGAAGGGTTTATCAGGGTATTTTTGAACCTGCATCAGTTTCAGAAAATTGGTTCTTTCGAAGGCTGGATACGAAGGATCATGATTAATACCGCCCTGGAAAAATACCGTGATAAATACCATTTGAATCGGGTTGAAAGCCAGGAGGAGAATTTAGAGGTTGGAGTTGATAATGAAATATTTGAAGATCTGTCAGCTCAGGATTTGTTGAGGATGATCCGAAAGCTCTCACCGAAATATCGTATGGTATTCAATTTGTATGCGATTGAGGGTTATTCACATAAGGAAATCAGTGCTTTGTTAAATATTTCGGAAGGGACATCCAAATCAAATTTGTCACGGGCCAGGGCGATTTTACAGGAAAAACTGAAACATTATTATAAAATTACTAAGGTCATTTGATGATCAATCAGGATTCAAATATTGACCACATATTCAAAGAAGGATTAATTGGACTGGAAGTCACACCCCCGCCAGAGGTGTGGGAAGGGGTGCATGGCAGGATCCAGAGGAAGAGTAGGAAGATACCGCTTTTCTACAGCGTTGCAGCTGCATCTGTGCTTCTTTTTATACTGGCTGGTTCGGCCTGGCTGCTCTTTTTTAGTCAGCCTGAAACCGTGGATATAGCTGAAATGACACCTGCACCCGAGGAGACCATTATCCCTCCATCCAATGTTGAAGATGAAACTGGCCAGCAGGAGCCGGCGATAACGCTGACGGAGGAACCTCAAACTGGTATGGAAAAGCAGGCTGTTGAAACCAGTCCGCTTGCTTCCCTTTCAAAAACTGATCGGGATGCAATTGCCCGGGTTGAAGATACGGCTAAACCGCCTGAACAGCAGAAGAGCGATGAGATTGCGCAATACCGGGAGACGCAGGTGCCCGTTCGAACAGAACCTGCTCCCGGATTCATTGCCTCGAAAAGCGATCTGCATCTTCCCATCACTCAGCCAGTGACAACCCTCTCCCTTTCTGGCGATGAACCTTCTCGTGAAAATACTGTTTCATTACCGGTTGAAATGCCCCTGGATCTTTTGAAAGAAGAAGCTCCAAAGTGGTCGGTTGGAGGACAATTCTCTCCAATTTATTCGTTCAGATACATTGGGCAAAACAGCCTTGATTCCGACCGCAATAGCTACAATAGCAATGAAAATGGCATGTTTGCCTATACCGGAGGATTGCATATTCAATACAATGCAAATCCTAAAATCAAGATCTATACAGGGATTTACTATTCCAGAATGGGCCAACAAATCGACGATATACAAGTGTATACATCAGCCAATAAAGGACCAATAAACCTTCCCATCAAGGGGAATCTTGAAATCAATAATTCAATCGGGTCCATCACTTCCCGGAATGATATTTTATACTTCCAGGATCAATCCGGTTTCCGCATCGAACCCTATTTTCTTTCTGAAACCTTTGACCCAGTGAAAGAGGGATTAATTCCAATGAATGCGGATATCATTCAAAGTCTGGATTATCTCGAAATACCACTAATCATCCGGTATAAGTTGATCGATAAAAGGGTGGATCTGAATATTCTCGGTGGGGTAAGTACAAACTTTATGGTGAGGAACGAAGCCTATGCCAGCTACGAAGGATCGAAAATACACATCGGGGAAACCAACGGACTGAAAACAATAAACTATAGCAGTACCCTTGGATTAGGGCTTGAATATAATCTTACTGAAACAATTTCTCTCAGCCTTGAACCAGCCTTTAAGTATTACATTAACTCAATTAACCGGAGTGATTACATTAATACCCACCCCTATTCCATTGGTATATTCACCGGTTTGAGCTATATCTTTAAATAATCCACTTTTTTATAGCCTTTTCAATTCCCGGAAAGGCAAGTCGATTCTTTATGATGTTGTTATCCATGAGGAACATTCCTTCCTGGTTTCATTCAAAAAAACTACTTTTGCATTTTGGCTGTTAAAATAGGAATGGTTATGAGAGAAATGAAACATTCGGAGACAAAGGTTAAAAACAGAAAGAAACCGAACATGGGGCCTTTCGTCTGGATAATACCTTTTGTGGTGATAATTATCGGGGCGTTGAGCTTCATGAACAACGATTATGAAGAAATTGACGAGTCGGAACTGATCCGCAGGACATACGGTGTGTTTGCATTGGAAATTCCGGATAGCATGATGTTTGCCGGAGAAAATGTCCCACTGGAAAACTTCGATACATGGGAAAGCCTGGACCGCGAACTGCTGGTTAATACCTATTTTCATTCACAGACACTGCTGTACCTGAAAAAGACAACACGGTATTTCCCGGTTATTGAACCGATATTAAAAGAATATAATATCCCGGACGATTTCAAATACCTGCCACTGGTTGAAAGCGGATTATCGAATGTTGTATCACCAGCAAATGCAGTTGGCTTCTGGCAATTGATGGAAGGAACAGCCAGGGAATACGGGTTGGAGGTGAATGCTGAAGTTGATGAACGGTACCATCTTGAGAAATCAACTGTGGCAGCTTGTAAATACCTGTTGAAATCATATGAAAAATACCAGAACTGGACACTGGTAGCGGCTTCTTATAACAATGGCAGACGGGGTGTTGACCGGCAAATTGAAAGACAGGATGAGTTGAATTATTATGATCTGTTACTTAATGAAGAGACGGCACGCTACATTTTCAGGATCCTGGCAATCAAATTGATCCTTGAAGACCCCCGGGAATACGGTTTCTATGTCGAAGAGGATGACCTTTATCAACCCATTCCCTACTTCAAGGTTGCCGTTGATAGTTCCGTTTCCAACTTTTCAGAGTATGCAAAAAGCTTCAACACGAACTATAAAATGCTGAAATTCCTCAATCCCTGGTTGCGGGAGAGCTACCTCTCCAATAAGAAGGGGAAAAGCTATCAGATAAAAATCCCTGAAGAGGGAGGACGAACCCGGAAAATAGAAGAAAGTACAAATAGCCTTGAATAATCTGGCAAAAACTGCAGAGAGTTCATCGGTTGATACAACCCTTGAACAGGTTGATCAGATCAATGTGCTCGGAGCACGTGAGCATAACCTGAAAAATATTGATGTAACCATTCCTCGAAACAGGCTGATCGTTATTACGGGACTGAGTGGGAGCGGAAAATCTTCACTCGCTTTCGATACAATTTATGCTGAGGGACAGAGACGATATATGGAAACCCTCTCTGCATATGCCAGACAATTTCTGGGTGGGATGGAACGACCCGATGTGGATAAAATTACCGGATTGAGTCCAGTCATCTCAATCGAACAGAAAACAACCAACAAAAACCCGCGGTCAACCGTCGGTACCATTACAGAGATCTATGATTTTCTCCGGTTGCTTTTTGCAAGAGCAGGCGTGGCCTATTCCTATCAAACCGGTAAGAAAATGGTCAGATATACCGATGAACAGGTCGTTTCCCTGATAAAAAAAGAGTTTGTGGATCGGAAAGCTATGATCCTTTCACCGGTCGTGAAAGGAAGAAAAGGACATTACAAAGAACTTTTTGAACAGGTGAGGCGAAAAGGATATCTCTATGTTCGGGTGGATGGAGAGATCAGGGAACTGCTGCCTGGGATGAAACTGGATCGGTATAAAACCCATTTCATTGAGATGGTGATTGATAAAATAAACATTGAAAAATCACTTTCGGGACGACTGAAAGAATCGGTTCAAACCGCAATGGCACAGGGACAGGGTACAATCATGGTGCTGGATACAGCAACCGGAAATATCCGGTATTTCAGCCGAAAACTCATGTGCCCGGATACGGGGATATCCTATAACGAACCGGCACCCCATACATTTTCATTCAATTCCCCCCAGGGTGCCTGCCCATTATGCAATGGGCTCGGAACTGTCAATGAGGTAGACATTCATAAAATTATACCAGACTCCTCACTCAGCATAAAAAATGGCGGGATACTTCCCTTGGGATCATATAGAAATACGTTGATATTCTGGCAATTAGAAGCAATTGCTACCAAATATAATTTCACCCTCGATACACCGATAGGGAAAATCCCAAAGGAAGCTATACATACGATATTGCATGGTTCTGAAGAATCATTCAAACTGGTAAATACTCCACTCGGCTCCTCATCCAACTATTTCCTGAGCTTTGAGGGAATCGTTAATTATGTGAACAATTTACAGGGTGACAATGGGAACAGAAGAAACCATAAATCGGGCTACCAGTTTATAAAAAAGATCATCTGTCCGGAGTGCTCAGGACAACGCCTGCGAAAAGAATCCCTTTTTTTTCGGATCGGCAATAAAAACATCGCCGAACTGGCAGCCATGGATATCGAAGATCTGTATGCCTGGTTTTCAGGATTGGAAAAAAAACTTACTGCCCGACAAAAACTGATCGCAGCAGAGATCCTGAAAGAGATCCTTGGAAGACTGAAATTTATGTTGGATGTGGGATTAAGCTACCTTTCTCTCGATCGGACAGCCAAAAGCCTCGCGGGGGGTGAAAGTCAACGAATCCGCCTGGCAACTCAAATCGGATCGCAACTGGTGAATGTACTCTATATCCTGGATGAACCGAGCATCGGTTTGCACCAGCGCGATAACAAAAAACTGATCCGTGCATTGAAAGTATTGCGTGATTCAGGAAACTCAGTCATCGTGGTGGAACATGACAAGGAGATGATCCTTTCATCAGATCATGTTGTGGATATGGGACCTTTTGCCGGGAGACACGGCGGTGAGGTGGTTGCTCAGGGAACGCCAAAAGAGATTCATCAATTCAACACACTTACTGCCGCGTACCTGAACAAAACAAAAAAAATCCCCGTACCTGAAAAACGGAGAAACCAAACCAGGGGGCACCTTCACCTGAAAGGAGCATCCGGGAATAACCTGAAACGGGTCTCCGTAAAATTTCCACTCGGGAATTTTATTTGTGTGACCGGAGTTTCCGGCAGCGGTAAATCATCACTCATAAACCAGACCCTTCATCCTGCGCTGGCAAAACATTTCTATAAATCAACCAAAGAAACATTACCCTACGAATCAATCGAAGGGATTGAGCAGATAGATAAAGTGATTGAGGTGAATCAATCCCCCCTGGGTAGAACACCCCGTTCAAATCCCGCAACCTATACGGGGGTGTTCTCCGATATACGCAAACTGTTTGAACAAACCACAGAGGCAAAAATTCGTGGGTATAAGGTGGGACGGTTTTCCTTTAACGTGAAAGGCGGACGTTGTGAAGGTTGCCAGGGCGCTGGGGTGAAAACCATCGAGATGAATTTTCTGCCCGATGTTTACATCCTTTGTAATGATTGTAATGGTAAACGATATAACCGGGAAACCCTTGAAGTAAAATACAAAGGGAAATCCATTAGCGATGTCCTGAATCTGACCATCAACCAGGCAGTTGGTTTTTTTGAGAATGTCCCTGCCATCCTGCAGAAATTGAAAACCCTGAAGGAAGTGGGACTGGGTTATGTGCGGCTTGGACAACCATCCACAACACTCTCCGGAGGAGAATCGCAACGGGTGAAACTGGCAACGGAACTGGCGAAAAGAGATACCGGAAAGACCCTCTATATCCTCGATGAACCGACAACAGGACTTCACTTTGAAGATGTACGTGTACTGCTCCAGGTGCTGAACAGGCTGGTCGATAAAGGGAACACGGTAATCGTTATTGAACACAACATGGAGGTGATCAAAGTTGCCGATTATATCATCGATATCGGGAGAGAGGGCGGAAAGGAGGGGGGACGGATTGTTTTTGAAGGGCCACCGGAAAAAATAATTCAACACCATGAGAGTTACACCGCTGCTTTCCTGGAGAAAGAACTCGGATAACAACCTGCCACACTCGTGCGTTTTTCAATGAAGAATTTGTATATTCATAAGGTAATTCATTTCATAATCCTGTTATAATATTTACCATCATGATTGAGAACGAAGACAAGATCAGACAGGCTTTTGAGGAAAAAAACTGGAACGAGATCCAGACAGCTGACTCCTGGAAAGTCTTTAAAATATTAGCCGAGTTTGTTGAGGGTTTTGAAAAACTGGCACGCATCGGCCCCTGTGTATCCATTTTCGGCTCTGCCAGAACAACCCCCGATAGTCCCTATTTCAAACTGGCCGAGGAAATTGCCTTCAACCTTACCCAGAGAGGTTATGGGGTGATAACCGGCGGGGGACCGGGAATTATGGAAGCTGCTAATATGGGTGCTAAAAGAGGCAGAGGAAAATCTGTTGGTATCAACATCGACCTGCCGATGGAACAGGAACCCAACCTGTTCATCGATCCCGATAAACTGATCTCATTCGATCACTTTTTTATCAGAAAAGTCATGTTCATGAAATATGCCCAGGGATTTATTGTCCTTCCCGGTGGCTTCGGAACCTTTGACGAACTCTTTGAAGCAATTACCCTGATCCAGACAGAAAAAATCGGAAAATTCCCCATTATCCTTGTTGGTTCATCCTACTGGGAAGGACTGATCCGGTGGATCAAAGAAGTGATGCTTGATCGGGAAAAAAATGTGAGTCCCGATGACCTTGAAATATTCACCGTCGTTGAAACAGCCAAAGCTGCTGTGGATGTGATCGACCAATTCTATTCAAAGTACCTGCTGAGTCCAAACTTCTGATAGTTAATCAGTAATGGTTGGTAAATTGACGATTCTTGTTGAAAATTATTAACAATTGTTAATATCCTTTGTTAATAAATTGTTATTATTGTATAAAATTATCATCCATTCAACCACCTCATAAATACAACATTATGATCCGTAGAAATATCATGTTCAATTTTTTGATCTTGCTCTTTTTTTGTGGATCAGTATCCGGTCAACAGGTTACCCTGTCAATGACTGTTCCTGATCAGATGGCTGCCGGAACAACCGTTCTGGTAGAGGTCCAGGTAAATACTGCAGGTCAGCAGGGATTTGCACGTTTTCAACAGGCATTGCCACCGGGGATTACCGCACGGGCAGGTCAGTTGAAAAATGCTGATTTTACTTTTGAGGATCAACGGGTTCATCTGATCTGGCTAAAGCTTCCGGAAGGGAATGATTTACGATTCAACTACACCATACAGGCACACGAAACCCTCAAGGGAGAGTTCACCCTGGCCGGGGAATTTTCCTATATTGAGGAGGATGAACGAAATGAAGTTACCATACCTCCCAGAACCATAACCATCACACCATCGCCAAATGTTGATCCCGGTCTGATTGTGGATATTGCAGATTTTAAAGAGGCAGTTGTGGAACCCGATATTACCGCCCGGTCATATGATATTGCCTGCTACCGGGAAGTACCCTATTTTTCAGAAACCGATAATGCCTGGATCGTGAATATCCTGGTTTGCCCCGCTGAAGTGAAGAAACTTTCCCGGGTTGAAGAACAGGTCCCGGCAGGCTTTACGGCAGAAAGCATAACCAGCCAGGGATCGATCTTTTCGTTTAAATCCGGTATTGCTAAATTTCTCTGGATGGACCTGCCTGAGGATCCCCTATTTGTGGTCTCCTATAAGCTGAGGCCTGAAGAAGGACAGGCTCTCGGGAAAGGTGCCCTGAAAGGAACATTTACTTATATGCAGAAGGATGTGGCAAGAAGCATTCCGATTGTCGAAAAAGCCATAAAGCTGACCAATGTATCTGCCGGCGATTTGAATGGGATTATGGCCTCTCTGGTAAAGCCTCAGGAGAAACCGGTGGAGCAGGTTAAGGAAGTGCAGCAACCGGTAAAACAGGTCACCCAACCCGTAAGAACCGAAACAAAAGCCGGAGTAGTGTATAAAGTGCAGATCAGGGCTGCGAGAACACCATTGAACATTGAAACATTTTTCAAACCATATAAAATAGAGGGAAAGATATCCTCTGAGTTTCACGAAGGATGGTATAAATATACTACCGGATCCTTTTCAACATACCGGGAAGCAAGAGAATACGCAAATCGCCTGTTACGAACATCCGGAATGGAGGAGGCGTTTATTTGTGCATATGCCGATGGTAAAAGGATACCGGTTAAAAGAGCCCTTGAACTGACAAACCAGGTCTGGTTCAGGTAATGGATTATCGTTGCAGGCATTGATTTAAACCGGCAAGTATGCCAGTGAGGAAAGTTTTTCTGTACATATCGTTTGTTTTTCTGGTTTTTCCATACCAGGATAACCTTTTCGGACAGGTGATAACGGGGGATAGTCTCTCCGGTGAGGAAGAGGCTCCGTCCTATTTTCAATACAAACCGGTGATCGGAATAGGCACAGGAACCTTCAACTTCTTTGGTGATGTAAACGACAATTTTCATACGCCGGTCAGCGGCCATTTCTCGCCGAAAATTACCGTATCCTCCTACGTGGACCGGGCTCGCCGGATAAACCTTGAATTCTTTTACCTTGCAGGCGTTCTCTCCGGAAACCAGAATAAACCCTTGGATACACTGAACTTCCGGACTGAAATTACCGATTTCGGTATTAGTCTGCGATTGAGCCTCAGAGATTTCCAGAAAAACAGGTGGGCACTCAGTCCGTACGTTGGTATCGGGATTGAATCATTCCGGTTTAATTCGAAAGGAGATCTGAAGGATGCGAAAGGATCAAGGTATTATTATACCCCCGGAGGAACCATCCTTGATTCGGAGGGTAACCTGACCACCAGAGATTATACCTATGAAACAGACCTCAGGGAAGCTGATCTCTATGGGTACGGTAAATTTTCCGAATCCAGCTTCAGCATTCCATTGGATGTGGGATTTGACCTGGCACTGTCGGAACGGATCAGCCTGCGGTTCGGCACATCATTCCACTTTCTCTTTACCGATTACACGGATAATCAAACCTCCGATGACCGGGGATTATTTGGAAACAAAGGCAACGATATGTTTACCAATGCCTATGTCTCGCTCCACATTGACCTGTTTAATATGCCCGTCATTATGAACATCCCGAAATTGTTCGTTGAAGCAGAATTCGATGAAACAATGCAGGAAGATGAAGATGGAGATAAGGTCCTGGACTTTTTCGATCAATGCCCCTTTACACAGTTTGGGGCTGAAGTGGATGCTGATGGTTGCCCGCTGGATGGAGATCAGGATGGAGTGCCCAATTACAGTGACCAGGAATTGAATACACCATACGGGGCCTTTGTAAACGAGGAAGGTGTCAGCCTTTCTGAAGAGGAAATCATAGCCCTCCTTGCTCAAAAAGATGCTGTAGAACGGGAAAATGTAAGTTACTACCTCAACCCGCAGGTTATTTTTTCCAGGTATGGCAGGGGATCGGGAGAAGCTATTCCCGATAAGTTCAAATCATTTGATACCGATGATGACGGAACCATTTCCTTCGATGAACTGCTTCAATCAATCAATGCTTTCTTTGATTTCAGAACCTTCCTCTCCAAAGAGGATATCTATGAGTTCATCGAATTCTTCTTCCAGCAATAAATAGTAAGCCGAACCGTCAACCGTATTTCCTGAACAGTAGTTTACTCATTGTGATTTTTAGATTCCAATTTCCCAATAATGGTTAATTGTTAAGTGTTAATTGTTAATAGTCAATAAGTTAATGAGAGTAACAATCTTACAATAAATCAACGGATAACTTTCGGCCCCTATCGTTGTCATCCGTCATCCTTCATCCGTCATCCTTCCTTTCTCACAACTCACCACTCACAACTCATCTCTCATAACTTGCCGGAGGCATGCCTATGGCACACCGCTCATGGCTTTTACCCAGCACCCAGCAACAAGCACCCAGCACCTATTACCCTTCCCTCCGGTCCATCTCCCGCCTTGCATCCTTTCGTTTCAGCTCCTCTCTCCGGTCGTATTCCCTCTTCCCCTTTGCCAGTGCAATATCTAGTTTTGCCAATCCCTTGTCAGTAAGGAATAACCGCAATGCAACAATCGTTAAACCACCCTCCGTTACTTTTCTCTTCAGCTTCAGCAATTCCTTCTTGTTCAACAACAATTTT
>CAZXGG010000003.1:0-43631 GCA_964640125.1 uncultured Rikenellaceae bacterium
ATTCAGGTTACCGTCTTCATAAATCCGTTCACCAAACCGGAAAGTTATGGTATCGCCTTTGTACCCCGAGAGTTTAATTTGGTAGGTTCCGGTAAAATTAACACCCATATCCACCACATAAATACCCTGTTCAGGGGATGAAATGCCAACCGGTGATATTTCCTGTGTGATTTGAACGGGAGGGAAGAATGCTTTTCTCAGCACCTCGCCCGGACTTTTCCCTGTTTTTACTGCCTTCCATGAATTGTCGTTAAAACCCGGTTTGTCCCACCCTTCTATCTCCCTGCGTGCATCGTAAACTACGCCCAGATAGACATCGTTTTTCAGGATCGGTCCGAATCTGTATTTCCAGGAAGAGTCAGTGACAATCTCTTCCTGTTTCCCGTTCTTATAATGAATGATCAGTTTTGCAATAAATGCAGGTTTTCCTACAGTAAGATCTTCGCGTAAATTTCTTCTCCCCCATTTTCGCAGAGGAAGCGGGTTATAAAAACCATTCCCGAGTGATACACCTAGACAATTAACTCCAGCATTCAGAAGGGATGTTACATCATATTCAGCATAATATATTCTTTTGCTGAAATCGGTCCACGCAGGATCGAGTACGTTTTCCCCAACTGGCATTCCATTTATTGAAGACTTGTAATAGCCGGCGGCGGTAATGAATAATTCAGCATGGTCAATATGATCTTTTGATTGGAATTCTTTACGAAAAAGGGGTGCCGGGTTATCGAGATAGAACAATGAATCAGCAGCGGGTAATTCCCTCTGGTCCTGGATCCAACTCGCTGTAGGATATTTATCAAAACCTTCTTCTATTTTTTCCTGGTGTCTGGTACAGGCAATTAAAGAAGAGAGAATGATAACAACATATAATGCATTGTGCGGTTTGAGTAGTCCCATTATTTGCAAGTTATAGAATAAATCGGATTATTAAAAAAGAGTGAAAGGCTTTTGATACGCTAAAGTTAGCAACCTTTCCCTGGTAAAAAAATGCAGCAGATCAGTAGCCACGTAGTGGCGCCATGTTTTTAGTTGGCAGAGTAACCAAAAAGGCGGTCCAACTGCGTGGTTATTCAAAAGGAAACTGCTTCCTGGATCGTAAGGCACCAGGCTTCAAATAGAAAAGAATTTTTTAACTGAAAACCGAAAACCAGAAACTAGAAACAGCAATTTCCTGGAAATTGCTCCCATGGGCCGGAAAACAGAGGATTGAATTTGTGCAATGAACCTACTCGTACCACGAACTGCCAGCCACGCAGATCAACACCCAGTCGTAGTACGAGTTATTATTCAACGGTAAAGCTACATTCTCCCTGCACCACCTCTCCGTCACCGGATACGCCGCGGACAATGACCACATACTGTCCCTGATTGTCGGGAGAGAAGAAGTCAAAACTGGCTGGCTCACCGTCAGAAACAGTAATATCCGGAGCCCATAAGAGGCAATTCCGGAAATCGGGAGTTCTCTCATCACCAGGATCCTTTTCGTAACCGGGAAAAGCAACATCCTCCAGGGATTCACACGTTTTGAACGGGAAGAAAAACGAATTTCCGGGCAGGTCCACCCCTGCCCTGTCGCCCCGATTGGTAATGATGCTGAGGATACCGCCATAACGCTGATCTCCCCTGATATAGACCCAGTTGATAATATCAATGTGGGATACTTTTTCCGGGGCAAGGGACAACACCTTGTCGATATTAAAAACGGGAACAAAATCAAGAAGAACAAGGGGTTCATACAACGCCAGGTCAGGATGCTCACCGATGATCCGAAAGTAAGGTTTACCTTTCTCTTTCCGGACAATGACATTCTTGATCAGCTCATAGAAAAATTCCTGCAGGGTAGGAAGTGCCACATAATCTGATGGTTTAAATCGTACTGTGGGATATCCGTAGAAACTGTAGTCTGGTTTATCCACCGTTCTTACCGTATCATCTACACCCGGTGACGTAAGAAAAAGAGTGTTTATCCGTGCAGCAAACAGTACCTCCTCTGCAGTTCTTTTATCCATGAACTTTGGTTGGGAAGCTCCGGTTTCATTACTGACAAACGCAGCGGAGTAATCATCATCCAGCGTGAATTTTACGGTGCGGTCGTTTTCGCTTTCAACACAGAACAGAACATCCTTTGATCTGGCATGGTCAGGCAAAGCGATCCGGAAATTGCCTGTCTCATCAGTCATAAAACCATAATAATCGGTAACGTCACCCAATAACGTCATGTGAACCCTTGAAAAGGGAAGCGGTTGGTCTCCATCGCTTGAAGTGATGTTACCGGACAGGGATAAACCCCTTGTTTCGGGGTAATACATAATTGTATCAGGCAGTTCCGCTTCCCTGAAAGAGGGAGAGATCAATTCAGGAACGGTGGTATCGCAGTGCCCCTTTCTTACCACGGTCAGACAGTACCCTTCGGGTGAACTGCTGCTCCCTTCCGGAAGGGAAATGGTCACACTGATCTTCTCCCGTGTTCCATACCTTGTTTTGTCTGTAGTGCATACTACCCTGTTTTTGCTGTCTGATGTGCTTTCCTGAACAGATAAAAATTCATCACCACTTTTTACCCTCATTTGATTCATCCAGCCTGTGCCGGGATTGATGATCACCACCGATTTATGAAAGTACCCTTCCGGAGGATAATTTCGCATCCATTTGGTATAGGCTCTGAGAGAATAGGTTCCGGTTGTTGTATTGGGTGGTATGGTAAGTGATCCCCAGGTGCCTTCGGGTTGTAATTCATATTTACCCCGGGCAATGGCCCGGTTGAACTCACCGATCAGTTCGACGTAAAGAACCTTACTCCAGTTTGCCTGCTTTAGCTGGGGTTTGCTGAGGTTATACGCCCTGAAGAAAATTTTTTCACCCGATGCATAGATATCCCTGTTGGTGAATAGGTGAAATTTTCCCCTGTAGAAATCTGATCGGAGCATTTCAGATTCTGTTGAATGGTCCTGTGCCTCCAGATCCGGTGATATCTGGATGATCAAAACAGCAAGTAGCAGGTATGGTATATATCTTTTCACAGGTGCTGCTTTTTATTTCCAGAAAGAAGGTTGGGTAGTGGTACCTCCACCCTCCCTGCAATCGAAGCAGATGCCGTCACCGATACCGTAGGGCGAGCCCTCTCCCATTGGGCTAACGGAGATCATGTATATTGGATAGGGTCCATAAAGGGTGTTCAGTTGATACACTGTGATCGTATCGAGGCGGCAACCATGTCCAGGGTAATCAAAAGCAAACTGTTCGTCGACAAAGATCCGTTTTTCCGTAACGGATGAAACGTTAAAATATCCCAGGACACGCTCTTCCGGATCATTGATATTGTAAATATTACTCGTTACCTGGGGCGGTTGTGTCTCGTACAAACCTCCGGTTTCCTGGCTTTGTGTTTTGAGGTTAAGCCAGTAATTAAACGCTTCATCACTCATGGAATATTGTCTGATCAGGAGGCTGTATTTAATTCTCAGCCGGGTGCTTCGATTGGAAACGTAATGCAACGGGAATTTTTTAATCTTGTTGGTGGTTGAATTTTCTGTATTCGCCATAAATATTGTGGAGATCTTTTCAGTGCTCCAGCAACGGTAGAATTGCATGGGATTGCTCATGGTGTGAAGATCTCCGTCGAAGTAATACTGGATGGGATAAACCGCCCAATATTCCCATGTTTCCATTAGTTCCCAGCGGAACTTCCTGTCAATGTCATCGCCGGGCTCAACATCGACAAAGAATTGAATGCCCTTCATCGGGAGGTCAGGGTCATCGGTTTCGTGGGTTTCGATCTCATAGTAAACACTATCGATTGGAGGGCAGTCCGCGGCAAGCATATCGTAGTCGGATTCGTACACATTTCCATTCGAGGTTATTACACGAACTTTATACTGGACTCCCGGTGAAAGATCCTCCTGTAGCATCCATCGGCTGTATACTCCCCCCCACATGCTTCCGTTAAATTGGAAGATATTCCCCTGGTCATCAACCACTTCAACATGACAACCAGATTCCGGGATAAAATGAGGATTGTTGTAAGGGGAAGAGCGTGATATGTTAATGTGCTGATACCCTTCCCGATCGATCAGCTGTCCCTCAATGACAAGCAACTCCTGATTTTCATCGATAGTTGGGATAAACGGGTCAATGCATCCCGCGACAACGATGAGGCATAACCCCATAACCCGAAGTATATTATTCACTTGCATAATTCCCCAGTTTAAAGATCCATGAAAGGGTTACTATTCTTGTTCCGAAGATGGACATTTTATACCCGTTGATTTTTCCTTCTTCAGTTTTAAAATAGACTGAATAGGCATTTCTGCGACCGGTCAGGTTATAGACATTCAGCATCCAGTAGCTGTGTATTTTCTTCCTGACTTTGAGGTTTCCCTCCAGGTTCGCTGACAGATCTATTCTGAAATAATCAGGTATCCGGTATTTGTTCCGTGATGAATAGTTCACGTACTGCTGACCATTCAAATAGTAGATCGAAACGGGATAGGTTACGGGTCTGCCGGTACTGTATACCAGGTTCGATGAAAGACTCAATCTCCGGGTAATCCTGTAATTCAGCGTAGCGTCAAGGGCATGGGGTTTATCGTAGTTTGCCGGATAGGTCATGCCGTTGTTGATTCGATCCCAGGCATCCTTCCCATCGACGGTGATGTGTGACCGTGAGTAGCAGTAGGAGATCCAGCCGTTGATTTTTCCTGCATTCTTCTCCAGCATCAGTTCAACACCCCATGCTTTCTGGTTTCCCTGCAAAACTGCTTCTTCAATGCTGGGATTCATGATAAAGTCAGCTCCGTCCTTGTATTCAACAATCCGGTGTATTTTTTTGTAATAGGCTTCGGCAGATGTTCTGATCCCGGCAAGGGTAAAATCCTTATAAAAGCCGGCAGAAAACTGATCGCAATAGGGAGGAGTGATATGGTAATCACACAGTTTCCACTGGTCAGTTGGTGAAATGGCAATGGTATTGCTCAGCATGAACAGGTATTGCCTGATCCGGTTGTAGGATAGTTTCACAGAACTGTTGGTTCCCGTGCTGATATTAAATGCTGCCCTGAGTTCCGGTCCGGAATAGCGTTTAACGGTTTCTCCGGTTGAAAACCGCAGAGTATCCTTGATCGTAGCAACATCTTTTGGCCCTTCAGGGTAGTAATCATATACCGTTTCTGGTCCCAGCAGATTAAACAATCCGTACCGGATACCTCCGGAGAAGGTAAGCCAGGGTCGCAGCATGATTTTATCTCCAATGTAAACAGCTGTTTCAACTCCGGTTTCCTTTCCCAGTGAAACAGGCATCCTGTTGGATTCCGGCCCGGATGGAATGACATCACCCCGGTTCAGATCGTAAAAAATGGAGCTGCCCCCGATCGAGAAGGTATGTTTCTGTCCGTATACCCAGGTCAGGTCAGATGTCAGTTCATAATGTCCGATCCGGTACTCATGCCGGTAAGCTGAAAAAGGAAACTCATCGTTGGTTGTCCTGAATGAGTAATTGCTGGCAACCGCTGCAAAATTGGCTGTAATGGAGGATGAGATGGTATGCCGCCAGGTAATTGAGCCTCCTGAATTTGAATAATCATACCGGTTCAGGTCTGCCAGCCGGAAGTAATCGGAAGTATAATGTCCGAATATTTTGATCAGGTTCTTTTCGTTGTGTTCCACATTGATGTTCCCGGCGATATCATAGAATGATGCCCTGCTATTACGGATCTCAGGATCTTCCAGTTTCGAGAGCAGCCAGTCGGAATAGGTGGAACGGGCACTCAACACAAAGGAGGTGTGTTCCTTTTTAATGGGGCCTTCGATTGCAACATGACCGGTGATGGGGCTGATCCCTCCCCTGGCAGTAAATGAATTCTTGTTACCCTGCCGGGTGGTGATATCGAAAATCGAGGCAAGCCGGCCACCGTACTGCACCGGTATATTGGCCTTGTAAATACTGAAGTCCTTCACAATATCCGGACTGAACGCAGAAAACAGACCGAACAGGTGTGATGTGTTGTATACAGGAACCTTGTTGATGTAAAACAAGTTCTGGTCGGCTGAGGAACCCCGGACATTAAAACCGCTTGAACCCTCTCCCACCGTTTGAATTCCCGGTAACATCTGGGCAACCTTCAACAGATCCTTTTCCCCCAGGACCAGGGGTATTTCCTTAATGGTTTTCATATCCAGCCGTTCAAAACCCATTTGCATGCCACGAACATTATCAAACCGGTCTGCTGTGACGGTCACTTCATTGATCGGAATGAGCTCACTCTCCATGCTGATGTTCAGCTGTCCGTCGGAGAAAACCTCCAGGAAATAACGAACCTCTTTCATCCCCACACTGCTAACCTGGACTTCGTGTTTTCCAAAAGGCAGCACAAGGTGGAATCGCCCATCAACATCGGTAATTGTTCCCGTTTGCATCCCGGGAAGATAAACGGTAGCCCCCACTAGCGATTCACGGTTCTCTTTATCCCATATTTTCCCATTAATAAATGCCGGTTTGCCTGATGGATTATTCTTCGCATCACCAATGGTAAGCGTTTCGATCACTTCTGCCTCCCTTCCCCCGAAATAGGTCAGCCTGGCATCGTACTGTTCCTGAGGACCGGCTTCCTGATCAGAACCCGGTTCTTCAGGCAGGATATCAACGAGAATTTCCGGAGTGATAAAAACATTCCTTCCTTCATCAATATGAATATAAAGATCCTTTCCGGCAAGGTTATCCTGTAAAACCCTGGTCAACGACAGGCTATCTCCCTGTGCCGTTATCCTGACTCCTGCGGTCCACCCGGTTTTGTAAAAGAAACGTGCTCCGGTAATCTCTTCCACATCCCTGACAAATTGGTCAAACGGAACGTTCCGGTATTCCCCCGAAAAGAAAATGTCGGTACACACCGCCTGAACAGTGAAAAGAAAACATAAAAACAGTCCGATGATTCCCTTTTTAATCATTACCGGGTTGAATGATCTGGTCACAGAAAACAATTAGCTGTTGCATCACGTTATCCGGTGCTTCTTTTAACCAGATATGGTTCTTTCTGATGTATTGGTTGATCTCCTTTTTATATTCTTCAGGAAACACCTTCAGGAACGATCTTTTTGTCAGGAATGGAAACAGTTGATCATCGATGAGGAGGTATCTCTTCTTTTTTGAACTGGTGAAGCTATAGACATTCCAGGAAGATGTTGGATTGTGTTCAAACTCTTTTGTCCATGTGTACAGGCAGGATAAATTGCCCGATTCAATAACCTGGAATATTTTTGTGCCGGTCTCAGTGAAGGAATACCTCCGGAACAGTTTCCCTTCCAGTTCATACTCGTCGACAATTTCATAGTTGATGATGATCTGTTCTGTCCCCCCTGACAGAAACGTATGATTCAATATTAATTGCTGATTGCAGATATCGTATTTAAAAAGCAAATCCTGATAATAATGGCCATTGATGACTGCATAGCCGGTGTAAAACCGGTTTTCACCCAGGAAAGGATGCCCGTGGGCACGGGCGTACGGATAGAGATACCTGATCCCATTGACCAGGTTGTAATCGACACCATAGGCCCGGTCAAAATAATCTTCCCATTCATTAAAAACAGCAACCCGATCAGGCTGACCCTGAGCCGGTAACGAACCCGGTAAAGCGGTCACAAACAATAAAAGCAGGGCGATTCGATAGTGATACATTGGTTCAATCAAGAATATATTTTTATTCCTTCACATGCTGACCTGATACGGGGAGAAGTTCGTGTTGAAACAAAAGACTAAAATTAACTGTTTTTATTCAGTTAAAATGTTAAAAACCTGAAAATTTCATCTGTTTGTTAGCAGGTTACTGCAGGTTGTGTTTCTTCATGAGCGAGTGAAAATAGGAACGCTGGATCCCGGCTTTTTTTGCGGCTTTGCTTACGTTTCCACCGGCGTTTTTCAGTGCATCCAGCAGGAACTGCTTTTCAATTTCATCCACCGCTTCGTTTATGACATGTTGCTTGTATTCCTTGAAATCCTCCCAATTTTCAGGAAAATCATATTTCAGGTGGTCTTTTGGAAGATCGCTGAATTCTTTTGGCAGGTGTTTGGGTTCAATGATCTCTCCGTCACACAGTATGGCAACGCGTTCAACGGTATTTTTCAATTCCCTGATGTTTCCGGGCCAATGGTACTTCTCAAGGATTTCTATCGCTTCCGGAGCTAAATGTTGAGCCATGATCTGGCTTCTGGAACGAATCCGTTGTAAGAAGGAATTTGCAAGGGTAATAATATCTTCCTTTCGTTCACGCAACGGGGGAAGATGAATGGGAATTACCTGAAGGCGGTAAAACAGATCCTCCCGAAAATTTTTTTCTTCTACCATTCGGGTCAGATCACGGTTGGAAGCCGAAATTAACCGGATATCAATATTCCGCTCGACTGTATCGCCAACCCTGCGCAATTTGAATGTCTCGAGGACACGGAGCAGTTTGCTCTGTATTTCCAGGCTGATATTTGATATCTCATCCAGGAACAGGGTCCCTTTGTTTGCCACTTCGAAAAGACCCTGCTTGGTTGATATGGCCCCTGAAAAGGAGCCCTTGACATGCCCGAAAAGTTCGCTTTCAAGCAGTGTGGGGGTTAATGAACTGCAGTCACAGGCAATGAAGGGATGATCCTTCCGCAGGCTCCTGGTATGAATTAGATTCGCAAAGACTTCCTTGCCAGTACCGCTTTCCCCGGTGATCAGGATATTGCTGTCGGTAGGGGCAACACGGTTAACAATGGAAAACACCTGCTGCATTTTCGAACTCTCCCCAATGATACCATCAAATCCTTTATGGATAACCAGTTCCTTTTTTAAGGCGATATTTTCTTTTATCAGATCGGAATGGTCAATTACTTTTTTTATCACGATTTTCAGCTCCTCTGGAGTAAAGGGTTTACTGATATAGTCTGCAGCCCCAAGTTTTAATGCCCCAACTGCGGTTTGAACAGTTGCATATCCTGTAATGATGATCACTTCGGAAGAGACCCCTTTTGATTTAATGGTTTTCAGGATTTCCATGCCTTCAATGTCCGGAAGGACAAGGTCAAGAAGAATGACATCATAATTGCCTGACAATGCCTCAACCAGTCCGCGTTTGGCATTCTGATGAAATGTCACATCGTAATTCTCCTGTTGCAGTACCCGTTCACAACTGATCCCGACAATCGATTCATCATCAATGACCAATATCTTTCTTTTATCTGATACCTTGTTGTTGTTATCCATTTGATCTTCCATTGTTCTCAATCGGTTTGTTTGATTATTTGGTATCTGATGTACAGGGAAGGGAAACGGTAAATGTTGTGCCAGTGCCTACCTTGCTTTTACAATGAATGGTTCCATGATGTTGCTGAATAATGCCGTAACTGATGCTCAATCCCAATCCTGTTCCCTGCCCTACCGGTTTGGTTGTATAAAAGGGATCAAAGATCTTATCCATCTCTTCGTCGGCAATTCCACAACCTGAATCGCCGATGGCAACCAGAATATTCTCCTCATTGTGCGTGGTGGATATCGTTATTTTACCCTCCTCCACAATGGCTTCTCCGGCATTCAGCAGGAGGTTCAGGAATACCTGCTGGATCTGATTTTTATCCACCAGGACCTCCGGAAGGTTGGCGTCATAGGTTTCTACTATTTTGATTTTTCGAAACTCCTTCTGGCTTGTGACCAGTTTCAGTAACTGCTGGATAATTTCATTCAGGTTTATCGATTCTTTGTTTGGCGTGGACTGGCGGGCAAAATCCAGCAGGTTCCTCACGATTTCACGTACCCGTTTCGTCTCCTGAATGATGACATCCAGATCTTTTATGACATCATCTTCATTGCTTCTCTCTTTTAGCAGGTGGCTGAAGGTCAGTACACCGGTGAGGGGATTGTTGATCTCATGAGCAACACCCGCAGCAAGACGTCCGATTGAGGCAAGTTTTTCGCTTTGCAGGATCTGCCTCTGTGTGTCTTCTTTCATCTGTTTCTCATGCTGTTCAATTGCCTCTGCCATCTGATTGATTGTTTTGCAGAGCAAACCCATCTCCCCTTTCGTTCGAAGGTTGCAACGGGCGGATAAATTTCCTTTCATGATTTCTTTACTCACCCGGACGATGGAATCAATCGGTTTGATCATCATTCTTGTATAGAAAAACATAAGTAAGAGACTGGCGAATGCTGTTATGGATAAGGTTATGATAAAGAAGACAAGGATTATTTTTTGTGGTTGCTTGAAGGGTTGTTCCAGCAATCCCACATAGAGTGAGCCGACAATGTTGCCCTCAATATCCTGGATTGGTTCATAGGCAGTGATGTACCAGTCATTTACCACAAATGCCCGATCAGCCCAGATTTTGCCGTTCTGAATCACGTGTTCGTATACTTCAAGACTGAGCCGGCTGCCAATAGCCCTGGTATTATCCGTTTGCTTTACATTGGTTGAAATCCGCACATCGTCAAAAAAAACCGTTGCTGTTCCGATATCCTTCCCATTGTGTGTCTGATCCTGGAAAACCTTTGTCTTGATCCGATCCACAATTTCATTGTTGTTATTGATCAGAAGGCCCCCAAAAATCACGCCCAGCTTATCACCATTTAATGAGTTGATGGGAACGGCTGATGCGATGACCATTCCTCTTTTCTCGGTTGTCTTTACCTCCGGCCTTGCTTTTGGAGTGCTTTTTACGTTGACAACAGCGCGTTCCTGCAGCTCTTTGCCTTCATTTTTCAGGATGGTCTCATCCAGAATGATCGTACCACTCACAGGAGCCCACTCATTAAGCACCTTCCTGATTAAGGCAATTTCTGAGATATTATCTCCTTTTACCTCCGGATTATGTACCCGGTATATCACATTGCCCTCCAAATCGGTAAACGTCAGAAAATCCAATTCGCTGTTTTCATAAATGTTGCTGAACACGTCCCCCAGCTCCCGACCCATCTCTTCCTTCAGAGGACCAACCGATGTCCGGCGTATTGAACTGACCAGCAAGATCTGTTCAATCTGCTCAAAATAACTGTTGTATATATCATCCGCTGCAGTAAGATCAAGACGGACTCTGGTTTGAACCTCTTTTACAAACGTTTTATTGACATAGGCACTCGTGAGCAAACCTAAAATAATATAGGATGCAAAAAGAATGACCAGCAGTCCCAGTGTAATTTTGTATCGAACCGACATTAACTGAAATGGTTTTAATGATCGATTGAATCGCTGATCCATAACTATACTAAATTAATAAAAAACGGCATACTCTTATCCGGGAGCTCTATATTATTTCACCCGGATACTCACCATTCTGTGCACTATGATACCCGGGTTCTCTTTCCAATTACCGTTTTATAAATAACAGTGAGCAAATACTATGCCCTGTCTTACCTGGTAATCGTTATCATTTCAAAGCTCCCATGGGCTTCATGTGCAAGTCATGAAAGCAAATAACAAGTGTATGGGTTAAATATACAGTGTATAATTAAATATAACAATTTTCATTGAAAACATGCGGTTGGCTGATGGCCTTAATTCAATCATAATATCTTATTTAACAGCTTATTACAGGCATTTTAACGGGAATTGATTTTGGCTGTTTTTTGCCCATAAATTATCGGCATAAAACTTGAGAATAGAGGAACGTTCGATCAATTGAGCAATTTCCCTATACGTAACTAACAAGATCAAAAATGGAACGACAGCCTTCAATTTTAGTAATTGATGATGAGCCCGTCGTATGCGAAAGTTGTCAACGCATACTATCGAAGGAAGATTTCAAAGTAGACACCAATACCAATCCCAAAGAGGCATATAACCAGGCCATATTGCATAATTACGATCTCGTTTTATTGGATCTGATGATGGATGAAATGGATGGGATTGAATTGTTAACTGCACTTCGGGAAGAAAAGCCAAACCTTCCGGTCATTATCATAACCGGTTATCCGACAAAGAAAAGCAAGCAGGAGGCAACGGATCTCGGAGTATCAGACTATATCATAAAACCATTTATGCCCAGGGAGTTGCTTGATCCGGTAACCCATATCATTGAACACACGGAGGTGGTCGAGAAGAAAGAGCTAATTGGTTTCCGGGAGATCATTGGTTTGCCCAAATGGGAGCGTTCCGAGAAGCATTTTATGTTTTACAAAGAGGGATGGTTGCAAAAGGGATGGGATGATTCCTACAGGATTGGCGGACAACTTCCAGATCTGGATGGTGAAAGCATCCTGTCCGTTACGATTCCTGATGTTAATAGTGTCATTTACAGGAATGCCCCATTGGCTGAAATAACCCTCAGCAACAACACCAAACGAATTATTCCTTCGCCCGTTTCAGGAAGGATTGTTGAAGTGAACAATGAACTGGGAAATGACCTGCCCTTTATTGAAAACAACATGTACAGCAAATTTTGGATTGCGAGGGTATTGCCAAAAGATATTGAAGAGGATATAAAGTATAACGCTACACGCAATTTGCTGTTTTTTACGGGGAATACAGAGAACAAGAATCACTATTACCGCCAGTTGATTGATCTGGGGTATATCGTTCAACAGACTTCTTCTATTGAAGAGCTCATAAATAGATTAAGGGAGGATCAGTTAACAACCGTTGTACTGGATGCCGGATCATTCCCCGGTGAAGGACCTGGCTATGTTAAGCGGCTTCATAAAACATTCCCCGAGCTGAAAATCATTGTTTTTGACAGAAAAGATAATAATGTAGCAAAAAAATACCGTAAAAGCCGGCTTTTCAGCTATTGTGTTCCCCCACTCCATGCCAAAGAGATTTCAGGTGTTTTAAACAAAGCCTTTGCCATGGTGGAGGTTGAAAAGATCGATACGAAATATGAAACAGCTTTTCAACCGGAGGTAATTGACAAAATCCATATAAAGAACCGGTATAATAAAAGAGAAACAGCAGTATATTTTTTATACGATGATGAAGATGAGCATGCCGAATCCATCGATATGGCAGAACTCTCCTCCTATGCTGATGAAATTCCCGGCATAGGAACCATCTGGCATTCACATGATTTTCCTGTCATGGATGCCAATGCGGTTGCAGAACAGATCAAGGAGACCCACACGAAACGAATCATTCTTGCAGGGGATTCTCCCGGAAAGGTGAAGGATCTGTTTGTACGGGCAATGATTATCTCCGGAAATGATCCGAAGGATGTGTTACTGGCCAGTTTCAGAGATCATGGAGCGATTTATCAATCGGATACAGAGCGGGCAAAAGCGATACTGTTCTGTGCCTTGTATGGTCTCTTCTATGATGAGGGAGTAAAACCGGGTGAAAACCCGGTGAATGCTGACACGCTGATTATCGGTGGCGGGATTGCCGGGATTCAAGCCTCCCTGGAAATTGCAAACAGCGGTAACAAGGTATTCCTGGTTGAAAAATCGGGCACCATTGGAGGCCACATGGCAACCTTCGATAAAACATTCCCGACACTCGATTGTGCAGCCTGCATCTTAACTCCGAAGATGGTTGAGGTGGGGCAGCATCCGAACATTGAGTTGATGACCATGAGTGAGGTTGTCGGTGCATCAGGAGGCCCGGGGAATTTTAAAGTGACCATTCACAAGAAAGCCCGGTATGTGAACCTGAATAAATGCACGGGATGTGGCATATGCGCTACCAAATGTCCTACCAATGTTCCCAGTGAATTTGATTCAGGAACCACGTTGCGTAAAGCCATTTATATTCCATTTCCACAGGCTGTTCCCAATAAATACCTGGTTGATCCTGCACACTGCCGGTATATTCAGGAAGGTAAATGTGGAGTTTGTGTCAAAGCCTGTCCCGTTGAAGATTGCATTAATTTGGACGCAAAAGATGAAACCGTTGAAATCACAGTGGGGAATATCATTCTGGCCACCGGATTCAAACCGTTTGATGCCAGTCGGATTGAAGATTATGGTTATGGAGAGTATCCCAATGTGGTAACATCACTGGAGTTTGAACGACTGGTAAATGCCTCTGGTCCGACCGGTGGAAAGATAAAACTAAGAACCCAGGATAAGCGGGGAAACTGGATATTTGATCCGGATTCGGATGAACCGGAAAGCATTGCGATTATTCACTGTGTGGGTAGCCGGGATAGAAACTACAATGCATTTTGCTCCAGGGTATGTTGTATGTATTCCCTGAAACTGGCTCATTTGGTGAAGGAGAAATTACCGGATGCCACGGTCTCGGAGTATTACATCGATATGAGGGCGTTTGGCAAAGGGTATGAAGAGTTCTATAACCGGATAAAACGAGAAGGCGTCCACATTGTCAGGGGGCGTCCGGCAAAAATTGAAGCAGTGGATGGCCAGCTTTTGGTCCGAAGTGAAGATATCCTGAACGATATCCTGATTGAGGATAAAGTGGACATGGTGGTGCTGGCAGTTGGATTAGAACCGGGTGTGGATACGGATAAACTAAGCAAGATGCTGGGAGTTCCAACAACCGAAGACGGTTGGTTTATGGAGGCAAATAACATATTTGATCCCGTAAATACACGTGCAGGTGGGATCACTTTAGCGGGTGTATGCCAGGGTCCTAAAGATATACCCAGTACCGTGGCACAGGCATCTGCAGCAGCTTCGAGAGTATTGCAGAGCATCGTAAAACAAAAGGTCCATAAAAATGTCAGCGATCTCTCCCTGAAGAAAATCGAAGAAAATATTAAACAACTGTCCAACATAAAAATGGTATGCTATGAACGAGTTAATTGAACCGGATCTTTTTAAAAGCATGAAAGAATTTGGTGCCGATGAATGGCAGGAATGCTATCATTGTGGCAACTGTACAGCCATCTGCCCATTGACCGAAACGAATATTCTGTTCCCGAGAAAACCCATTAAGTATATGCAGATGGGACTGAGAAAGGAACTGGAAGCGTGCGTTGAACCCTGGTTATGCTATTACTGTGGCGAATGCACTGAAAAGTGTCCCAGGAATGCCAACCCTGGAGAATTAATGATGACCCTCAGGCGTTATCTTACCACTGCCTATGACTGGACAGGGTATGCACGGAAAATATATACTTCCGAAAAGTGGGAATTCATTTCAATCGGGATACTGGCAACCTTTGTTCTTGTTCTTTTCCTTCTTTTCCATGGTCCGATGACCACAATCCTGACATCAAAAGGAGGTGTGCAACTGAATGTCTTTGCCCCTTCCGGTATTGTTCATATCGGAGATATGCTCATGGCGGCAACAGTCTCATTCTTCCTCATT
Organism: uncultured Rikenellaceae bacterium; assembly: GCA_964640125.1. GTDB lineage: Bacteria > Bacteroidota > Bacteroidia > Bacteroidales > VadinHA17. Next base: position 15,226 of record CAZXGG010000003.1, read on the forward strand.
TCCAACATTTTCAACATGTACTGGAAGATTGTTGGGAGGAACAAGGATCTCAAGATCCCGCTTGGGATCTATATTAAAGAGTTTAAGTCCCTAATTTTTAATTTCGCTTCCCAGTGGAAATTCAATAAATGTGACGGCAAAAGCTACTGGTTCCTTCACTGGTTTCTCATGTCAGGATATGTTATCCTTTTTATTCTGATTGTCGGATTTCTAGGCTGGTTCCAAACGGATGAAATTCATCCGTGGTGGCATCCTCAGCGGCTCATCGGGTATTATGCAACGGTAGCACTTCTGATTGGAGTGGGGTATTTCTTCTATGGCAGGATTAAAAAAAGCAGAGAGCGACTTAAACACTCCCATATTTCAGATTGGACCTTCCTGGTGATGCTTTTTCTGACTGCACTTACCGGAATACTGGTGCATTTCTTCCGGATAACTGGTCTTCCAATGCTTACCTATTACATGTATGTGGCGCACCTGATGATACTGTTCCCGATGATCATGATTGAAGTGCCATTCTCCAAATGGTCACACCTGGCTTACAGGCCGGCAGCAATCTATTTTTCCAATATTAAAGAGGCTGCTCTGAAACAGAAAAGAAACCGTTAATAACCAATTGATATGGAAGAAATAAGAATCGGTGTTTATATTTGCTGGTGCGGTACCAACATTGCCAAAATGGTTGATGTTGAAACCATTGCCAAAGAGGTTGAAACACTGCCTCACGTAGTGATCGCCAAGAGTTATAAATACATGTGCTCCGATCCGGGTCAGGATATGATTTACCAGGACATCAAAGAAAACAAACTGAACCGGATTGTAGTGGCTGCCTGTTCACCCCGAATCCATGAACCGACTTTCCGAAAAGTCTGTATGAAGGCCGATATCAATCCCTATTTTTTTGAAATGGCCAACATCCGGGAACACGTTTCATGGGTTCATGATGACCGGGAAGAAGCTACTCAGAAGGCAAAAATGCTGGTCCGATCAGCCATTCATCGAGTTGCCTTTCACGAATCACTCGATAAACGAACGGTCGCCGTGGAACCCTCCACACTGGTTGTTGGCGGAGGAATATCCGGGATGAATGCTGCTCTCGAAATCGCAGATGCGGGAAGAGAAATATTCCTGGTGGAAAAAACCGACAGACTCGGAGGCATTGTCGCCCAGCTTGATCTCTCCTATCCCTTTATGACAAATGTCAGCGGGGTGATGGATCCCATCATCCAACGAGTGCGGAAACATCCACACATCACCGTCTACCTGGAATCCGAAATAAAAGAAATTACGGGTTATGTTGGTAATTTTGAGACCATTATTTATTCTAAAAACCACGAAACAAAGGTGAAATTCGGGAATGTTATCGTTGCAACAGGATTAAAACCATTTGACCCGGGCAATATAAAAGAGTATGGCTATACTAAATATCCCGATGTGATCACTTCGTTAGAATTCGAAAGAAGAATGAAACAGGATGGACAAATTACCACAGCGGAGGGAAAGGAACCCAAACACGTTGCCATAATTCACTGCGTGGGCAGCAGAAATGAGAAGTATCATGAATACTGCTCCTATACCTGTTGTATGACTGCGCTAAAATATGCCAATCAGATAAAATCAACCCTTCCCGATGCGAATGTCTATGAAATCTATTCCGATATGCGGGTCTTTGGGAAAGGTTGTGAAGAGCTGTATGCAAAATCGTCAAGAAAAAACATCAAGTATTTTCTCTATAACCAGGAAAATGGGCTGCCTCAAATTGTAAACGGCAGCCGTTATAATGGTTGTGATATGTGTATTGAACTGGAAGAGAAAATGGTTGGCAAGAAAATCGGTATTCCGGTGGATCTGGTCATCCTGATGGTTGCTATGGAAGCACATGAAGATGCAAAGGAGATTGCACATGCTGCAGGAATAAGCCTCTGCAGCAATAATTTCTTTATTGAAAAACACCCTAAACTCGATCCTGTATCGACCACCACTGACGGTGTCTTTATTGTCGGAAGTTGTCAGGGACCAAAAGATATACCCGAATCAGTAAGCCAGGCAAGGGCTGCCGCAGCCAGAATTCTTGCGAATATTTCCCTGGGATATGCTGAGGTTGAAACGACTACAGCAATAGCCAATGAATTGCTCTGTTGCGGTTGCCAGACATGCGTCAAATCCTGTCCCTATTCAGCCATTAAATACGATCCGGATAAGAAAGCAGTTGTGGTAAACGAAGTCCTCTGTAAAGGCTGTGGAACTTGCGGAGCTGCATGCCCAACCGGTGCCATCAAGGCAAAACATTTTACCGACAAGCAAATCATGGCCCAGATCAAGGGATTGCTCTTTCAAGGATAAGTGTATTAAACTTAAGTACAGTGTATCATCAAACCTGACTAAATCGAGATAAATTATGCCTGTTTATTTTCTCGTTCAAAATGTTAAAAATCTATTAATGAGTACATTAAGAAATCACCCTTCACCATCAACAGAATGGCACACAAATTGACTTTCTAAAAGTAAAACAGCTAAAAAGAATTAGTAAACATTTAATACATAGAGCCATGAACTACCAACCTTCCATATTAGTAATTGATGATGAGAAGTATGTTTGCACAAGTTGCGACAGACTGCTCTCTCAGGCCGGATACAAAGTGGATACGAATATCAATCCGGAGAAGGGGTTTAACCAGGCACTGATGAATAATTATGATGCCATTGTACTCGATCTCAAACTGGGGGAAATCGACGGGATCGATCTGCTCAGTGATATCCGGGGGAAAAAGCCGGATGTGCCGGTTGTGATCATCACCGGTTATCCTACCCAGGAAAGCAGGCAACAGTCTGAAAAACTGGGCGTTTCAGATTACATCCTGAAACCTTTCGAACCGGATGAATTTTTAGACTCGCTCAAAAGAGCCACGTACAAAGCTTCCCTGGCATTGCAAGAGGAGGTAGCCCCTGCTGAAGAACCGAAGGTTGAAACCCGCTACCGTTTTATTGATTCTTCGTGGATTGAACAAATTTCTATGGAATCGGTTCGGATTGGCGGGCATTTGTCAAACCTGATGGATACTGGTGTAACATCGGTAAAACTGCCGGAGAAAGGCGATATGCTGTACCGGGGATTACCGCTCGCTGAGGTAACCTTACAAAATCAAACCAAACGAATCATTTCATCCCCCGTCACCGGGGAAATAACCGAAATCAATACCGGTTTATTGGATAATCCAGGTATCCTGGAAAAAAATATAAACTGGGAAAACTGGATAGCTGTTGTAAGGCCAGGCAGTGTGGAACAGGCTTTAACCGAATGTGAGAGCCGGAAGGTCCTGTTCCTGAGCAAAGATCCCGATAAAGAGAATGTTTTTACCCGGCAATTTAAGGCTATGGGTTTTGTTACAAAGAAAGCAGATTCAATTGAAGAAACAGTAGATATTCTTTCCAATGAGAACATTTCCGTTCTGGTGATGGATGCCGTTTCATTCCCGTATATGGGACCCGACTATGTTAAGAGAATAAATCAGGTATTTACGGATACAAAGGTCATCATCTGCAACGAACCTTTCTCAGCAATTGAAAACCACTACCGGGAAAATAAAATCTTCTATTATGGAGTGAATCCGATTTCCAACAAGGAGATGGCTGATCTTCTCAATTGTGCATTTTCCAGGGAAGAGAAAGTGGAAGTTTTCAAGACAGAGCGGTTGAGCTTTCTTCCAAATTCAATCAGTAAAATAAGAGTGACAAACCGTTTCAGTAAGAAAGTTTCACTCTGTGCGTTTGATGATATTCTCCAGAATAACCAGGGAATCGGGTTCCTGCTGATTCAGGAATTGAGTAAAATGTCCCTCCCGGTTGCAGTAAGCCACACAAGAACCCGGAGATCTCTTTCCGATGACTCGGAACTTCAGAAAATCTCGGATGAGAAGCAGGAGAATGACCGCGTAATTATTCTCCAGACGAAGGATATGAAGAAGATATCAGGAAGTCTGGAAAAGGAAGTTCAACCCTATGAGAACAGCAAAGGAGTCAATAACAGGATCATCACACTGTCCGTTCAGCCTGCAGCTGATGCAGGGAAAGTCGTCCTGTTCGATAATAGCACCACAAGAGCGCTTGTGGAGATGATGAAAGAAGAAATAGCTAAAGAGTAATTACAGCTCTGCAGCAGTGCACCATTGAAAACCCAGGGATCACACCCTGGGTTTTTTTACCAGTTTTTTATCCACCGCTGCCGGGAAATTTGCTAAAATTTTGCTCATTCCTCTAAAAAAAAAGAACTCGCCCTGAATAAATTTTCTTCATTCCACCGGATGATGAAGATGGCTATCCAATTAACTTTGCAATTCCGGCGGTTGGTTTTGTACCCTTACACGTTAAGTTCTACAATAATCCAAGGCCGATGGCCTTGATTGTGAATGAACACCAAGCCCCGCCAGGGGCGACATGTCTTTAGAAACAATGCCACCTTCGGGTGAGTCCTTTAGACAGTAGTAATTCATAGTTTATTTCCTTAACCTATTAACAATTAACTTTTAACTTCTAACTTCCTCTTTTCTCAGAGGCCATTCACCTCAATTGCATTTTCCCCTGGAACCAGTTTAACCGTATGATCCTGCCAGATAAAGGTACCGGTCAATGATCCGGGAAGAACGACAGTACCGGTAATATTCTCCCGGTTATCCTTTCTCAGGCTAACCTTGATCTCACCCATGCGGTGTGGCATTGAGCCCTCTATCCATTTCAATCTTCCCAGGCTGGGTTCGATACGTACGGACGTAAAACCGGGTTCAGCGGGTTTGATCCCACAAACCAGCGAGAGGAAATAGTAAACCGGTGATGCGCTCCATGCATGACAGTCGGACCGGGTGGGTTCCGGCTCCTCGGCGAACGTTGTTAATCCCATGTCCAGCATTTGTTTCCATGGATCCAGCATGTCCGGGTACCGTTCGGATAACCCGGTTTTTTCAATCGCCTCCGTCAGGTAGAACCGATAATAATAAGTACAGGCTGCGATATCCCCTTCTGTAGTAATTTTATCCATTACCGTTTTTTGAAGTACAGGGGGAAAAGTATTGGTTAACACAGCCAGAATGTTGGCATGTTGGCTGTAGGTATCCTTTTCAGGTGAATCAGCGACCAATCCTCTCCCATCATCATAACAGGACTCATAGACTGCCGACTTAATCCGTTCAGCAAGATCCGCATAATAGACAGCTACATCCTCAAAGTTGAACGAATTCAGCATTGCAGAAGCTTTCTGAAGGGTATAAACATACTGCAGGTTAATGATGGCAGAATGGCTGTTATCTATACCGGGGGGAGTTCCTCCTGTCCAGTTTTTGCTTTCGACCCAATCGACAAAATTCCAATGCTCCATCCGCCCCAGCATGCCCGTGGAATCAATGTTTGATTCATACCATTGCAATACACCCATGGTGCCGGGGATCATTGATATTACAAATTCCTCATCCCGGCATAGCATCCAATAGTCATACACCATGGTTACCCAGACCAGTGAAAACGGTGGGATGATTTGCATCTCATAACTGGGATAGCGGCTTTGTGTCAGGCCGTAGGGCAACCGGGAATCATTCAGCGAAGCGATCGCATTCCGCATCATCAGGGTATCCCCTGATATATAGGTTGATACAAGGGCCTGGATGCGTGCATCTCCAACGTACTGAAGTTGCTCATAATAGGGGCAATCGAAAAAGGTTTCACCGGCACACAGGCGTTGGGTTTGCCATCCGACATCCCAGATATCGATAAACAGCGGATCGTCGCACCGGAAGGATGCTTTCTCCTCAAAGGGATATCCCGTGAATATACTGTGGAAATCACGAATAACAAGGGGATCATCTTTCGTTTCTACCTCCATCTCCACGTAACGGAAAGTCCGCCACCAGAGGGTTTGAAATGTTCGGTCCTCTCCTCCGTCAGGGATTATGATATCCTGGTTCCCGGTGATCTTTTTACCTTCAATTTCATTCCTGTTTCCCTTTATATTCTTCTCATTAACCAGGCTTTCTGCATAGGTTAATTTTATCACACTTCCTTTTCCGCCGCTGGTGGTCAGCACCGGATAGGCATTGGTCAGGTGGCTCTGGTCGAGCAACAATTTGATGGTTGAATTAGCCGGGATGGTCAGGGGTTCCTCTCCGGCAAGGAAATGATCCGGTATATCGGGCAGATCAGAATGGCGAACCGACCCGAATCGTTGTGGTATTTCTTCCATCATCGGTATTGCACGGGGGATAAGTGTATACATTGCTGTTTCCCCATAATCAGTCCTGCTTAACAAGGGAGTTCCTCTCATGGTTTCTTCAGCCTGATCCCAGGCGCTGTCATCGTAACCGGGATCCATCCAGTTCCAGGGATGCTTTTTCCCGTTAAACTCCTCCCCCGGGCCCACAACATAATATGTAGGAAGATGAACCGGAAGCGGACTGTATGCCGTATCATTGAAAACAACCCAGGACGTGTTTGTATTGATGATGCTTTCCGCTTCGGTGTTCCCCTGAAGGATGAATCCTGTTTTGTGGGAGAATTGTGCCACAGGCCGGAACTCTGCAAAATTCCATATAACAGCGGAGATAATGTTTCTGCCCTTTTTCAGCCAGGGAGAAATATCGACCGTTTCAAAGTTCCATTTTATGAAGTAACCCCTGGCGGGTCCGTTGCATACAGATTTCCCGTTTACATACAATTTATACCGGTTATCTGCCGAAACATGGATTATAAATTGGTCCACGTCGGAATCCAGGACAAATGACTTCCGGAAGAGGTAAACGCCATATTTATCCCCGGAAATGTTGGGGTGAGATATCCATGTTGCCTGCCATAGTTTGCTCAACAGGTCGGGATTGATCTCAACCTTTCCCTGGGAGAAGATCCCGGTGCATGGCGCACTAAGGTATAGTATAAACAATAAGGTTTTGACTGAAAAGTTCATGGTTTATGCGTTTTTGGTACTCGGTTTTATAGCATTCGGACATCTTCAAGGTATAAATGTAATCAAAAGAACCGATAATGATTTGGTGAATGATTCAATGTAGAGACGTTGCCATCCTACGCTAAAGCTACGGCTGCCATCCAGATCCCGCTGAAAGCGGGATTAGTTCGACTTGCAAATTCTAAAATACAGAATTTGAGTCTCACTAACATGCAACGTCTCTACGGTTTGAAATCAGATTTGACATTTGTGATTCATTTTTGTATCTTGCAGTATACAAACCAATTAAAACCAGAATCATGAAAGCTACAAAAGTAATTGCATTAATGATTACCCTTGGTATTTTATGCATCAATGGTCTGAAGGCTCAGGCGAACAAGGGACAATTCTTTGTGGGTGTTTCATCTGCATTCAGCATTGCCGGGACCGGTACAGATCTCATTGGGATTTCATTTGGGACTGAAAAGTTAAAGAGTGATGCGGAAGGTTTTGAAGAATCCGATCCCGATAAACAAACAAGTTTCAGTCTGTTGCCCAAGGCCGGATATATTGTCGTTGATGGCCTGGTCATCGGATTAGATTTCACCTTCACCTTATCCGTATATAAAGATGGTGAATACGATGATAAATGGACTGAAACACTTATTGCCGCCGGACCTTTTGTCAGGTATTATTTCCCGGTTGATAAAGTAAAACCTTATATCGAAGCAAGCAGTATTTTTGGTTCATTCAAGCAAAAGGATGAATATGAAGGAGAGACGAATGAATATAAATCTTCGGTCAGGTCAATTGGAGGAGGAGTTGGTATGGGTATACCCATCGGTGATCATGTGACATTTGATATTATGGCAGGGTACAATTCACTGGTATATAAAGATTCAGAAGACAATCCGGACAATTACAGGTACGTGTATGGCTCATTTGGATTCCGCTTTGGGTTTGTTGTGTTCATCGGTGGGGGATCGAATGATTGAGATATAGAACATTGTAAACCAGACAGATCAGGAATGAAAATAAAGTGATGGGGGTGTATCAAAAGTCGATTTTTCAGTCATCCTGAACTTGTTTCAGGATCTCATAATTCTGATTAACAATAGATTAAGATTCTGATCCGCCGATGGCGGACAGAATGACGATCTTTGGGACTTTTGAGACAGCCCCATCGCTTAATCATCGTAATCCTAAAGACTAATTCACTACCGTTGCATCAACCGTAATCTTTGTATCCAGCAACTTTGAGATCGGGCAGTTTTTCTCGGCATCAGAAACCAGCTCATCGAACTTCTCCTGTGATATTCCCGGAACTTTGGCATGAAGGGTTAAATGAGAACCGGTGATTACACCATTTTCAAGGGTAATATCACATTTCGTTTCCAGTCTGTCGGCAGTAAAACCTGCTCCATCAACGTTAAAAGAGAGTTTCATGGTAAAACATCCGGCGTGCGCTGCTGCAACCAGCTCCTCCGGGTTGGTCCCGATCCCCTCTTCGAACCTGGATGTGAATGAATACCGGGTCTTATCCAATATGCCACTTTGAGTGGTCAGATTGCCTTTTCCTTCCTTACCGGTTCCCTGCCATATGGCGGTTGCATTTCGTTTCATTATATTAAAGTTTATAGTTAGATAATATTTGTAATTTGCTTATATAATGAGATTTATAATTTATAACATACATATTTTTCTGTCAGATTCAAATGCGCAATATCCTATAAAAAAATCCTTTATCCAAGAAAAACCTGAAGATTTCATTATTTCGAAGGCAGATTGCCCAGAATGGATGGATCTGCTGACCGAACATGCAGATCTATTTGCGGAAATGGGATCACTATACCAGCCTTTATAAGGGCATCATTCACCTTCGTATTTACTTCACTGTTAATAATAAACCGGTTTTCTGCCCTGGGGATCCAGAAAAGTAACCTGAAATCAAGGGAACTCTCACCAAAACCCGAGAACAGAGCCAGCGGAGTCGGCTCTTTCAACACCTCTTCATGTTCGGAAGCTACTTTGTTAAGGATCCCGAGCACTTTAGAAGGATCTGTCCCATATGCCACCCCAACCAGAACCTCAACTCTCCGCTGTTGGTCAGTGAGGGTCCAGTTAATCAGTTCGTTAGAAATTAAGTTCCCGTTAGGTACGATCACCTCTGCCCCATCGAAAGTAAAAATGATACTGGCACGGAGACCGATCTCTTTTACCGTCCCCCATAGTTCTCCAACCTCAATTATATCCCCTTCCTTAATCGGTCGTTCAAAGGCTAGGATTATTCCCGAGACCAGGTTGTTGAAAATGTTTTGCATACCAAAACCAATACCCACACCCAATGCACCCAGCAGGATTGTAAGTTTAGTCATATCAACTCCTGCAGCTGCTATGGCAAACATGAATCCAAAGGTAATGATTGTGATCCTGAGAAGCAAAGAAATCGCGCCGGGCACTCCCCTCTGCATTTTCACCCTGGGTGCAATTTCCCCTTCTACGATGATCTTAATCAACTTTGAGATCTTTAATGCTAGCCAGATTAAGAAAAAGAAGATCAGGATATTGCCTAGAGATAGATCCATGGATCCGATAGGGATCTTACTTGTGAGTATTTTCTTTCCCCACTGATAGATATTACTCCAGACAGTGAATAACCGGAGAGCAAGGATCAGCCAAAGAATCCAGGTGACAACATTTACAATCTTGACAAGCTTTTTATACAGCTTTTCATGGAATTGCCTTATAAGATTAAGTTTCTGTAGCGTTTTGCTGAATATAGATATGATAATAATGCTGTTTACTGTCAGACTGAGAGCGTAAAAAATCAGCATCAGTACTGCACTTTTTATGGTAGCATAGGTAATAAATTCGGCCAGCATAACTGCTCCTGCAATAACTGCGAAAAGGGATATTACTAACAGGACAAGGCAGAAAAATAACAATCCGTAAATAATTTTTCTGATACGAACGGGTAATCCAAACTGGCGTTGCTTAATTTTTTTGAGTATCATTCCAAGTGAGAGGAGGCCAAAAATTATGATAGACATCAGAAAGATCCTGCTGATTGCAGTTTCGCTATAACCAAGATTATGGATCTGTACCAGGACAGCAGCACTTACCGGAAGATAGATAAATCGCTTTGCACTCCTGTTAATAATATCAGAAAGGATGAATAAAACCGGAATAACTAACAGCAACGTATTGAGAAGATTGATTGAATCCGGGACAGTCTCATATAAAATATAGGTTAGAAGAAAGGAGATCAGAAAAGAAGATGATACTGGCCTCTTCACAATCATCCTTATAGCCATTGCCTCCGGGATATCCTTTTCTGGAATATATTTCTTTAAATTGCGGTATGAATAGGTCACAAAAATGAGGATGATCAGAAACAGTATAAGATGAAGCCACAGTCTGAAGGAGTAGTTCAACATGAAATCTTTCAGACCGGATATAATATCTGAAATCAACGATCTCTTCCCTGTTATGACCCTGGCATCCTTTCGATCGGCAAATTCCTTCCAGATGGGTGGTTGATTTGGGGACAGCAGTTTCCTGGTGGCAACCTCCTGTGAAGAATGAATATTTCCGAGGACTTCATTACAAAAAATCAGTTCAGTAGAGATTCGAACCAGGTTCTCCTGCAGAAATTCTGAATCTGCCAGAAATGATGAGCGAAGTTGTTTCAGGTTTTCCATAGTGGAAGCTACCTGTTGAATAATTAAGTCTGGAGCGCCAACATTCCGGAGAGATAGCATGGTCTTTTGCCACAATTGAAGCATATCATCAATTGACTTCTTCTCATTCTCTATATCCTGTAATTGCTGAGTCATGCTCTCCTGTTCATTGGTTAAGCGTGAATTCAACAACGACCAATCCCCTTCCAGGTTTGTCAGACTCCTGAAGTTTAATGATTCCATATTATGGATTCTGGGATCTTCACGAAGGAGATTGAGCCTGAAGATCAGGGTATCAGATCTGGAAGTAATGCTTCTTTTCCTTTCTTCTGTTAACAAATTGTTGTGCTTTTCAGTTATTAACGAACTTACCTGGGTGGCCTGACGATTTATCTCAGCAAGGGGAATAGCAATAACCTCCTGAGTAATAGTATCCTGGAGATGAATATTCTTTGCCAGTAATGGATTGCTGGTAACAACCAGTTGTATAAGGATGAAAATTAAAACTGTTAAATGGAACGGACCAGCTTGACAATACGATACGGTTTCTCTTTCTTCTTTTTTATTAGGTTCTATTGGTAAAGACCGGAGTTTCATTTTGGTAACCATGTTTTTTATATATGATTTGACAGGTTTGACAACCGTGATACTTAATAAAAATAAGAAAAATAATCTAAACGGATCTGCATTAAAAAGAATCACAAAACCTGAAGAGTTTGTATAATAGGGGTTAGAACTGGATCTTTCCCAATTTCCATTATCCGCATGGCGGTTCAGAAAGTGCAAATTACCTGACCTTTCATAGAATACTCATATTGTGACCTCTTCGCCACACAGGCCAACATCCAGTCACCTGCCTGCCGGGAGATAAGTGCAGGCAGAGCCCAGTGTGACCCTGCCCGGGTGGCCTGATTTTCAAACATTTAGATTTCAATAGAATCGCAACAGGTCAAATTAAGATATTCTCGCCCACTAATCCTTCAATTATTTTTTTAATTTTATAGAAAAAACCGGCGTATCCGCTAAACCCAATTGCAATGTCAAAAAGTCCTTTCAAGTTCCTGGATGCCTACACCAAGGAGGACCGGGATATCTTTTTTGGCAGGGATCATGAGATCGAAGAGCTCTACCAGCGGGTGTTTGAAAGCAAAATACTACTGGTATGCGGGGTTTCCGGAACCGGAAAATCGTCCCTGATTCAGTGCGGACTGGCCAATAAATTTGAAGATAGCGACTGGCTGCCCGTGAATGTACGGAGGGGGCGGAATATGCTGGATAGTTTGGTTGGGGAACTCCGGAAAGTTGCTCTTACTCCCCCCTCGTCCCTGACGGAATCGTCAGGGCCACTCCCCCCAGGGGGAGACACGCCTGCGCGCATCGTTAAAACACTACAGTCGATTTATCTGGATCATTTTAAACCGATCTACCTGATCTTCGACCAGTTCGAGGAGCTGTTCATCTTTGGCAACCCGGAAGAGCGGAAAGAGTTCATGACGGTGATTAAAAAGATCGTGGATTCGGATGTACAGTGCAAAATCATCCTGGTGATGCGGGAGGAGTACCTGGCTTCTGCCATTGAGTTTGAACGGGAGATTCCTACTATTCTGACCAACCGGATGCGGATCGAGAAGATGACCTGGGCAAACGCAAAGGAAGCGATCGAAGGACCCTGCAGGATCGCCGGAATTGAGCTCGAAGAAGGATTTGCCGAAGCAGCTCTTGAAAAACTCAACCCGGAAAGCAGCGAGGTGGAGCTGACTTACCTGCAGGTGATGCTGGATAAAATATACCGGCTGTCTTCAACAAATAACGGCGAGCGGAGTGAGCCAAATAACATCCCACAGAGTGGGATAAATAACGATCCGCCCATTGGCGGATCTACTAACAACAAACAAAATGCACCCTCAGTTATTAGGTTCACAAAACCTCTATTAGAAAAGATTGGCGATGTTTCCGACCTCCTGGGCAGTTTCCTGGAGGATCAGATCGTACAGCTTGATGATCCGGATACGGGGCTGGTCATCCTGAAATCGTTTGTCTCCATCAAAGGCACCAAGCGGCAGGTTACCCTGGAAGAAGTAAGTGAATTTGCCGGTTCCCTGGGGAAAAAAATTACTGAGGAGGAGCTGAAAAACCTGGTCATCCGGTTTGTGAACCTGAGGATCCTGCGGGGAAAAGATGAGAGCGGCAGGTATGAACTGCGGCACGACAGCCTGGCATCAAAGATCTATGAAAAGATCACCCTGGTGGAGAAAGAGATCCTGGAGGTACGGCAATTTATTGAAAATGCCCATGCAAACTACCAGAAACGCGGCATTCCGCTGGATTCAGAGGACCTTGCCTACATTGCCACCTACGAGAACCGGCTCTTTCTCAAGGGAGAACTGGATGAGTTTGTGCAGAAATGCAAACGGATCATTTCGGAAAAGAAACGATCCTTTAACCGGATCCTCATCATTTCAGCTGCCGGCTTTTTCATGCTGATCGCTGCTGTGGTATTCTATTATATCCAGTCAACATCTTCGATAAAATCCAGGAGGCTTGCCCAGGAAGCTTCCCTTCAGCTCGGTTTCAGCCCGGGATTGAGCTTTACCACTGCCCTGAAGGCATACGAACAGGATACGACCTCATCGCTTGCTGTCAAAGCCCTGTTTGATGCATTTTATGCACTGGTGAAAGAGAACCAGGTTGCTGATTCAGCCGGCAATGTCCATGATCCGATGAAAAAGATCTTTGACTTCACACCCTGCGAGTCAAACATCGAATTTGCACGGTTTTCAGAGAACGGGGAGTACATTTACGGGTACCTGGAGGACAACACGGTAAAGATTTGGAAGAAAAACGGATCAGAAATCTTTTCTCAGAAGTCGAGGGATACCACCATTCTGTCGGTGAATTTTGCCCCCGATAACCTGCATATCGCTGCCGTGTATGCGGACAGTACAGCCTTTATCTGGAGCAGGAACGGTGAAGTAGCCTGCTCGGTGCAGGTCTATTACGAACCGTTGAATCCAGAAAGGGTGATCAGCTTCTCCCCGACCATGGAGCTGTTTTCCAACGTGGCAACCAACAACCGTGTCCAAGTCCGGGATTATACCGGGAACCTTATGTATGAACTGGAAGGGCACACTGCCCCGGTCAATGAAGCCGTCTTCTCCCCGAACGGAGAATTCATGGCTTCCGCCTCCAAAGATTCAACAGTCATCGCCTGGCGACTGGATTCATTAAACAGACAATTTAATCGGTTTTGGTATTTCAGGTCTTTCCAGGATGTCGTGTGGTCAGTTGACTTTTCTAAGGGTTCCGATTATCTGTTGTGTGCATCCACAGATACTTCATTATGGACTTCAGTCTCACGACTATATCCTTTTAAGAGGTCAGGGAAATACCTTGGTAATGCTGTCTATGATACTACTGCATACGAATCCTGGCCCACGCTTTTTGATGATGTAATGTCTGGTACAGCCATATCTGCCCGCTTCACAGGAAATGATAATGCAGTCATCTTTACCGTTCGGAATGACAAAAAGTGGTGGTTACAGAAACAGAATGATCCACTGAGTGATCGTGATTATTTTGCAGCGGTACTCATTGCGGCTCCTGAAAGCCGCTGGCAGCTGATGTCAGAAAATAAATACACTAAAAACCATCCCTGGTCGGAAAGTGAAATCTATCCGTACGGCGGGATAGACATGGCTGTCCAGGGGTATGTCGTATCAAATATCCTGGGTAGCAGCTACTCCAATCTTTTTCACTGGGATCAATTGCCCCTTCATATGTTTTATGGGATTCAACCCAGGTTCTCACCAGACGGCAAGTATATTCTCTGCATTAATGGTATGTCCCTGGAAATCTATCCATCACATGAGAAAGAGATCATTTGGTTGGTAAAGGAACAGGCTTTGTTTGGAGAGCTGGATAAAAAACTAAGGCATTGGTTGCATATCCATAGCGTGGATGTTTAATCCTGCCCGATTTCTTTTTCCCCGGGTTCCTTCAACTCGTATTTCTTCATACCAAAAAAGACTTTCTCTTTTTGAGCATATCCTTTGAAAAAGAGTTTCTGGTAGGAAGTTCCGGGCAGCAAAAATTTTAGTGAAAACAGGACAAGGAAGAAAACCATTGTGGTAAGAAAAACACGGTAAAAAAACTGCTTCTGCTTCTTTGTCCATTCGATAAAATTGGAAAAAGGCATGGCACCAAACAGGATGAGACAGGCAGCAAGGAAGGAGATTGCCCCGACAAAATCCAGGGTACTGGTATGGGCCCCTTCCCAGCTGGAGAATTTTACCAAAAAAACTGCACCACAAAAGGCAAGAATAAATCCGAGAAGCAGAAGCAGTCTTCTGACAAAACTGTTTTTCTCAAAATAACGAAGAGAGCGAATACTCGCCTGGATAGATCCAACAGAAACAAATCCAAATCCAAGGAATAGTATAACCACTGCTTCGTTCTCGGCACCGATCCGATTCATTAAAAGCCCTGCAAGAATGAGTAAAATGCTCAGGGGCATAATAATTTCGACAAAACGGAAGTAGATAATATATAGCAGGATAAACATAGAGACTGCAATCACCGAGGAGCCCTCTCTTACCACATAATCTAACTCACGGTCTATCCTCCATAACGGTATTACATATCTGGCAAGAAGATAAATTAGTCCTGAGACGCAAGCCAGGATGATCATGAAGCGTATAATCTTTTTGGCTATCGTTTCCTTCCTGACCATCATCAATATCGCTAAAATGATTACAAGCAATAGCAGTAAGATAATTAGTATACTTTCAAACCAATTAGGATAATCAATTAAGAAATCCAAACCGTAAATAAGACTTAACCATAGAATCGGAGCAATGAAAAATATCCAACGGAACCGGTTTAACGTGGCAGGTTTTATGTCTTTGATTTTGCTCATCTTGAAGAATAAAGATAAGGAAAAAAATCAGATTTAGTGAAAGTTGATTGAATCTCGGTGCTCGATAAAAGAAGAAGTGAGCGGTGAAAGATGAGTTGTGAGTTGAGTTATGAATGATGAATGATGAGTAGGACTACCATTGAGTTACTATTGATTTACTACCGACTTACCATCGAGTTACTATCGAGTTGCAACTGAACTAGAAATGAATCCCTGCCACCAGTCCGATCCCGGTAATATTGGGGATTGGCGGGTCGCCTGCCAGGAGCTCTTCAACCCGCAATTCAGCAAAAATGGAAAGCTTGTTGGAGAGGCTGAAATCCACCCCTGCTCCCACCATCATTTTAAAATAGTAATTGCTCATTTCATCGTCGGTAAAGTCAAATTTTTCGGTAGATTCCACGCCTCCGATCCTTTCGTAAAGTGTCATTTCATTTTTCTTGTTCAGTGCAAAGGCCAGGCCTATTCCTCCGTGAACATAGGGTCTGATCCGGGGTTGAAGGGATGAGTATTTTAAGGTGAGGGTAATATCCCATCTTGAAAGATCGACAGCAATATCCTCTTTAAAGATATCCTCTCCCGATGTTTCTTTTCGATGGTATGTAAAAGATTGTTTGGCGAACCCCATCTCACCCTGGAAATATAATCTCCCTTCGACGGGTATGCTGGCTTGCAGCCCAAACAGGGGTGATATTTTCGCATCGAAGTTTGCCTTTGAGAGAGAGGTAACGTTTGTTTTTTTCACCGGAAAATCGATCAATGAAACTTGCACGCCTGCAAACACCCCCGCCTGGAAACGGGGTACAATCTGGTTATCGCACTCGTTGTACCGGCTGGTAAGGGTAGCCAGGTAGCGCTTATTTAACCTGGCGAGGTCTATGGCATTGCTTACGGCATCACAATCCGACATGGATTTACGGAGCGCAGCCTGGAATCTCTCTTTTGATTGTTCCGGGTCCGTGTTCAACGGTATCAGCAGGCTGTTCTCCCGTGCGATGAAAAAATATTTCCTGGCGTTGTGCCTGACCTGGAAAAAACTGATCGTTCCTGTTTCCACGCTTTCCAGGAAAAGGGACTGGGTAGTAACCTTACCGTCCTGAATGAAGTTAACCGGCCTGGAAATGTATGATGTTCCCCGATGAAATCCGTATTCCAGGATATCGTTCGCTGTATATACCCTGAATTCTTCTGAACCGATTTCCGCAAATTCAACCGTGGTGGATCTATCATGGGTACGTTTTATCATACCTCCCCTGAATTCATTATTTCTCATTATGATATAGCCGTTTTCCTGGCAGAGGGAAGGCTGATCCGACAGGAAAAAATAAAAAAGTAACGTAAGGATTACAACCTTACTCATGCATTTTGATACCGTTATTGACATACCTTTCTTGTTGATAACGTTGACCGAATAGATGAACCTTGATGGACCAATTTAACTAAAAATTCAATGCGATGTATTTTCTTTAGAACATGTTTTACAGATCATACCGTTTGAATGATCTACCGCAGCCATGCCTTTAGCGAGTCAGGAATGCTGAACTATTTTTTCAAAAATAGTATAACCTTTCCAATAATATGTTCGTAGAAACACTATATTTCCATTATTAATCTAATCCACAAAAACTAAGAAAATGAAGAGAATCAAATTTTTTACAGCGATTTTATTGGCATTTGCTCTCTTTTTCGCTGGTTGTGAAGATGATGGTCCCAGCACAAAATCACTTCTGCTTGGAAAATGGCAAATTACCAGCATTACCCTAACTGCCTATATAGGAGGGCAACAGGTTGCCCAGGAATCGGAGACGTATGAAGCCAATGAACTGGTCATTGAACTGCTTGAAGGTGGAACTGGTATTGTGTACACATATGGTGATATTGAGGATACCTTTACCTGGTCACTGGATGGAAAGAAAATGACGTTTCCCCCATTCGGTGAAGCTCCTGTTGAAGGAACGGTGAATGTTACCAAAACTACCCTGAAAATTACCTGGGAAGAAGAGGAGGTTGTCGAACAGATCACCTATACCATCAGGTATCAGATTAATGGAGTGAAAGTATCGTAGTTGTTGCTTCTGTCAGCTCGATCCATTCATCTTTTTATCAGGCTATCCGCTGAGCGGTTTGAGCTGGTCCGCAAAGGACGCATGGCCATGTGAAATAGGAATAATCACGAACATGGTGCTAATGCAAAGCATTATTTCACATGGCTGGCGGATAAAAGTTGTGATAAATACCCGTCAAGCCGATTTGGAACGGTCAAACGGGCAAAATATTCCGCCTGGCATTCAAAACCTTCCGGAGCGATAAGGCCTATACCGGACGTTTCATGAAAGTCAGCCAGTAGCGGCCGGGATCAGATCAGAAGTTTGCTGCAAGCTGGAGGGTGATATTCCGGGGAGGACCAATATCACCTGGCCGACCGATGTACTCCTCGTTCAGCAGGTTTTTAATGATCAGCGATACTTTGAATTGTTCGATGATGTTATAGGAGATCCTGTAATCCACCACCCACTCTCCTTCCTGGTTTTCCTTACGATAATCGGCATAACCGGGTAATATGTACGGTTCGTACAGGGGATTGACGAACACTTGATCGACATTCAGCATGAAGCTGTTATACCTCAGGTTACTTCCTGTTGAGAACTTCCTCCAGGTAAGCTGAACATCTCCTTTGAAGCTGTGTTTATATCGGTATTTGAGGTACTTTTCGTTTTCGATTAAGGAACTTTTTCTGACATTCCGGTCGATCGGATTTATGAAGGTATAACCGGCAGCCAGATCGACAGCAACCGGTCCCATGTGTCCCTGCAGGGTCAGGTTGATCTCGAATCCGTTTATTCTTGCATTTCCTACATTCAATGATTTGAATCCAATGTGTTCGAGGGGGGGGGTAATCGTATCGGGGTTATACACACCGAATGTAAACTCGATCATGTCGTTGTATTCGGTCCAGAAGCCGGAGAGATCGGCATATCCCTGCCAGGAACCCAGTTTGATCCCCTGTTTGATCCCGATTTCCGCACTCCACCCTTTTTCCGGCTTGAGGTCAGGATTTGGAAAAATTTTGAGTGAGCTGATCGAGGTAGCGGTATACTTTTCTGCGATGGATGGGAACCGGTACCCCTGCCCTATGGAACCACGCAGATAAGTATAATCGGCTGCCTGGAAATTGATACCGGTACGGAAGACGGGTGAAGAATGAATTTGCTCATTGTCCAGCCTGGAGCTTTCCCACCGGATCCCGGCAGACCATTTAAGGCGTTCGAAGAACCGGGCATCCAGTTGGGTATAAAGTGCAAGGTTGATCCCACTGTGGTTTCCATAAAGGTTTGAGATAACATTCGAATAGCTTGCGGAGGATCCGAAGGACCAGTGAATCTCATTTTTGAATTTTTGCAAGTAGCGGTATTCTCCAAAGTAAAAACAGGATTTGTTGTTTTTATCGGCGTCATTCGGGAACCGGTTTTCAACTGCAAAAAAACGCGTTTTGAGCGTATGAATGATGTTTTCTTTTTGAAGGAATGTAACGTAGGGATCGGCATTAAACCGGATGCCGGTAAGTTCGGTGACCGCTTCGGGATTTTGCCTGTATGCGGTATCTGCATGGACCCATAACAGAAAATCGCTCTTATCCTGGTACATGTAACTGCTGTTAATTCCGTAATTGAGCCCCTTGTTTCGTTTGCCTGTAACGTTTAATTTGAGGTTTCCCCTCCCCCATGTATCCCACTCATTTTCCCTGTACCCCGGATTATGTAAGAGGTTTCCACCAACGACAAGATCAAGATTCCTGATTTTCCTCATGTGCTGGAAATTCATCCCGTAAAAAACGGGTTGTTTATCCCACCAGACCAGTTCTTCCCGTTTCGGGTCCATATAGATCCCACCAAACGCGGTAATCCCGGTTTCCGGATCTGGTTTCGGAAAGGCTGTCCTCAGGTTGATTACCCCGTTCAGTGCAGAAGATCCGTACAAAACCGATGAAGCACCTTTCAGGATCTCCACCTGGGCAACATTTTCAACCGGTAAAAAATCCCATTTCACATCACCGACATCTGCAGAAATGATGGGGAGGTCATCCACCAGTACCAGGACCCTGCTTCCCGCACCATAGGAATATCCACTACCTCCACGTATGCTTGCCTGTCCGTCCAGCACATCGATTCCGGGAACCTGGCTGATCAGTGTTTCCAGGGTAATGTGGTTATTCTGCTGGATCATAACCGGTTTAAGAACCTCCATGGAGACGGTAACATCGGAGAGCTTCTGGTCGAATTTGCCGGCTGTGACTACAATCTCATCCAGCATTTTTATTTTGACTTCAAGGATAACATCAACCCGTACCGTATCCTTCGCGAAGGCTGTGATTTCTTTGATAACGGACTGATAACCAATAAAATGAAAGAAGATCTTATAGGTTCCGGGCAATACTTTCAGTTCGTATTTCCCATCTGTATCAGAAGAAATGCCGGTTGAATCGTTCAGAACAACGGTTGCACCGGTTAACGGTTCTCCGGTTTCAGAATCGGTTATCCTGCCGGTAATAATGCCTCTGTCCTGGGCGCACAGGCTGGTTAGAAAGAGAAATTGATACGTGAGAGTCAAGAGGATTCCACGCAGTCTCTTCTGGTTATTGATTGGGTTCAATTTTAAAACTCTTTTCCAACTGCCTCGCCTTCCTCTTCAAAGGAAGAGAGATCAATCCACTGGGTCACTGATATTTTCCAGCCACCTTTCACTTTCTTCAACATCCGGATCTCTTTCGAGTGGGTTGTCATCGGTTCTCCATTCAGTTTGAATTTCATATTCTGGTTGTAAACTGCGAAAGCAGTTTCCCCGTGAATATCGATCTTCCAGTTTGATCTTTCAACGGTAATATCTGTCCAGTCGGACCAATCTTCACTGGCGGCTTTTTTGTAATATGCATAGTTATTATCCCAACCCATTCTTTCACGGTACCCATTACTTCCAATTGAAATGTAGATCAAATTGTCGTCCTGGATCAGTGTTTCCAGCAGTGCCACAAGGTTTTGATCCCAGAAGGCATTTGTTTCAGCAGCAATGACTGCTTTTATTGCTTCCTCTTCTGCTGCAGTATCTATTTTTTCCTGGCACCCTGAAAAGGAAAGTGCTAAAAAAAACAGTACTAAAAATGTTATTTTTTTCATGATGATATGTTTAGAAAAGGTTTATTATTTGAAATGAGCGATATTAACCTGTCAACATTTCGGATACCTTTAAAGTTAAGGAATGTTAAACAGAAAGTCAATTTTTTCACTGGAAAAGTAGTGGATAATGATTTTTCATGTTTATTTTGTATAAAAGACTCTATTCATGAAGTTGGTATTCACTATTTTCTTCATCCTGTCGGTTTATTTTTTCCAGCAGGAAGGGTCGATAATGTTATTAAAGAAAGGAATTGCGAAATACCATGAAGGGGATTATGTGGGTGCTATTGAAAGCTATAATGCCGCAATTGAGCAGGATTCGCGATTTTGGAGGTTCTACATGTACAGGGCAAAAGCCAGGCTTGAACTGGAAGATTTCGTCGGTGCGGTTCAGGATTACGACTCGGCATTGAGTTTACAGCCAAACTTCTACGAATCGCTTACAACCCGGGGAGCATCGCGATACCGGATCGAGGATTTTAACATTGCTGTTATTGATATAGACAAGGCAAAAGAGTTTTATCCCGACCGCTGGATAATCCATCTGATGAGGGGTGCTGCATTTGAAGGCATGGGGGATCATGAAAAAGCCCTGATTGACTTCAACCGTGCTATTGAATTGCAACCGGAGAACCACAACATATACATATTCCGGGGGATGGCACACCTAAACCTGGATCATTTTCAGCAAGCCCGGGAGGATTTTAACAGTGCAATCAAGCTGTATCCGGAGAATGATGTTGCTTATGTAAAATCAGGCTTATGTGATCTTTCCTATGGAGATACCCTATCCGCTATTGATAATTTTTCGACAGCAACGATCATTAATCCCAGGTGTGCTGAAGCATTTTTCAACCGGGGAAAAATCCTCCTGGAAGTTCCTGAAAAAACAGAGCAAGCCTGCAGTGATCTTCAAAAAGCCGATGCGCTGGGTTATACCCGGGCTTACCAGATGATCCTGAAGTTTTGCAACTGATGCCGGATTAATGCACCTATACTACCGGCCCGAATGGAAGATCACCGTCCAGATGTTCCAGTGAATCATAAAAGGTATCCTCCAGCTGAGACACGATCTGCTTCATCTCATCCGTACTTTCCAGTGAGGGAAATTTCTCACCAACAGCAGGGGCATGTGGTTCTTGTTTTAACAGGCGTGCAAATGATTCATCAATTTCATCAATCACCAGTTGAATGGCTATGCTAACAAAATTGTTAAATTCCCTTTTTGAATCGGAAGTAGTAAGTTCAGGATTTGCCGCGGCGTTAATGGTTGTTTCCATGGAATTCAGGAGACCGGCGATCTCCTCTATCTTAAACCCGCTGTTAAATCTTCTGTAGGCAATGATCTGAGCATATTTCCTTAATACCATGCGGTCTCCGGTTCGGATGCTGATTGCAATCAGCTGATAGATCAATGTGATATACATCTTCAACAGATCCCTTCCCATAGCCTGGTAATGAACAAAACGTTCTGCATGCTCCGGTAAGAGCAGGTATTCAAGCAACTTTTCCACTGCAGCGGAGCGGTGTTTCTTAAATATGTCATAATAGAGAATAGTGGTACGCTCCACAGTTCTCTTCAACGCCATTTCATTTCGAATGGACCAGGTAATGGAATGGTTTTTCCGGTTTTCCAGGAGAAAGAGCAGCCTCCGCAGGACATCATACCTTTTGGCGATTTTCCACCCAAGGAGTTTTTGGGATCGGGTGGAATCAACCACAAGTTTCTTGTCCACATATTTGATCATCCAGGGTTTTTCGAATGATTCGAAGCCTAACATATTGGAAAGAAAATTTAATGCAAGAACACCCGGATACGCGATTAGTTTAGGTATTCTGATGGGCTTTCTGTACTTGCCGAAGTGATATTTCGTAGATGCTTTGTACAAGTCGTTGTGTGAAATCGTACCATCCGGGCTTGCAATGAGTGTTAGTTCATGAGGCAATGTGTTGTCTCTTTCGAGCAGCAGGTCAAAAAAACGGATCAGGTCATTGATGTGAATGTAAGTGATTGCCGATTCTCCTTTTCCACCCAGTATTCTTGATTTCCATTTTTTTGAAAGCCATGTGGAAAGAAACATGAACAACGGCGGGTATTCACACCAGTCACTGAAAACGGCTGCCAGCCGTACAATAGCATACGAAAAATCGCCTGAAAATTCTTTGATGCAATTCTCAGCAAGGCATTTACTGCGGGCATAGGCAAAGTCGGCTGCCGGAGGAGTTTCTTCTGTTATGATGTGGTCAAAATCGCCAAACTTACATGCAGCAAGGGAGCTGGAAAAAATGAAACGCCTAATTTCAAGTTCCTTCGCCAATTTCAGGATATTCTCTGTTCCCAGAACATTGGTCCTGTAATATTCAGGATGATCCTTGTATGAAAAATCATAATAACCGGCAAGGTGCATTACGTAATTTGCACCACCCAGTTTACGAATGCTTTCTCCCAATTCCCTGATATCAGTGAAAGATCCGATATCCACCTGAGTCCAGAAAATATTCTGGTGTTTGGGTATCCCGGATTCCAACTGTGATCTCCGGGCAAGACAAAAGAGCCTGTACTTCTCTTTTGAGGCTTCGATGAAATGCCTGCCAATAAAACCCGATGCTCCTGTGACAACAATTCCTTCTTTCTCCATGCCTTTAAACCTGCCTTTCTACCTGAAGATGAAGTTGCGGATCCCAACGCCCAAAATGATGTTGTTTTTCATGGTATTTGTGGTTTTGGTTACTCTGTTTCTGAATGAACCATAACACAAAAATAGATCAGATTGATATAAAATTGAATGAGAAAAATCATTTAACAAGACGATTCCTATATATTTGCATGCATGTAGATTGCAATAAACGATCAGCTATTGGATTCGGAAGTAACCATAATTGGTGCCGGTGTTGTTGGACTGGCGATTGCTGCAAAATTATCAAGCCTGTACGATTCGGTGTTTGTGATTGAAAGACACAGGAAATTCGGACAGGAATCAAGCAGCAGGAACAGCGAAGTAATTCACTCGGGAATCTATTATCCACCCGGATCATTGAAAGCGCATCTTTGCGTTGAGGGAAGGGAAAAGTTATACGGCTATTGTGAGCAGCATGAGATAGCATACAGAAAATGCGGGAAACTGGTCGTGGCTACGGACGATTCAGAAACAGATCGACTGACAGGTATTCTCAGGGATGCGCATGCAAACGGAGTAATGGATGCACGTATAGTGGACATGCCTGAAATCCATCAGCTTGAACCTCATATCCATGCTCGAAAGGGCATCTTTTTCCCCTCCACGGGAATTGTTGATACCCACAGCGTGATGAAACAGCTTGAGACCGATGCGGTGAGCCATGGGGTGAACTTTGTTTATCATGCAGAAGTCCTGGAAATCCACCGGATCACAGGAGGGTACGAAATCCTAATAAAAGATGCAGACGGGGAGCGATTTACGTTCACATCAGAAATGGTTGTTAATTCAGCCGGACTGTCTGCGTCACAGATTGCTCATTCGTCAGGAATACCTGGGAATACATACCCTGTTTACTATTGGAAAGGTGAGTATTTCAGCGTTATTAACGGCAAGCACAAATTGGTGAACCGGCTAATTTACCCACTGCCGGAAAAAGAGATCGTTGGGCTTGGGATTCATACCACGGTTGATCTGGTTGGCCGGTTAAAGCTTGGTCCGAACGCATTGTATCTGGGAAAAGGTGAGGCAGATTATACTGTTGATCCTGGACATGCCAGCGATTTTTATCGTGCTGCCCGGAAATTCCTCCCGTTTCTTGAGGAACAGGATCTGATGCCCGATCAGGCCGGGATAAGGCCTAAATTTCAAAAACCCGGAGATCCAGTAAAGGATTTCCTGATCAGGGAAGAGTCAGACAGAAACCTTCCGGGACTGGTTAATCTCATTGGCATTGAGTCACCCGGACTGACTGCCTGTCTAAGTATTGCCGATTATGTTTCGGAGTTGCTTACTCCTTTCACTGGCACAGGATAGTTATATGTAGTGTTGAAGCATAAGTGTTCATGATTTCAACACCTCGACAATGGAATTGAGCAGTTCACTTTTAGAGAATGGTTTTGCCAGTGTCTTGTCTGCCCCAAAATATTTCGCTGTCCGGAGGTAGTCACCGGGATGAGAACGTCCGCCACCCGATATGGCGATTATTTTCACCTCCGGTACATTTTTTTTCAATTCAAGAATCGTTTCGAGTCCCTCTTTTTCCGGCATGATAATATCGGTAATGACAAGGTCTGGCTTTTCCCGTTTAAAAATTTTCATTCCTTCTGCACCATCAAGGGCACTAAACACGATATAACCTTCTCTTTTCACCATCTCGTGAAGCATCTCCCTGAACTGGTTATCATCGTCAATGATCAATATTTTTGCCATATCATGCATTGTTTTTGATTGTATAGTATCCGTTTTATCATAAAATAGCACATCATTTCCGATTGGTATGAACGAATTGTTCTGCCTGTTAAACAGGCAGGTATACCGTAAATGTTGTTCCCTTATTTTTTTTGGATTGAACCGTGATCACACCATTATGGTTCTTAATTATTCCATGAACCACAGAGAGTCCGAGACCTGTACCTATTCCCACCGGTTTGGTACTGAAGAAGGGCTCGAATATTTTAGTCAGTGTCTCTGCATCCATCCCTGCTCCCGTATCCGAAACGGATACCCGGACATACTCTCCTTCAGTGAGATCCGGGGTTTTTTCAGCCAGGAGTTTATCAACATGAATCGTATCAGCAGTAATGGTTAGTATGCCCCCTTTATCCTGCATTGACTGGTTTGCATTGGTCAGCAGATTCAGGATAACCTGTTGAATCTGTGAAGGATCCGCATGTATTGATGGGAAGTCTTTATCGATATTCGTTTCGATTTTGATGTTTTCGCTTGCCGTGGGATTGAACAGGGTAAGGGAATCCCTGATCAGGTGATGAATCTTAACGGATTTGGGCTCGGGTTTAAAATCCCGGCTGAAGGTAAGAATCTGGTTTACCAGGTCTTTTGCACGCATCGAAGCCCTTCTCATTCTTGTCAAGTAACTGTGGATTTTTTCGCCTGAAGACGTCTCTTCCATGGCCATATCATTGTAGCCAAGGATTGTCCCCAATATGTTATTAAAATCATGTGCAATGCCCCTGGCAAGTGTTCCAACAGTTTCCAGTTTTTGTGATTGAATAAGCTGGTTTTCCAGCTGTGACTCCCTTGTTATATCCTGCTTTACAGCAACATAATTGACTATTTTCCCCTCTTCATTGGTAATTGGGGAGATGGTTGCTCTCTCTTCATACAGGGTCCCGTTCTTTCGTTTGTTCAGCATTTTTCCTTTCCAGACTTTTCCCTGTTCAATGGTGTTCCATAACTTTTCATAGAACTCATTCCGCTGTTCTCCACTTATTAAAATATTCAACTTCTGATTCAATGCCTCTTCTCGTGAATAGCCAGATATTTTTTCAAATGCAGGATTGGCATATAACAGGTTCCCTTCTGTATCTGTAATGATAACGGTTTCCGCCATTTGTTCCACTACCGTGCTGAGTTTTGTTCTCTCCTCCTCCACCTTCTTCCTGATAATAATGCTTACCATCTGTTCAATCAGATTGCTCATCCTTTCGATGTCATGATCCTTGTAATTCTCAGCACTTATGGTTATAATCATTCCCAACCGTTCATTGCCTGAATAGAGTGGGAAATTACACACAAACTTCATATTAAGTAACTTAACAATATCAGGAATGATTCTCAGCGTGGATGCTTTGGTTGCAAATTCAGTGATGAATGCATGTATCTCCTCCTTTGTTCCCAGAAGCTGGGGTTTTTTGCCACGGATACACTGCATTAACAGTCCATTTGAGGGTGGTTTGACAAAGTGTTTTCGTATCCCTTTATGAACCCTTTTTTCAAGGATTTTAAGCACATCAGACGACATGGATAGATGCTCTAATGAAAGTGATTTTCCATCTTCCGTCAGCATAGCAAATCCGGTAATGTGGCAGGCGTAAAGACGCAATATCGCGTTGGCAAAATATTGAAAGATCTGATTGACATTCTTGCCAATATTCACCATTGCATTCATCGTATTGATCAGGGATAGCTCCTCTGTTCGCTGTTTTATCTGTTGCTCGGCCCGCTTTTGTTCCGTGATGTCGGTAATCATTCCAATGGTATTGATAATTTTACCCTCATCATTTCTAATGGGAGAGACACCGATATGACAGCAAATCACATCCCCGTTTTTCTTTATGTAGCGTTTTTCAAGTACGAAGTGCTGTATTTTCCCCTGAATTAACCGGTTATAATATGATTTACTTTCAGCCCGGTCATCCGGATGGGTGAGTTGTGTAAAATGCTTGTCGAACAGCTCCTCAGCTGTATAGCCAAACAGTTCCTGTGCTGCTTGATTTGTTTGAATTAATTTCCCATCGATGGTTGACAATACAACTGCAAACAGTCCTTTTTCAAATATTGCCCTGAATTTCTCTTCGCTCTCCTGCAACGCTTTCTCGGCTCTGCTAAGGTCGGTAATATCATGAATAGTCCCGATGAACCTGACGGGGTTATTCTGAGGATCACAGACCATTTCTGCCCTTGAATGCACGGTTCGTTCGTCTCCGTCGGGTTTAGTAATCCGGTGAAAAAAATCAACGGGTTGTTTCTTGTCAATAGAAAGCTGAATGGTTTTTTGAACCATTTTCCGGTCATCAGCATGTACTAAGTTCAGAAAAACCTCCAGGTTTGGCTTGGTAAACCCAGGTTCCAATCCCAAAATTTGGTAGGTTTGATCCGACCAGTTGATCTCACTCCTTTTCATATTCCATTCCCAGCTTCCAACGGATGCAATGCGTTGTGCTTCTCTCAAACTTTTCTCTTTTTGAATGATTTCCTCTTCAGCTTTTTTTCGTTTGCTGATATCACGCACGATGGCCTGAAGGTATTTTTTCCCTTTGAGCTCAAGCTTGTTCAGACTGACTTCGGCGAGGAAGGTTGTTCCGTTTAGTTTCTTGTGGATCCATTCGAAACGTATATTTTCGCCCATGATTGCTTTCCTGATTTTTTCCTGTGCAGACTCCGCTGAAGGCCTTCCATCCAACTGGTATTCGGGAGAAAACATGACCGGCGTTTTGCCAACGATATCCTCTCTGGAACAGCCGAACATCTCAAGGGTTGGATTATTACAGTCGATGAAGTGATTATCATCCATCAGGAAGATGGCATCATTTGCCGATTCAAAAAGGGCTTTAAATTTTTGTTCACTTTCGATATAATCTTCTTCGGCTTTTTTCCTCAATATTACGGATGTTATCTGTGATCCGATATATTCTAACCGCCTGATATCATTTTGTGAAAACGGCTCTGTTTTCGAGATATTCAATATGCCTACAGGTACCTCTTCTGATATCAGGGGAATGTTTAACAAATGTTTCAAATTCAATATTTCGAAGATCTGATTGACCAGTTTTAACTGCATCTTTGTTTCTGCAAACTCCTTTATCAATTCCTTCATCTCTGTTCTGGAATCATGGAGTACAGGCTTTCCAGCTAAAATGTCTGCTTTGAATCTGCTTCCAGAATTCAATTTTGCCCTGACTGAAGTGATCTTGAATCCGAGCAATTTCTCAATGGTAGTAATTACTCCTTCAGGGAGTGAAAATCGGGTTGGCAGGAGATATTTCTGATCATCTGAAACGAGATAGATGGTGGCACCAT
>CAZXGG010000003.1:43731-88107 GCA_964640125.1 uncultured Rikenellaceae bacterium
CGGGTTGGCAGGAGATATTTCTGATCATCTGAAACGAGATAGATGGTGGCACCATAGCCGGAAAACATCCTTCTTGTGGATTCAGAGAGGATAGCCAGAATATGAACAAGGTCTTTCCCTTCGTTGGCAGCCCGGTTTATTTCATTTATGAGTCCCTGGTCTTCTGCATGTTGCCTATTTCTTTCTTCAATCGATATTCTTTCCAGGATGGAGGTAAGATGGGTTGAAAAAGCAATCAGGCGGTCAATTTCCTGCTTGCTGAATGTCCCTTCTCTGGCAATGGAAAAGATACCCAGGGGTTTATCGCCTGAGAATAAGGGTATATTTACAATTGACGTAAGGTCTAGAATTCGTATTGCAGTCGGGATCAATCTCTCATGATTGAAGGAAAGGTTATGTTCCAGCATTAAACTCGTTATACCATTTTTATTCTCGGTATAATAAGGCTTTCCGGTTTTGAAGGTATTCCAATAAATGCTTTTACCAGACGATGGAATCGTGATATGCGGGATCTTATTTCCCGCCAGTTTTTCAATCCTGCGGATGCTTTTTTTCACACTGCGGTTAATCTGAAGAACCAATTCATTCTGATCTTCTGAAATCAGGTAAATTCCGGCACCAATGCTATCAAACAGCTGTTCAGTGCGTTTCCACAAGATACTAAGGATGCCCTCCGGGCTTTCACCGCGGTTCACCGCTTCATTCAGGTCATTGATCAGCGCAAGATCTGATGCGTGCTGTCTGATTTCTTCCTCTGTAACATTCCGGTCTGTAATATCAAATGTATCGACGACTGTATGGGAAATCCTGCCTTTCGCGTCCTTGTAGGGATAAAAGGTAACTTCAAAGAATCGCCTGCCATGCTTTGGCGTTTCAAACCATGCCTGGTAACGGACCTCGTTGTCAGCAAATGCCTTATCAAGATTTGGTTTGATACTTTTTTTAAAACTCTGGTTCCCCCATATTTCCGAAAGGGATTTCCCGATGATCTCTTCTTTAATCAGGTTGTGGGCTGCAGCAAAGGCATTGTTGATTGCTTCATAGGTATAATTCCTGTCAATTAATGACATGAGAGACCTTGAAGTGTTGATGATGAAATCATATTTTGTCCTGAGGTCTTCTGCTTTTTGCTTAAGTTCTTTTTCCTTAAACAACAGGATGGCTTTATGAATAGCGGAGGGGAGCCGGTATAAATTCTCTTTCAGGATGTAATCCGATGCCCCGCGTTTTATGGCTTCTACGGCAAGTTCTTCTCCGGCAACACCTGAAATTAGAATAAAGGGAGTTAGCGGGCATTTCTCCTGAACATAATCGAGTGCTTTGAACCCATCATAGGGTGGAAGATAATAGTCGGAAATAATAATATCATAATGCTCCTCCTGAAGCTTCTGCTTAAACTGCTTTTCGTTCGTGCTGCAGTGAATACGGAATTCCACCCCATCACCCGCAAGCTTGCTTTCGAGCATTTTGACATCCAGGGGATTGTCTTCCAGATAGAGAACTTTTATTGGCTCCATGCTAATCGAAAAGTTTGGTAGGAGTTTATTTATTTATCCCTGTCAGAGTGAGCATTTACCAGCCGGATGTGGAGGAATATGACCTGACAAGACGCATTGAAAATAGACAAATTTAGCGGGATAAAAAAGAATATTGATCCAGATCCAACGATTTTCGTAATCTCTTGTCAGCTCATTTGCGAACTCAGCCGATCTACATCTTTTTTCAATTTTGCTACCATGGAAAGGAGATGATCCTCGGGCAGTACCGGATCCGGTAATTCTGCGCTTATGTAATTAATGAACTTCCAAATCTCCTTGATCTCAGTAATGAGTACATCGTAGGGTTCATAGACCGGATTCAGTGAGTAGAGGACCAGTTTCTGCTCCTCCTTTAACCGGTTCTCAACAATTTTGAAAACAATTCCATCATCCAGGGTAAAAACCACATATGCCTGTCCGGAAACCAGGTTATTCCAATTCTGAAGATACTCTCCGGTTATCCAGGAACCGTTCGGTATAGGAAGCATGGAATCGCCTTTCAGCTGAAAAGTTCTGTATTTTTTACTTTTCGAGAGGAAAGGTAGTTGAAAAGTCGGAAGCTCCCTGATGAATTCGGGATCGGCAAAACCATTCTTATAGCCTGCTTTTGCCTTTTCCGAAACCAGTTCAATGTTTTCTTCGTTTTCCTGATCCACCGTCGTAGCAAGCACCCGTAATTTACTGCCCTTGATATAGACATCGAATCCTTTTTCAAGTTGAGAGATCTGGAATTGGGATAGCTCTTTCAGGTTGATTTTTACCAGGGTATCGATCGAGATGTTGAAGTAGCTGGAAAAGGCTTCCAAAACAAAAAGATTGGGGTAGGCAACTTCATTTTCGTAACCGCTCAGGGTTGATCGTTTCATGTTGAGAGCATGGGCAATCTCATCCTGGGTTCTGCCCCTGCGTTTTCTGAGAAACTTGATGTTTGAACTGAAGTACATGGTATGCTTGTTTTATGTATATATCAAAATTTTCCATAAAAACCCTTGCATCATTTAATCAAAATGATTATATTATAATCATAATTATGATTAAAAACTAATCAAATATACTTTATTTTTTTGATTATCAAAAATTTTCGAACTTTTTTTTGCAGAAGATGACCAACACACACAGGAGCATCATCCACATTGACCTGGACACATTCTTTGTATCGGTTGAACGGTTGAAGAACAGTGCATTTGAAGGGAAGCCGGTCATTATTGGAGGCACATCAGACCGGGGGGTTGTTGCCTGTTGCAGTTATGAAGCGCGGCTGTTTGGCGTACGTTCTGCCATGCCCATGAAGCTGGCCAGGGGGTTATGTCCCGATGGCCTTGTGATCCGGGGTGATATGGAGCTTTATAGCAACTATTCCGATATGGTCACGGAGATCATTGCCGAAAAGGCTCCTGTTTATGAAAAGGCTTCTGTGGATGAGCATTACATCGACATTACAGGAATGGACCGGTTTTTTGGCTCCCTGAAATGGTCCCGGGAATTGCGGCTGACCATCATAAAGCAGACGGGATTACCCATTTCTCTTGGATTATCAGTCAATAAAACCGTGTCTAAGATCGCCACCGGTGAAGCCAAACCCAATGGGGAACTGGAAGTGCCGGATGATCGGGTAAAGGCTTTCCTGTCACCTCTCTCCATCGGCAAAATACCCATGATCGGGGACAAAACATTCCATTTGCTGCGCTCGATGGGAGTTTCAACCATTGACACACTGAGCCGGATACCGGTTGAAATGATGGAGCGTGTGCTTGGGAAAAACGGGATCGTGATCTGGAAGAAAGCAAACGGCATTGATCCCACTCCTGTCATTCATTACTCCGAACAACAGTCGATCAGCACGGAAAGAACTTTTGACAAGGACAGCATTGATGTAGCAAAGATGAACCAGTTGCTGGTAAGCATGGTGGAGAAAATCGCATTCGAGTTAAGGCAGAAGGAGAAACTGACTTCCTGCGTGAGTGTTAAAATAAGGTACTCCAACTTCGATACGCATACACTGCAGAAGCGTATTCCCTATACTTCGTTCGATCATATACTGATTGAGACAGCCAAAGAGCTTTTTGCCCGGTTGTATCAGCGCAGGATGCTGATCCGCCTGATTGGTGTGCGCTTCAGTCACCTGGTCCGGGGAGTCCAGCAATTAAACATGTTTGAAGACACACCGGAAATGGTGCGGTTATACCTGGCAATGGATAAACTGAGAAGACGTTACGGCAGGAAAGCAGTGAAGAGAGCGGTAGGAGTACCGACACGGGAAGAGATTGAAGCCCGCATCAGGGCAGATGCATGTTAATAGTTAAATGTTAATAGTTAATAGTTATAAGTTAACAGGAACCAGAAACCAGAAACCAGGAACCAGAAACCAGAAACCAGAAACCATGTATTTAAACACCCACTCATACTATAGTCTGCGATACGGCACCTTATCGGTAGAGGCGCTGGTTAAAGAAGCGGGAAAACACGGAATTGAAATCATGGCGTTGACCGACATCAACAACTCGACCGGGGTATTGGATTTTGTTAAGTGTTGTACGAAAGAAGGCATTCAGCCGATTGCCGGGATAGAATTCAGGGAGAAAGACCGGTTGTTGTACGTGGGTCTTGCCCGAAATAGCGAAGGATTTATGGAATTGAACGAATTCCTGAGTTTTCACAACATATCGGGAGAGCCCCTCCCCCATTCATCTCCTCCTTTTCAACAGGTTATTGTCATTTATCCCTTTGGTTCCAGGTCATTCACGGAGCTGAAGGAAAACGAATACCTGGGGATCCGTCCCCAGTCGGTCAGGAAGCTTCTATCCCTGGAACAAAGCCACAACCTGGCAAAGCTGGTTGTCCAGCAACCCGTCAGTTACATCAACAACACCGGCTTTGTTCTGCACCAGCACCTCCGCGCGATAAGCCATAATACCCTGCTAACCAAAATCAGACCGGGTGAAGAGGCCGCTGTTTTTGAAACATTCATACCACCGGATGAGTTGCGAAAGGCATTTGAACGGTACCCAATGATCATCCGAAATACGGAAGAACTGATAGCAACCTGCTCCTTCAGTTTTGATTTCAAAAGCTACAAGAACAGGAAGAGTTTCACCGGGAACCGTTATGACGATAAAATGCTATTGGAAAAGCTGGCACTGGATGGACTGGAATACCGGTATGGGAAGGATAATGCGGAAGCGAAAAGAAGGGTTTTATACGAGCTGGAGATCATTGACCGGCTGGGTTTTTCCTCCTATTTCCTGATCACATGGGACATTATCCGCTATTCGCTGAACCGCGGTTTTTATCACGTCGGACGGGGAAGCGGTGCCAACTCCATTGTTGCTTACTGTCTCAAGATCACCGATGTAGATCCCATTGAGCTGGATCTCTATTTCGAACGTTTCATTAATCCCAAACGCACCAGCCCGCCGGATTTTGATATCGATTATTCCTGGAAAGAGCGGGATGAAGTTCTCGATTATATTTTTAAACGATACGGACGAAAGCACACGGCACTGCTTGGTACAATGTCGACATTCAGGGGGAAATCGATCATCAGGGAACTGGGTAAGGTCTATGGGTTGCCAAAGGCTGAAATAGATTCCCTGATCGAAAACCCCGAATCAGCGATGAATCAGAACGAAGTTACCAATAAGATTTTTACCATCGGGCAATATCTGGCAGACTTTCCCAATCTTCGAAGCATCCATGCCGGCGGAGTATTGATCTCCGAAAAACCAATTACCTGCTATACTGCTCTGGATATGCCTCCAAAGGGCTACCCCACTACCCAGTGGGATATGTATGTTGCTGAAGAGATTGGTTTTGAAAAGCTCGATATATTGAGCCAGCGGGGTATCGGTCATATTAAAGAGGGGGTGGAGATCATCAGAAAAAACCGTGGTGTTCGTGTCGACATCCATGCGATACAGGAGTTCAAGCAGGATAAAAAAGTGGTCGATCAGTTGAAAAACGGTGAAACCAATGGCTGTTTTTACATTGAAAGCCCAGCAATGCGTGGTTTGCTGAAGAAATTGAATTGTGATAACTACCGCGGGCTGGTTGCTGCCAGCTCGGTGATCCGGCCGGGTGTTGCACGTTCCGGCATGATGAGGGAGTATATCCATCGCTTTCACCATCCCAATGATTTCAAATACCTTCATCCTGTGATGGAAGAGCAGCTATCGGAAACGTTTGGTGTTATGGTTTACCAGGAGGATGTGCTGAAGATCTGTCATCATTTCGCAGGACTGGATCTGTCTGATGCCGATGTGCTCAGGCGGGCGATGAGCGGAAAGCACCGTTCAAAAGACGAATTCAAGCGAATTGTCGATAAATTCTTTCACAACTGCAGCGAGCGTGGTCATTCTGAAAACATTACCAGGGAGGTCTGGCGCTGGATCGAATCGTTTGCCGGTTATTCGTTTTCAAAAGCCCATTCGGCTTCCTATGCGGTTGAAAGTTTCCAGAGCCTCTACCTGAAATCCCATTTCCCCCTGGAATTCATGGTGGCTGTTATCAATAACTTCGGAGGGTTTTACCGTCCATGGGTCTATGTGAATGAAGCAAAACGTTATGGCGCCAACATTGAACTGCCGTGTGTGAACCGCAGCCATTACCTGACAACCATTTGTGGCCAGGATATCCATATCGGTCTGGTACACATTCAAAACCTGGAAACAAGGGTCGGACATATCATTCCTGAAGAACGCATGAAAAACGGAGAATACCGGGGAATTGAAGATTTCCTGCAACGCGTGCCCATCGGGATCGAACAGATGATCCTTCTTATCCGGGTTGATGCATTCCGGTTTACTAATAAGAGTAAAAAACAACTGCTCTGGGAAACCCACCTGCTGCTTGGAAAGACCAAACCAGCTGCCCATGCTTTGAGCCTTTTCAGGGTTGAAAGAAAAAATTACCCGCTGCCTCCGCTTATCCAGGATCGGATTGAAGATGCGTATGACGAGGTGGAACTGCTTGGTTTCCCGGTCTCGCTCTCCCACTTCGACCTGCTAAAAACCCGATTCCGTGGAGATTGTAAAGCAAAAGAGCTGTTGGATAATGTTGGTAAGATCGTGCGAATGGTGGGACATCTGGTAACGATTAAATACATTAAAACAGTGAAGAACGAGTGGATGCATTTTGCTGCTTTTATCGATTCGGATGGTGAATTTTTTGATACCGTCCATTTTCCACAATCACTGAAGAAATATAGCTTCAGAGGAAGTGGAAGCTACCTGATCCGGGGAAAAGTGGTTGAAGAGTTTGGATTCCCCAGCCTGGAAGTGGAAAAGATGGCTAAATTGCCGGTTATCCCGGACCCGAGATATAGAAGTTAAATGTTACGTGTTAATGGTTAATAGTCTGTACCCAATTACCATTAACAATTAACTACTAACGATTAACTAACATCTACCGAAGGCATGACCTTCGGTAGATGTTACTAATCCCCCGTCAGATCACTCCTCTCCTCCTCAACCGGTTTAAAAATGGACCGGTCTGAGAGGTTTTTCATCCTGCGAAAACCATAGGTCCAGAGGTAAATGATAAAGGGTACGAAAAATACCAGGAAAACCGGTTTTTCAGCCATTAGGAAAAAATCATAAAATCCATGCAATAGAAAGGGAAGTAAAAAAGCCAGAAACAACTGTTTCCTCCTCTCTTCCGGGTAAAATCTCGCCAGACCAAACCGGTATCCCATGACAATACCAAACAGGGCGTGAGCAGGGACAGCAGTGACTGCCCTCACCAAACCAATTTTATAACCGTGCTCCAGCACATAAAAGATGTTTTCCACCCCCGCAAAACCCAGGGATATGAAAACGGCATATACGATTCCGTCAAACTTTTCATTGAAATGACGGCTTCTCCAGATGATCAGCAGAAATGCCAGGTACTTGAACAATTCTTCTGTAAGGCCTGCCGTGATAAATGCCCTGTACCCTGCGTAAGCTAAACCATGCAGCGAATAATTGAAATGTTCAAAAAAATTTTCAACAAGGATAATGGGCAACGTAATACCAATTCCGATCAGCAGGGATCTGAACAGGAGACTAAAGGGCTCTTTCTCATACTTATCCCTGAAATAGATGTAAAAGGCAATGATGAATACCGGCGCAAGAGCTAAAAAGATCAGTTTCACAAGGAAAGGAGGGAGTTATTAGTTATAAGTTAAAAGTTATAAGTTATAAGTTATAAGTTAAAAGTTATAAGTTGTTGGATGTTGAGCGTTGTGCCGCAGGCACGCCTTTGGCGAAAGTTGAATGTTGATAGATTACCATTCCCTGTAGAACGGATCATAGGTATTAAATCTTCCGGGATGGAACGGATCGGAATAGAAGTAGGGATTCATACCATTCGAGACATTGATTTGAGCTCCAATATGAAATGAATTGGCAATCCTGTAGTTGAATCCAAGCGAGTAACTCTCATAATTGCTGTTCATCTGGTAAGGATATAATCCAAAGCTGTAATGGTTCATTTTTCCTTTGACAAATAAACCGTCTACAACTAATCGATCTGTAACCTGGTATGTTCCATACAGGTAGAATTGATACGATGGATCGTTTCCTGTGGTCATCATAGATTCGTTGGCGGTTGAACCTCCGACAGGATAGTTGTACAATATTGTTCCCCCGATATGGAGATCCAGTTTCGGAGAGATTTTATACCGTATGGAAGGTGATAGGTATGAGCTCATCATTGATCCGCTTCCACCAAAGCTGCTGAATGCCGTACCGATATCCAGCCTGTAGTGAATTCTTGATCCGGTAATCTGCTCTGTATTGTTCTCCTGTTGAAGGTCATGAAAATATTTTTCAGAACCAGGTACAGGGGCATAATAAGCATCAGGATGATGCAACATATGCTGTGCTGCTCCATTTAATCCGGCAAGCAGGAAAAGGGAGATTACGATATACCCACTCATTTTTTTAACACGAACCATCACCGTAAACGTTCAATTTCAACATCTAAAGGTATAGAAGAAAATAGTATTCTGCAAATAGTTGTTCCAATAAAAGCAGCAGCATATAAAATAGGCAATCATTCCATTGCCGGTTCATCAAACCGGACTGCTTTCAACACTCCTTTTATTCTCAGAAATTTTCTCAGCAGGGCTTCAAGGTGTTTAGTGTCTGACACAAAAACTTTTAAAACACCTTCAACCATACCATCTTTTGATTCAACGGATATGGATCTCATGGTGACTTTGCGGTCATCTGAGACCACATCGGAAATGCGGTTTACGATTCCAATCTCGTCAATTCCTGAAATTCTAATTACAGTATGAAAGGAAGACCTCCCGTCAGAATCGGTCCATTTGGCATTCAGCACCCGGTATGGATATTTGGTCAGCAACTGGTGTGCATTTGGACAGTCTGTTCGATGAATTTTAATTCCATCACTGATGGTTACAAAGGCAAATATTTCATCTCCAAGTATCGGGTTACAGCATTTTGACAGTTTGTAATCCAGGTTTTTGACTTTATTATCAATAACCAGGTATTCCTCATACCTTACATCGCGCTCTAAGGATTCCCTGGCTACGAGATCATCGCTTTTTGGCACCGGTTTGGTTGTCTCTTTTTCTTCATTCCTCAGAAGAAAATTTTTCATCTCTCCAAGATCAATCTTTTCTATAGAGATCAGGTAATAAAGATCCTGGGATGTTTTGAGTTTATACTGGTGTAATAATCGTTTAACGTTTTCATCATTAAACGGGACTTTCCAGTTTCTGCATCTTCTTTTGACAATTTCTTTTCCTGTTTCTGCAAGCTTATACTTCTCTTCATTCAGTGCCTGTTTGATTTTTGTCTTAGCCTTTGAAGTGGCCACAAAGTTCAGCCAGTCTGATTTGGGTTTCTGGTTTTTGGAGGTTATTATTGCGATCTGGTCACCGTTCTGTAACTGGTGTCGGATAGAGACATTTTTATTGTTTACTTTACCACCGACGCAGGTAGAGCCGATCTCAGTATGAATTTCGAAGGCAAAATCAAGCAGTGTTGAACCTGCCGGAAGCTGTTTCAAATCTCCTTTAGGTGTAAAAACAAACACCTCATCCGTATAGAGGTTTAGTTTCACCTGATCGATAAAATCCGGTGATTCATACTCCTGGGTTTCAAGGATTTCTCGCATTCTCATCAACCATTCTTCAATCACATTTTCTGTTTTCAGCCCCTTGTATTTCCAGTGTGCTGCATATCCCTTTTCAGCAATTTCATTCATTCTCTCCGTTCGTATCTGGACTTCGACCCATCTTCCTCCGGGTCCCACCACCGTGGTATGGAGTGATTCATATCCATTCGTTTTGGGAACCGAAATCCAGTCCCGCAGTCGTTGCGGGTTGGGTTGATAGAGGTCGGTTACGTAGGAATAGACCTGCCAGCAATCGGCTTTTTCCCGTTCCGGTGAACTTTTAAGGATTATCCGGATAGCAAAAAGATCAAACACCTCCTCGAATTCGAGGTTCTGGTTTTTCATCTTAAGCCAGATGGAGTGGATCGATTTGAGTCGCCCCTTAATTTCGAATGCATAACCGGCATTTGAAAGGGTCTTTTTCAGTGGTTCGGAAAATTCTTTAATGAACCGATTACGGGAAGAAGTGGTCTCTTTCAGCTTTCGTGAGATGAACTGGTATTTTTTCGGATCCGTATATTTCATGGAAAGGTCTTCCAGCTCTGATTTGATATTGTACAGACCCAGGCGGTGTGAAAGCGGGGCATACAGGAAATAGGTTTCTGAAGCCACCTGAAGTTGTGTATCCTTCTTTACACTCTTCAGATTCCGCATGTATTCAAGCCGGTCAGCCAGTTTAATGAGAATAACGCGGACATCCGTTGCCAGGTTAAGCAGCAATTTCCGGAAATTTTCCGCTTGCAGGTGTGTTTTTTTTGTATCAATACCGGAAATTTTGGATAACCCGTTAAGGATCTGCCACACCTGTTCTCCAAACTGTTCTTTGATTGTCTCTTCAGGGAAACAGGGTTCATCCGTAAAATCATACAGGAGAGCACAAATGACGGATGGAGCTCCAAGTCCGATCTCCTCAACAACGATCCGGGCAACCGAGATAGCATGCAAGACATGCGGTTCTCCGGTTAGTGTCTTCTTCTTATGACAGAGTTCATTAGCGAGATTAAGGGCCTTTCTGATTTGTTTCAGATCATCCTTCTCAACCACCGGTTTAATGATCCTGATCAGGCTTTTATACCGGTTGGTGATCTCCCTGTCAAGCCATTCCTTGTTTTTTATCGAATCCATCCTCTGACATTCATATCTGCCGCAAAAATAGGAAAATTAAGGTTATTTGTTAATTGTTATGCCGAAGGCATCGCTTACGGGAAAAGTTAATGGTTATTAACTCGGTGGAATTGCTTTTTACGCTCTTATAGATCCCAGGGAAAGATTAGACCTGCATCTATTTTGTTCGGATTACCCTGGATAAGTGTAGGGCGACTTTCCAAGTCGCCAGTTTTTCGACTCAGGAGACCTGCCTGACGCAGGCAGGGTCGACCTACATTAGTTTTTGGAATGCCTGATTTCGAAGTTGGATGTTGATTCATTATCTCAATGATACACCCAGTCCTGCAGTGATCAGTGAATAGTCTGCATAAGTATAGTCGGCATGAATGGTAATGACGGTGAATTTGAGCCGAAAACCTACGTTCAGCCTCGGTTTTGTTGTACTGCCTCCTTTGCTCTTGATTTCAATGTCAATCGGATCTTTCATGACACTGTTATCGGTTACTTCAAAGTCTGCGGTGAAATCCGGAAAGGGATAATCGCCTTCGAGCGACAGTGTGGTTGTGGCACCGCTGATTCCTGCTCCTCCATAGATTGTAATAACGGGTAGATCAGCTGAAAAAAGCAGGTTTACCGTCCACCCATCAACCATCATAATCAGTTCCTGGTTATCGAATTCCTTTGTGAGGGAAGCTGATCTGTCCCATTCCACTGTTTCAGGAGTAAAATTCAATCCCGAATTCAGGGACAACCGCGTATATCCACCCATCAGGGACATGTTGAAGAAAGGTATCCGCTTCAGTCCGGGGATCCACTGGCTCAGGCTATGCTTGATTCCGATTCCCCACATGCCTGCTTTTGTTTTTCCGGAAAGGCCGAGCTTGGTCTGTGGCATATAGCGACCGATTATTTCCGTCTCTTTCACCAGTCCGACACTTGCCTGGATCATGGGTGACAGAAAATAGGAAGAACCCGTACCCTTTGGCATTTCATAGGAAACAAGTTCTGTAACGGGAAGTACCCCGTCATCATAGGTATAGGTAATGGTTTGTCCCGTTTCTTTTTTCCCTGCCACTGTCGAAGAAGAAGTTCCTGTAACCGACGTTGTGAGGTACTCGCTGGTCGGTGCATATTCGAGCTCACTTGCATCAAACGAACGGTGTCCACTCGGAACAAAAGCCATGCTGGCACTGATGGTAATGTCGAATCCGAAAAGACTATGCGGTTTTGCAGTGTTATACCATCCCCCGTTAAGATTTGCACCCAGTGCATTCGCGTAGGGCTTAATGTACTCGGTCAATAACATGGATGCATCTGCTTTTCCTCCAGCCAGGACTTTACCAATCTCTTCCAGCTGTGCATAAGACATTGTAAATGTACTGCATAGAAAAAATACCAGCATTACCTTTTTCATCTGTTTCATGATTTTTAGATTAAGAGTGATTCCTGGGTATAATTGTGTGTTGATTATTTAAAAGACGGAATTTCTCCCGATTTGGTTGCTTCGGAAAGATAACATGATCTCCGAGGTGAACATACTTTTATACTTAAAATGATTCATTTTGTTACAAATATTCCATTCCAAAAAGGTTGCAAACCACGAAAGATACTGTTTTGCGTAATATCCATTATATTTGCAGGGAACTGGATCAATAACGTTAGCTGATGTCACCGAACCAACCCCTGGCAGACCGGATGCGTCCAAAATCGCTTGATGAATTTGTCGGGCAGGAACACCTGGTTGGGAAAAATTCACTGTTGCGGAATTTTATTGAATCGGGCAATATCCCTTCGTTCATCATGTGGGGTCCGCCCGGTGTGGGTAAAACCACCCTGGCAAGGATTATTGCCAATCAGCAAAACCGGGCGTTTTACCAGCTGAGTGCAGTACATTCCGGAGTTAAGGAGGTCAGGGAAACCATAGAAAAAGCGAAAAACCAGCAGTTTTTCGATAAACCCAATCCCATCCTTTTCATTGATGAGATTCACCGTTTCAACAAATCGCAGCAGGATTCATTGCTCGGATCTGTTGAGCAGGGGGTTCTTACCCTGATTGGAGCCACAACGGAAAATCCATCGTTCGAAGTGATCTCTCCCCTCCTCTCCCGTTGTCAGATCTATGTGCTGAAACCACTGGAAAAAAATGATCTCCTGCAATTAATAGATCGTGCTCTTAACCAGGACCCCTACCTGAAAAAATTCAGTGTTGTTATCGAGGAGAAGGAAGCCATTCTCAGATTCTCCGGTGGTGATGCAAGAAAATTGTACAATGTTCTGGAACTGGTTATCAATACGGAATCTGCCAGTCAGGATGAAAAAGAGGGAAAGGATGTCGGATCCATCATCGTGACCAATGAAAAAGTGCAGGCACGGGTACAGGAAAATATTGCATTGTATGACAAGAACGGAGAACAGCATTATGATATCATTTCAGCATTCATAAAGTCGATCAGGGGCAGTGATCCCAATGCTGCTGTTTACTGGCTTGCCAGAATGGTTGAAGGGGGAGAGGATGTCAAGTTCATTGCACGCAGGATGGTTATTCTTGCTGCAGAAGATATCGGTCTTGCCAATCCGAATGCATTGCTCCTGGCTCAAAGCTGTTTTGAAGCAGTGAACGTGATCGGATGGCCGGAATCGAGAATTATTCTCTCCGAAGCCGCCATTTATCTTGCTACCTCTCCAAAAAGCAATGCTGCTTACCAGGCTATCAGTGAGGCCCAGTCAGCAGTGCAGGAAGAGGGAGACCTTCCTGTACCCCTGAATTTGAGAAATGCACCTACGAAACTGATGAAGGAACTGGGGTACGGTAAGGATTACAAATATGCCCACAGTTACAAGGATAATTTTGTAACGGAAGATTATCTGCCTGAGAAAATTTCAGATAACAAATTCTATGACCCCCAAAAAAATCCCAGGGAGGAAGAGATACGACAACATTTGAGGAAATTGTGGGGAAAAAAGTATGGGTACTAACAAGTAAAAAGGAAAAAGTAAAAAGGAAAAAGTAAGTTGGGCGATATTATTTCGGATTTCGAATTTCGGATTTAAAAGAGGGAAGTAAGACTGTTTGATTATGAGACGAAGAGACAGAATCTCATTACGCGTCACTCGTCACTTACTTCACGTAGTACCAGGATTTTTAAACCATTAACTTTTAACCCCGCTTTCAGCGGGATAAATTCGACTAGATAATTTCAGTTCGCTAATCCGCCCCTGAAATTATAGTCTCATTTACTTATCAACTTATAACTTATAACATTTTAACTATATTTGAATCTCAGAAAAGCATGATTGAGACCATTCCATATATTAAGCATACCGAAGGAAACAATTTCTTCCTCATTGCCGGACCCTGTGTTGTGGAGAGTGAGAAACTTGTTTTTTCTGTTGCCGAGCAGGCTTTGGAAATTGCTGACCGGCTTAAGGTGCCCTATATTTTCAAATCCTCGTATAAGAAAGCCAATCGATCAAGGATTGATTCGTTTTCCGGTATCGGTGATGAAAAAGCATTGAAGATCCTGGGTCGTGTCAGAA
Organism: uncultured Rikenellaceae bacterium; assembly: GCA_964640125.1. Taxonomy (GTDB): domain Bacteria; phylum Bacteroidota; class Bacteroidia; order Bacteroidales; family VadinHA17. The sequence continues at coordinate 58,038 of CAZXGG010000003.1, forward strand.
GTGAGTTGGAACTACCCATACTTACCGATATCCATTCGGTTGATGAAGCGGCGATGGCTGCAGAGTTTGTCGATATTCTCCAGATCCCTGCTTTCCTTTGCAGGCAGACCGAACTATTGATTGCTGCAGCAAAAACCGGAAAGGTAATAAACATCAAGAAAGGCCAGTTCCTTGCAGCTTCTGCCATGCAATTCGCTGCTGAAAAAGTAACTGATTCGGGAAACAACCGGATCATGCTGACAGAGCGGGGAACCATGTTTGGTTACCAGGATCTGATTGTTGACTTCAGGAATATTGTGGAGATGCAGAAAATCGGATTTCCGGTTGTGCTCGATATTACGCACTCGTTACAGCAACCGAATCAGAATAGCGGAGTGTCAGGGGGAAGACCAGAGCACATTGAAACCATAGGGCTGGCTGGAATTGCCGTTGGTGTGGATGGTATATTCATCGAAACACACCCTGATCCTGCTTTGGCAAAATCGGATGGTGCAAACATGCTGCCGTTGCATGAGCTACAGGAATTGCTGGAAAAAATGGTACGCCTGCGTACTGCTCTTTGAGGTAATTAACATTTTTATACATTCAATCTTTCTTTAACTAATCTTTAAAACAATTGCTATGAAAAAATGCTTTGCTTTACTAACTGGCTTACTCTTAGTATCATTTGCAGGTTCGCTGGTTGCACAGGACCTGGATGAGATCCTTTCCAACCACTTTGAGGCCATTGGTCAGAATAAGGTACTAAAAGTCAATACAATGACAATGAAAGGTAAAATCCTTCAGCAGGGGATGGAATTGCCCATCATGTTACAGATGAAGAGACCGGATAAGGTGCGAATGGAAGCTTCCGTTCAGGGACAGAAAATCATTACCAGCTTTGATGGCGAAAACGGATGGCAAATTAATCCCATGATGGGATCACTTGATCCACAGGATCTGGGACCGGATCAGGTAAAAGAGATGAAATCGATGGGTGATATGGATGGCGATCTGTACGATTACGCTGCAAAAGGACACCAGCTGGAATTGATCGGTGAGGAAGAGATGGAAGGAACACCAACCTACAAGGTAAAACTTACGAAAAAAGACGGGGACAGAGTCGTATATTATTTTGATGCTGAATCCTATGTCATCCTTAAAATCGAAACAACCAGTACCATTCAGGGTGTTGAACAGACCTTTGAACAATTTCCCGGAAATTACAAAATGGTTGAAGGAATGGCCATGCCATTCAACATTTCAAGTGCTTACCAGGGCCAGACAATAATGGAGATTGTAATCGATACAGTTGAGATCGATCAGGAGATGCCCGACAGCCTCTTTGTCCGTCCTGTGAAATAAAGAAAACAGGAATACGAACATTTTTTGTTTGGTTTTACCGAACCGATTTACTAAAAACACATAAAAAATGAAATGCTCTATCCGTCATCTTTCCCGGATGGCTCTGATATTGATTTTTTTGAGTCATTCAGATGGGATGCTTATTGCCCAGCAAAAAATATCACTCACCTCTTCTACCATTGAAGCCATTGAAGCCAGGCATATTGGTCCGGCAACCATGAGTGGCAGAATATCCGCCTTGGATGCGGTAGTGGAAGATCCAAGGATCATCTATGTTGGATCTGCCGGCGGTGGTGTATGGAAAAGTTTCAATGGCGGCACTAAATTCAAGCCGATATTCGATAAGTACAATCAGTGCATTGGTGCGATCACTATTGACCAGCAGCATCCGGATACGGTATGGGTAGGTACCGGTGAACCGTGGACCAGGAATAGTGTCTCTGTAGGTGATGGAATTTATCGGACAACCGATGGAGGCGATAACTGGAAAAAGATGGGTCTTGAAAAAACGGAACGCATTGCACGCATCGTAATTCATCCGGAAAATTCTGATATACTGTGGGTTGCTGCATTAGGACACCTCTGGAACAGCAATGAAGAACGGGGAGTATATAAGACATCGGATGGAGGAAAAACCTGGGTGAAATTGCTTTATATCGATGAAAATACCGGTTGTGCAGATATCGCAGTTGATCCCCAAAATCCGGAAATACTTTATGCCGGGATGTGGGATTTCAGGAGACAACCCTGGACCTTTCGCTCCGGCGGACCGGGGTCGGGATTATACAAAACAACGGATGGAGGGGAGACATGGGACCGCCTGACCAACGGGTTACCGGAAGGTGAATTGGGACGGATTGCCGTGACCGTTTCACCCGTTACCCCCAATCTGGTCTATGCACTGGTGGAATCAAAAGAGTCTGCCCTTTACCGGTCGCTTGACAGCGGAGAGTCGTGGGAAAAAATGAATACGACCATTCCTGTCCAGGAACGCCCATTCTATTTTTCTTTAATCGTCGCTGATCCTGTTGATACAAACCGGATCTATAAACCCAGTTTCGATCTGAATGTAAGCGAAAACGGGGGGAAGAACTTTCGGATTGCATACATTGCCGGGGGAAATGTACATTCGGACCTGCATGCATTCTGGGTTGGCAAGAAAGACAATAACCTGCTCTATGTAGGAACCGATGGTGGAGTTTATGTATCACGGGATAAGGGCAGTTCATGGAGTATAATCAGAAACCTTCCTGTTTCACAGTTTTATCACGTGAGCGTTGACCTCGAAAAACCTTACCATGTATATGGAGGATTGCAGGACAACGGTTCCTGGAAAGGACCCTCAGAAAAAGCAGGTGGGATATCGAATGCTGCTTGGGTTCCAATCGGTATGGGTGATGGATTTTATATGTTTCCCGATCTCTATGATAAAGATATTGTCTACTGGCAGGCCCAGGGAGGAATGTTTGGACGGTACCATAAAAATACAGGTGAAATAAAATTCATTGCTCCTGCCCCGGATGAAACAACGGATGAGCTAAGGTTTAACTGGAATGCTGCTGTTGCTTTCAGCCCGACCCATGATGTTATGTATGTGGGTGGGCAGTATCTTTTTCAGTCAAAGGACAAAGGAGATACATGGAAAAGGATATCACCGGATCTTACAACCAACGACCCTGAGAAGCAGAGACAATTTGAAACGGGAGGGCTTACACTTGATAATTCAACTGCTGAGAACCATTGTACCATCTTTGCTATTGAGGAATCACCAAAAAATCCGTCGGTTATCTGGGCAGGTGCTGATGATGGCAATCTTCAGGTTACACGCGATGAAGGGAAATCATGGTCCAATGTAACACCCAACGTTCCCGGCTTACCGGAATATACCTGGTGTTCATTCGTTTATGCCAGCACGTTTGCTGAGGGAACAGCGTTCGTTACCTTTGACGGACACCGAACCGGGGATATGACACCCTATCTTTATAAGACTACCGATTTTGGCAAAACCTGGAAATCGCTGATTGATGAAAACGTGAAAGGATATTGCCATACGGTCCATCAGGACCTGGTAAATCCCAACCTGGTCTTCCTGGGTACTGAGTTTGGATTGTTTGTGACATTCGATGACGGAGAACAATGGATTCAAATGAAGGGAAATATACCCAACGTATCGATCAGGGATATGGTAATCCATCCGCGTGAACATGATCTTGTACTGGCAACACATGGCAGGGGAGTATTCATCGTTGATGACGTTACTCCCCTAAGGATGGTCACGGAAGAATTGTTGCAGGAGGATGTTGCCTTCCTGGAATCTCAACCATTCGTCATCAAGCCTATCCAGATAGGGCAGGCTTTCCCCGGAGATGATGAATTTAGCGGGGATAATCCCCCGGATGTTGCAATGCCGGCATCAGCAACCATTACCTACTACCTGAAGAGACGGCATGTATTCGGGGATATGTACCTTGAGGTATATGATTCGGAAGGGATCTTGCTAAGCACAATCCCGGCAGGTAAACGGAAAGGGATCAACCGTGTTCCATGGTCAGTAATGAAAAAGCCACCCAATGTACCATCATCTCCTTCATTAGCGCAATTCGCTCTTTTCGGACCCTACTATAACCCTGGTGAATACAGGATTAAACTCGTTAAAGGAGATGAATCCTATGAAGGATCACTGGTCCTCAAATACGATGAAGATTCACCCCATTCATTGGCTGACCGTCAATTGAATCAGGAAATGGTAAATAAAGGATATAACCTGCTTGAAGAGCTTGCTTTTGTAGACCGGAAAGCAACATTTGTTATGGAGAAGGCGAGAGGTCTGGGAGCCAGTGATCAACTTAAAAAGTCAATCAAGCAGGACCTGAATAACCTTGCTGATACACTGGAGGGATTGCATCAGCAGATGGTGGCAACCAAAATGGGTGGAATTACCGGCGAAGAATTATTGCGTGAAAAGATTACTATGCTCTATGCCTCTTCCATTCTGTATCAGGGAAAGCCATCTCAGACGGTAATCGATGGTCTTGACTTTTATACTGGTGAAGTAGAGCGGATGGACAATGAAATAGAGGAGGTCCTTAAGGATGGCCTGGCAAAGGTAAATGCTAAACTGGAAAAAGCCGGATCCGAACCAATAGAGGTCCTTACACGAGAGCAATACCTGAAAGAATCAAAGGAATAATCTGGGATTAGTAAACGGTCATTTGATAAGAAAAGAGCAGGCCTGTAAGCCGGGTTCTGTATCCTGATGCGTTGTCTGAAACAGACGGTCATCAGGATTTCTATCATTTATCTGGTCACGCAGTTGCCTGCGTGATCGATCGACCTACCCCCCGGCATCGGACGGGCTACCCTCAAATGCCGGTATACATGGTCTTTCAACCCAGGAGATGAACGGCTGCCCCGGTCACCCGGAACACCGGTGAGCTCTTACCTCGCCTTTTCACCCTTACCCGCCAGCTGGCGGACGGTTATTTTCTGTTCCATTACTATACCCTTACGGATATCTTCCCGTTAGGAAGCCTGGTGCCCTGTGTTGCCCGGACTTTCCTCTACTCCGCTTCCCTGTTCATGTACCAGCCTAAGGCAGGACATGCAGGGTTGGCGGAACAGCGATAGAACGGCCTGCTCAAATGCAAAGATAATAAAAGATCGGTTAACGGTATTCGGTTACGAAGCCCGCCCTGTGAAATACTGTTCTGCTAAACAAATTCAAAGCTGATGGTAATTGAAATTTGAGTATTGTCATTTATTTGAGATTTGTTTCTTGTTCATTGTAATTTTTTAAATCTCACCTTCTATTGATCCGGATCTACAAGTAAGACCCTTACTTAGAATCACTTGATTATTACCAGTGTTGCTCCATATCCATACTCTTTAAAGGAAGCATCCTGAAACGTTAGACTGGGGTAATCGCTTTCCAGTTTTTTGCGTATTTCATATTTTAACTTTCCTTCCCCTCTTCCATGGATAAAGACGATTTTTTTCTGTCTGTTCCGTATGGCTCCATTCAGGGCTGTGGTAAACCGTGCCATCTGGGCTTCAAGGATCTCACCAGCTGTGAGGTTTTCGTGGTTGAGCAGGATATGCTGAATGTGCAGATCGACCTCTTCAATAACAATGGTCGGTTTTATTTTTTTGTCTTTCAGCTTGTTAGCACCTATGACCTTCTCCTTTTTGTCCAGGTAGTCAGCAAGCGTTCGTTTCTTTTTTTCGGTTGCTTCTATATTTTCTGCTTTTACTTTTCCCGCTTCAGGTTCAGGCTCTTTCCCTCCCCTTTCATCAAAATCCTCGGGTTTAGCATGCACAACAATGACTTCTTTCTTCAATACCGGGAATTCAAAACCATTTTCCGTTAACACCCTCACCATCTCTTCATTCATGAATTCCGTAATGATACCCCCTCCTGTTTCATTCAGGAACCTGACCCTGTCTCCTATTTTCATCGGTTATATGGCTTTTGGTTTCTCATTACTGCATACTGCATACTGGAGACTTTGATTTTTTTTCAATCCCCCTGTAAAATTAATTATTTTTGTGCCAATATCCCGTTCAGGATTATCAGAGATGCAAAATACAACCGACAGATCAACCATTGAATCCATCCTTGCCAGCCTTGATATTTCGGACTATGCCTATACCCTTCCAACAGACCGGATAGCCAAATTCCCGCTTGAGAAGAGAGATGAATCAAATTTGCTTGTGTACAATAAAGGAGAGATCCATAAGGATCGTTTTTCATCCATCTGGAAATACACAAATTCAAAAACCCTTCTTGTATTCAACAACTCAAAAGTCATCCAGGCAAGGATTAAATTTTTCAAGGAGAGTGGTGCAAAAATTGAGGTTTTTCTCCTGGAGCCTGTTGAACCTGCAGGTATCCAGCTGGCATTCCAAGAGAAAAGAAACGTCACATGGAGATGTCTGGTGGGTAACCAGAAGAAATGGAAAAATGTTCCGCTATCAAAAAAGGTGATGTTTAAAACGAACGAGATTTTGCTTACCGCTACACGCAGGGGGACAACATCGGCAGGTACCATCGTACAGTTTTCCTGGAATAATCCGGAACTGACATTCTCGGAAGTACTGGAAATTACAGGAGAGATGCCGATACCACCATATTTAAAAAGAGAACCGGAAACCATTGACCGGACCAGGTATCAGACCATTTATTCCTTAAACGAGGGGTCGGTAGCAGCACCAACAGCAGGCCTCCATTTTTCAAACAAGGTGATTCAACAGCTTAGAAAAAAAGGAGTTGATTCAGCTGAACTAACCCTCCACGTTGGAATAGGAACCTTCAGACCCATCCTGTCCGACTCACTGGTGAATCACGAGATGCATACAGAACATTTCAGCATAACCCTTAATTCGCTGCAAAAAATTTGTGATAATGTGCCCCGGATGACTGCTGTAGGAACAACTACTGTAAGGACACTGGAGAGTCTCTATCTGTTAGGGATTAAAGTTTACATGAACAACAATATCCCGGTTGATGAACTTCAGGTGAACCAGTGGGATGGGCTACTGAATGAAACGGATATTTCCCCGGTTAAAGCGTTGAAATGCCTGGAGGATTATATGATGGCAAGAGGGATCAATACACTTCACTGCACCACGCGGTTAATGATCGTTCCCGGATACCGCATCAGGATGACCGAAGCTTTGATCACGAACTTTCATATGCCACGAAGTTCCCTCATTTTGCTGGTCGCAGGGTATATCGGCGATGACTGGAGACGGGTTTATCAGTATGCACTGGACAATGATTTCCGGTTTTTAAGCTATGGAGATAGTTCCATACTATTTCCAAAATGGGAAAATAGCGGATTGAGAAGAAAGGTGTTTACTTGAATTCAAAACCGCATTCGCAATGGACCATTATCCAGTTATTGTAGTAATCCTGACAGAAATTTATTTTGAAATTCCAAACATCAAATCATAAAAAACAAATAAATCCCAAATTCCAATATTCAATGTCCAAACCATTTGAGATTTGAAATTTAGGTATTGATTATTGTTTGTAATTTGCTGTTTGTTCATTGGGATTTTACTGCAACACTTTTTTAAGAACTTCAACAAACCCTTTAATATCTTCTTCGGTTGTATCGAACGAGGTCATCCACCGTACCTCTGATGTTGTTTCATCCCATACGTAAAAGAAGAACTCCTTTTGAAGGATTGGAATCACCTCTTTGGGGATGGTTGCGAAGACCCCATTGGCTTGCACTTTTTGGGTTACAGTAATTTCCGGGAATTTTGCCACTTCATCGGCAAGGATCCTGGCCATTTTATTGGCATGTTCTGCATTTTTTTTCCAGAGATCATTGGACAGGAATGCTTCAAACTGGGCAGCTATAAACCTCATTTTTGAAGCCAGCTGCATGCCCTGTTTCCTGATGTATTTAAAATCTTCTGATAGTGCCTGATCGAAAAAGATAACCGCTTCGCCATACATCATACCATTTTTTGTGCCACCAAAAGAGAGCACATCAACACCAACATCAGCCGTCATTTCCCTGAACCCTAATCCAAGAGTAACTGCCGCATTTGCTATCCTGGCGCCATCCATGTGAAGGAGCATCTGGTGCTTATGGGTAAAATCTGCGATCTCTGAAATCTCTTCTGCAGTGTATACTGTGCCCATTTCGGTTGCCTGTGTGATGGAAACCACTTTTGGTTGTGAATGGTGTTCGAATCCAAATCCATGCATGTGACAGTTGATCCCTTCCAGGGTTAGTTTGCCATCCGGTGTTGGCACCGAAAGCAATTTGCATCCGCAATAGTTTTCCGGTGCACCGCACTCATCCTGGTGGATATGGGAGCATTCAGCGCATATCACTGAATTGTAAGATCGGGTGGCGGCAGCCAGTCCCAATACGTTGGCTGCTGTACCGATAAAGACAAAGTAGACATCAACCCCCTCTCCGAAAACCCCTTTAATGGTCCTGATCGCCCGGTCGGTATACACATCATCGCCATACCCAATAACATGGCCAGAATTTACCGATTCGATGGCTTTCAGGATATCGGGATGAACCCCGGCATTGTTGTCACTGGCAAATCCTCTTGTATTTTTCATGGTTGTCATGCTATTTCACATCAATATAACAAATGGTATGGACTCCGATTAAAACAATTCGTCGTATTTGGTCCAGAGGAAATCACCCAGTTCCACGGCTTTTCTAACCACCTTATCTCCCCAGCTAATGGAATAATTGGTCAGGTATTCAATCGTTGCAGCCGGTTTTTTGGGATTATATAATGTAAGTGCTTTTTCCTCGATGCTTTTTTGAGTGTCAAATAGCTCTTTTTGCCAGACATTCCATACTGTGTCCACATCATGTCTCATATCCCCCCATCGTTGCGCTGCAAGGGTTCCCAGACGGTTAAAAGCCCACCAGGCAGATTCGGTTGTATACCCGTTTGTCCTTCCTGGTGTTTTATAGGGAGCTGCCATGTCAGTAACAGAACAATAAACCGGCACATAAATGGAAGTAGCCACGTTATCCTGAGCCAACCAGACAACTCCTCCTATTTCATCAGGCAACCAGTCACGGCATTGGATAATGGTTGCATACATGGTATACCATCGTGCAATGGTTCGTTCTCCTCTCCAGCCCCATCCGCCATTGATGCGAAAAAGTTTGTTCATATCATAGGGCATATGCGGATTTGCGAGGGGAGAAATGACCATTTTTCCATCTTCATCAGCCACGGTAAGGTCCTTGATCATATTAAACGGTGTGTCTTCGTAGTAATCTTTAAATACAGAAACCATGTCTTCCAGCGTAACGGGACGATCCGGCTTAACCGAAAAAGGATAGTTCTCCGCCCAGGGATCGAGGTTCAGGGATGGGGCAAGCAGGTCGAATACCCTCCATTCCCTTCTCCTGGATGCAAGTGAAGTCCGGCTATCCGGAGCATAGGCATAGCAAAACCGGAAGGGTCCATCTTCCTCATCCCACCAGCCGTTAGCTTTTGCTACCTCATATACATTGGAAGATGCCATGAAATGATCCGGATCAGACAAATCAATTTCTTTAATTGTGCTGGCATTGGCATTAACTGCTATGTGCTCATCCGGTACACGCTGCGCTACCCAGACTGCACCAACCTTACCTTTTCCCGGACCTAAAATTTCAAAATGCCAGACCTCTTCCGGGTCAGCAATCGTTAACACTTCACCCGCATCATTCCAACCATATTTTTTTGTCAGTTCGTCGGCCATTTTTATCGCTTCACGTGCTGTAGTGCACCGCTCAACCATAAGCTGGCAGAGCCTCACGCAATCGATCAATCCCTCAGCGGAGTGCAGCTCTTCCCTTCCCCCAAAGGTCGATTCCCCAATTCCAAGCTGGTGTTCGTTCATGCATGGATAGGCTGTATTCACGTATGCATGGGTATGAAGCACCTGTGGTATTTCACCAACGGGTTCATGACGATAGGCAGGCATTGCTTTCGTGTCATCCGCCACTCGCTTGTACAGGGTGGTATAACTCCCTTTTTTATGATCTTTAGCCGGCATGATATCAATCCATGAACGGGTGCGGTGAGAATCGTCCGTATGAGAAGTCATAACCGATCCGTCAGCAGAGGCTTTTTTCCCGACAGTAATGCTCGTACATCCATCGGGAAACCCATCAATCCAGTCGGATTTATCCTGTGCAGGCGTGTTGAAAGAGAATAATGTTCCTGTAAATAAAGAAATAACTACAAATAGAAGACCTTGTTTTTTCATATTTCCTATAAATTTTGTATTTTGGTATCTGGATAAGGTCCAAAAATATAAAATTTCAACAAATAAGAATTCATTAATTAAAATATAAGATGTTCCCTTACTGATAATCCCCCATAAGGGACAACCATTCTACCGCTTCGTTTAGAGGAATACTTTTCCAGGATTTTTTGATCGTTAAAAGAATTCGATATGGATAAACTGTTGTTTAAGAAAAAGTTAGTTGAAACATGCATGAAAGCACAAGATCGGGTTGTTAAGCATGCGAAACAGCGAATGGATGAGGCTCAGGAAAGTGCTAATGAATACGGTCAGCCACAGGACCGGTATGATTCCTATCGTACTCAGATGCTGAGCAAACGGGACATGTTCGCAAAACAATACTGCAAAGCAGTGGAAGAACGGAACGTCCTTGACCGGATCGACCTGAATGAGGAGAATGAACAGATTTCTTTTGGTTCTGTAGTGGTTACCAACGATCAAAAATTATTCATCTCCATTAGCCTGGGGAAAATCAGTATGGGTGGTGAAGAATATTTTGCCATCTCTCCCCTTGTCCCTCTTTTTAAGTCATTGGAAGGACTGAAAACAGGAGACTCCTTTGAATTCAATGGGAAACAGCGGAAAATAATCGATCAGTATTAATCGTTAACTGATTACTTCAAAAAAACTTAAAGCTTATCAAATCAATAAAATTTTAACATTTAACATTTAACGTTATTTAACCTTCCGGATTCGGGTACCTCTTCAGAGAAACCATCATCACAAGGATTGCTGCAGCAAGTGCAATGATCGCTATGGTGAACGTTCCTGTAAAATCGATCAATTCGTAAAAGAAAATGCCAAGCAGGGGTGCAAAGATTGCCCTGACACCCGTTAAAGAAAGATGTACTGACTGGTAATCTGCCGCTTCTTCCCTGCTGCAGAAATAGGCTGATCCAATATACCATAATAACGCCATTGCTGCTGCAAAAATCCCATTAAACAGGACAGCAATAAGCAAAACAGGGTAAATACTGATTCCTGCTAACTGGGCATTATAGGGCAGGTATTCAGTCAATCCCATGAAAAAGAAAAAAAGGAGAAAAGAAGAAAAAGTGAATATGGCAAATTTCCTGGGATCTGTTTTTCCCAACATCCGGCCCAAAACAGGCAATATTATAATCGCAATGATGTTGTATACGTTTTTATAAAACCCAACACCCGAATAGTTCAGGTGAAGTGCCTTTTCATAAAAAATAGTAATGACAGCAACTGTACTCATGAATGCAAATCCATACAACATAAACCCAATTTCAAAATGAAGGTATGGCCTGTTGAATCGAAGAATATTGACCATTCGTATCGAAGATTGCCTCACTGCTCTAAAAAATGGCTCCCTTATCTCTTTGAAATCTTTTTCTTCATAACCAATGTTCGACAGCAGAAACAGGGCAAAAATGGATAGTACGGCAAGGCCCGGGTAGACATAGATGAACGCGAATTTATCAGCATCCAACAGGATCCCAAAAAGAAAGGTGGAAACCAGCATAAGGGCTTTGTTCACAGAAGTGGCATATCCGTATAATTCTCCAAAGTTTGGATGTTCATAATTCGTTTTGAGAAGAAGGTTTATGGTGGGGTAAATGACAAGGTTTGCAACATAATAGATCAAAAAGATGGCAAGAAAGAGCGTATGATACAAGTTGGTTGCCGTAAGCTCATGAATGTCGGTTGGGAAAAGCAACAACAAAAAAAGTGGTGCCCTTGTAATTACTCCGGTAATTCGCAGCAGGTGTCTTTTGTTCCTGATCCTGCGGATGAATTCATTGAAAAGGAGCAACAATACCATCGCAACTACACTGAACTGGAAGAGAAAACCAATCTGATAGTTGGATCCGTGAAGACTCTTTAAAAAAACAAATTCATTCAATACCAGTATTCCCAGTATGAAGCCCTCAATGATAGAGTATGCAAGGTGAATCCTGAATGTCTTCTTTTCCCTGTGGCTTAATGGCAGATGATTAAATCGTATACGGAGCATGTCAGCAATGTGAGCAGATGATTATCAGATGAATGTGTCCGGGGAAGAAAAACCGTTACACCATCATGTTATAAGATTATTCAGAGCATTAACGACAGTCGTTTCCAGCTCATCAAACTCTTCGATACCAACTGATAATCGGATCATGCCGGGCAATGGATATTTTTCTCCCCAGACTGCTTCAACCGGCAGCAGGATCGTTTCCGCATCCCCTAATGTCGGAATCAGCCGGATCTTATCCGAAACGAGCTCAATAAACCGGTCCCTGTTGGTCTCCTTTTCTGAGTTTGCTGGTCCGGCAAGGTCAAACGTGATCATTCCACCATAACCTTTACCCCGGAAAAGCTTTTTTGCCAGTAAATGGGAAGGATGACTTGTTAACCCGGGGTATAAAACAGATTCTACTGCCGGGTGATTGTTAAGGAGATTCGCCAGTTTTGCAGCATTTTCGCAATGCCTGGTGAAGCGAATTCCAAATGATTTCAACATATCATTCAACCGGTATGCATCATCCGGTGAAAGCATGTGACCCACCAGTTTCCGGTATTCAATCGCCATTTTCTCCAGTTGTGGTTCATTCCCGCAAAGGACCCCGGCTGTCAGATTACCATGCCCGGCAAGGTATTTGGTTGCACTGTGGATTACCAGATCTGCTCCATGGCTGAGCGGATTCCAGAGCGATGGAGTGGCAAATGTATTGTCAACAATCACTGCAGCGCCAACTTTTTTTGCGAGATTAATAATCGTAATGGCATCAGCAACGATAAGCATAGGATTTGAGATCACCTCAAAATAGACCAGCTCGGGCCGGAACCGGTTCAACTGATCCTCCAGGAGTTCAGTATTATAGCTCCCCTCTGTTGCAAAAAACCGTTGGATATCCAACCCTCGCTTTTCGATCAGAACCTTGTCAATGAATGCATCTGTTCCCCCATAGATCTCACTGAAGAATAACCATTTCCCGCTATTGATCCCTCGCTGAAACAGAGACAATGCCACATCGATTGCAGCCATACCAGACTGTGTAAGAATTGCCCATGAGCATGCTTCCAAAGCCATGACAGTTGACTCTGCAGCAACAACTGTTGGATTCCTGTATCTTGAATAGATGTAGTTGTCCGGTGATCTCGGGTGCTCCAACTCATCCCGGAATGCTTTTTTGGTAAGGCCCGCATCTTCAAGATAAAAACCGGCATCCCGGTAAACGGGGACACGTGTGGTATTTACACTCCCCCTCTTTTTTTTATTTGCCATGATTCTTTTTAATTGTTAAACAATTTCTTTCTCTAACCGGTTCGTTGCAGATCTTTCATTAACCAGCTGCGGAGCTCTTTCTCCGGTGTAACATAATCCAGCTCCAGATAGAATTCCATCCGGTCAATGATTTCGCCAAAACTGACTGAAAAAAGAATGAATAACCAACCGGTTTGTGGAATCAACAGGAATAAAAACAGGGGCGATACCAGTCCAGTGAGGATTCGCAACAGGCTGATAGTCCAACGAGGATCTTTATTCATTCGTTTATACTCAATTTTTCTGCAGATATACAACAATAACTTTAATGCAAGAACAAAAATAAAGGGAAAAAATGATTCCAGAAATAGAGAGATAAACAACATTGCTGTCAACAATGTTTGTGAGGAGTGCCACTGTCTTATATCCACCCGTGTCTGTAAATGATAAACCCTGTCGATCGAAAATGTGGTTAAAAATCCCAGGAAAAGGGTCAACAGGATCATGCAGAATGAGGTTAATCCAGTGATAAGGGTGAAAGAGGAGACTCCCAGGAAAAGCAGGAAAAAAAGGATTTCCCGGCTTAGCCACGAATTCCTGAGATTCAGAATGGCACGGTAAAATCGCCTCTTTTTCCCGAGGTGAAACAGGCTAACCAATAGTGCAAAGAATCCGGATAGAAGAAACAGTTCCTTCCAATAGGGATGGTGTGATGTGGCAGCTCCTGCAAATATCCCGATAATCAGTGGAACTAAAAAGGTAAACAGTACAAGCGGCCACTCAGCGGCAAGTGAAACACGAGGTTTGGGCTCCGGCAGCTCATTCCCGCAGTTGATTTCTTTTTCGGGTGACTTTGTTGCCCCTGCCATTTCGGGTATTCGCTCCTTTTTGCTGGCTGAAACAAATTTGATCCTCGGTCCGGTGCCATAATCTGAAAAACCTTTCACCGGATCAAAAGGTATGGATGGATCGAATTCACCGAACTCCAGTGCGCCTGTCGGACAGCATTTGGCGCAGGCAGGAATATCCCCCGCTTGCAAGGGATCAATACAGAGAGTACATTTCTCGATAGTCTTTTCAAACGGATTATATTCCGGTGCGTCAAACGGACATGCCCAGGTACAATATTTACAGCCAATGCACTTATCCTGGTTAACCAGTACAGCGTTTGTCACAGGATCCCTGTAAAAGGCATTTGCCGGACAATGGATTATACAGGGAGCATCTTCACAGTGATGGCATGCAATGGAGTGAAAGAAAACCGGTATTGCCGGAAAGCCAGCTTCATTATATTGATATACAGACCTCCAATTGTTACCGGAACCCACTTTGTTTTGGTTCGAACAGGCAACAATGCACGCGTGACATCCTACACAACGGTCTGTATTGAAGATGAAGCCTTTTTCCATTATCGTTCCCTCACTTGTTTCGATGATTCTGATCTACTTCATTCTGAACTGGTTTCAGAATCTCTTATGTATATCACCTTGTATTACACTTTCTCAACATTGACCCTGTTATCGTGAAATGCTGCGCCATATCCCATATCGGTTTCACGTGGTGCTGATAAAAAGTTTACTCCTACCCCTTCGGATATCCACAATCCGTTATAAATAACCAGGCAACCTTCAAGCAGGCTGTAATTTATCTTTGCAGTAAGCATAACCTCTCCCCTCTGGTTGAATACCCGGACCAGGTCCCCGTTTTGGATTTTTTTTTGCTGTGCATCCGATGAAGCGATTTCTACTGTCGGGTAGGGGTCAAATTGTCTGATGAGGTTGAGGTTACCAAACTGGGAGTGAATCCGGTTCTTTGTGGTCGGGGTCAGCAGATTGAAAGGGTACTGTTGACTCTCTTTTCCTGACGGGCCAGCTTCGATTGGTTCCGAATAAGCAGGCAGCGGATCAACGTTCCACATATCCCGGGCCTGCCCGGAAAACAACTCGATCTTACCGGAAGGTGTCCTGAATATAAGATCACTGAAAGCTATGGTTTGAAGGTTAGGTGCTGGTATAGGTCCTTCCTTGAGCTTATCCAGCGTTAACTCGGGGAATTGTTCCAGTTTCTGCTGGAGCCATTTCTCAATAGCATCATCGCCAGGTGCTGGAATTCTTTGCATTACCTCTTTGTTTTCCCAGCCCATTCTTTTTGCCAGAAGGTAATAGATTTCCGATTCCGGTTTAATTTCCCCTGGGGGATCAATGACTTTTTGTTTAAGTTGAACGTACGGATTCCAATATGAACCAACAAGATCAGACTGTTCAAACATGCTTTTTGCTGGAAGTACCAGGTCAGCTTCACGGGCTGTATCCGTCAGAAACTGGTCGATCACAACCCGAAAGTCCAGTTTTCTGAATGCCCGTAATACGCTATGTGTATCCGGATTCTGGGTTACCGGGTTTCCCCTTTCCACCCAGATCATTTTTAACGCCGGGTCTTTGGCATTGAGCATATCAACCCCAAGCTTTGCAATTGAAACTGTCCTTCTGAATACTCCATCCTGGTTTTTATCCGGGTAGAGAGACAGGGGTTCGAGGATTTTATCAAACACATAACTCTGAAGGTTTGCATAGTGCCAGCAGGCTCCGGGTTTGCCGATATTTCCAGTGATTACCTGCAATGCAAGCATGCATCGGGTCGTCTGCCCCCCATTTGTATATCGCTGGTATCCGTAACCGGGAATGATGGTCATGGGTTTCAGTGTTCCAACATACCCGGCAAGTTTATGAATCAGTTCAACCGGTATCCCGGTTATCTCCTGAACCAGTTCAGGGGTAAACTTATTCACCGAAGCTTCAAAACGGGAAAATCCAAGTACCCGTTTTTGAATGAATGCGCGATCGATTCGGTTCTCATTGATCAGCAGTTTTGCTATGCCCAGTGCAAGTGCTGCATCGGTTCCAGGTTTTGGCTGCAGAAGTAGATCCGCTTTGTCAGCAGTAGGTGTGCGCCTCGGATCGATAACCACCAGTTTAGCCCCTTTTTCAATTGCATTTTCAACAGGGATCATCTCCTGGACATTACTCTCTACAGCATTCTTCCCCCACATGATGATCAGTTTTGCATTCTCAAGATCCCATGGAACATTGTGCTTGTTCTCCCCAAGCGTTAATCGGGTTGCTTCTAAACCTGCCGGCCAGCACAGATCTCCATAAGTTATGGTGCAACCGCCGAACATTTCCCAAAAATCATACGGAACAGCATTTAACAATCCAGCCATTCCACTCGCTTTATAAAAAAGAATGCTCTGCGGACCATACCGCTCTTTAAAAAATGCAAGCTTTTCTGATAGAAGAGAGAATGTTTCTTCCCAGGAAATTCTATGGAATGTTTCAGTTCCCGGCTTTTTCCGTAATGGATAGAGAATCCGGTCGGGTGAATGAACCCGTTCAACATAACTTAATCCTTTAAGGCATGGACCTTCCGGCGTTGCCCGGTTCTCCGGATGTGGCTCGATCAATTTAATTTTACCATCCTCAACATGCACCTTGAACGAACAGGTACTGTAGCAATTCCTGGGGCATACTGTGGAATAGATCTTAATCAATGCAATAATATCAGGCATTTAAAGGTATATATTCTGCAGTAATTCCGGAATAATGACGCGTTAATTTGTTTTCAGCTCAAATAATTTAAAATGGGTAAAAATTGTTATAATTACATTCACTACCGGATTTACCGATTTTACAAAGATTTACAGGTTCTAAAAACAGTAACAGGATAAATGATGAAAAATGAGTTATACCATAAATGGCATGAAGATTTTGCAGGAGCATTAACAATTTGCGATGCAGAAGGAATTATTCTTTATATGAATAAGAAAGCACTTGAAATATTCAAGGATGATGGCGGGATTGAGTTAATTGGAACCAATGCGCTGGATTGCCATACAGAACCCAGCAGGTCCCAGCTCAAAAAAATACTGATTGATCAGCGTGAAAATATTTATATTGTTGAGAAGAACGGGAATAAGAAACTGATTTACCATGGACCCTGGTTTGAATCGGGTGAATATTGTGGCATTATCGAACTCTCCATCGGGCTACCTGCAACAATAAAGCATATTGTAAAATAAAAATCCGGCCTCTCTACTTTCCCCTTCTCCACCGCCTGTATTGGGTCGTCTTTTTTACCTGCATCGGGAAAATACCACTATGAACGGTTCTCGCATCCTCGATGGTATAAAAGGCATTCGGATTATGCTGGTTTATAATAGAAACAATGTTCTTAATATTACTACGCTTGATAATCATGAATACCAGGTGCACAATCCCTGATTTTCCTTTTGCTTCGACAGTGGTTGTTCCGAATCCTTCAGTATGCAATGCATCAATGAGTTTGTATGCACCCTTTTTGGTTATGATCCGAACGACTTCAAAACCAATTGCCAGCTTCTCTTCCAGCCTTAAACCCACGTAATTTCCCATAGCAAATCCTCCCGCATAGGCAAAATAACATGCCACGTTTTCGAGGTTCTGCATGATCTTTCCAATGGCGAAGATCCAGATTAGTACTTCAAAAAACCCAAGTAAGGGCGCAATGACTTTGTGACCTTTTGAAATAAAGACAATGCGAAGTGTGCCTATGGTTACGTCCATGATCCTGGCCGTAAAGATCAGGAGGGGCAAAATAACAAAAGTGAAAAGACCTGTGTCAATGAATGTTGTTTCCATGGTATCTGAGAAATAGTAAATGCTTCAATAATCTATTGTGCAAAAGTAATGAATAAAAAAACCACCAATAAAGGTGGCTCAAAAAGAATTTGATGATTTGCATGCAGATTTATGGAATAGGCCCAGGCTCCTCCCCAACAAACGATCCATTCACCATCAAACAACAAGAGCCTGGACCTCAACCATAAATTATTCACCGGTAATCCAACGTACAATCTTTTCAGATAAGGGATTTTCTTTTGAGTAAACAACATCAACCAGGTTGCCTTCCTCATCAATCAGGTATTTCTGGAAGTTCCATTTAACCGTGGAATCCATCACTCCGTTTTCTTCCTTGCTTGTCAACCACTGATATACCGGGTGCATGTCTTTGCCCTTAACCGATATTTTCGCCATCATTGGAAAGGTAACTCCATAATTTACAGTGCAAAATTCCTTGATTTCTGCATTGGTTCCAGGCTCCTGCCGCAAAAAGTTATTAGCGGGGAAACCAATAATTTCAAAATTATCCCCTCCATACTGTTCATACAGTTTTTGTAAATCGGCATATTGCGGGGTAAAACCGCATTTGGAGGCTGTATTTACAACCAATACCTTCTTCCCTTTAAGCTGTGACAGATCGAATTGGTCACCTGCTATTGTTTTGACCGTAAAATCATGAAATGATTTCTTTGTTTGTGCATGTAATCCTGCATTCATAATTACGAGTATTAATAAAATGGTAATCTGTTTCATCAGTATTGTTTTTATTTCTGCAAAGATATGAATATTCGAAATATCTATATATGCATATTGTTATAACAAGAAATAGTCGATTTTGTTCAAAATTTACGTTTCAGATACCAATTTCGTATATTCAGTGTCAGAGAAATGACAAGGGCTACGAGAAAGCAAACAAGGGTTAGTGTATCAACCAGGGCTGCATCAAAGTCCAGTCCGGTAATCCGGTCGCCGATATATTTCATATATGAATTTGGCAGATCGTATTTCCCAAGATGACGCAGTACCTGAAAATGCCAATCGGTAAGCGGGCAATAACCCATACCATAGAAGAGCCCCAGAATAAACCAGGATCCGCCGGTTAATAAAAGGGTGATGAGGTTCCATTTCAGTGTTCGTTTCCAGATCCATCCGAACAGGTTAAATAGCACAAGTGCGGAGTGAAACAGGAGGAAGAACAAATCAAGAAATTTATATCCTGCCATTTGTCGGGATTACCATTTCAGTACGATCTTTCCCACTGAGCTGCGATTCTCCAGTGTCTCATGTGCTTCTGCAATTTTTTCTGCCGGGAAGAGGCCTCCTACAACGGGTTTTATTTCTTTATTTTCAGCGAGTTTCACTACCTGCTGCAGGCATCTGTTTAGAATTTCGGGCTTCTGATCTGCCAGTCGAAGCATGTTGACTCCTCCAATGGTAATGGACGAAGAGAGTAATCCAACCGGATGGAGAAAGCCAAAATCGAAAAGAAGTTTACCGGTTGTAAGCCAGTTCTTCTTCCGGTTCAGTCTGTCAGACACACCATATCCGATTAACCGGCCTCCGCTGGCGAGAAGTTTGCGATCCTGCTTAAAGGATTTTCCGCCGATGGGATTAAAAACGACATCCAGTTTCTTCTTCCCTCTGATCTGAAGAATCCTTTCCACATAGTCCTGTTCCAGATAATTGATTGGGAAGTCGACACCTTGCTGTTTCAGGGTATCAAATTTCCTGTTAGAAGAGACCGTTCCATACACCACACAATTTTTTCTTTTCGCCAGCTGGGTAAGTGCAATGCCTACACCCCCCGCTGCTGCATGGATCAACAGATGTTCACCCTCTCTGATATTCGCAACTTCACAGGCACAATAGTATGCTGTTCCGTATTGGGTAGGTAGTGCAACGGCTTCTTCCATGCTAACGCTTTCCGGAACAGGAAAAACAGCTCTCCAATCCGTTGTAACGTATTCTGCATAACCTCCAAAACGGGTAAAGGCAACTACCTTCTGCGCTGTATGAAACGCCGTTACGTCCTTTCCTTTTCCAGCGACGGTACCAGCAACTTCATAACCCAGAACAGATGGAATGGGTGGTGCATCCCCATAGAGTCCTCTCCTTGCCATCACATCGGCAAAGTTAAGTCCGAAATAATCAGTTTTTATTAATACTTCACCCGGGCCGGGAGAAGGAATATCGCATTCTTTAATGGCGAATGCTTCCGAAGGATCTCCATATTTGACCAAATAAACTGCTTTCATCAGTCGAGTGGAGCATCGGCTATAACTTCCATGCTCAATGTGTGTGTGACCTCGCTTTCAATGTCTATCTGGTAGGTAAATTTCCCTTTTCCCAGCCACACAGCGTGGGTGTAATCCACGGGTCCGTATGTATATTTTATCGAATTGATATAGAGCGATATATCGGCTTTGGGATAGGCAAAATCAAAACGTTTATAGTCACTTTGAGCAGCCGGATTCAAACTTCCATAAGTATGTTCACCTCCTGAAGTATTGACCAGGATACTGTCATAAACCTCTGAACTTATATTTTCAATTCTGATATCGGAAGGTCCTTTATCACGATCATACTCCTGGTCGCTACAACCCATAAGCAATAATGTTCCCAACATAAGAAAGAGGAATGCGCCCTTCGATTTGCGGTTTTTTTTCATGATACCGTGAATTTAAATTTTTCGTATTTCAGATGTAAGGAGCCACCCTTTGTTTCCATCTTCCAGTTTGATCTCCGTCCATATTCCCAGGGTATCTTCTATGCTAACCCTGGTCCCTTCATGAATAAGAAAGAGATCGGTGCCGCTCTCATCCGGAGAACTCTTTACCGTTACAGAAGGTGAAAAGACAATGGCTTTGTCATGACTGGTTGTTATCTTGTTATGATGATACGAAAAAACAAATGTTGAGATCGAGATAAACAGCAACAACAAACTGAACCAGAAAGCAATTCTTTTTAGACTGTAACGATGTATAAACAAATATACGGAAAAAATAAGAAGGAACAGCAGGAAGGTGATGATGCTAGTATATGCCCAATTGTTCGAACTTAAAACTCTGACAAGGCCGGTATACCACTCTTTCAGAAAAAACCGGGGAAGAATATCGATTTTGTCTGTCACATAGGTTCTTGCCAGCTCAAGGTTATAGGCAATGTCTTCGTCGTTTGGTGATAGTAATGCAGCCCGTTCATAATTCAGGATTGCCGGAGTCAGTTTATGGGATTTAAAATAGGCATTTCCCAGGTTGAAATATAGTTCCGCTGCTTCATAACCCGAATCCAGTACATTCTCGTAAGTCTTTATTGCCGCCTCAAATTCCCCATTGACATATTGTTGATTGCCTTGTTCAACGAGTGAATATAAATTCTGTGCGTGCGATGTCCACGTGAGTAAGATTGCAAGGATTGGAAACAGGATATTTTTCATGGTTGACACGACTATTCTCATGGTTCTACCTCAACTTTTGTTCAAACCGGCTCACGACTTTTGAAGCTTTTTCATAGACAGGTTCTGTTTCAGAGATTTCCTCTGAAGGTGCAAAACGTGCAAATTCGCAACGGTTTATTATCTCAAAAAATTCATCGATCATTTCCGGGTTAATACGGTTCTTCTCCAGAGTGCTCCGCGCCTTTTCTTTGGAAAGATCGGACAGGGGAATACCCAGTTTATCGCTAAGGTATCCCCAGAGGGCTTTCAATAACTCTTCATAGAATTTATTGAATGAGCCCTCCTTTAAAAAGGAATTGGCCCGTTTGAGTCTTTTTCTTGCTACTTTTTTTGCTTTTCTGTTCCTCACCAGGTTACGGTCTGCATTCCGTTTAATGTGATTCCGTCGAAGGATTACCAACAGACTAAAAGCGAGCAGTGCAATAAGATAGGATAGATAAAAGGGGAGTGATCCGAAGAATGACCTGTCGCGTGGCTGAAGTTTGAATTTTTCATTTTTTATGAAACGGATATCGCTGCCGATAAAACGGAGGTCTTCTTTAGAAAAGCCTGAGATTACAGCACCACTTTCACTTTCATCGCCTTTGGTGATAAGAATATTGAATTCATTGCTTTTGAGGGATTTGTAACTGTTCCCAACCGGATCAAAATAGCTGAACTCAACGGGTGGTATCCGGTAATTCCCGGCGTGCCTGGGTATTGCAAGAAACTCAAAAGTTTTGCTCCCGGACATCCCATTTTCCGAATGATTCAGGTTGGATGAGATCTTTGGATCATACAGATCAAAATCGGGAGGAAAATCAATATTGGGTGCTTCTATCAGTCTCAAATTTCCATTACCTGAGAACCTGACCTGCAGGTTCATTGCTTCATTTTCCTTCAATTGGTCCTTGTCGACAGTAACATTCATTGCAATTTGTCCAACGCTACCAGTGAAGGAGTCCGGAGCATCATCCGGCAGCTCTTTTACGGTAATCCGCACCGGAGGGCTTTTAATGGTTTGTTTTACGTTCTGGTAGGAGTCGAAGAAGCTATCAAAGAATCCGCGATTGGATTGTTGTACTCTTTTTTGGACAAGGCATTCGAGTTCCATGGGATCGATCACCTGATCCCCGGTTACCTGTGGAAAAAGGATAAACCGCTGCAATACACCGCTCCCATAGATCACTCCGTTAACACTTTCCCTTTCCAGGGATCGTAAGGCAGGAGTTTCAATATCTTCACGCAGAAATCCGTTAAAGGAAGGGAACGTTGCATTTTCAAAGCCCGAAAGGTTAACTCTTGAGTAGATTTTTACCGTAGCAATGATATGTTCTCCCCGGTAGACCGCACTTTTGTTTACATGAATCCTCAGGAAGAGGTCGTTATCCCCTGCCGCGGGAACATCCACTCCGGGTATTGCTTCCTCATCTCCGGTGCCGTTTTCCGGCAATGCCGATCCTTTCACCACTTCAATCTCCAGGGCATTTGAGGTATAGGTTTTATTTTTGACTGTTACTGTTGCCGGATCGATCTGAAAAACACCCTCTTTTGTGGCCTCCAAAACGTAGGTGTAGGTATAGGTGACCGTTCTTGTCATTTTTCTGTTGATGATCTGGGTACTCTGGCTGTAGGAGGTGCTGGGCCCCATCAGGATATAGAAATCACTCATGTCTGGTGGAACCAGGTCATCGGCTTTCTCATTCACTGTAAAAGAGAGCCTGAATTGTTCTCCAACAGCAACCACTTTGGGGGCAGAAGCAGTAACGGTGATCTCCTGGGCTTGCAGGAGCATCCCGTTCATTAAAAGCAGTATCCCAATGAAAAACTTATTCATGTTCACGCAATCATCCTTTGTTAATCAAATCGTAGAAGGCAAAGCAAGCTACCAATTTTTTCTGACCACCACCCGATTTTTCCTTGCTTCGGCTTTCTTTAATTTTTCCTGCAACTCTTTTTCATCTTCAGCAAGGGCTTCAAGCAGCCTTTTTGCATCTTCTTTTGATATCTGGTGTTCCTGTTGCTGTTCTTGCTGTTGATCCTGTTGCTGTTGTTCATTTTGCTGCTGGTCCTTCTGATCTTTTTCCTTATTCTTCTGTTCCCGGTTATCATTCTCAGAATTGTCCTGATCCTGTTCTTTTTGCTGCTGCTGTTCCTGCTGCTGTTGTTTTAGCAGGTCCTGTGCATAAGCAAGGTTATACTTTGTTTCAAGATCATCCGGGTAATTCCTCAGGGCATTTTTATAGGCCTGAATGCTCTCTTCAATCCGGTTTGCTTTCAGCAGTGAATTGCCCAGGTTATGGAATGATCTTGCCCTGCTGATTTTATCAATTCCTGTTTGAGAAACGGTATTAAATTCCCCGGCTGCATCCTCAAATTTATCCTGTTTATAGAGTGCATCACCCAGGTTGAAAAGTGCTTTGTAAGATTCTGATTGCTCTTCAAGTGCCTTTCTGTATGAGATCTCCGATTGATCGAATTTACTTTTCTCGAAATGATTGTTCCCCTCACGGATGTATTTTTTCTCAGTTTGTGAGTAGCTCTCACTGTTTCCTGCAAGGATCAACAAGATAAAAACGATGGATTTCAAAAACGATTTCATGACGGCCTGTTTTAATAAATAGAACTGATGTTTTTCATATTTTTATATGGAAGATCCTGATATTTTTCAATAATCGGTTTCTTCTCTCCAGGGTGAAAAGATCAACGAGCAGGAATAAGAGAGTAAGGCCTGCCAGATATTGGTATCGTTCCTCGTAGTCAGAATAAATTCTTGCCTCCAGTTCCTGTTTCTCCATTTTATCAATTTCATCGAATAAAACGTTCAGTCCGAGTCTGGTATTTGTTGAACGAATATACATTCCTCCCCCGGCATTTGACACCTGGTTCAACATGGTTTCATTCAGCTTGCTGATTACTGTACTGCCATCCTGGTCTTTCAGGTAGGACTTGACTCCGGATCCCGAGTGGACAGGAATGGGTGCTCCATCAGGCAACCCAAGCCCAATGGTATGGATCGTGATCCCCTTTTCCCGGGCCTGTTTTGCCATAGCGATGGCGTCCCCTTCATGGTTCTCACCGTCTGTAATGATGATCAATACCTTGCTTGATTCGTTATCGGGACTGAACGATTTCATCCCAAGATCAATTGCCGAACCGATTGCAGTACCCTGTTTTGGAACAATATCACACGTTATGGTTGAAAGGAACATTTTGGTGGAAACGTAATCCATGGTAATGGGCACCTGGGTGTATGCATCACCAGCAAATACGATCAAACCGACCTTGTCATTGGTTAACCGATCCACCAGCTTGGAAATGGCCTGTTTTGCCCGTTCAAGTCTGTTGGGCTGAATATCTTCTGCCATCATCGAATTTGACACATCGAGAGCGATTACAATCTCCACTCCTTTTCGTTTTATCTCCTGAAGCCTGGAACCAAATTGAGGTTCTGCAAGAGCAAAGATCATAGCAATCAGGGCAATATTCAGAAGAACAAATTTAACAGCCGGCCGTGTCGAAGAGAAATCCGGCATCAGCTGGTTCAGTGTTTCAGGGGTTCCAAATTTCCTCAATGCTTTGGTTCTTAATCTCCTGCTTATCCAGAAGATCCCGAAAAGCAAAGGGATGATCAGCAGTCCCCATAAAAAATCCGTATGTGCAAATCGAAACATGGTTCAATTTAAATGGTGTTATGGAATATTCCGTAACACTGTATTTTTCAAAAGTAATTCAGATAGCAGGAAAATACCTGCCAAAAGCAAAAACGACAGATACTCCTCTTTTTTCTTACTGAATTCAGTCACATCAATTTTTGTTTTTTCCAGTTGATCGATCTCCTGGTATATTTCGATCAATTTCTGGTTATTGGTTGCCCTGAAGTATTTTCCATTTGTCATATCGGCAATATTCTTCAGGATCTCTTCATCAATTTGAACTTCCATGTTCTGTAGTTGTATTCCGTATGGAGTTTGAACAGGATAAGGGGCTATTCCTTCTGAACCTACACCTATGGTATAGACTCTGATTCCGAATGTGTTAGCAATTTCAGCAGCTGTCATCGGGGCAATGGCCCCTTTGTTGTTTACTCCATCGGTTAACAGAATGATCACTTTACTTTTTGCATTACTATCTTTCATGCGGTTGACACTCGTTGCAAGCCCCATCCCGATGGCTGTACCATCTTCAATCATGCCACTCCGAACGTCCTTGAACAGGTTTATCACCACTGCATGGTCAGTGGTAAGAGGACACTGTGTAAAACTTTCACCACTGAATATTACCAGCCCGATCCGGTCATTTGGACGGCCTGAAATGAATTCTATCGCCACATCTTTAGATGCTTCGAGGCGATTGGGTTGAAAATCCCGGGCAAGCATGCTGCTGGAAATGTCCAGTGCGATCAATATATCAATGCCTTCTGTGCTAACATTTTGCCAACGGTCTGTTGATTGCGGACGGGCAAGTACAATGATCAGGAGGGCAATGGCAATAACCCGAAAAACAAACATGCCATGTTTCAGGATATGTTTCCAGGTTCGGGGAGCTTTATCAAACCCTTTGATTGAAGAGACCTGAAGTGTGGCCTGCGAATCCCTTAGCTTCAACAGATACCATATGATCAGCGGTATCAGGATAGCAAGCAGGTACAAAAATCCCGGATTTGCAAATGTTATCTCATTCATTATCTAATCGATCCATTAACTGTTATTGCCTTCATTCTCCTTTTTTTCTTCCCCTGATGCATCTACTTCTTCCTCCTGTTCTTCTCCCTTTTTCCATGCTTCTTTGGTCTCATTTACAAACAGATAGGATGAGAGTAGCGAAGTTTCATTCTCATTGGGCAGGGGCTTTGCTTTCGCAAATTTAGCCATGTCAGCCAGGTGAAATATTTCTTTAAGTTTATCATACAGGTTGTTGTCATTAAATCCAATCTCCAGAAGAGCATGAAGTGTTTCACTGCTGGTTTGCTCCATTGCCAGGATGCCATACCTGTTTTCGAGGTAAATCCGCAGGATCTCAGTTAACCGGCTATAATACAATTTCACCTTCTCCTTTTGCCATAATTTCTCCGATTTTAAATTATCCAGTTCACGGAGGGCAATAATATGGGCTGGTTCAGTGGGTTTTATCCGTTTTAAAATGGGTTCATCTTTCTTCCTTTTCTTCAGGAAATAGATCAGGAAACAGATCAGTCCCACGAGGAATATACCTCCCAAAACATAGGGCAACACCTCACGGAGGCTTATGGGGGCACTATAGGGCATTTTGATATCAAAAACCTGAACCATTGAGTCAGCCGGCTCGATGTCCGTTCTTTTAACCGTCAGATAAATGGGTTCAG
This sequence comes from uncultured Rikenellaceae bacterium, assembly GCA_964640125.1. Lineage (GTDB taxonomy): Bacteria > Bacteroidota > Bacteroidia > Bacteroidales > VadinHA17. The sequence continues at coordinate 84,819 of CAZXGG010000003.1, forward strand.
ACCGGAATGTTGCTGAAACAGCTGTATCCGCCAGGGAGGCTTCAAAAGGTGGAATGACATAAATGCCGCTATCAAAACAGGTGATCAGAAACTCTTTTATAATGGAAATTCGGTTCCCTTCCAGCTTGCTTGTATCAAATTCACTTTGCAGGAGAATTTCAATACCATCGGTCAGTGTATCGGTATAATCCCTGACCTGGAGCATCATGTCAGCAGGATGGCGTATTTCAAGGTGAATGGTAGTCTGATCGCCAATTAAAATAGCGGAACTATCAATCGAAGCGGTTACATTAACCTCCTGGGCAACGGAAGAGAGATTGGTTGTCTGCAACAGCATGGCCAGGGAAAGGGAAAACCATCCCCCGGTTATTCTCGCAGACATATTTCGTAAGAAAAAATACATGATCGCTGTGTCTTACCTCACCGTTTCTTAAAAAGGTTCAGGAGGGGTTTGACATAATCCTCATCGGTACGAACAGCGGTACTGTCGATACCGCATTTTGAAAAGATCTCATTTGTTCTGGCCTCTGTTTCCCTCCACCATTTGTGATACATCTCCCGGGTTGCTCTGTTGGAACTATCGATCCAGAGATCTTTCCCTGTTTCACTATCTTTCATTTTCACAAGCCCGATTGCCGGGATCTCTGATTCTCTTCTGTCATAAATTTTCAGGGCAACGACATCGTGTTTGTTATTAGCGATTCGGATTGCCTCTTCGAAATCGGGAGCGATAAAATCTGAAATGACAAAAGCAATGCACCTTTTCTTCAGTGCATTGGTCAGGAAACGAAGAGGTTCAGTGAGATCTGTATTACGGCTTTCGGGGGTAAAGTCGATCAGCTCCCTGATGATCCGCAGTATATGTTTCCTCCCCTTCTGGGGCGGGATAAATTTTTCAACCCGGTCAGTAAAAAAAATCACTCCTATCTTATCGTTGTTCTGAATGGCTGAGAAGGAGAGAACAGCGGATATTTCCGTAATAACGTTCTTCTTTAAAAGGGTTACTGACCCGAACTCTCTTGAACCGCTAACATCGATCAGAAGCATTACGGTCAACTCCCTCTCTTCTTCAAAAACCTTAACATAAGGATGGTTGAACCTGGCTGTCACATTCCAGTCGATCGTTCGTATCTCATCACCATATTGATACTCCCTGACTTCACTGAAAGCAATTCCCCTGCCCTTGAATGCACTATGGTATTCTCCGGCAAACACCTGGTTTGATAAACCACGTGTTTTTATCTCAATTTTTCTGACCCGTTTTAGAATTTCAGTTGCTTCCACTTCTAATCCCTTTGACTGGAGTCAATTTTTCTTGTTGTTAGCGTAAAAAACCACTCCCCTTTTGTCAGCTCAATCCTGTACTGCTCTCCCTCCAACTCTTCATTCCAGGCATTCTCATCGATTTTTTCATATTTTTCGTTCATCTCAGCAATCTTTGCATAGTAGCACGAATAATCACCAATATACTTGTAGTAGGTGCATACATCATCTTCCGAAAGAAAGAATAGCAGGGTTTCTGTTTTAAGGTAATTTTCATATTTAAGATACCGGTATGTCGGATTTTTTGTGGTTGTACTAAGCCGGAAATCCTTATACCGCTCTTTCATGATCGCTTGTATCTCCGACCCGGAATGGCTGATCAGGTTTTGTGAAAACAGGGTTGTTCCTGCCAGTAAGAATAAGAGGGTTATGGAGATTCGTTTCATATCTTTCATACTTAACGTAATGCTGGGTATTAATGAATCACTCATTATGGAACTTCAATGGTATTCAGAATTTCGGTTATAATATCCTCTGAGGTAATGTTTTCCGCTTCTGCTTCATAGGTCAGTCCAATCCGGTGCCTCATAATATCATAACACATAGCACGGACATCCTCAGGAATGACGTATCCTCTTCGTTTAATGAAAGCATAGGATTTTGAGGCCAGTCCCAGATTGATGGATGCCCTGGGGGAGCTTCCATAGCTGATCATATTGGTAAATTTTTCCAGTCCGCATTCGGCTGGATTTCGCGTTGCAAAGACAATATCAAGAATATACCGTTCAATTTTTTCGTCCATATAGACATCTCTCACAACATCCCGGGCATTCAGGATATCGGATGGTTTCAGGATGGTGTTTGCTGTTGGAAATACCTTGGCCAGGTTTTCCCTCATGATGAGTTTCTCTTCCTCTTTATTGGGATAGCTAATGACTACCTTCAGCATAAACCGGTCGACCTGCGCTTCGGGAAGCGGATAGGTTCCCTCCTGTTCGATAGGATTCTGGGTTGCCAGAACAAGAAAGGGCTCTTCCAGCGGATAGGTTTCCGGTCCGATGGTGATCTGCCGTTCCTGCATTGCCTCCAACAGGGCACTCTGAACTTTTGCAGGTGACCGGTTTATCTCATCCGCCAGCACAAAATTTGTAAAAACAGGACCTTTCTTAACGAGGAACTCCTCTTTCTTCTGGGAATAGATCATGGTTCCCAAAAGATCGGCTGGCAAAAGGTCAGGAGTGAATTGTATCCTGCTGAACTTCGCATCAATGGTATCTGCCAGCGTTTTTATAGCCAGGGTTTTTGCCAGACCAGGCACACCCTCAAGCAGAATATGTCCGTTGGACAATAAACCAACCAGCAGACTCTCCAGCAGGTGTTTCTGCCCTACGATCACCTTCTGCATTTCCAGATTGATCAGATCGACAAAGGCACTCTCTTTTTCAATCCTTTCATTCAGTTCTTTTATATTCACCGATACTTCCATAATCAATGTTTTAATAAACAGAATTACAAAAATAGAACCTGTGTGATTTTTTTCATGTGTTTTCTTCGTTTTTTTACTTTCAGGCGATACAAAATTGTTAAATAATTCTATAAGCCGGTGTTAAAAAATGTTAAATGAAAGCAATTGAATGGTGAGGCTGTACCAGAAAGGAATTTGTAGAAGATATTTGTTAAAAAGAGTTGGATAATAAAAAAATAGCCGAATTATTTTTTTTTGTAACTTATAACCGAAATCTAATTGAGTAAGTAACCCAAACTAATCAGCCATGAAACGAATTATCTTTTTTCTGCTCACTGTTCACTGTTCACTGCTCACTCTTGTGGCACAAGCACCACAAGCATTTAATTACCAGGCAATCGTCAGAGATGATGCCGGGACCGTTGTATTAAACCAGATCGTTGGGATTAAAATCAGCATCCTGCAAGAAAGTGTCTCTGGTACAGTTATATACAGTGAAACGCATACACCAACAACGAATGCGTTTGGCCTGGTGACAATGGAAATTGGTGGCGGTACAAC
>CAZXGG010000004.1:0-82248 GCA_964640125.1 uncultured Rikenellaceae bacterium
GCGGCTACCTTGGTGATGAGCTGTTTTTTCAGGGGCTGAAGGAGTATTTTAATCATTACAGGTACAGGGATATTTCATCAGCCGGATTCAGAGATTTTATGGGCTATAGTACCGAAACCGATCTGACCGATTTTTTTAATTCCTGGGTCTTTTCTCCCGGATTTCCACATTTTTCAGTTGATTCATTCACTGTAAAGCAAACTGCTGCAGGATACGATGTCCGGCTCTTTCTCCGGCAAAAACTGAAAGGAACGGATGCATTCTCTTTTTCCAACCGGGTTGAGGTCATGTTTATGGATAACACCTGGCATTCACATACTGAAACAATCGATTTTTCGGGAGAGCATTCGGAAAAAAGTCTGTTAATTTCTTTTCTTCCTTCGGTGGTTATGGTGGACCCTGAAGAGAAGGTTGCTGATGCCACAACGGATAATTACCTGGTTATCGATGCAGTCGGAGAGTATGCGTTCGATGCTACCTATTGTGTCGTTCATGTAGATGAAGTTACCGATTCTGTTCTTCTCCGGGTTGTTCATAACTGGGTTGCTCCGGATAATTTCAGGCAGGATAGAGAGAATCTGGTTATTTCCACATCAAGGTACTGGACAATTGAGGGTGTCTTTCCCGGATCATTTGCTGCCAGGGGTTCATTTTTTTATAATACAGCAACATCGAATCGTTCAGGATGGCTTGATCCAGACCTGGAGATCCGTTCAAAAGACGACCTGATCCTGTATTACCGGGAGGGGCCGGTTGCTGATTGGGAGATTTGTGATTGTTCAGTTGATGGAGATAACATTTCGGGAGAAATTAGGGTCAACAACCTTCATCCCGGTGAATATGCGATAGGGCATTACCTCCTCAAATGACATCTTAATAATTTATATTCAATTGACTCACCGGTTGACTTGGAAGGGGATCATCCCAAAGGATCAGAAAGTCTATTGCACTAAATACTCGTCGCCCCAGCTGTAGTGGAGCGACGAGAATACTTTCGTGCCCCGACTTAAGTCCGGGGTACGACTTTTAGTTTGATGAACATCTGGCAAATGTGTGGTCCATGCAACATTTTCCCGTCGTATAACATCGCAGTTGGCCCGTTTTACCAGGTATCCTGCCAACCCGGGGCTTTCCATGCTTTCGCATGGACACCCCGGGCTATAAATATGTCACTCCTGCCTGCCGGCAGGCACGGCCTACGGAGTTTACAATGAATTATTCTGACTCGTTTTAGTTTTTAGTCATTTAATTTACCCCGGAAGGGGTAGAAATATGAACCGGAGCGAAGCGGAGCTCACCGAAGGTAATAACCACCGGTGCAAACCGGTGGGTTAGATGAACAAGGAGATAACAACCCTACAGGGGTTGAATATTCAAATGTAAGGTGTTATTATTCAACCCCCTGCCTGCCCGTGCTTTGCAAGTCGCCTCTATAAAATCCCCCTTAATCCCTCTGCCTTGCTGGCCTGTCTGACGATTTTTTGCTTATGCACTTAAAGGAACCGTCTGACCCATTGCGGGTCTGACGGATTGGGTTTGCTGAAAACTCGTCGCCCGAGTTGAAATCGAACGACGAGAATACGTTCGTGCCCCGGCTTAAGTTCGGGGTACGAATTCTTGAAATCCCTCTGTCTGACGGATATTCAGTGGAACGCTCTTACATCCAAACCATACAATCCTTTACAGATCAATGATCTTGTTCTTCGGATATTTTACCGAAAAGGATAACCTGTATTTTTCAGTTTGAGCGGGATCCAAAGTCAGTCTCCAGATCAGTTTTCCTGAATCTTTCTGGAACTGTGAACCGGCAGTTTCCAGATACTTAATTTCAATCTCCTTGTTGGTGGAGAGAGGGAACTGGTCCTCCAGGGTGATGTTCACCGGAGCATTTTTCGTATTTCGCAGGGATATTTCCCAGGTGCGGATCTCTTCCCTGTTAAACCCGATGATCTTTCTACTGCTAAAATCTTTCAGGTCTTCCCTGATGATCACAATACTTCTGTCCCTTCCGAGTGAAAGATCGAGTGTATCCTGTGTATTTCGCACATCGAGGTATGACTTACCGACGAATGTTCCTTCAAAAAACAGGTTCATCTCACCGGAAAGGAGGTTTCGCTCCTCCCAGCCGGTGACACGGGCAATGAGAAAGGCATCCCTGTCGATTTTTGGAGCAGCGTAGTATTCATAGCTTGCTGGCATGGTAAAGTTTTGCAGATCAACCATGTGGTGTTTTCCATCGGAAGGGATGGTATAGGGGATAGCGATGTTGAACTCGATGCTTGTGGGTGCTTCAGCCACCTCAGTATAATCAGCCATAGTTAATGCTTCTGCTGCTTCAAACTCTTCATCTGCTGCGAGGCTACGTTCAGCTTTTTTCATGGATGCTGCTCCCCTGACTGCCACTGCTGGTTGTGTGTATGGTTCCACGAAACTGAGGTACCAGGGGTAGATAACGGGTTTAACACCCGGCAAAGAAGGATTGCTGGTAGAGAGGATCAGTGGGACTTTATCCCAGTTTTCACCGGTAGCCTGGAAAACTTTTGCTTTGTAGTTCACCTCGATTGGCTTTTTAATGTCTTCCGCACGGATATCATAGGAGGGCACCCAGCCTGCATTTGAGACAATGTAGCTGAGCTCAAAGCTTCCCCTGGCAGAAGCGTTTGAACTGACATTGCAGATCACTTCGCTCGTTGGTCTTTTCCTTTGTGAAGCGATTGTTGAAAGCTGCTTTCTGACCTGGCTGATCTCTTCGTTCAACCGGGCAATGGACTGACCAATTTCCAGCTGTTTTGTCTTTACTTCAGACAGTCGGCTCCTGAAAAAATCGACAGCTTCCCTCAATTCAACGGTTTTTACTCCGGCTGTTTGCCCACCGATCGATTTATTAGCCAGCAGGATGTCCTCCTCATGCGTATACACAGCGAGGGTTACGTTTTCAGTGGCTACTTTCTGTTCCAGCTCCTTCAGTTTTTTTTCCAGTTCCAGCACTTCCTGGCTTTTTTCCTGGGCTTTAAGGTAATTGATCTGATGGATAACCGACAGGATAGTAAAGTTCCCTTTTCCACTGACCTGAATGCTTTCCGGGTTGATATTATCCGGCAGGTCATAGAACATGATTTCATTTGTTCCGGCGGCAAGCTGGATTGTTCCGGTACGGATTACCTGGGCTCCCCGGAGAAAAACCGTGACTTCCTTGATTTTACTGTCGATGGGAACAGGGTTGTCGTTTGGTTTTCCGAGGGCGGTTGCGAGAAAAAAGATAATTAGAAAAGCGATCGATTGTTTCATGGGAACAGGTTTTTCATAATGCATCTCAAGTTACAAAAAATCGCTTACATCTCTTCCAGGATTTTCCAGGCTAAAAGTTGCATTCTTGGAATATGAAATGGGCCTAAAGCGAGAAAAACCTGCTATTAAAATACGAATATGAAAGAAGAAATGTGGGAAGGGAGTGAATAGCCCTTACTATCCAGAAGGCACCGAATACACCAGTGGAATAGGCTAAAAAAAATGGTGACAGCTTCCCCTTTTTACAATATTTCAGTAAACTCCTATAAATCAAAGATCTATTTAAATAAATCATTGAATTATGATCTTTCTATGAAAAACAAAGAATCTTATAATCAATTAGATAAAAAATTAAAAGAGGAAGCTGTCACCATTTTTTCACTATTTTTTTAGTGATCACAATTTTTTTGTTTTTACTCCTTATCGTTTGTTTTTGATGGTTTTGAAGAATCAGCCGTATTGATACTTTTTAATCAAGGTAATAATCCCAGGCGCAAAAATTATCTCCTTTCAGTATGGAATGAGTAATTATGCATTTTTTGAATTCGGTTCCCAGAATCGGTTCCCAGAACTGTCTATCCCAACCAGCCGCACGATAACAGAAGATAGGATCGATCCGGGGGTTATCTGCCTCACGCACCAGATTGCAGAAACAATAGGCTTTTCGCTTTTCTTTGTGGGTTTTGGCTTCCATATACTTTTGTCTGTTGTAAGGCACTTTGCTCATGTGCAGTATTTTACCATCAAATCCTGGGGGATCGACATAGCCACCGGTGGCGGTATTTCCCAGCTGCTCGTTCTTTGCCTGAAAAATGGTATTGATGTCTCTGGTTTCTTCATATATCCTTTTAAATTTTGTGATCTCCTCGATCGGTCTGATCAGTGCAACCCTCGAAAGAATATCAAACTGTTGTTCCCTATTTGTGCATTCTTTCAGCCTGTCAATGCTTTCTGCCACCCAGGCACAGCGTGTATCAACCAGGGTATGTGGAATCATTGTGTCACCATCTTTCCAAATTTCCAGTGCCTTTTCCTCTCCTAAAACACGAACGAGTTGTTCTCTGTATACCTCGGGCCAGGCAAGAAATGAAGCCAAGATTTGCACCTTCTGATTTTCAGAATGTTGGGGGTCGTAATGGTGATAAATCTCAACCATCTCAAGTTCCGGTGAAAGCCCTGTCTTATCCATATACTGATACAATTTACCCGAGGTCTCAGAAAATGTTTCAATCGGTCCCTCATTGTGTAACGAGTAAAAGTGCATTTTTCTCAGCATGTGCGTCTTAATATCACCGGAATTAATCTCTCTTGAGACCGGAAATCCAATTTCGGAATCAAAACCATCTACCGGTGTATCAAACCTGAAGATATGGGTTAAAGGCCCGGTGGTGCTACCAGCACAAGTTTTATTGAGCTCTTCGATTCTCGGGATCAGTTCTTCCCGTTTTTTAACCGGTTTTCTGATACCAGCAAAGAGGGTTTCATTTCTGACCACATGGTTGATGGTATTGCCCTGAACGTTGTTTATTCCCCATTTATTCAGGGGATTTATCTTCCATACAGCGGGCAGAGCAATAAAAGCCATGCTTTGGAGACTTTTGCTTATAAAAGTTCTCCTGTGAATACCGTTTAGAACATTTTTATTCATTGTTTCTTCTTTACTTTCATTTGCATTTGTGATCATCATGCATCATTGACAGAACCTAATGTAGGTTAAGCTTGCGGGCTACCATGCGGACATGTGGGGTTGGCGGACCTCCCCAGTCGCCGTAATCGTCTACTTCCCGATAGATCAGGATCTCGAAATCCCTGAACAATTCCCGAAGCTCGCCGGGAGCCAGAGCGTGAACTCCTGGTGGAAAAGGATTTTCCGGGCGTTGAATAACATGCTCGAAAACGACATAGCCACCTGGACGGATAGAGGTCTTCAATCGGGCCAGGAAGTCGGTTTCCTCCACAGGAGCCCAGGACAGGATCATGGCTACCAGGTCCCACCGATCCCGACCGAAATCGAAATCTTCGTAAGACGTTTTGATGGTTTGAACTTTCAAGCCGGCCTTCTCCGCGTTGACTTGCATAACTGCCAGGCCTTTGGCCGAGAGGTCGATGCCGGTCACATCCCAACCGAGCCCCGCAAGGTGGATAGCGTTGCGGCCCATGCCCGCGCCGACATCCAAAGCCTGGCCTCCAGGTGTGATTCCCTTCATGACTTCCACCAGGAAGGCATTGGGTGAAGTCTTGAATCCATCCTTCTCCAATTCACCGGTCAGGGGTTTACCGAATAATGGATCGTAAATCATCTCGATACCCTCAGGCTGCTCGGTAAACTGGCTGCGGAGGACGTGCAGGCAGCGTCGGACTTCCGGCCCGGGAACACCTTTCGCATCCAGGCTCACTGCATAATCCCTGAGTGACGTTCGGCCCTGGGCTGTTTTGGCCCATTCCAGATAATTCAGCCACAAAGCTCGTACTTTCTGGCGATCATGCGATTCTGGTATATCGGGAACAATGGGGCGCAGGACAAAAATATTGTCAACCTGGAACTGGTCTTCGATGAAAGCGTCCAAAACAAAGCCAGCTGCGCTTGCCTCCTTCCCGACAGATTCGCGGGTCAAAATCTTCCCTTCCGGGCCGTGTTCTGACGGTTTCGGTTCAACAAGGACGATACATCCCCAGGGTTTCAAGCTGGTCTGAAGGTTCTTGAGCAGGGGAACCGGATTGTCCATCCAATGATAGGCCCAGACCATGATCGCAAGGTCAAGACTGTTGGGTGGAAACCTGGCATCTTCGGGAAGGCTTAGTATGGGCTCGACATTGGTCAGACCCAGGCGCAGGCATCGCCCCTTCAGGTAATCGACAGCCGCCGGGTCGATGTCGTTGGCGTAAACCTTTCCTTTTTCGCCAACCCGTGTTGCAAGGTGGACAGTAATTCGGCCGTGGCCGGCGCCCACCTCTCCGATGACCAAACCCGGTCTGATACCAAGAACATCCATAACCAGTTCCGGAGGCTGGATATCGTTTAACCTGGTTTCCTCAGGTTCGGCCAGTCGGTTCGCATTACTGGATGTTTTGTCCGTCTCCTGTGCGGTCAGAATGGCTGCTAAACTTATCAGCAAAATATTCATTATCATAATTTTGCCCAGAATTTTTTTCATATGCATCTCCTCCTTCATTTCAATTCTTTTGGTCTCAATTCTTCGATGATTTTTCCGGAGACCCAGTAAATGTCTCCATTTCCTTTGCCATTCCTGGTGAAAAACAGGTATTTACAATCAGGTGAAACAGTTGGACACCAATCAGATTCCTCTGAATTCAAAACCGTACTTCTGAATGCCTGGCTCCATGAACCATTATTGAGACGGTAGCAAATATATAAATCGCTCTTGCCTTTCCCTCCTGGTCTTATGGCATCAAAAACTATATAACTTTCATCCCGTGCAATAAAAGGATGTGCTTCAGGGCTGTCTTTATTAACGCCCCCGCCTGGGTCCTCTACCCGTTGATATCCAGAATCGGTATAAACATATTTTGCAATGATACCACGGTCTTTGCCAGCTTCCCTTCCGGAAATATCGGTAGTATAAATGGTTCTGTCAAGAGTTGAAGTGGCTCTCATTCCTGATTCAATTAGAAATTCCGGATTCGCCCAGCCATTGACTGTTTTTTGCAGAGACCATATTCCACCCAATTCTAATTCATTCAAACCGTGAACACCCGGATAACGGTTCATTAGCAATCGTTTCCCATCATACATGATATGGACTGCTCCTCCTTTGTATTTTTCTAAAAAGGGGGCTTTTACCGGAGCTGACCAGCCCGTATCACTCAGATAGCAAACCATAACACCCACACCACTTCTGTTGAAATAGATTTCCTTTCCGTCCGGTGTAAACGATATTCCGTATTCCAATGCTTCAGACGATGAAACGATGTCGGGTGCAAAAACCTCCGGCGTCATTCCCGGTGGTTTCCGGCCGAGGCAGGGGCCTGTGAGATCGCGAAATCCTTCCTGTTGAGCACTTGAATAAATTAAACATAGTGTGAAGAACAGTATTCCCGGATATATTGTTTTCCTGTTCATAGCTTAATCATTTCCATTTATTTATTTGGATCGCTAACTTTTTTAAACCGGATGATCTCTAATCCGTCGGTCCCGTCGGCGACATAAATCAAATTACCTACAACCTGAATACCATTTGGCCTTCCCCCGTCAAAAAAAGAGCCGATTTTAATTGGATGAGCGGGATCAGTGACATCAATAGCTTCCAGTCCAAGTTCCCAGTTTATGACAAAAGCCAGGCCATCGAAAAGGTTCACACCGACAATACTACCTTCTGGTTTGTATGTACCCAACAGCTGGGGATCAGATGGGTCGGACACATCCAGAATCTCCAATCCCTGCAGCTTGTCGCAGATGTATGCAATACCATCCGAAACCTTGAGAGCATTCGTTTCTCCGCCGTTGTTGAAAGCTCCAATAAGGACCGGATTCTTTCTGTCGGATATATCCAAAACCTTAAGACCCGCTCTGTATCCCGTAACAAAAGCATTGGAGCCGACGATATCCAAAGAGAATGCAAGCATATCATCCTTATACTGGCTCAGGCGAACAGGTTTAATTGGATCAGACAGGTCAATGATATCAAAGCCGCCATTCCATTCGGTTAAATATCCGGTATTTACAACGACCTTAAGCTGATGGGGATCTCCGTCCCGGTCACTATACTCTCCGAAAAAAACCGGTTTCGAAGGATCACTGATGTCAAAAAGTTTCAATCCGTTCGTGTTGCAGGAAACGAAGGCAGTAGTTCCAACGATCTCGATACCACGGGATTGTTCGGCATCATCAATCTGTGCTATTTTTACGATATGTGCAGGATTACTGATATCAAGTATTTCCAGGCCGTTATCGAATTCACAGACGTACGCATAGTTTTCAACCACCAGAACGGTTACAGCCATTCCCCCGTCATTGAACTGTCCAACCTCTTCAAAAATTACTTTGTTCTTTTCCATTGGCCTGTGATCGGGACCAGACCATTCCCCTGTCGGCATCAGCGGGAAGACAAGGGGGACAATAACTGATATAATTGGGATTTTCATTTTTTTCCCTCTTTCTTTTCGGATAAAACAAAGGAATGACCGGGCTTCCATTCACCGTCCTGGAATCGGTACCATTGATCAAGCAGTTTACCTTCTTCGGTCAATTCAAAACTGTTTTTAAACTCGATTTTGTCATCAGGGAAAGTGGCATAACCATACATGAGAATTTTTCCATTTTCCTCTTTTACATAACCGTGTAAAAAGTTCCCATTGCTGCTTATGGAAAACAGTCCTATTTCCTGTTTGTCAGAATCCCAAAAAAAGTATGCTTCGGTTACAAAATTGATTTTAATTATCTCAGTGGTTTGTTTTACAGCTTTCCCTTCCCATATCACGTTCCACCTGCAGTGTCTCATAACTCCTTCACCAAGTTGTGGCATTTCCGCCTGCCAGGTCTTATTGGTAAGGGGCTCCAGTAAAGTTAAGTATTCATCAAGTTGTTGCCCGTAAAGCCCGGGAAAAGGGATGCAGGTTACTAAAATTGCATTAAGAATAACATAAACTATTTTCATGACTGGCTTCCATTTTATACGTATCAGATTTCACTTCAATATCATCTTTTTTGGATTGAATAAACCATACACAAACCAGAAATCGTCAATGCCGCATTCTCCATAGGCGATGTTAAAATAGCCGTTCTCCCCCCATTTTTCACCCCATGAATTACGGCAGATCCAGTATCCACCGTTCTTGACTTCTGGATCGTCTTGCCAACCTACAACAACCACCCAGTGACCACCCTGTTCTTTTGAGATCCCGTCATGGATATACACGCCATTTGTATATCGATCCAGGTCCTCAAAAAATATCATATTGGTAGCTATAGGGCCGTATTTTATAACAGCTTGCTGGATCGTTTTCTTTTTTTCAGCCAGGGGCAATTTATCGGTAACTACAGAATGATATTCCGAAAGGATATAATCCGGAGGGGCATCCGGTATTTGATCTGTTGTTCTATCCTGGTAAGGAAGTCGTGTCTCGAGAACCAGACCATTTTCAACCATATATTTCAATGCATTGACAGAGGAGATGCCACTGGGGACCCAATCCTGTGAACCATTGATGATTTGTTGTTCAGACAGATCTACTGTTTTACCGGTTTCTTTCTTGATCAGGGCTTCAAAAACCGCAACACCTGCAAACACACCGCAGGAACCCAGATTCATTTGATGTTTGACAGGTGTCATAATTCCATTTTCACGCCAGTCAAAATGTTTCGGGATGGTCTGCAATTCATTTGAATGATTGCTCTTTAAAGCATCAGAGGCTGTTTGTGAATACACAGATAAACAGAGCAGTAGAAAAATACAAGTTGCAAAATATTTCATGACTTTAAAATGCGTCTCGGGTTCATTAATCATTCATTTTCTGTAGATGGTATACGAGCGCCGGATGAATGACAATTGGGCATTCAGGATGTTGTCATCCTCATCCCTGGTGAATATCAGGGTCCATGGTGCCTGCTTGAAATAGAAGAAGTCCCTGGCTACGGGGTAGATCTCATCGGGTCCGAACTCCATGACCTTCAGCCGGTCTCCCTCCCGCCATATTTCGAGCAGCAGATAATCTCCGATATAATACTTACCAATATATTCGTCCAGCTCTGCATTTGATAGTTTGACGGCCTTTGGCTTTTTAAAATAGAGATGTTGCGGATACCTTCCGGTGTTATCCTGGACATTGAAGGGAAGCCCTCTGCTACGCAGGAGTTCAATTATGTTATCATGTCCGCTACGGAAGGCATAGTGCATGGCGGTCCAGCCTTCTTCCGTTTTTATCATCGGGTCTGAGCCCTGATCAAGCAGATACTCCACCACATGAATATTGCCTCGCCAGATGGCAGTGTGCAGTTCAGTCATGCCCCATTGATTCTGGACGTTGAGGCTGGCTCCTTTTTCGACCATCCGTTTGATGATCTCGACGTTATCGTGATGGGCAGCCCAGTTGAGTGGTGCGCCACCATCTCCGCCCTGAATGTTCAAATCAGCTCCTTTTTCAATTAAAAAATTGGCAACATTCCAGTGTGCACGCATGCAGGCCCAGTGAAGGGCAGTGTAATGCTCCTCGTCAGTTGCATTCAATTTCGAGGGGTCCTGTACAAGAATCGTTTTTACCGTATGCAGATCCCCGTTCTTTGCAGCTTCCACAATCGGCTCTGCCGATGCATACGATGATATCAAAACACCGAAAAGAAAGGTGACAAGAATGATTTTTTTCATGGCATTTTTATTTTAATACTTGAGATTTTATCTCAACAATGATTTTTGATGACACCCAGAATATTCTGAGATCCCCTTTCTCGCCATAGTTTCTGTTAAAGAAAAGATATTTGCCATCAGGCGTCACATCTGGACATAACTCATGCATTTCCGAATTTATTTGGGTTCCCATGTTTATAGCTTCAGTCCAATTTCCCTGGGGGTCTTTGAAGCAAATAAAAAGGTCTGCATACCTGAGGTCACCCCCAAATCTGCTAAATATCATGTAGCTTTCGTTGGGTGCAATATAGGGAGTGCTTTCATAATGTTCTGTGTTAATGGCTGCACCCATTTTCCTGACTGTATTATATTTTTCTTTCTGGGGTAGTGCAACATAGATATCACCCCCTGCACTGAAATAGAGGTTCCCGTTCGATGCAACGGAGACCTGCCAGTGCAAAGGATAAGAATTTACAACGGGACCAAGCGGTTTTGGTTTTCCCCAACTATTGTTTTGCCGGTCGACATACCAGATGTTTTCACCTTCCCCTTTTTTCCCTCCCTCAATGGATTCCCGGGAGGTAAAAAACAGTTTTTTACCATCCGGAGAGAATGTTGCATTACCAGTTCCAAAGTGCGACTTAAAAGAGACCTCGGCCGGTTTTGTCCATTGATTGTTTTCAATCTTCATGCACAGGATATTTTGTACTTCTTCCATAAGATCCCAGTACATTTCCCGGCCGTCGGGAGATATAACAAGTGCTCCATGGACTTCTGTCTTAAAAATTTCAGGAGCGAATAATTGAGGGGTCATCCCGGGTGGATTCTGGCCAAGGTAGGGACCTTTGAGAACCGGGAAATGATGGAATTGCTCCTGAGCTTGAGAAATCGCAGTTGAAATGATGAATAACAGTAAAAGACAAAAAATTTCTTTTATTTTCATGATAAATCTCCTTTATTTCAGTTCATCTGATTTCAATTCTTTAATGAATATAGCATCCACCCAACAGATATTACCTCCCGATTCAAAAAACAGATATTTCCCATCGGGTGACAGATAAGGTATATGATATTTTCCACCAAGGTCATATGCCTGGCTCCAGGTACCATCTGTATTACGAAAACTGACAAAAGTACTTTCGACCCGGTCAAAGAGCATGAAACTACCATCCGGTGCTATGCTTGCATGAGCTTCCCATTCATCAGAATTTACACCACCCACCACTTTTATTGGTTCTGAGAAGATTGTACCGTTGAGTGACATTTGAGCAATGTCTTTATCGGTGGTTTGATCCCTTTCTGTAGTAAAATAAAATATCCGAAAATCGATGGTTGTCAGGCAGTATGCATCTATAAAAAACCGGGGTTCACCCCATGTATCACCTGATCTGTCAGCAATCCATGAGCCCTGACGTGTTTCTTTTTTCTGGTTATTCATCCGGTAGAAGATCATGTATTTTCCATCCGGTGTGATGAAAGGAGAAATATCGCGAAATACACCCGAGAATTCAACCACCTGTGGTTCACTCCAGATGCTGTCTTTTTCCCTTGTCATCCAGATTGCCCAGTTGGAACCGATATCCGATGTTTCGGACCGGCCAAAGTAAAGTTCTTTACCATCCGGTGTCCAGGCGCATCCCATCTCAACATGGTTATTCGTAGATACAATTCCGGGAGCAAAAACCTCTGGTGTGGTTCCCGATGGTTTCTGTCCGAGGTAGGGACCTGTAAGGAGGGGGAAAGTATTTTTCTGCTTTTGTTTTTTTTCTTCCTGAAGTCGTTCCAACAGTTGTGAAACATCACCTACACTAGGCCTGATTTCCAGTGACTTTTTACAATTTTTAATGGCTTCATCCAAATCTCCCATCTTACGATAAATCCGGGCAAGACTGTAATAAGCCCATGGATCTTCCGGAAATTTCTCAACAGTAAACTGAAGCACGGACAGCGCATCCTGGGTTTTATCCGGATAGAGAGTAAAGAGGTAGCCAAGAGAGGAGAGAGCCTCACTGAGATTGAAATTGGGATCTTCCGAATCCAGTTCTTCAAAAATATTAAAGCTTTTAGAAACATGACCATTCATGGCGCAGATGCAAGCATAACCTTCTTTGATCATGAGGTCTTTCGGCAGCATTTCATAAAGGGCTGAACAAAACAGATCAGCATCCTCAGTCTTGCCTTCATTCAGCATGATATCCGTAAGGGAAAGAAGCTCATACGAAGGGAAATAGGTGCTGTCCCTTTGATCCGAATAGAGTGCATTCAAAGTATTGACGGCATCCTGGATGCCATTTTCAAAGTACTCATCTTTGATGATCTCTGCGGCATTCTGTTTGGTGAAAACAACGTTTCTCAGGTTGTTGATGAATGAGAAGTCGACCCAGTAAAGATCGGCATCTTCCTCTGGTTCCTGACCGGACTGCCATCCGGTTTCACCTTTGTCGATTTCAGTTTTCCTTCCGCTAATGAAGAAAAAATATTTCCCGTCGGGAGTTCCGTTAGCGCACAGATCAAAACTGGATGTATTGTAAGGACATCCCAGATTTAAAGGTGATGTCCAGCTCCCATCCTCTTTGCGGAAGCAGATATAATTGTCACTGTTTCCAAAGCCACCGGGTCGGGATGATCCAAAAATAAGGAAGCTTTCATCCGGTGCAATGTAGGGATCATATTCAATAAAATCTGTGTTAACTGGCCAGGGGAGACGTTCTGCTTCCTGGTACTGTCCATTGACACAGCGGCTGAACCATATATCATCTCCCTGAGTTCCTGGCCGGTTCCATGTAAAAAAGTAAACCGTACCATCTGCTGTTGCCGAAGGATAGGCTTCACCGTATTCTGAATTGGCAGGCTCCGGCAAAGAAACCGGCTCTGTCCAACCCGAACCGCTCCATTCAATGGTCCAGATGTTATCATCTTCAAGAGTATCTCCCGGATGAGTCAGGTTTCCCGAATGGAAGTAAACCTTCTGTCCGAGGGGGCCTGTTGTATAATTAGGATGTCCCTGCAATTCTTCAAATGGCGCCCTTTGAGGCTTTGTCCAATGCCCATCTTTTTCAAAGGTGTAATATGTTTCGTGTCCCTTTTCTGTACCGGTGGAAAAAACACATACCCGTGCTTCCTGCAAAAAAGCGATATAGCTCTGGTCATAATGTGTGGATATCAGTCCGGGTGCGAAAATTACCGGATTTATTCCAGGAGGAGGTTGACCAAGATAGGGGCCTGCTAATCGGGTAAAGTCATCTCTTTTAGCACATCCACAACACATAGAGATGCACAATAAAACAAATGCAGCAGATCTTGTTTTTATTTTCATGATGTGGACTCTTTTATTTCAATGCTTTCTGCTTGAGATCATTGATGATTTGTGCATCAACCCAGTAGATATTACCCGGACCATCTTCAATGGGTTTTTGATTTAGTGATGACGGGCGGTTACTATTGAAAAACAGGTACTTGCCATCGGGAGTTACACAGGGATATTCATCCTTGAAGGCAGAGTTTATCGCGGGTCCCATGTTCCTGGGTACTGTCCAGGTTCCATCACGGTTACGAAAGCAAATAAATAGATCAGACCGACCCTGACCTCCGCGGAATGAAGAAAATATCAGAAAACTTTCATCCGGAGCGACAAATGGGCAATGATCGGGTGCTGAACTATCGACAGTATTAAGGTTTATTGCTGTTGTGTATACTCCTGCCACTTGTGTTGCGCAAAAGATATCAGTTGACTGATTGGATGTTCTTGCGGTAAAGTACAAGTTCCCGTTTGCTGCCAGAGATCCACAACTATTGCGTGGACTCATATTGATATATTCATCAAGGTGTTTTGGATTACTCCACCCTTCAGAATTTCTCTCAACCATCCAGATATCACCCTTTCCTCTGGAAAGAGGTTCACCTCCTTGTTCAGTGGGACGATCTGAGGTAAAATAAATCCTATTCCCATCAGGAGACATCACCGGGTACAGGTAGTTGTAGTCATCACAGAAAGGAGCTATGCTGGGTTCAGACCATTGATCACCAACTCTTTTTGAAAAGTAGATTTTTTGCGGGAACATTCGCCCAAACCAAACCTCTTCCCCATTAGGTATAAACAGGGCAGCACTATGCTCCCTGCAGGTTGAAATGATTCCCGGTGCAAAAATCTCCGGTTTAGTGCCTGGTGGTTCCTGGCCTAAATAAGGACCTGCCAATTCCAGAAGATCCGATTGCTGGGAGTGCCCAGAAGATACAGATAATAACAACAGGAAAACCAGGAGAATGATCGAAGGGAATTTCGTCATTTTTGCCTGCAGTTTACAAACATAATTAACGCCTTACGTCATATTCAGCCACAACATAAACAATCCAGGTCCTGTCAAGGATTTCGTTTCACCGCTACGAGAAAAAAGAAGTCAAATTCAAATGTACAAAATATTTTTAATGTATGATTTATAACTATTTGGGAAAATGATTAATCGTTAAAATGTTAAACGTTAATTGTAGGTGAATAAATCCATCTTTAAAATCCTATTAACCAATAACAGAAAGGCCATAAATTCCTCTGTGGCCTCTTCCGTGGACTGCGTCGACTGTAGCCCGTAGTAGATTTAGCGAGGTTTGGTAAGTTCTATATGAATCAACAACCCTCCTTCGCCAAGGCTACGGAGGGCGGAGGTGGAGATAAGGGGAGTCGAACCCCTGACCTCTTGACTGCCAGTCAAACGCTCTAGCCAGCTGAGCTATATCCCCAATTTCAGATTGCAAAATTAAAAAAAAATCTGATTTTTCAGGAAAAAGGTGGATGGGAAGTGATCATCCATCTTTAGGTACGATTTTTGCGTATTATTTACTGGAGTGTTACTTTAACTGATCCCTGTTTGTTATTTCATTGCATTCAGGGAAGAGGCTCTATTTGGACAAAAAGAAGAATTTATCCATTCTTTTCTCTTTTTGTTTTGAAAATATTGTGAGAATTCCTTATTTTTAGAGGCTTAAAATTAAACAAAAATGGAACTGAAAAAAACCGATCAAGCTAACCTGGAAAAAAGTAAAGGGGTATTCTTTCAGTTGGGGTTGGTTATCGTATTGTCTCTTGTACTGATAGCCTTCGAATGGACCAGCACGGGTTTATCAAGGAATGAATTTGATATTGGAGGTGCTGAAGACGTTGAAGAGGAGATCATCCCCATCACGCGTCAGGAACAACCTGAACCAGAACGGCCACCCGAGCCACCCAAGGTGACAGAAATCCTTAACATCGTTGAAGATGATGTTGAAATTGAGGATGAATTGATCCTGGAAGATACCGAGATCGATATGGAAACAGAGGTTGAGATCATCGACTTTGTGGTTGAAGATGAGGAGGAGGAAGAGGAAGCACCGATTTTCTTTATCGTTGAAGATATGCCAAGTTTCCAGGGGAAGGGACAGGAAGGTTTCAGGGAGTGGATCGCTAAAAACCTCAGGTACCCGGAAATTGCTGCTGAAAACGGAATTAGCGGAAGGGTGTTCGTCCAGTTCGTAGTGGAACCGGATGGAAGTGTAAATAAAGTTGAGGTGGTTCGTGGTGTCGATCCCGCCCTGGATAAGGAAGCCATACGCGTCGTCTCTGCCTCACCCAAATGGGCACCCGGAAAACAGCGGGGTAAACCGGTGAGGGTGGCGTATACTTTCCCAATCGTCTTTGTCCTTCAGTAATCCGAAAACAGATGAACTGAGCCCTGATCATTTGGTCAGGGTTTTTTGTTCTACTTTTTCATTATGATATTTATCCATTTATGGTTAATTTAGTTGTCAGGAAGTAAAAAACTATCAATCATGAAACGAATCATTTATTTATTGATTATTGCACTTTTCCTTGCCGGATGCGGATCTTCGAAGAAACAACTCCAGAGAGGAAATTATGATGCTGCAATTGACAAAGCGGTAAAAAAGTTGATGAAGGATCCGGAGAGTGAGGATGATATTCTCGTCCTCGAGAAATCGTACCAGATCGCAAATGAGCAAGACCTCGAGCGAATCAAATTTCTGAAAATGGATGGCAATCCGAATACCTGGGAAGAAATCCTGAATAACTACCTCCGTTTAAAGGATAGGCAAACCATGGTTAGAACAGTACTGCCCCTGCAACTGGGAAACAGAACCATTACATACGATTATGTTGATTATGACAGCGAGATCGTAGAGGCGAAACATAAAGCTGCAGAATATTTCTTTGCCCATGGTCAAAAATTGCTGGAAAACAACACAAAGGATGCATACAGGCAGGCCTATTATGAGTTTTCAAAGGTTAAACAGTACTGGGGCGATTATGAAAATATTGATCAGTTGCTGGCAGAAACCCGATACAACGGGATGAGCCGGGTACTGGTAACGGTCGAGAATAAGACAATGTTAAAGCTTTCACAGGAGTTTGAAGAGGATCTCCTTGCCATTGATCATCAGCGTTTGAACAGCGAATGGGTGGAATACCATACCCGTCACCTGGATGATAATATCGAATATGACTACCTGGTCTATATCAATTTAAAAAACATAGCTGTTTCTCCTGAAGTAGTTGAAGATAAAGACCGAATCGTAAAACGGGAGGTAGAAGATGGATTTGAATATGTACTGGATAAAAATGGCAATGTGATGAAAGACTCCGTGGGGAATGATATCAAGCTTAAAAAATTCAAAACCTTAAGCTGCACGGTAATTGAGAGCATGCAGCATAAAGCAGTCAGGATCGACGGAGATGTTGAGATCTTTCAAATGAATCCTCAAAACCTGCTGAAGAAAGATCCAATCGGTGCGGAAACGGTTTTTGAACACCTCTCTGCCCGTGCAATAGGGGATCTGGGAGCACTGGATGCTGAAACCCTTGAGCTGGTTGAAGTGGAGCCACTGCCTTTTCCAAATGACTTTGATATGATATTCCAGTGCAGTGAGACCCTGAAACTGGCAATCCGTGATATTCTCATGCGGAATAGAAGGTATATAAATTAACGCTACCTCTCAGGCTGAACCCAGCTGATTCGTGTTTCGTTTCTCGGTTACGAAACCCGCCCCGTGAAATAATGTTTCACATTAGTGGCTGTGCCACTATTTCACAGGGCCCGCCCCGTGAAATAAAAGCGGAGCTTTTACAGCAAGGCATTATTCCACAGGGCCAGTATCGGTAAACGGACTTCGTTGATCGGCACTGAATTTTAAATGTCAACTGATTATCTGTAATATTCCGACAATTTTTCAAGAATATAAAATGATATAGTGTAGCATGCCGGATCCCCACATAACCAAACCAGAACAGGAATCTGCCGTTTTAATTGGAGTGGCGGGACAGGATCAGAATGACCGTGAGGTGAATGAATTTCTTAATGAACTGGCTTTCCTGACTGAAACGGCTGGTGCAAATCCCATCTATAAATTTATACAACGGCTTGACATACCCAACCCGAAAACCTATGTTGGGAGCGGGAAACTGGCTGAAATCGAAGATTATGTGAAGAAGGAGAACATTGATCTGGTAATCTTTGATGACGAGCTTTCACCAAGCCAGATAAGGAATGTGGAGCGGGTGCTGAAACGAAGAATTCTGGACAGGACCAACCTGATCCTGGATATATTTGCCAAGCGGGCTAAAACGGCGCATGCAAAAACGCAGGTTGAACTGGCACAATATCAATATCTCCTCCCCCGGTTAACACGAATGTGGACTCACCTGGAAAGACAGAGGGGAGGAATCGGACTGCGTGGACCCGGCGAAACAGAAATAGAGACTGACCGCAGAATAATCCGGGATAAAATAGCCCGGCTCCAACATAAACTTGAAAAAATTGATAAACAGAAGGAAATTCAACGAAAACACAGGGGGAAACTGGTCCGGGTTGCACTGGTTGGATATACTAATGTGGGTAAATCAACCATCATGAACCTGATGAGTAAGACTGACCTGCTTGCTGAGAATAAACTGTTTGCTACACTGGATACGACAGTCCGCAAGGTAATAATTGATAATTTACCGTTTCTCCTGTCAGATACCGTTGGTTTCATCCGGAAACTTCCGCACCACCTTGTTGAATCGTTCAAATCTACCCTGGATGAAGTGAGGGAAGCTGATATGCTGCTTCATGTAGTGGATATCTCCCATCCAAATTTCGAAGAACAGATCAATATTGTTCATCAAACCTTGCAGGACCTGGGTGCGTTAAATAGACCGACTTACCTGGTCTTCAATAAGATCGATGCATACCATTTCATTGAGAAGGAGGCGGATGATCTCACTCCGGTTTCCAGGGAAAACCTTTCACTCCAGGAGTTGAAAAACACCTGGATGGCAAAGAATAATGCCTCCTCAATCTTTATTTCAGCCCTTCATAAAACCAATATCAGTGAGCTAAAGGATGTCCTTTATCAACAGGTCAAAAAGATCCATGTTGAACGCTATCCCTTCAATGATTTTCTTTACTGACCAGAGGCTCCGTTTTTGTATGAATAATGCGGATTAAATCAAGTGGTTGTGTAGTAAACATTCTCCAATCTGAACCGCATTGGTTGCTGCACCTTTTCGCAGGTTGTCAGCAACAATCCAAAGGTTCATGGCATTTTTGGCCGATAAATCCCTTCGAATGCGTCCAACAAATACTGCATCCTTACCCTCTGAATGAATGGGCATCGGGTATTTATTATTTTGCGGATCGTCAACCACAGTCACCCCGCGGGTATGGGATAGAACCTCCCGGATCTTTACCAGGTCGTAATCACGGTCGAATTCTACGTTCACTGATTCAGAATGCCCAACCATTACCGGCACTCTTACTGCTGTGGCAGTAATTCTGATCCGGGGGTCATCCAGGATTTTATGGGTCTCATCCACCAGTTTCATCTCTTCCCGGGTATAACCATTATCCGTAAAATGATCACAGTGTGGAAGGCAGTTTTTATCAATGGGATAGGGATAACACATTTCTCCCTGAATTCCGGCCCGTTCATTTTCCAGTTGTTTGATCGCTGAAATACCGGTACCACTCACGGATTGGTAGGTTGAAATGACAATTCGCCGTATGTGATATAGCTGATGAAGTGGAGCCAGGATCATCAACAGTTGAATGGTTGAGCAATTGGGATTTGAAATGATTTTGTCATTTTCTGTAAGCAGATGACCGTTTATTTCCGGTATAATCAGCTTTTTCCCTTCATCCATCCTCCAGGCAGATGAGTTATCGATCACCGTTGTGCCTTTTTCTGCAAACATTGGCGCATATTTCAGGGATATATCAGCACCGGCTGAAAAAAGGGCAAGGTCGGAGCAATGGCTTATGCCTTCATCAACAGGGATCACCTGGTATGCCTTGTTTCGGAACCTGACCTCTTTGCCGAGGGACCCCTCCGATGCAATCGGGATCAGCTCTGTCACTGGGAAATCCCGTTCCTCAAGAATGTTAACCATCATCTGACCCACCAGGCCCGTTACTCCTACAACTGCTACTTTCATAATTCATGGATTATTGTTAATTTGTAATCTGAAGGTTTAGCGGAAAGTCGAACGCATTCAGTCCATAAAATTAGCGGATTTTCTGTTTTATTTCTCACATTGATGAAGAAACTTGCCTATTTGTTGTTGCTGATTTCCTTTGCTGCATCTGCACAATTGAATGAAGATTTTGAAAGTGGCACCCTTGCTGGCTGGCAAGAGAGTGCCGAACTGCGATGGGGTGCTTCTGCAGATGATCCCATAGCCGGAAATTTATCGCTGCACCACACTTATGACAATACGGCTGCCGATCACGATCAGATTTCGCATCCGATTTACACGATCAGTATTGATTCGGGCACAACCACCTGGCGATTTAAAATAAGACATGGATATACTCCTTCTGGCCCAAACCACTGGAGCATCTTTCTTATTTCGGATCAGTCTGCCGGGGAGATGCACCCAGCAGGATCAACGAACGGGTATGTACTGGGTGTGAACTACAAGGGGACAGATGATCATATTAAACTATGGAAAATTTCCTCCGGATCAGCCGATGAAATCCTGAATACCGGTTTTAACTGGGAGGAGCATGTGTCGATTACACAGACGATTGGATTCCAGGTTTTGCGATCGAAAACAGGATTATGGGAGGTGATGATGGATACCACAGGAGGGTTTGAACACTTATTTTCATTGGGTACGGTAACGGATTCAGAATGGTCTCTTTTCAATCATTTTGGTATCTACTATAAATATTCCCTTTCGCAGGACATGAAACTCTGGCTGGACGATATTTCCATCGATGGCTTTATCATAGTGGATACCATTAAACCGGGAATCGAAAAGATTCATGTTTTATCGTCAACTGCCCTTGAAGTTGTATTTACCGAGCCGGTTGATCCGGTAACTGCAACAAATCCATTGAACTACACCATTGATGAACTCATTGGGAACCCGGTTAATGCATCACTTACTGAACCGGAAAAAGTGCACTTGCTGGCACAAACGGATTTTCTGGATAATACAATATACAAATTGAATATTGAACATGTTGAGGATCTTTTTGGCAATGTCATGGAACCGGATTTTGCAGAGTTCACCTACCATGTTATCCGACCCTATGATGTTCTGATCAATGAGATTATGGCTGATCCTGTACCTTCAATCGGGCTTCCGGAATTTGAGTATATCGAAATTTTTAACAACACCGCTTATGCGGTTATTATCAATGGATGGTCACTGCAGGTGGGTAGTTCGGTATACACGTTAGAGGGCATAGAACTGGCTGGATTGGATTACCTCATCCTCTGTTCCGATGCAGTGGTTCAGGAGTATCATTCTTATGGTTCTGTTCATGGAATTTACGGGTTTCCTTCCCTGTTAAATACCGGGCAGTCGATCACTTTACGGAATGAAAAGGAGATGATCATTTCATCGGTTACCTATAGTGACGAATGGTATGGAGACGAATACAAAGCCGATGGTGGCTGGTCCCTTGAGCAAATCGATCCCAACAATCCCTGTGGTGGAGAGAATAACTGGAAAGCTTCCAGTGATGTCAGGGGTGGGACTCCGGGACAGAAAAATTCGGTATGGGGTGATAATCCGGATCTGGACCCACCCCTGCTTTTAAATGCCTATCTGTTATCGGATACCTCGCTATTCCTCTACTTTAACGAACCGTTTGATAGTGCAAATGCACTGGATCAGCAGGCCTTTACGGTTGACAATGGTATGGGAAATCCGGAAACGGTCTGGCTGATTGCTCCTGATTACCAGTCTGTTATACTCCACTTCAATCGAATATTCGAATCGGGAACAGTTTATGAGATTATCGTTGGCAACCCATTCACAGATTGTACAGGAAATCTGATCGGCTCTTTGGATTCGCGAAGGTTTGGATATCCTGGAAGGATGGATAGCCTGGATATAGTAATCAATGAGGTCTTATTCAATCCATTTCTCGATGGAGTAGATTACGTTGAGGTGTTTAACCGTTCGACTAAGATCCTGGATTTCAGCGAGCTTAGAATAGCCAGCCGGGATGAAAAAACAGGGGTTTTAATAACCATTCTTCCCATAACAGAGTATCCTTATCTCTTTTTCCCGGGAGAATATTTTGTGTTCAGCATTGATGCAGGCAAAGTGTTTGAACAGTATTATACTCCCAATCCCTGGGGATTCATCGATCTTGAAAAAATGCCTTCGTTCCCTAACGATGAGGGGAGGGTGGTTTTAATCGATCAGTGGTTGAATATTATCGATGAATTCCGGTATCATGAAGAGATGCATTTCCCACTGCTTCGGATTGTGGAAGGCATATCACTCGAGCGAATCAGCCAATCAAGACCAACCCAGGATCCAACCAACTGGCACTCTGCATCGGAGAATTACGGTTTCGGTACACCAGCCTATGAAAATTCGCAGCATATCGAAGATCCTGCCGAACTATCCGACCGAATACGCATTGAACCGGAACTATTTTCTCCGGATAATGACGGGTATCATGATGTTGTTCAGCTTTTCTACCAATTTGATCAACCCGGTTATGTTGCAACAGTTATCATTTTTGATGCCCGTGGCAGGATTGTAAGGAAATTAGTTAACAATGAGCTACTGGGCAGGGAAGGATCATTTACCTGGGATGGGATTAGTGATTCAAACCGGTTATCGAATATGGGGATCTATCTTTTTTTCATTGAAATTTATGATTTGAAAGGAAATGTGAGGCGGTATAAGAGGACCTGTGTTCTGGCGAAGAAATTGATCCCGTGAGCTCCTCTTTTATTTATTTACCGGATTCTGTATTGGTTTGGACGGTTCAATACCCTGCTGTTTTTTTCCGGGTACCCGTAATGCAAAGAAAATAGCAATGAATGCTATGCCAGCTGAAAGCTTGTAAGTCAGATCAGGCCCGATTAAATCCCAGGAAACTCCCACAAGCAGGAGCATCAGCGAGCTCATAACAAAATTGATTGTCATGTAAATGCTGTTTACAAAAGCGGTATGCTCGGTATCCATTTCATGCACGATCGCCAGATTAACAGAAGTAGGTGCCACGAGAAACAATCCGATCAGGATCAGGAGAGGGAGCGTATTCGTAGCTTTCATGGAGATGAATATCCACATGAGGAATGGTGAGATAATGGTGATGATCACCAGTGTCATTCGTCTTCCGATCCTGTCGGAAATGGTTCCTGAAAGGTAGGTTCCGATTGCACCGGCAAGCTGGAGCAGGGATAAGGAAATGCCAGCAAACCAGAGGCTCGACTCTTTTTCCATAAGATATACCGGAAGGTAGAGTGTTAATGCGGCTTTCATTCCTGCCCTGAACAGGGTAATCCCTCCGAGGCTGATAAAAACCGGCAAAAATTTCAGAAAGGTCGATTTGTAGCCAATCGCCAGTGGATTTTTCTTAAAATCCTTCCTTATCTCAATGTCTTTCAACCTGAAATAGAGAATAAAGGAAGAGATAATACCGAAAGGAATTAATCTGAGTGATCCGTTCAGGCCCCAGGTTTCAACAGTAGCAACGATAATCAGAGGACCCAATGTCCTGGCAAGTTCTCCTCCAAGCATAAAATAGCTCATTCCTTTACCCAATCGGGGTCCGGCTACCTGTTTGATCATAACCGGAGCCGGAACATGGAAAAGTGTTGAACTGATTCCACTGACGAAAAGCAATACTGCCAGGATGATATAAACGGGTGCCACACCGATCAGGCTCATGGCAATGGTTGTGAAGGCCGGAGCAAAGATTACCAGGAACCTGATCCTCATTTTTTCAGCAAGAATCCCGATCAGGGGATTGAATAGGGAAGGAATTCTTTGAATAACGGATAGCAGTCCTGCCAGGGACAGGCTCATCGATAATTTTTCAATGAGCAGGGGAAGAATGGGGGCAAGAAAAGAGGTGTATATATCGTGGATAAGGTGGGCAGCGGAAAGGGAGAAGACATTGGCAAACTGAAATTTTTTCGGACTGCTCATCAGGATCTGGATGGACTGAGTAATCCTGCAAAGCTAATCATTATAAGGATTCAATCAACTCTTTCATGATCCGTGTCATTTTTTCTTCCGCTCTTTCAGCCACTTCCTGCACTCCCTCATGGGTAATTTTTTCTATTTTACCCGGGACACCGAGATCAGTAATAATTGAAATGGCAAAACAGGGGATTCCCATCTGGTGAGCAACGATTGTCTCGGGTACGGTTGACATACCTACCGTGTCGGAACCAATGATCCGGAAGTACCTGTACTCCGACGCTGTTTCATAGGTGGGTCCTGTAGTGGCAGTATAGACCCCTTTTTTCAGGGGGATATCATGTTTTGCAGCGATTTGTTCCGCCCGGGCAATCAGTTCGGGAGAGTATGTATTGCCCATATCCGGGAATCGGGGGCCAAACTCTTCGTGATGATATCCGATTAACGGGTTGGGCAGCAGATTGATATGATCCTCAAGCACCATAAGATCTCCTATGTTGTATTCAGGATTCACTCCCCCGCTTGCATTGGAAAGAAAAAGGTAGTTGATTCCCAACTGTTTCAGTACACGTATCGGGAAGGTAATTTGATGTACAGTATACCCTTCATAATAATGAAACCGGCCCTGCATGGCAACCACTTTCTTTTTGCCCAGCAGGCCAAATATTAATTTCCCCTTATGCCCTTCAACCGTTGATACCGGGAAATTTGGAATAGCCTGGTAATCCCGTTCATAGTGAATATCGATTTCATTCACCAATCCACCAAGCCCGGTACCCAGCACAATCCCAACTTCGGGTTGGAAATCAGTTTTCTTTTTTATATAGGATGCTGTCTCTTTTATTTTTTCTAACATAACTTATTATCTGGTTATTGAAATTTTCTCCCTCATCATCAAGGAATTGAACACCAACGGGAATGTAATACATATTTTTTTTCAGGGTATCTTTTATATCCTTCAGGGACTGGAATCGCATGGCATCTTTTTCTGTGGTGATGATGATTTTTTTATCGTGATCGATCTTTTCAAATTCAGATGCTATATCATCCAAGTCCTTGATCGAATAGTCATGGTGATCGGGGTATTTTGATTCTGTAATTTTCGGAGATATTCCCCTGAGGTGTTTTTTCATGGGGCGGCTGTTAACAATGCCGGTGACCATATGAAGCCGGTATTTCTCTTTTTTGCATTCGTTTTTTGTTAAGTGGGGGGCAATGCTTTCAAAAACGGGGTAGAATTCACCATAAATCATGGTTGTAAAATAGAGGGTTTGATAAGGGAATGGATTGAGGTCTTTAACAACAAGCCGACGCTCTATGGGTTTAAGCTTCGGGGGACATTTGGTGACAATGATGATGTGTGCACGCCGTTTTTCACTGGGATTTTCCCGCAGGTTACCCAATGGCAGAAGGTGGTCGCCGGAAAGCGGGCGGTTATAATCGATCAGCAGTATAGAAAGGCCCGGTGTTATTGACCGGTGCTGGAATGCATCATCTAAAATGATCAGATTCAACTCTTTGAAATCGGCCATCAATTTCCTGATTCCACGAACCCTGTTTGAGTCAACTGCCACGTTGATGTCTGGAAATTTTCGATTGATCTGTTTTGGTTCATCACCGATCTCTTCGGCAGTTGATTCGGGAGTTGCAAGAACGAAATTCCGTGTCTGCCGTTTATAACCCCGGCTCAGTGTCGCCACATTGAATTCACCATCAAGCAACGATATCAGGTATTCTACGTGCGGTGTTTTCCCCGTACCTCCAACAGTAATATTCCCAATGGAGATGATTGGGAGTCTGAACTCGGTTGAATTCAGAATATTGTAATCATATAATCTATTGCGGACAGCGACAATCAATCCGAAGAATGGTGAAAAGGGAGCCAATAGATAACGCAACGTATTATACCTTACGGGATTCATTGGAGGGGGCTTAATAAACCTCAAGGAAGTAGGGCATTCTCATCTGAATTCCATTATTTTCAACCAGTTCTTTGAGATCCTGATAATAGCTGTATGATGCTCCAAGTTCTTTCTTCAGGATGGATGCCCTGATATTCCCGGATAACTCTTTAATTAGTTTCTGATAGGGATCTTCCTGTGCCGGAAGTGAAATGATCCGGTAGTGATCCAGTCCGGCCATTTCAGCTGCAAGTGCTATCGCATCGGTCAACCCGCCCATGCGGTCTACCAATCCTATTTTTTGTGCATCAATACCACTCCAGACACGTCCCTGACCAATGGAATCAACAGCTTCTTTCGTCATATTACGTCCCAGAGCTACACGGGACACAAAATCATCATAGGTCTTTTCGATCCCGGCTTGAAGATACTCTTTTTCAGCATTGTTCAAGGGTCTGTAAAATGATCCAAAGTCGGCGTATTGATTTGTTTTCACCACATCGAAGGTGATACCGAGTTTATCATTCAATAATTTCTGGGCATTCGGGATTGTTGCAAAAGCCCCGATTGATCCGGTAATGGTTGTAGGATTTGCCAGGATCGTGTCGGCAGGTGCTGCTATATAATATCCTCCGGAAGCAGCAACATTACCCATAGACGCAATCACCGGTTTTACACGGCTGGCGAGTTCGACTTCTCTCCAGATCTGGTCTGCAGCGATAGAGATACCCCCGGGGGAGTTGATGCGCAGGACGATGGCTTTTATCGATGAATCCTCCCGGGCTTTACGGATTACCCTTGAAAAGTTAGTGGCTCCAATTCCCGCTTCATTTTCCTCCCCGAAAGTGATGATCCCGGATGCATAGATCATGGCGATTTTGTCCTTAGCCAATCCCTTGTGCTGCCTTTTTTCAGGAACTTTTGAATAGTTTGTCATACTGACCAGGCGAAGTTTTTTATCACGCTCGATTCCTGAGAGTTCTTTCAGGATATCCAGTATTTCATCATAATATCTCAATCCATCAACCAACGATTCCTGAATAGCTGCTTCAGCAGAATTAATAACCAGGTTATCTGCCAGTTCATTCAATTGGACGGTCGTCAATCCACGTTCTTCCGATATACCATTCAACATTTCATTCCAAATGGGCCTTATAAGACTGAGGGTTTGATCCCGGCTCTCCTTGCTCATCCTTTCATTGATGTAAGGTTCAACAGCACTCTTAAACTTTCCATGCCTGACAATCTGCATTTCTATGCCCAGTTTATCCAAAGCATTTTTGTAAAACGTGATCTCGGAACGCAATCCGAAAAATTGAAACACACCGGAAGGATTAAGAAAAAGACTGTCGGCTACCGTTCCCAGATAATATGTAGACTGAGGCAGCAGATCGTTGCTATAGCAAAGAATGAACTTGCCTGATTTTTTGAAATCAAGCAGTGCATTCCGTATCTCATAGGTGGTCGATATTCCGGGAGAAACCATACCGGTTTCGAGATAAATGCCCTTGATGTTTTCGTCCGTTTTTGCCTTCTCAATATTATCCAGGATTTCATTCAATCCAATTTGGGGAGAAAATGACATGGTTAAGGGATTGAAATTTCCCCAGGGATTTTTTGATCCCCGATCGGGAATGTCCTGTTTTATTGGCAAAACAAGAATAGAATTGGACTGGACAATTACCGGCTTATCTCCGGCAGAAATCATTGCTCCCAAGAGACCAAAGGACAGAAGGAACAGGATGAATGATGACAGGATCACACCAACAATGGTGGCGAGTGTATATTTCAAGAAATTTTTCATAGGTTGGTATTTAAAATGTGGTGAATGCAAATTTAGAACCTTATGGTGAAAATAAAAATAGGGTCATTTAGAAAAAGATAGCGGGTTTATCGAAATTAAAAGATTAATCTTTATAAATTAACGAATTATTCTTCATTTTGCATCGTTTGAACAAAAAACGATATCCCCATGGCAAGGGCGTATTTAATCATAGGAAGTAACCAGGGCGACCGGTTACAAATGCTTGAGCGGGCTCTCAATACCATCCATGAAGAGATTGGATCCGTTGTGAATCAGTCGTCCATTTATGAAACTGCACCCTGGGGATTTGACCATCCGGTCGAATTCCTGAACCAGGTTCTCGAGATCGAAACACCGCTTGATTCTGAAAACCTTTTGCGTCATTTGCTTGACCTTGAAAAGAAACTTGGAAGGACCAGAAATGACAAGAGATACTCTGCACGGAGTATAGATATAGATCTCCTCTTCTATGATGATTTCATCATAAACACCGAAACACTGGTTATCCCTCATCCCAGATTGGCGGAGCGAAGATTTGTTTTAATCCCATTATGTGAGCTGGTTCCTTCTTTACGGCATCCCGTACTTAATACTACCCTCGAGCAATTATTAACTCAATGCAAAGACACCTCGGATGTCAGGATATTCAGATCGTAATGCTGGCGGTGGTGTCTGAGGTCATGTGATGGACCTTCTCGAACAGTTTACTATGCCAGGGGAGCTGATTATAAAGAATGATGGGGTAATTGAATATTTTGGCACCGAATCCTGTGTAAACTGAATCGAACAGGTGCATGAATTCCATTTTATCTGAAAAGGATTTGCCCATTTGCAGGTACCTTCCCGGACATGGCAGAATTTCAAAATCTATGGTCAGTTTTTTTTCTGCATATTGTTTCAACAGGTGGTCCAGAAGAATTGAAAAGGCAGATATTCCTGATGAATCATGTTGCATGGCAGAAGCAAGAAGGATAATTCGTTGAGAAGTCCTGATTACAAAGGCTGCTGCGATGAGGTTATTTTCTGCGGAATAGGCTCCATACAATTCGCCGAGATGGTGCAGGATTGAGAATGAGATCACTCTTCGTAAGGTATTGTAAAAGTTCTCCTTGTTGATTTTGGAGGATCCATTGCAAAGAGACTGGTAAAAGCGGATGAATTCCCGGAAAGGAACTCCATTCATTACGGTCACCTTATTGGATAATCCGGTTTGAATTATTTGCTTTGTCTCTCTGGTATATGCCTGGAAAAGTTTAGAATGGGAATGAATAAGATCCAGGTTGTATGACCGGGCTGTCTTTATTTTGAATGTCTCATCACTGATCAGGTTGTACTTATTCAATCCAATTCTTATGTATCTAAACCTGGACCGGAGTAAAGAGAGAAAAGCATCGATTATCTCAGGGGCAGGCAGCCGGGGAGAAAAAACACCAAGCTGGGGAGCAAGGCAGGGTGAAATGACAACCGGGTTGTTAAACATGCTACCCAGGGGAAGCGGCATGATGGTTTCGTAATTGTCCAATACGAGTGCTCCCCAGTTTTCACATACCAGGTTAAGGTACCAGGAATGGCCAAAAACAGTTCCATTCAGGGATGAGTCGATACACTTATCCCATTTCTTATAATCAATCTCTTCCTGTGAAAGAATTTGAATGTTCAAAATGGATTGTTTTTAATTATAAAATTCCTTCATCGGCAAAGCTAAAATAGTTATTATCAGTGACAATCAGGTGATCAAGAACCTGAATATCCATGATCTGAGCTGCCTCTTTCAACTTGGTGGTAATTTTTATGTCCGAATCACTGGGTTGAAGATTCCCTGAAGGATGGTTATGACAGAGAATCAGGGAACAGGCCAGTTTATCAATCGCATTTTTCAATATCATCCGTATATCGATCACGGTACCGGAAATTCCACCCTGGCTGATTTTATGCTGATCGAGGACTCTGTTTGACCGGTTGAGCAAAAGGATCCAAAACTCTTCATGAGGCAGGTCCCCCAGGAGAGGCTGAAAAAACTCGAACACATCCCTGCTTCCCGTGATCTTTTTCTTGTTTTTTATTTCAGCAAGCTTTCTTCTTCTGCCAAGCTCAAGCGCAGCAATGATTGTGATGGCTTTTGCTTCACCAATGCCTTTTAGTCTCTGAAGATCATCAACATTTAATTTCCCAAGTTCATTCAGGCTGTTCTGAACCGTATTAAGAATTTTCTTCGCCAGCTCCACAGCTGTTTCATTTTTACTACCGGAACCAATTAAAATAGCGATCAACTCGGCATCGCTCAGGCTGCCGATTCCTTTATTCAGCAACTTTTCCCTTGGACGATCTTCAAGTGCCCACTCCTTTATGCGCAGGTTTTTATAATCTCCCATGTTGGATCTGACGGTACCTTCGTGTTGTCATAATAAAAATACAGAAATAATTGGTAGATACATAAAAAAAAAGCCTTCTCAAACTGGGAAGGCTTTTTTTTAGATAGGAAACATTATAAGCTACTGATGTGTTTGGCCAGTTTCGATTTTAAATTCGCCGCTTTATTGTGGTGAATTACATGTTGCTTTGCAAGCTTATCGATCATTGATGAAACTTTGCTATAGATCTCTTCGGCCTCTTTCTTTTCTTTTGTGTTTCGAAGTTTCTTAATGGCATTACGTGTAGTTCTAGCATAATACCTGTTCCGCAATCGTATACTTTCGTTTTGTCGTATGCGTTTTTTTACCGATGGATGATTTGCCATAATGTATTGTTTAAATTTGTTGTAGTCCGTAGGGGAATCGAACCCCTGTTACCAGGATGAAAACCTGGCGTCCTAACCCCTAGACGAACGGACCATAAAAGCTATCCCAAAGTTGGGATTGCAAAGGTAAAATATTTTTTTTGCCAGTCAACAAATTTCTTAAAAATTAAACGGGGAATCAATACAAGCAACAGTAAAAAAAACCTGATATTGAGCATGTTCATAAGAATAGCAGCAAACTAATAGCCATAACAGCCATACCCCCAATTAATCCATAAACTGAAACATGGTGTTCACCGTATTCTCTCGCAGCAGGTAGCAGTTCGTCAAAGGATATAAAGACCATGATCCCGGCCACAACTCCAAATAAAATTCCAAATACCAGTTCACTCATAAACGGCATGAGGATAAGGTATCCGATCATTGCTCCAACAGGTTCTGCTAATCCGGATAAAAAGGAGTGAATGAATGCCTTCTTTTTGTTGCCGGTTGCATAAAATATCGGGACAGATACTGCAATTCCTTCCGGTATGTTATGGATGGCTATGGCAACGGCAATAGCAATCCCTATGCTGGGATCTGTCAGAGCGGCTGTAAACGTTGCCAAACCTTCCGGGAAATTATGAATGGCAATGGCAAGCGCTGTAAAAAGCCCCATCCGCATCAATTTCTGATTTTTGTCCTGTGCGGCTGTACCAATATCCTCAACGGATCGTATCTCATGCGGATTTTCATGAGAGGGTATGATCTTGTCTATGATCGCGATCAGCAATATCCCTCCAAAGAATGAAATTACCGTTACCCACCAGCCACCGGTCTCTCCCAATTCATTCACCAGTGCCTCGCTGGATTTTTTCAGGATCTCAACAAACGAAACATAGATCATAACCCCAGCGGAAAAGCCAAGAGATAGCGATAAAAATTTGGTGTTTGTTCTCTTCGCAAAAAAAGCAATAGCACTTCCAATACCAGTGGATAAGCCTGCAAAAAGCGTTAGTAAGAATGCAAAAAGTACTGATCCCGTTTCCATGTTTGAAATGGTGTTACGATGTTACGTATATATTTCCGGCAATTGATCCCGGAATGACCATCTTTGTCTTTTCAAGTAGAATCTCAAAGATATCGTTATATTTCTTCCTCAAGAAAAGTTTTTGCCCAAGCTGAACCCCGTTTTCCTTGAAAAACAATGTGATCTCATCTGTTCCTGGATTGATCTTTACAATATTGTACTGCTTACCCTCCAGGCAATCTGTAAGTTTCAGCAGACCCTCCGATTCAGTAATGTTCCCCTGTTTATCCGGTATCGGTTCCCCGTGTGGATCAAATGCCGGTTGCCCCAGATATTGATCAAGCCTTTCCAGAAGACGATCGGAAGTTTGGTGTTCAAGCATCTCCGCATCCTGGTGAACTTCGTGCCATGAATAACCCAGTACCCGCATCAGGAAAAGTTCCCATAATCGGTGTTTCCTGATTATCTTAAGAGCCCTGAGCTCCCCTTCTGCAGTCAGTTCTATTGCTTTGTATTTTCTGTATTTTACCATTCCTTTCCTTGCAAGACTTTTTGCCATGTCTGTTACAGCAGCATTGGAAATGTTTAATTGCTCCGCCAGCCTCGTGCTATTGGCACTCTTCATCTCTTCTGCTTTGATCTTGTAAATGGCTTTAAGAAAATTATCAGTAGATACAGACATAACTTAAGTATATTTAAATACAAAGTTAAGTAAACTTAATAAACTTACAAATGTTCAATAAAAATTCTATCTTTGCCACCTGTATTTTTAACATTGTTGGTACGATGAAAGTCTATTCAATACATATCAGTGATTTCAAGATTGACGGAGGAGCCATGTTTGGAGTAGTTCCCAAAGTCATATGGAACAAACAGTATCCGTCCGATGAAGAGAATCTGTGTAGCTGGGCATTGCGATCAATACTTGTGGACACGGGAGAGCAAAAGATACTGGTTGACAACGGATATGGAGACAAGCAGGATGAAAAATATTTCAGCCATGTTCATCTGCATGGTGGGTTGGGTATTGACGAGGCATTAGGCAAATATGGTTATACCCGTCATGATATTACCGATATGGTTCTCACCCATCTTCATGCTGATCATTGTGGAGGTGGAGTTCAGTATAATTCGGACAGGTCTGGATTTGAGCTCACATTTCCCAATGCAACCTACTGGGTTTCGCGCCAACAATGGGAATCGGCAATGAATCCGAACAGGCGGGAAGCAGATGCCTTTCTGAATGAGAACTTGATGCCGATGATGGAAAGCGGTCAGTTAAAATTTATTGAAAAGAACCAGACCCTTTACCCTGGTTTTGATGTGAGAATATACAATGGACATACGATCGGACAGGTAATCCCATTCATTCAATATTCAGGTAAAACGGTAGTATTTATGGGGGATTTGATCCCTTCGACAGCACACATTCCATTGGCATGGAACATGAGTTATGATGTTCAGCCCCTGGAAACCCTCAAAGAAAAAGAAGAGTTTCTGGAAGAAGCGCTGAAGAACGATTATATTCTCTTCTTTGAGCATGATATATCCCATGAATGTTGCACTGTAAAAGAAACGCCCAGGGGTATCAGGGTAAAGGATACCTTTTCCCTGGAGGAGTATTTTCAGCAGGAGAAAACGAAAGCTCAGTAGTACGTCCAGAATAGTATCAGGCTTCGGAAGCAAACAATAAACAGCAGCAGGGAGATAGCAACATCAGCAAAAAGTATAATCTTTTTCGACACGATCGTTTTTTGGTTCAGTATCGTGATTCCTAATCGCATGATCAATTGAATGAAGAAGAAAAGGAAAAGGGGTATTCCATTCCTGTTCCATTCTTTTGCTTCTTTAAAATTCCCCCGGATGATTTCGGAAAAACTATGGGAGATCCCACAGGTAGGGCAGGGTTTGCCAGTGAGTATTTCGTGGAAACACGGAATCGGATGATTATCCGTTTGGGCAGAAAAAATGCCGGAATAAACAAATATCAGGATAATTATTCCGGCAAGAATCAGGTTGATCTTGTTATACGGTTTATCCCAAACTTTCGGGAATGTCATGTATCACCTGATTTCAGTTGTATCCTCTAACTCTTCGAACGCTTCTTCGAGCTCACGGTCAGCAGGAGTTTTTTGATCTCCAGTATCTTTCTCTATATCTTTAAAGGCATCATCAAGACCCTCCTCCAGCTCTTCAAGGGCATCCTCCAGTTCTTTTTCTACAACCTCAAATGCTTCATCCAGATCCTCACCGATCTCTTCATCGATAACACGCTCAAGTCTGTTTTTCCAATGAGATCCTTCCGAAAGCACACCGGCAAAGATGAATCCCTGCAGAATAGCAACGCTTGTACCGAAAATTGAAACCACCAGAGCGGCAATGATCAGTCCTTTAGCTCCATTTGCTTTGTTAGCCTGGGAGAGTGCTACAATACTCAGGGCGATGGCGATGACTCCGGGGATCAATGCCACCCATCCGAAACAGGGAATGAATGCGAAAATAAATGCGATGATTCCGAGAATCAAAGCGGCGATACCGAATCCCTGACCTGCTGTTGACTTTTGTTCTTCCATTTTTTAGGTTTTAAACTATTGTTTATCAAAAATAATAATAATGACCGTCATTTGAAAAAATTGACCATCAATTGATCATGATTTTTACGATGTCCTGTTCAAGTGTTTGCTCCGGTGATTCAATGATCCTGCCAATCTCAACACCATTTCTGAAAAAAATTATGGTAGGCACACGTTGAATATTAAGATACTCAAGGTCCA
Source organism: uncultured Rikenellaceae bacterium (assembly GCA_964640125.1). GTDB lineage: Bacteria > Bacteroidota > Bacteroidia > Bacteroidales > VadinHA17. The sequence goes on from CAZXGG010000004.1 coordinate 34,241, forward strand.
TTGAAGGGACCTTCTTTTCACGATTAACACTGATCAGGCGAATATTTTCATCCGGGAATCCTGCGTGATCCAATATCTTCAGGAATCTGGGTAATTCTCTTCTGCTGTCGGGGCACCAGGTAGCAAGGACAACTATAATTTCTGTTTCTTCCCAGGCTGTAAATGGAATAGAATCGATGATTTCTTTATCCACCTCATAGTTGGAATAGTTTTCATCAAACCATGCGCGGAAAGGTTCCATTTGCAGGCCGGATCTGTTTACGACACCAAGCAGAATATCCTGCTTTGTTTTCTCGGAATAGACGATTGTATTAACGGTTTTTTTCCCTGTATTACAGGCAATAAATACCAGGAAAATAAACCACAGAGCGTGCTTCATTTGCTTTTGGTTTTTATTTTTCACAAGATAATGAAAAGAAAAGATCCTGCAACCAACAAATGATCAATTGACATCCCATGTAATGACGTCGAATTAAGAAAAGTGCTGCTTTTAGTGGTTGCAACAGGAAGGCGATTCGTTCTTGTTTGGAGGTTTTATTCTGTTTTTCTGCTTTCGCAAAGAACCTCAAGTATTTTGGTTGCAGCGAAGGCTACAGGGGTTCCCGGTCCGAATATTCCAACCACTCCGACATCGTACAGGTACTTGTAATCCTGGGAAGGGATCACACCACCTGCAACGACCATAATATCTTCCCGTCCAAGTTTTTCCAATTCGTGAATCACCTGTGGGATCAAGGTTTTATGACCGGCTGCCAGGCTAGACACGCCCAATATATGTACATCATTTTCAACGGCTTGTTTCGCTGCTTCGGCCGGGGTTTGAAACAGGGGCCCGATATCAACATCGAATCCGATATCTGCATAACCTGTGGATACGACTTTTGCACCCCGGTCGTGTCCATCCTGTCCCATTTTTGCGATCATTATTCTGGGTTGTCGGCCTTCCATTCTGGCAAATTTTGTAACCAGATCTCTGGCTTTGATGAAGTTACTATCTTCTGCTGTTTCGGCAAAATAGATACCGGATATGGAGCGTATAACGGCTTTATATCTTCCATAAACCTTTTCCATTGCATAGGAGATTTCTCCCAGGGTTGCTCTTTTTTTTGCAGCTTCAACCGATCGTTCCAGAAGGTTACCGGACCCTGATTCACAAGCTTTTGTAATGGCATCGAGGGCCTGTTGCACATCCTGCTCATTACGGTTTTTCTTCAGCCGTTTTATTCGTTTTATCTGTGTTTCCCGGACGGCTGTGTTATCCACCTCCAGGAGATCCATTGGATCCTCTTTTTCGAGTTTATATTTATTGACACCTACGATGGTATCCTTTTTTGAATCGATGCGGGCTTGTTTGCGGGCAGCCGCCTCTTCAATTTTCATTTTAGGAAGGCCTGTTTCAATGGCTTTAGCCATTCCACCAAGTTCTTCAATTTCCTGGATCAGCGACCAGGCTTTGTGTGCCAGATCATGGGTCAACTTTTCAATGTAATGGGAGCCAGCCCAGGGATCAACCGTTTTCGTAATATAGGTTTCATCCCGGATGAAGAGTTGGGTGTTCCTTGCAATCCGGGCTGAAAAATCGGTTGGTAGAGCCAAGGCCTCATCCAGGGCATTGGTATGGAGTGATTGTGTATGTCCCAGTACTGCACCCATTGCTTCGATGCAAGTTCTGGTTACGTTATTGTACGGATCCTGTTCTGTCAGGCTCCATCCGGAGGTCTGGCAATGCGTTCGCAGGGCCAGTGACCTGGGATCTTTTGGGGAGAATGAATTGACAATTTTAGCCCATAACATCCGTGCTGCCCGCATCTTAGCAATTTCCATGAAATGATTCATTCCGATTGCCCAGAAAAAAGAGATTCTTGGTGCAAATTCGTCAATATTCAGCCCGGCTTTGATCCCTGTACGAAGGTACTCCCAGCCATCTGCTAATGTAAATGCCAGTTCAATATCAGCTGTTGCACCGGCTTCCTGCATGTGGTAACCGGATATGCTGATGGAATTGAATTTTGGCATATTTTGGGATGTATACCTGAAAATATCTGCAATGATGTGCATGGATGGTTCCGGAGGATATATATAGGTATTCCTGACCATGAACTCTTTAAGAATGTCGTTCTGTATAGTACCCGTGAGTTGATCCAGTCGGGCTCCCTGTTCAAGTGCTGCGACAATATAGAAGGCAAGTACGGGAAGAACGGCTCCGTTCATCGTCATCGAAACAGACATTTTATCCAGTGGAATCTGGTCGAACAGGATTTGCATATCGAGAATGGAATCAATGGCGACCCCTGCTTTACCAACATCACCGATAACCCGATCATGATCTGAATCATATCCCCTGTGCGTTGCCAGGTCGAATGCAATGGAGAGGCCTTTCTGACCGGATGCCAGGTTACGTCTGTAGAAGGCATTGGACTCCTCTGCCGTTGAGAAACCAGCATATTGTCTTATGGTCCAGGGCCTTGTGACGTACATGGTTGAGTGCGGGCCCCTGAGAAACGGGGGGATTCCTGCCGCAAAATCCAAATGCTCTATCCCCTCAATATCCTGTTTGCTAAAGATCCGTTTTACCGGGATCTGTTCCGGAGTGATCCACTCTGCTACCGGCGGGTTCCCGTCATGACCTTTCTTACCTGATTCATGATGGATTGGATCCCGTAAAGTGATCTTTCGAAAGTCTGGTCTCATTTTCTTTTGTCCGTTTTATGTGCCATACACCTCCGGTTCCTGAAGGGTCAAACCATCTTGAACTCATTTTGAAATTGCTGCAATGTTTCCAGGAGATTCGATTTTGTATGGATGAAATAACGAATACCCATTTTCTCGAAGGGCTCTATAAGATGTTCAGGATAACCAGCTACAACAAAAAGTGCTTGTCCGTCGACCTTTGGAAACAGTTCAGGGACAAATTTTTCATAGTCCTCGTCTGAGCTGCAAATCACAACAATATCGGGCTTATGCCGGTAACATTCATCGATTCCTTCCTCAACAGAAAGGCATCCTGAACCTTCAATGATCCTGAATCCTGCACAACCGAAAAAATTGGATGAGAATGTGGCCCTTGTGATCCGCATGGCAAGATTCCCGATCTTGAACAAAAACACAATGGGTATCTTTCCTTTAAACCGTTCGGTCCTGAGCCGCAGTTTTTCAAACGGTTCCGTTGCGCGGCACAATTTAAGTGGTTTAACCTCTCGTTTCGGATTCACATCGTATTCCTGCTGAAGAATTGACGGATCAATGTTCTTTACTATTTTTTCATTGAGGTTAGGATACTGATTGGTTCCCAGGAAATTCTTTCGCCTGAAAGCGATATTCTTTTCCCGTTGCCTGGCGTTTTCTTCAATTTCAGTTTGAATAATTCCTTTTCTGAAAGCGTTAATAAATCCTCCGTTATCCTCAATGGACAGGAATATTTTCCATGCTTCACCTGCTATGGCATCGGTTAAGTATTCCACGTAATAAGAACCGGAAGCCGGATCAATAACGTTAGCAAAGTATGCCTCTTTCTTCAGAATAATCTGAATGTTTCGTGCCAATCGCCTGGAGAAGGTTGAGGGTTTTTTATAGACAGAATCAAAGGGATTTACTGTCAGGGAATCGGTTCCACCCAAACTGGAGGACATGGCTTCGGTGGTTGCCCTGAGCAGATTCACATACGGTTCATAGGCGGTTTTATTCCAGTCGGAAGTAATGGTATGAATATAGGCCTTTGATGTTTCGGATGATTCCGGTTTATAAGCCTTCACGATGTTAGCCCAGAGTAATCTTGCAGCTCTTATTTTAGCCATTTCCATAAAATAGTTTGAGCCAACGGCAAAATTGATCTGAATTCCTGGTGCAATATCATCGACTGACCACCCTGAATCGGTTAAAAGGTTGAGGTATTCTGCTCCAACGGAAAGTGTATACCCAAGCTCCTGGACTATGGTTGAACCGGCGTCTTTAAAGTTTTTCCCATTCAGGACCAGGAATTTAAAACCGGGAAGATTCTTTTTTCTATAGGTGAGAAGTTTTCCGGCAGGCTCAATGATCGCCTGTTCATCTGTTCCAAGCCGCCCTGTCAGCATGAATTTACCAATGGGATCAAACCCGATAAGCCCTTTTACTTCTCTTTTCTGCACACGCCTGGATTCAATTTCTGAATGAAAGAGTGTAAGCAGGTTGAAGTGATCTGAGGGGGTGTAAAAGCTCATTCGCGTTGTTTCGATCGGGGTGTGCATCAATAGGTTAGCGATATCTGCATGATTCTTTATAACTCCATTGTCGATTATAAATTCGATGGATGTGGCACCCCAATCAAGAGCCTGCCGTGCTTCTTTATTGGCGGTCTCGATATGTTGAACCGGAATTTGCTGACAGATTTCCCAGTCATTGGAGCTGGTTTTGTTACCCCTGACAAATGGGAACAGATCCGGTTCGGTTTGCAGGTAATCGAGTTCATCCAGATCATCTTTCCGGTAATAGGGTTTGATATCAATGCCTTCGATTGTTTTCCAGATCAGTGTTTCCCGGTAATCAACACCCTTAAGGTCTGTTTTTATTTTTTCCTCCCATTGTTCAGTAGGCACGGGAGGAAATTCCTCAAACAGCGTTTTTTTCGCATTATCTGGCATGAGCAGTATCGTTACTTCTTCGCAAAAGTAATGGAAAATCCGTAATTCACCTCAAGGTTTTTTATTAATAGATTTGGTAATGTCCTGGTAAATAGTTCTTTTGGTACTGAATCTAATCATTTTCAGAGGATATTGAATTATTTTTGTATTTTACCCTGTTATTTTTTGTATCTCTATGAGAAATGGCACTTTATCATGTGTACTGGCTATAATTCTAGTCCATATTTCCATACATGTAGCTGGACAGAAACAGGTTCAGATCGTTAAAATGGAAACCACACCTATTCTTGATGGAGTTCTTGAAGAGAATTGCTGGAATCTTCCTGATTCGGCTACCGGATTTATTCAAATGGAACCGTTCAAAGGATCGAGGGCAACTGAACGGACCGTTGTTTATGCTGGTTATGATGATCGAAATCTCTATTTCGGAATAAAATGTTATGAACCCGATCAGTCAGCCATTGTTGCAAACATCCGTACACGGGATATGCTCACCAAGAATGATGATGTTGTTCTGGTTCTAATGGATACTTACCTTGATAAAAGGACAGCAATAGGCTTTTTTGTCAACCCTGTTGGAACACAAATTGATATGAAAGTTGTGGATGATGGAAGGAACCTGGACCTGAACTGGGATACGGAATGGGATGCAGCTTCTGCGATTACTACCTGGGGGTGGTCGGTAGAAATCGTTATCCCTTTCAGCAGTATTTCTTACAACAAGCGGTTAGATATTTGGGGTATAAATTTTGGCCGGATAATCCGAAAGAATTCAGAGACTGTTTATTGGTCAGGTGAAATGAATGATGACTTCAGGGTTTCACAAGGAGGATTACTTACCGGAGTTTCTGTTCCCGGGATGAACCATTCATTTGATATTACACCTTATGGTACCTTACGCTATGAAAACAGCGATATGTCGGGTAATTATCAGAAAATCCTTCCTGAAATTGGAGTGGATGCTTCTTATCAATACGCTTCAAACGTGAAGATAAACGGTACCTATAATCCGGATTTTGCAACCGTTGAAGGAGACCAGGAGCAGATAAACTTAACCAGATGGGAACTCAGCTTTCCAGAAAAAAGAATCTTCTTTTTGGAAGGGAATGAACTTTTTAACACCCGGATTAAAACGTTTTATTCGAGGAGGATCGGAGATATTGAATACGGAGCAAAAGCAACCGGAAAATCTGGAGGCTTTACTTTCTTTATCATGGAGGCCAGAAGCAGAAGAGATACAATCAATGAGTTACCGGCGGCTAATTATTCAGTAATTCGGCTTAAGAAGGACATCCTTGGATCTTCTACCATTGGACTGAGCTGGGTGGATAAACGGTGGGAAGGCGGTGTCACCAATTCACTTAGTCTGGATTATGTACTTAACCTTGGGAAATCATGGAAACTTACAGGACAGTTTGTTGGTGGGGAATTTGAAAACCTGAAAAACAGCAGTGCCTACTTCTTCCGTATAGCAAATGAAAGTAATGTTTATCATTATCATATCAGGTACTCATATACCGGGAACAGGTTTAAAGATGATATCAATGAAACCGGCTTCATCAGGGATGATGACATGAAGGAACTGGATAGTGATATAACCTACCGGTGGTGGTTTAAGAACGAGATTTTCAAATACCTAAGCCTGGGGACATACAACAATATTTTCTGGAGTACAACAGGTGAATTAAGAAGCTGGTATATTACAGAGAAATCCCGTCTATATCTTCAAAACAGGTTGAGTTTCGATTTCTCTTATAACAATGAATTTAAGCTTTACGATAAAGAATATTTTAACCATAAGTATGCTGCTGAAGTTGGATATAATACCGACGAATGGTCATCGGCATTTATAAATTATTCCTGGGGCAGGAACTATGATCGTGATTTTCATTTAATTACAGGAGGTGCAAAAATAAGACCGGTTAAACGGTTATCAGTCAGTTACAGTTTCAACAAGCTGAAGTTTTCACCGGATCCTGATCAAAATTCAACATTCATCAATATCTTAACCCTTGATTATAATTTTGCCAGGGATATATGGATACGACTGCTTGTACAAAATAATACCCGTGAAGAGAGGTTCTACTACTATGGATTATTTGGGTGGCGATTCAAGCCTCCATTTGGAGCAGTTTATTTGATCTATACCTCTGATAAATATTGTTTGCCTATAACTGAAAGGGAACAACAGAAGAGTGATATCCTTTTTTTAAAGCTTTCCTACAATTTTGGGATTCCTTCCGGAAGAAGGTCAAAGGTTAAAAATTAAAACACAGCCCCAGTGTTACGTGCAGCGCTTTCATCGGAAGGTCAAATTCAACGACCTTTTCCTTTTCGGGAATCAAGAGGTGCTCGGTTTTTATTTTCATTGCTGGTTTGCTTGAGAAGTAATCTGCTGCAATGCGGATACCCGTAGCACCCCTCATTCCGAATCGGATGCCTGCACCGAGAACATAGCCAAAATGGATCAGTTGGGATGATTGGGACGTGAAGATTTCATCTTCGGTCCATGTGATCTCCACTTTTCTCTCGGGGGGAGTTAAAAAACTAATTCCAGCCAACGCCCTCAAATCCAGGTGAATAACAGCCAGGGGAATGGAAATGTTGGGTCCCACCATGAGGTTTATGTATGTCCATTTTCCCATGCTAATGTTGAATTCGGCATCTTCCGGAGCAGGGAAATCGATCTGGCTGTACTGCTCACCCAGGTCGGTTAACAGGGTTTCTTTCAGTGCATCTTCATCGGCATAATTGGAGCCGAATGAAAAGGTGGCGCCAATACCGATATAGGGGGCAACCACATAGGATGCATCAAAATTCAGGACGAAATTTGTCCCGGCATAACCGCTGCTGAACGCATCGTCTCCGGATGCATAGTCCCCGAAGGGGAACGATGCACCCATAGAGAGGCCCAGAAAGCTGTCCTGTGCGTAAAGTGCAGGAAATAAAACCAATATGGTCAGAATGACAAGTAGTTTCTTCATCAGAATCCTTACATTAGTAACACAATGCTACTGAACTAATCCATCGAACCGATCATTTTTGAAGGATCAACCCACTCATTGAATTGTTCATCTGTAACGAGTCCCAGTTCCAGGGCTGCTTCGCGAAGTGTCTTTCCTTCGCTGTGTGCTTTTTTTGCTATTTTGGCTGCATTCTCATAGCCAATGTGTGTATTCAATGCCGTAACCAGCATCAAGGAATTCTCCAGGTTTGTTTTAATGTTTTGCAGGTTTGGTTCTATACCAACGACACAGTTGTCATTGAAAGAGACACAGGCATCCCCGATCAGTCGGGATGATTGCAACAGGTTATAGATCATGACCGGTTTAAAAACATTCAACTGGTAGTGTCCCTGCATGCCTCCAACGGCAATAGCCATATCGTTTCCGATGACCTGGGCACACACCATGGTCAGTGCTTCGCATTGGGTTGGATTGACTTTCCCGGGCATAATGGAAGAACCGGGTTCATTGGCTGGCAGGTTTAATTCACCAATTCCACATCTGGGTCCGGATCCCAGCATACGGATGTCATTGGCAATTTTCATCAGGCTGACAGCCAACGTTTTCAACGCTCCTGAACTTTCCACGATTGCATCGTGAGCGGCCAGTGATTCAAATTTATTTGGTGCAGTGATGAATGGATAGCCTGTCAGCTCTGAAATCTTTTTTGCCACGAGCACATCATATCCTTTGGGTGTATTCAATCCTGTACCAACAGCTGTTCCCCCAAGAGCCAATTCACTTAAATGAGCCAGGCTGTTTTTCAATGCTGCAATGCCATGTTCAACCTGGGAGAGGTATCCGGAAAACTCCTGCCCCAGGGTTAACGGAGTGGCATCCATCAGGTGGGTACGTCCCGTTTTCACGATGGTTTTAAATGCCTTGACTTTCTCTTCCAGGGTTTTCCTGAGTTTTTCCACACCTGGGAACGTAATTTCCATAAACATCTTATAGGCTGCGATATGCATTGCAGTGGGAAAGGTATCATTGGACGATTGTGATTTATTCACATCATCGTTTGGATGAATCAACCGGATTCCTTCACCAAGTCTCCCTCCTTTTATTACATGAGCCCGATTGGCGATAACTTCATTCATATTCATATTAGATTGTGTGCCTGAACCGGTTTGCCAGACCACCAGGGGGAACTGGTCATCCAGTTTGCCTTCGAGAATTTCGTCACATACTGTTGCAATAAGTTCACTTTTTTCTTTTGGTAATACACCCAATTCAGTATTGGCCAGAGCAGCGGCTTTTTTCAAGATGGCAAATGCCTGTATGATCTCAATCGGCATTGTCCCTCTACCAATTTTAAAATTGTCTTTTGAACGTTGTGTCTGAGCACCCCAGTACTTATCAGCAGGTACCTCAACCTGCCCCATGGTGTCTTTTTCGATTCGGATTTTCATGATGCTTTATTTAAGTGATTTAGTTTTTATGCTTGTTTCGGAAAACAGATCTCTCATGGCATACAACCAGGACAGAAAAATAAGCGACCTGTTTTGAGGAATTAAATTTACAACAATTGATTTATATTTTCCGGTGGTTGAGCAATAACCGCCTTATGTTTTTCAACAACTATCGGACGTTGTATTAATTTTGGATTTTCGACAAGGATTTTAATCCACTCTTCATCGGTAAAATTGCATCCTTTCAGGTTTTTCCTGTAATATTCTTCCTGTGTACGGACAATCTCGATGGGTTTTTTTCCCAGTTTCATCACTATTTCCTGCAATTCGTTTTCAGAAATGGGATTTTTGATATAATCGATTACCTGGGCTTCAAGCCCTTTATCCCGAATGAATTGAAGTCCCTCCCGGCTTTTTTTGCACCGTGGATTATGATAAATTCTCATCATGGTTATGTATTAATCGACATTCTTTATACGTTTCGAACCGACAATCAGTTCACACCATATGACATCAGGTACTCTTTGATGAACGGGTTCAGGTCACCATCGAGAACAGCCTGAACGTTTGAGGTTTCATGCGATGTTCTAAGATCTTTTACCATTTTATATGGATGCAGAACATAGCTACGGATTTGAGATCCCCATTCGATTTTTTTCTTTTCTCCTTCAATTTTCGCCTTTTCTTCCTGCATTTTTCTCAATTCCAGTTCATAAAGATGAGCTTTCAGGATTCGTATGGCATTTTCTTTATTTCTCAATTGAGAGCGTGTTTCCTGGTTTTCTATGACGATACCTGTGGGTTGATGTCTCAATCTGACTGCCGTTTCGACTTTGTTTACATTTTGTCCGCCTGCCCCGCTCGAGCGGAAGGTCTCCCAGCTAATTTCCGATGGATTGATTTCGATTTCAATATTTTCATCAACAACCGGTGCAACAAACACGGAAGCGAAGGTTGTATGTCTTCTGTTCCCTGCATCAAAAGGGGATAACCTGACAAGCCGGTGTACTCCGTTTTCACTTTTCAGGTACCCGTAAGCAAAATCACCGGTAAACTCCAGTGTAACGGTTTTTATTCCGGCTTCATCGCCAGGCAGAAGATCAATTGTTTTAACCTGATAATTATTTCTTTCACCCCAGCGGATATACATGCGCATCAGCATTTCAACCCAATCGAGGCTCTCCGTACCACCTGCTCCGGAATTGATTTTCAGAATGGCACCCAGGTGATCTTCCGGTTTGCCCAGCATGTTTTTGAGTTCCAGGTTTTCAATCAGGGAGAGGGTGATATTGTACTGTTTTTCAACTTCCTCTTCACTGGATTCTCCCTCTTTCAGAAATTCAAAAAAAACAGTCAGGTCATCGTAATTGATTTTCACATCTTCAAAGGCGGAAGTCCAGGTTTTCAGGCTGGCAATCTGCCTGAGTTTTTCTTCTGCTTCTTTCGGATCATTCCAGAATCCTGAATCCTGTGTTTTCTCTTCCTTTTCCTTTATTACCTTAATTTTCTCCTCGATGTCAAAGGTGCCTCCTTAGCGCATCCAGGCGCCGCGAAAGATCCTTTATTTGTTCACTTGTAATCATAATTTGTAGTATAAGGATGTGTGCGTTTTGCAAAATTAGGAATAATTATCCAGACGAAGACAAGGGTTTACTCAAGTTGCATTTACTCTCTGAGGCACTCCTCAATCATGCTGTAGATAAATTCGCTTTCAAATCCTTTGCTTTGAGCGAACCGGAATAATTTTCCTTTCAGGTCAAACTGATTTTTTGCCTTTAATCCTCTCCGTTTTTTCCTTAACTCATTCCGGAGGATAGCGATGTATTCATCGATATCAATTTTCTCAAGGGCTGTTTCTATCTGAATAGAAGATATGTTCTTTTGCCTGAGAGCATATTCAATTTTCTTTTTACCCCATTTGTTTATTCTGAGTTTATCGGCCACAAAGAAGGCACAATATCGTGAATGGTCAATGAATTTCTCTTTTTCTAACTGAGAAATTATTTTTCCGGATGTTTCTTCACTGATACCCCATCGTTCCAGTTTTTTAAGGATATCGTGTGTACATTGTTCCTTCTGACTGCATATTGACCTGGCCTTTTCCAGGGCTTTTTTTGCTTGGATAGTATTCATAGCCATTCTATACAGCATTTAGAAACCGGGCCCTGATCATCCGTTCTTTACCGTTTAGGTCTCGCTTCAATTCAATATTTTTGAAATGATATTGTTTCAGCAGATCGGTCATTGCATTGCCCATCCGTTCATTGATTTCAAAATAAATTAGTCCAATTCCGGGTATGAGTTTTGTTCTGGCGATGGTTAAAATTGCACGGTAAAAGATCAGGGGATCATTATCCGGTACAAACAATGCTTCATGCGGTTCATATGCTAAAACATTTTGTCTCATTTCTCTCTTTTCACTATCAAGGATATAAGGAGGATTGCTCACAATGATATCCACCATGGGAAGATTATCTGGTCTGTGTGATAAGATGAGATCGTGTTGAATAAAGGATATGTTCTGTTTGTTTAGCCTGGCATTTCTTTTTGCAGTTGCAAGTGAAAGCTTACACCTGTCCGTTGCAAACAGTATAGCGGACTCCAGATTTTTTGCCAGCGCAATAGCTATACAACCTGAACCTGTACCGATATCCATGATGGATACTTTCTCCCCAGCAGTTTCCTCTATAACCCAATGGACCAATTCTTCCGTCTCGGGTCTGGGTATCAACACACCGGGAGTTACCCGGATCTTGCAACCATAAAAATCACTGCTACCCAAAATATATTGAATTGGTTTTTCTTTTTTCAAATCAGAAACTATATCTTTAATTTTACCAGTGAGGGATGCATCAAGAGATTGGTGCCAATTGATCAACAGTTCAGATCTTGAAATGGATAATAGTTCTTCCAGCATGAGATAAACCATACTGTGGATCTCTTCTACTGGATATTTACCTGACAATTGATCGGTTGAATATCCAAGGCATTCCTTAACATTACTGATGACTTTGGACATATGATCAAAGGTAAAAAATATTCTGATTACTACTCTTTTTAAAGAAAATGGAAGGGAAAAGAGATCATGCGTATATGTTGCGTTGTCTTGAATTGGCAGCACTTGGGAAAGGGTACACTTATCCCAATCCTCTTGTGGGATCGGTCATTACCGATCACCATGAAATTATCGGGGAGGGATATCACCGCGAATATGGGAAAGCGCATGCCGAAGTGAATGCCATTGCATCCGTGGAACAGAGAGCCCTTTTAGCACATTCCACCCTCTATGTGAATCTTGAACCGTGTTGTCATGTTGGGAAAACACCTCCCTGTACCGATTTGATAATTAGTTCAGGAATTCCACGAATCGTTATTGGTTCGGAAGATCCCAATCCGGCTATTTCCGGAAAAGGGATCGAAGCATTGAAAAATGCCGGGTGTGATGTAACGGTTGGAATGCTGGAGAGAGAGAATCGAGCATTGAATCGAAGTTTTTTCACCCATTTTGAAAAGAAAAGACCTTTCGTGATCTTAAAATGGGCAGAGAGTAATGATGGATTTCTTGACAACATCAGGACACCGGATACACCGGTAGGACCGAACTGGATCACCAGCGAATTAGGACAGACCCTGGTTCATAAGTGGAGGGCAACCGAGCAAGCCATTATGGTAGGGGGACATACAGCACTGCTTGATAATCCTGCACTGACCGTTCGGTTTTGGACGGGCCGGCAACCGTTACGAATTACCATTATACGACAGAAAAATTTGGTAAAGAATCTTCGACTGCTCGATCAACAAAATCCTACTCTAATTTATACTGATAAAAAAATACTGCCTGAGCCTGGTATTACCTACGTGAAGCTTGATTATCATAGAGAAATTATCCCTCAAATAATGAATGATTTATACAATAGGGAGATACAATCACTGATAGTGGAAGGCGGAAAGGAATTGCTGGAAAGTTTTATCTATTCAGGATTGTGGGATGAGGCGTTTGTTTTCACGGGGACGCAAAGGTTCTTTGATGGTCTCAAAGCACCAGCACTTGATTGTCAACCCGATCTTCGGACCCAGTTTGACCGCTGTGAGTTGAAACATTACCGGAATAATGGCATTTCAACCAACAAAAAACAGGATTGATTTGGCAACATTCACCCGATATTAACGTATAAATACAACTGGACGATTTGAGAATTTGTTATCGTTTCATTATTTTTGAAAAAATATGCATATAATTAAAATCCAATAAAGATGTGTAAGAGAAGAATGTCCATGCTGGTACTTTTGGGATTGACCATCTTATCTACCACTGTAATGGCTCAAAATCCCAGAAAGTTTTTTAAAACCGGTGAAGATTTCATGGTAACAGGAAATTATGAAGATGCGGTGGATCAGTTCTCAAAAGCGATTGAACTGGATCCCGATCACACCAATGCCTATCTTGCACGAGCTGAGGCATTTGAGAAACTTGGTAAACTTCAGGATGCCTATGATGATTACAACAGGGCATACGTTTTCTTGCCAAAGGAAGAAGAGGTTGCCTATAATTTAGGCAAACTTAGCAACGAGTTGGGGGAATACGAGAGGGCAATGGTATTCCTGAACCAGGCAACTAATCTGTCCAGAAAGTTTTTACCAGCCTATCAGGAGAAGGTGAAATCTTTGATCGAATTGGAAGATTATCAATGCGCAATTAAAGTATGCGATACAACCCTGTCGCTGGGAAATAATGCCCTCAATTATTATTATCATGGGGTTGTTTCAGAGTTATTGAACAAGCCGGAAATTGCAGAAATGGATTATGAAAAATCGGTTGCTAAAGACCGGGGATTCATTGACGGCATTCTTGCATTGGCACGGATCAGACTCGAATTGGGGAAACTGGACCTTGCCATGAGTCATTGTGAAAATGTTCTGCGGCTTGACAACAGGAACACCGAAGCGTATATGATACGCAGTAAGATTCACGTCGAAAACCTGGACTACCCAAGTGCTATAAACGATCTGTCTAAAAATATTCTGATAGAACCGGATAATCCAGAAATGTATTTTCAGAGGGGAATCTATTACCAGGAGTTTAATCAACATACCAATGCCATCAGTGATTTTTCGAAGGTAATCACGATGAATCAGAAGGATCCTGAAGCCTATTTTAGAAGGGCCAGATCCTATGAGGAAATCCTTAATTATGCAGCTGCTGTAAAGGACTATGAAACCATTGCCTCCCTCTCCGAATTTGATATGCAGGCAAGGAAGTTATTAAAAGAAGCCAATGAGCGGTTATATGAATTAAACCGGGAAAGCGATAAACCGGAAATTGCGATTGAAACGCCTGCTACCATTGATGACCAATTTATCAATGTTGCTAAAAACGAGAAAGAGCTTTTGCTCAAGGGTTTTGTGACTGATCAAAGCAATCTTGAATTTTTGCGCATCAATGGCAAAGAAGTTACTTTTGAGAGAAAGGGGGGCGGTTTTGAATTCCTGGCGAATGTGGAAGTGGGAGGGTTTGATACCCTCCTGGTAGAAGCCAGTGATATTTACCACAATCAACAGGACATGGCCTATGCCATTAAATGGACCGAAACAGATCCTCCGCTTATAAGAATATTGGCTCCCTATGCATCCGATGTTGGAGAGGTTTATCTTGACAGCAATGATCCAAGCCTCTATATCGAAGGTAAAATAGAGGATGAGAACACCATCCGTTCCATTTTTGTGGAGGGTGTAACAGCCAGTTACCGACTCGATGAAAATAACCCATCGTTTTCCGCAACCATTAATATCATGAATAAAAATAAATTTACTGTTGTTGCGGAAGATATTTACGGGAACAAGGTGGAACAGGAATTCAAGCTGAACCGCGAAGGGGCAGTTCTGACTGAAACAAATCCAATGGGAAAAACATGGGTTGTTTTTATTGAAAACTCAAATTACGAATCGTTTGCCAGTCTGGATGGACCAACCAAGGACGTTAGCTTGATGAAAGCGGCACTGGCGAACTACCAGATCCATAATATCATCCATAAAAAGGACATGAGTAAAGACCAGATGGAAAAATTTTTCTCCATTGAACTACGGGATCTGGTGCGTAGTAACCGGGTGAACTCATTACTGGTGTGGTATGCCGGACACGGTAAATACATTAATGAAGTGGGATATTGGATCCCTGTTGATGCACAGCGGGATGATGAATTTACCTATTTCGCCATCAATTCCCTGAAGGCAGGAATGCAATCCTATTCAAATTTTATTACCCATAACCTTGTGGTTACCGATGCATGTGAGTCCGGTCCAACATTTTATCAGGCAATGAGATCAACCAATGAGGAAAAAAGTTGCGATGACTGGCAAGCCACGCGATTGAAATCTTCACAGGTCTTCTCCTCGGCCGGATACGAACTTGCTGTAGACAACTCCCAGTTTACCAGAACATTTGCAAATGCTTTGGTGAATAATCCAAACGCCTGTATACCCATTGAGAATATTGTTACTACCGTTTCTAAAGCAGTGGAGAGGAATAACCAGCAAAAGCCGAAGTTTGGTAAAATTGTGGGATTTGAAGATGAAAATGGAACCTTTTTCTTTATAGCAAAGGAATAAATAACCTTGTATAATGACGAATCGATCTCTTCGCCTTAAAAGAATTATTCGCTTCACCTGGCGAATAATTTTTTTTTATGGATACCTGTTTCTAACGCTTCCGGTAACATCACAATCGTTTTATTTTGATAACTATGGGGTTCAGGAAGGATTGAGCTCTTCAAAAGTCTATTCCATTCTCCAGGATAAAAGGGATTATATCTGGTTGGGAACCGAAAGCGGTGTATCCCGGTTTAATGGATTTGAGTTTGAGAACTTCTCCTCCGGGAATGGAATGGCCGATAATGGTGTCTTTTCACTGTTGGAAGATACAAATGGCGATCTCTGGTTCGGTCACCTTGATGGGGGCGTGACCTTTTACGACGGGAATAATTTCAGGATCTTACGCTTTGATACCATTGAAATAAAAGGGGATGTAACCTCCATTACCGAATCTGAGGAAGGAACGATCTGGCTTACCACCTCTGGCTCGGGAGCACTCCGGATTACCCGGAATAAGGATAAAGAACAAACCATGAAGGTTGACCATTTTGCAGGACGAGAAGGATTGAGTGATATTGTTTTCGGGACCTGCGTCAGTCAAGATTCCGGATTATTCTGCCTGACTGATATTGGCGTTAAACGATTTGATCCAGTGGAGAATAAATTCAAATCACTCCTGCTTGAAGGATTGACCAGGTATTGGATTAAAACAACCATGTTTGAAGATAGCCGGGGGAACTGGTGGTTCGGAACCTACAATGGCGGTTTGTATAGATATGACAAGCAAGTAGATTCCATTCAAATATATGATAAACGAGATGGTCTTGCTAAAAACTGGGTTACCTATGTAACCGAAGATAGTCATGGGAATATATGGGTTGGCACTTTTGGTGGTGGAATCACAGTCATTCATGACTCCGATATTAAAACCTATAATACAGAAAATGGTTTGCCCGATGATTTTGTCAAATACATTATTGAAGACAAAGAAGGGAATATGTTGATTGGAAGCCAGGATAGGGGATTAAGCATATTCAAAGGAGAACAGTTTATCACATACACTTCGTCGGATGGAATGGGTGATGAAAGTGTATGGGCTATCCATCAGGATCAAAAGGGCAATTTCTGGTTTGGAACAAATCAGGGAGTATCCCTGCTGAACCCCAGCCGGTCTAAGGGCAAAAACTTCACCTACTTTAATCATGAAAACAAATCGATTGGTGATAAAATACGATTTATTAAGGAAGACTTGAATGGGACCATTTGGATCGGTACTGATGGTGATGGTATCTTCCAATATATCCCTGCCTCCGGTGAGTTTATGTATGATTCCTATCTGAACAGGAACCTTTACAGGCTTACAGAACAACATGTTAAAGCCCTGGAGGTAGATCATGAAAATCATTTATGGATAGGAACATTCTATGGCCTTGGATTTTGGGATATCGACCAGAAAGATGGCAGAATGTATACTCAGATTGATGGACTAGCCGGGAATAACATTAAATCACTTTACTGTGATTCACAAGGATCACTCTGGATTGGATCAGATCAGAAAAAAGGATTGACAAAATATAACCCGGAGAATGGTCAGTTCGAAATAATAAACCTGGGAGTTGAAATCATACCGGTATCGATTATCGAGGACATGGATGGCAAAATCTGGATTGGAACCAGCTCGGGTCTTTATATGTACGATAACGATTCCATATCCCTTTATATCACACAATCGGATGGTTTGCTTTCAAATAACATCACCGTGGTGAATGTTGATCATGATAATAGTATCTATATCGGGACGAACAAGGGATTAAACAAATACATCCAGGCAGAACAGAAAATGTTCACCTATACCAGGAGAAACGGTTACGTTGGTATAGAAACAAAAGATCATGCTACTTATCGGGATAAAGATGGGAATATGTGGTTCGGAACTGCAGATGGAGTAACCCGGTACTATCCAGAACGGCAGCAAAGGAAAGAACTTGAACCCCTTACTCACATCAAGGGAATGCAGGTTAATTATGAAAGCCGTGAAATGATACCAAACATGAAACTTAACCATACCGAGAAGTCAATCGTGTTTGATTACTACAGTATCTGTATGACAAATCCTGATGCGGTAAAATACCAGGTTAGATTGGTGGGAGCAGAGGATGAGTGGAGACCCGTTACCAGACAAACCAGAGCAATCTATTCGGCACTGTCACCAAACCGATATACATTCCAGGTGAAAGCTGAGAATAATGCAGGTGTCTGGAATACAGAACCCATCAGTTATCATTTTAGCATAACACCTCCATTCTATGCAACCTGGTGGTTTATCATGAGCTGTGTAATCATTGTCTTTTTAGGGGTCTTTGCCTACATAAAGGTCCGGGAAAGAAACCTGATACGCGAGAATAAAATACTGGAAGAAAAGGTTGCCGTCAGAACGGCTGAGGTGGTACAGAAGAGTAAGGAGCTGGAGGAGAAGAATAAAGACATAACCGATAGTATCAAGTATGCTAAAAGAATCCAGAATGCCATCTTACCTCCTGAGAATTCCTTTGCAGAAACGTTTATCCTCTTTAAACCAAAAGACATTGTGAGTGGTGATTTTTACTGGCTGGCGATGACAGAGACAAAGCAGGTAATGGCTGCTGTTGACTGTACGGGGCATGGGGTTCCCGGGGCTTTTATGTCTATTATCGGGCACAATTCCCTGAACAAGATCGTAAAAGAGTATGGCTTCCTTCGTCCGGCTGATATCCTGGATCAGTTGAATGACGAAGTGGCGAGTACCCTGCAACAGCAAACCGAGGAGGATGAGGTCAAGGATGGAATGGATATTGCTCTGATGGTATTTGATTTTACGACAAAGGAGTTGGAATTTGCCGGAGCCTATAATCCTCTTTATATGATACGGGATGGAGAATTAAAGGAGATCAAGGGAGACCGTTTTTCCATCGGCCGTACTTCTACTAAGGTGGGCCAGAAATTTACCAATCACAAAATTAAACTGAAGCCGGGTGATACCACCTATATATTTTCTGATGGGTATGCCGATCAATTTGGTGGGGAAGGCGGTAAAAAACTAAAAGCGAGGGCTGTAAAAAACATACTCAAAGAGATTCAGGATCTGTCCATGCAGGAGCAGAAGAAACATCTCGATAACGCCATTGAGGAGTGGAAGGGTGATCATCCTCAGGTCGATGATATTCTGTTTATTGGAACCCGGGTTCAATAGTCCCCTTTGCTTTTTTGTAAAATACAGGAGATAATCGTTCCACCGGAAAACCCTGACGGGTTAATTGTGCAGTTGATAATTTTTCTTTTGGGAAACTAAATCAAATCAATACCTGAAGCTTGGCTTCCAGATTACTTTTTGGAACTGCTCCCACCTGTTTATCTGCAATTTCACCATTTTTAAAAAACAGAACGGTGGGAATGTTCCGGATGCCAAATTTTGCTGACACCCCGGGGTTGCTATCGACATCCAGCTTGGTAAAAAGCGCTTTTCCATCATATTCCTGAGAGAGCTCACTTATAATCGGGCCGACCATCCTGCAAGGCCCACACCATTCGGCCCAGAAATCAACGATAACAGGCTTATCTGACTTCAATACGATTTCATCAAAATTGGCATCGGTAACTTCTATTGTCATGCGTCGAAAATTTTATATTATTCAATCTAAATCTATAACAGGCACTTTGATTGGTACCTTAAATTTGGCGCAAATATAGTTAATTAACTGTAAATTCAATGTCCGGATTTTCTTCAAGGAATTGTATGAACTGATCGGAGAGGTTTATTTTCCGGTTTCTGGAAAACATGCCAATACTTATTTTATCATCGGGATTAAATACATAAACCTTTAGTTTAACATGACCTTTACCGGAACCCGATAGGGTATCGATTGTATCAATGAATTCAGGTGTAATAATCCGCAACGGGATTTTTATGGAAACGGTATGAATGAGTTCATCCCTTATTTCTGAAAGAAGATTAATTTGTTTGATTTTAAACTCCAGTTCATTATCCCGGAACGGATTAGGGAGAACTTTTCCCTTTACAAGGAGGGAATATCCGGGGGCAAAATACTTGCTAAAATTGATAAAATCAGTGTTAAACAGGGCAAGACGTAAGGAGTCTGTATAATCCTGTATGTTCATTGTTCCATAGGGTCTGCCATTCTTGGTTGTTCCGGTTTTCACCTCGGTAACAATACCGGCAACAGTCAACTCCTTACCGTTTAATTCATTGATATTCTGGAAATCAGCTAATGAAGCACTACAAAAGTTTTGAATCTCCATGGCAAAGTCATCCAATGGATGGGCTGAAAGGAAGATTCCGATGGTCTCTTTTTCTTTTTTCAGGCGTTCCAGTTTTGGCCACTCTTCACCCTGAGGTATTTCTGGTTTTGTAAGGTCAAAACCACCCGAATCTCCAAAAAGGGATTGCTGGGAGGTGCTTTGTTCAAACTGGACCTTATTCCCATACCGTACCAGGTTTTCAATAAACGTCAACCCTTTTTTATCGGTTAAAAAGAACTGTCCGCGTTGTGGTTCGCTGAAACTGTCAAAAGCACCGGCCATAGCAAGTGCTTCCATGCTTTTTTTATTGACTGTTGAAAGGTTGATTCGTTCGACGAAGTGGAAGATACCCCTGTATGGGCCATTCTTTTTTCTCTCCATCATGATGTGCTCGGCTGCATTCTCCCCGACGCCTTTGATTGCTCCCAGACCAAAGCGGATATCGCCTTCCTTATTTACTGTAAACTTGATATTGCTTTCGTCAACATCAGGACTCAGAACGGAAATTCCCATTCGTTTTGTTTCGTCAATGAAGGTGGTGATCTTTTTCAGATCACTGATATTCCTGCTTAAAACGGCTGCCATAAACTCAGCAGGATAGTGTGCTTTGAGATAGGCAGTCTGGTAAGATAAGTAGGCATAACAGGTTGAATGTGATTTATTGAAGGCATATTGTGCAAAGGCTTCCCAATCCTGCCAGATTTTTTCCACAATACGAATTTCATAGCCATTCTTCAGACACCCCTCCATGAATTTTTCCTTCATTTCATCCATTACCCGTTTCTGTTTCTTCCCCATGGCTTTTCTGAGTGAATCCGCTTCACCTCTGGTAAACCCTGCCATGGCCTGAGATAGTTGCATAACCTGTTCCTGATAGACCGTTATTCCATATGTATCTTCCAGGTATTGATTCATGACGGGCAACTCATAATCTATTTTCTCCTTGCCGTGTTTGCGGTTAATGAAGGAGGGTATATGCTCCATTGGGCCCGGCCGGTAGAGTGCATTCATGGCAATCAGATCTTCAAACCGGTTGGGTTTTAACTCTTTGAGGTATTTTTTCATCCCGTGGGATTCAAACTGAAAGAGTCCGGTTGTTTCACCCCTGCTATAGAGCTCATACGTTTTGGCATCATTCAGTGGTATGCTGTTGATATCCAACTCAATCTTCTTTGAATCACGGATATTATCAACAGCATCTTTAATGATGGAAAGGGTTTTCAGTCCCAGAAAGTCCATCTTAAGCATCCCGATATCTTCGACATGATTCCCATCATACTGTGTAACAAAGAGGTCGGAATCTTTGGATGTACATATCGGTATATGTTCTATCAGGTCATCCCGGCTAATGATCACTCCACATGCATGTATCCCGGTATGGCGAACTGAACCTTCAAGGGTTTCAGCGTATTTCAAGGTGTCGGCAACCAGTTTGCTCCCGGATTTCTTTGCATCCTGGAGGTCTCTAACTTCTCTGTATGCCTGAGAAAGAGTAATTCCTGGTCTTTCCGGAACTAATTTTGCCAGACGATCTGCCTCCGGAAGGGGAAGTTTCTGAACACGGGCTACATCCCGTATGGCCATTTTTGCAGCCATGGTACCGAAAGTAATGATATGAGCAACCCGGTTCATTCCATATTTTTTTACCACGTATTTCAACACCTGTTCCCGTCCATCTTCATCAAAATCAATATCAATATCAGGCATTGATATCCTGTCCGGATTGAGAAAACGCTCGAACAGAAGGTTGTACTTTAACGGATCAATATCCGTTATCTGTGTACAATAGGCAACTACAGAACCGGCTGCTGAGCCACGGCCGGGTCCGACGGAGACGTTCATATTCCTTGCCTCATTCAGAAAATCCTGTACAATGAGGAAATACCCGGGATACCCCATTTTTTTTATTACCGACAGTTCAAACTCAATTCTTTCTTTCAGGGAATCTGATATTTCACCATACCTGAATTTTGCTCCTTCATAGGTCAGGTGTCTCAGGTACTCATCTTCATCCTTAAATCCCTCAGGAAGAGGGAAGTCCGGCATGATAAGTTCCTGGTTTAACTTGTAATTCTCAATTTTATCCGCAAGTTTTTGGGTGTTTTCCAGGGCTTCAGGGATATCTGCAAAAAGAAGGTTCATCTCCTCCCGGGTCTTAAAAAATTCCTGTTTGGTATACCGCAGGCGTGACGGATCATCAAGATCGGAGGCTGTGTTCAGGCAAATTAACCGGTCATGTGCCTCCGCATCTTCCTCATTGATGAAGTGCACATCATTCGTAGCGATTACAGGTATGTCAAGTTCCCTGGAAAGTTTTACCAATACCTGATTAACCTGTTCCTGGCGTTCGTATACATCCTTATCTGTCACCGGATCTCCCGTTTTGTGTCGCTGCAATTCCAGGTAAAAATCTTCGCCAAATAATTTTTTGTACTCCAGTGCAAGTTCTCTGGCTTTCTCCTCTCCTTCATTCATGATTGCCTGTGGAATCTCACCCCCAAGGCATGCAGATGAAACAATGATCCCATCATGATATTTCTGAAGAAGCTCTTTGTCGATACGGGGCTTGTAATAATGCCCGTCAATCCAGGCGTATGATACCAGCTTAACCAGGTTATGGTAACCGGTGCTGTTTTTTGCCAGCAGGAGGAGATGATCTCCACTCCGGTCTTCTTTTTCCGTTCGGTCAAACCGGCTGTTTTTTGCAACATACGCTTCACAACCAATGATGGGTTTGAGCCCGTTTCGTTTGGCAATATTATGAAATTCCTTAACCCCAAACATATTTCCATGATCCGTAATTGCCACTGCATTCATTCCATCCTCTTTGGCTTTATGGATCAATCCGGATATACTGGAAGCCCCATCCAGAATCGAGTATTGTGTGTGTACATGTAAATGGACAAACTCCTTCATGCTCTAACTGCCAAACAATAAGGCCATTAAGTAAAAAAATGTGACCGATAAACGTGGTATAAATTTAAGGAAATCGCAGGACATATGCAGATGTGTTGAAAACTATTGGAAAAGTTCGCAATCTGTCTGCTGAAAACAAAGCAATTCAGCACTTCTGCGAAAATCGAAATAAAAATCTTTCTTATCGGGAAATAAGTTATATATTTGCACCCACAAAAATTTAACGTAGGATTAATTAGAAAGCGTAACCTATGCCTGTAAAGATCAGATTAACAAGACACGGGAGAAAAAGAAAACCGTATTATCACATTGTGATAGCTGATAGCAGGGCGCCACGGGATGGCAGATTCATAGAACGGTTAGGTATGTACGATCCAAATACAAATCCTGCCACTATTGAGCTTGATTTTGATAGAGCATTGGAATGGCTGCAAAAAGGCGCTCAACCTACAGAAACCTGTAGAGCTATTCTGTCATATAAAGGGGTGTTAATGAAAAAACACCTCCTTGAAGGGGTTAAGAAAAATGCTTTTTCCGAAGAAGAAGCCGAAAAGAGATTTGAAGCTTGGTTAAAAGAGAAAGAATCGAAAATCGAGGACAAGAGAGAGAAGATCAGAAAAGGAGTTGAAGCAGAACAGAAAAAACAGATGGAAGTCGAATCCAGGATCCGGGAGGAAAAAGCACAGGAAATAGCCAAAAAACATGCTGAATTGGAAGAGGAAGCCAAAGAAGCAGCTGCTGAGGAAAGCAAGGAAAAAGAAGAAACCAAAGAGGGGATACAATCTGCTGCTCCTGCTGAAGAGGTGAAAACGGACGTGAAGGAAGAAAAACCAGCTGAAGAGAAGGCAGAGGAGGAGAAAACCGAAGAGGAAGCCAAAGAAGCAGCTGTTGAGGAAAGCCAGGAAAAAGAAGAAACCAAAGAGGAGATACAATCTGCTGCTCCTGCTGAAGAGGCGAAAACGGACGTGAAGGAAGAAAAACCAGCTGAAGAGAAGGCAGAGGAGGAGAAAACCGAAGAGGAAGCTGCCAATCAGAAAAAGGAAACTGAAAAAGAGTAATACAATCCGCCGATCATGCCCGGGGAGAAATTCTATTTCCTTGGAACAATTCGTAAAACATATGGTGTTGATGGTGAAGTGGTGATTGATTTTAACAATAATCCCACCAAGGGCAGCATACATAAATTGAAATCCGTTTTCATCGAAATCGATGGACAACGGATTCCTTTTTTTATAGCGGGAATAAAGAAAATAAGTTCCGAATCAGCCATTGTTAAACTTGACCTGGTGGATAAGATGGATGATGCAAAATCGTTGATTCATCGCAACGTGTACACCAACCTTCCGGATTTTGCTGCCCGGAAAGCCGAAGAGATTGATCTTTCCGTTCTGGTTGGATTTACCCTAGTTGGAGTAAGGGAAGGGGAGATCGGTAAAATTGATGAGATCTTTATTTATCCAAAGAACAGTGTACTGAAAATCCTTCATAACGGGAAGGAAATTCTGATCCCGTTTGACGAGGAATTGATCGAATCGATCGATATGAACCGAAAACGGATCGATATGAATCTTCCTGAAGGACTGATTGCCCCGGGTTGGTAACTATATCTCATTGCGATGCAGCACAGAATAAAAAAACAGAGTCTTTAGAAAAAACTCTTCATAATGAAAGCAAAAAGTTTGTATGCACCATGGATGGTTCTGATGATTCTCTTTTCGGTTTCTTCTTGTTTTAGCATGAGCGGAGATGTGAAAAAGGAGAAACGGGATGTCGGAACATTTGAACAAATCGGTCTGGGTATTTCAGCTGATCTCTATCTTACACAGGGGACAATCACGGAAGTAATCATTGAAGGGCCGGAGAATGTATTGGAGAAGATCGAGGCGGAGGTTAAAAATGGAAATTTAACCATACGGTATGATACGCGGAAGTTTTCGAATTATCCGCGCGTTACGATTTATATTACCGCTCCGGTTATTACAGGTTTAAGCGTCTCCGGATCGGGTGATATCATCGCCGAATCAACTATTGAAGCGGATGATATTTCTTTCAGGATCAGTGGGAGTGGAAAAATCAACCTGGAGGACCTGAAAGCAGAGAATGCAACCGTTGGCATTTCCGGTTCAGGGAACGTGACCCTGAGTGGATCAGGGAACTTGAGAAACCTCGAGCTATCCATTTCCGGTTCCGGGAACCTGGATTCAGAGAAACTGTCTGTAGAGGATTTTACAGCAAGGATTAGCGGATCAGGATCCTGTCATGTTCATGTGAATTCCACCTTAAAAGCAAGCATATCCGGAAGCGGTAAAGTATTCTATTCGGGGAATCCAGTGATCGATGCCTCCATTTCAGGCTCAGGGAAAGTGGTGTCCTCCAAATAGGAAGGGTAAGTGTTTTTATTCTCTGATAACACTTATCCTGCCCGTTGAATCGAACTTAATGATTTTTGAAGGAATATTCGGGGATTTATCCTGATCTTCCCAACGGACGATAAAATCAACCATGTTAATGATTTTGGGATCAATCTCATCAAATGATCCCGGAAAAGGGAATCCGGAGAAATTAGCTGAAGTAGATACCAGGGGTTTACCCAGCTGAGTGATCAATTCGCAGCAAAATGCATCCCGGGTAATTCTGATTCCAATGCTTCCATCCTCAGCGATCAGTCCTGCAGGTAAATTCCGGGCATCCGGATAGATGATGGTTAATGGCCGGTGTTCAGTAGAAATCAATTTCAGTGCTTCATCAGGGATGGCCACAACGTATTCTCGAAGCATTGCTACAGATGAGGCGAGCAGCAACATACTTTTGACATCGGGTCTCTGCTTAATGGCAAAAACCTTCCGGACGGCATTGCCACTGGTTGCATCGCAACCAATACCCCAGATGGTATCCGTGGGGTAGAGTATGGTGTTACCATTCCTCAAATGAACAACTGCTTGCTGTAAGATTTTCTCCGGTGCTGTCATCCCTTTTTATGACGAAAGTAGGCATTAATGGTGTATCTCCTGTAAGGAGATAATTTCCGCTTTTCAGGAACACCATGCTCTGCGATATATTGTTCAACGGCATCATACATTCGTTCCGATGATTTACCATCTGTATAGGGGTGATATTGATGAATAATGGACTCCCTTTCCGCGCTGTGGGGATCACTTTTCACTACAGCATGAAATGTTGGCAAAAGTATTTTCGGATCCGTGATATCGGGCCAGGCTATATTGCCTGACCTGGAGTTGAAGGTGATTACGGGTTTATTCAGCAACGTGAATTCATACACCACGGATGACGTGTCAGATATCATGATATCGCTGATGATCAGATGATCGATGATATCGCTCTCTTTAATAATCTCAACATTGGCGGTCTGCTTGAAATATTCCTCGTATTCAAGTACAATGGAACGGTTCATTAAATCGTGAAACTTTATTCTGAGAAAAATATTTTCTTTCTCGGCCAGGTGCTGGATTTCCTGTTTTAGTATTTTTGCTGAGGTGAGCGAAGGTGAGAAGGTGGGTGCATAAAGTACGATCTGTTTACATCCCGATTCATCGAGAATTTGCTGTTTTTGTTTTTTAAGACCGGGTCGTTTTTCAAACAGCGTGTCCAGCTTTGACCATCCGGTCTCAATCACCTCAAAGTTCTTATACTTTTTAGAAAGAGAGCGGAATTTGTCAGTAAAGTAAGGCCCCTGTGTTAAATAGAGATCGAAATAGTGACGCACCCGGAAATGGCCTTTTTTTTCTCCTGCCAGGCCATGAAAAACCTGGGTTTTTACACCCCGTAAATAATGGGGCACTTCATTTCCGGGGACAAACAACACATCACTACGGAAATCGACCAGGTTATCAATGGATCCGGAATAATTCACCTCATTTTTGTATTTGAAAGCAGGAAGTATGTTATTCGGAATGAACCAGATGATTTCACAATTGCGCTGGATTCCCGCCTTGTGCAGGGGATAAAGAATTTCGAAAGCATACGGATTAACACAAAACAGGATGACCCTCATTCGTTAAACAGTTTATTGGCATGTTGAAGGTCTTCTTCAAAATCCACTTCCAGGCAATCGAATTGTGATATATCCACAGCCATCACGCGAATGTTGTCTTTCTGAATGGCCAATTCCAATCCTTTTTCAAAATAATCCATATCCTCACACTCTTCTAACCGATTCAGAAGAAGAGGCAGATCGTTGTTAGCGATAAAATTTATTCCAATCGCTTCACCCATTCCGTTTTCAACTTCTTTTGATATGGCATTGACAAAACCGTTGTTATCGAGGGTGTATTTCACTTCCTCTGCACCAACTTCTGAATTGTTGACCGAAACGAGGGATTGGTCTTTTTCCATGTATGGGATCAGATGGTCTATCAGTTTCGGATCAAACACAACATCGCCGTTAAGCCACAGGATGGATGAATTTCGGTGTTTTTTAAGCCCCCGGAGCAGGCTTTTTGAGGTGTTTGTCTGGTCAAAGGAGGGATTGTAAATATAGCTTAGGTCCGGAAAATTTTCCATGATCAGATCCTTCTTAAAACCAACAATAATGACGATATCATCCAAAGAAAAATAGGTAGTTAAGTTGTCTACCTGCATCTGCATGATCGATTTTCCATTGCGCAGCCTGGTGAGTGGTTTTGGGAATGGATTACCAAGGCGCGAACCAATCCCGGCAGCCAGAATGATGATTTTCATTTCTTTTTATTGTTCTTGTGATTCGATTTCAGCGAATTGTTCCTTTTCTTTTGTTCAATGTTCATCTGCCTGAGTTTGATGTATTTTAATACACTGGTCATTCCAGAAAAGTAGCTTATTACCCAGCCGTTATAACCGTCAAGAAAACCGAGTTTAAGAAAGTAGGCTTTGAAAAATCGCCACAGTCCATGAAAATAGATTTCAAAGACGGATACTTTTTTCCCCATTTTAAAATACTCATTTGCCGCGATGGTTGTAAACCGGTTGAGTTTATCGACATGGGCTTCGTAGGAGTCAATTACCCAGTGGAGAAGGTCTCCTTTTAAAAACCGGGTGGTGGATTCATTGCAGATGATGAACTGATCGTGCGGATTGATCCCACTCCATTCCCCTTTTCTCCGGTCAAACAGGCGGATCTTCCTGTCAGGATACCAGTTTGAATGTTTTATCCACTGGCCACAATAATTATTGAACCGGTTGAATGAATAGGCATCATGAGTCCAATTTTCTTTCACCTCCAGTATCGATTCTTTCAACCTTTCTGAAATGGCTTCATCAGCATCAAGGGAGAGAATATGATCAAATGTTGCCTGAGCCATAGCCCAATTTTTCTGCTGTTTGTACCCCTCAAAGGGATGTTGTAAAAAGGTGGTATGATACTGCTTACAGATCTCTTCAGTCCGGTCGGTTGAATATGAATCAACCACCATAATTTCATCTGCAATTTCCTGGATGGATTCAATGCACCGGCGAATGGTGTTTTCAACGTTCAGTGTGATGATTACTACCGAGATTTCAGGCATGACTTAGAATGAAAATAGTTGTTCCTTCCTTAAGCTTATAAAACTGATACCATAAAGGCAGAAGCCAGGAACAGATCCTTATTTAACCGGAACATTGTGTTCAGATCCATGAATTATTGGATTGGTAAAGATAAATGTTTTCAAAATTAACAGCTATTTCATAGTAATTATTATTTGGCGATGTATATTTTTGTCCACAACATTAAAACTAATGATTGTTAATAATCCACCAATAAAAAATGCAATTAGCTGTTTTCTTATTAGCGGGCAGGGGAAGTCGGCTGGGTGATCACTGCGCAGAGACGCACAAATGCTTAATCACGGTGAATGGAGAGCCGATTTTGTACCGGATGCTTGATCAGTTGGATGAGAAAAAAGTTAAACGAGCTGTTCTGGTCGTAGGTTATCTGTGGGAAGAGATCAAAAAATCGGTAGGAGAAAAATGGAAAGGGATAGACATTGAATATGTAGTTAACGAAGACTGGGAGAGCACCAATAACATTGTTTCCCTTTACCGGGCAAAGCATCATATAAAGGAAGGATTTTATCTCATTGAAGGCGATATCGTGGTGGGTGATGGAGGACTTGACCTGTTTTCGGGGAACGAAAACCAGATGGCAGTGAGCCGGTTTCAACCTTTTATGGATGGTACGGTTGTAACAATAGGCAATAATGGGGTGGAGAAGATCTATCTTAAAACAACCGCCGGCCGTCCAGCGAATCAGGAGCTGCTGTATAAAACGGTTAACATTTATACCCTGACACATCACGATTTCCAATCCATTATTCTCGACGAGTTAGCCAGAATAATTGAGAGCGGTGATACAAATGTCTATTATGAACAGGCATTTGCCAATCTGGTAAATTCCGGTGAAATTCGGTTTAAAGTGGTTGATTTTTCTGAGATAAAATGGGCTGAAGTGGATAATATCGATGATCTTCACTTTGCCGAACAACTTTTTTTTAAGGAGTAGTTATGTTATTATTATATCAAAGTATCCAATAATTTTTATGCTCTACCGCAACAAGAAAAAAAATAAACCTGAACTTAACCATGTCAATCTGATTAAAGCGCAGAACATGTTATTCGAGGTAGTGAATCTTCTGGAAAATAACAACATTCGATATCATTTAGAGGGAGGCACACTATTAGGTTTGGTAAGGGATAAGGAATTAATTCCCTGGGATCATGATATTGACCTGTCTATCCCAATCACTGAAGTTAACAAAACAGTTGAGGTGCTAAAAAAACTATACTGGAAAGGTTTTAAGATAACGAAACGTAAAAGCAAATTGGATTATTACGCCATAAAAAAGGGCAATTACCGAATATTCAAAATCAAGAAGTTCATACCATCATTACTAAAAATGCTGTATCCAGGGTATAACAAATATTATATAGTTCTGGATATTTTCGTGAAATCCTCTGATGAAAAATTCACCTATTGGGAAGCTCAGAAGAAAATAATGAAAGTTGAAAATCGATATTATGAATCATATGAAATAATAAAATATCTAAACAGATGGCTTAAGGTTCCAAATGATTATCGTGGATATTTAAATGAAAAATATGGTGATTGGAGTAGCCCTGTTAAGGATTGGGTATCCGGTAGAGATGAGAAAACCATTTGCAGGTGATTCCCGTACAGAACTGAAGTTAAAGGATTAAATCAAAGTGTTGGTACTGTAAGCAGGATATGGCACACACAGTCCAAGAAATTTTGATCGCAATATTTTGAAAATCAGTTGAATTTTGATAATCGTAAAATTGAATTCGATATGGATAAATTGCTGGATGTATGTCCTTTTATCCAACCAGCCTGAACATCTCGTATATAGATGCCAATTGTTTTCTTAAAGGGATTCCGAACCCACCAAATTTTCTGTTCTTAAACTGTGACAGCATAATCACGCAATGCCTCATTGAGCGATGTCTTCAGGTCTGTGGAAGCTTTTCTCTTGCCAATGATCAGTGCGCAGGATACCTGGAATTCTCCCGCCTTGAATTTTTTTGTATGCGACCCGGGAATAACCACTGATCTTTCAGGAATATATCCTTCATATTCGACTGGTTTTGCGCCGGTTACATCAATGATCTTCGTCGATTGAGTGAGTACAACATTAGCGGCAAGAACAGATTCACACTCCACCCTGACCCCTTCAACAACGATACATCTCGAGCCGATGAAACAATGATCCTCAATGATTACCGGTGCTGCCTGTATGGGTTCCAGTACGCCCCCTATACCAACACCACCACTCAGGTGAACATTTTTTCCGATCTGAGCACATGAACCGACGGTTGCCCAGGTATCGATCAGGGTTCCTGAATCGATGTATGCCCCGATGTTGACAAAAGAGGGCATCATGATCACTCCTTTTGCCAGATAGGACCCAAAGCGGGCAAGGGCCTGCGGAACAACCCGGACGCCAAGATCGGCATACCCTTTCTTTAATGGGATCTTATCGTGAAATTCGAGGGGTGCCAGCTCGATGGTTTCCATTTTCTGGATCAGAAAATATAGGATGACCCCTTTCTTCACCCATTCATGAACAATCCAATTCCCATTACCCGGTGAGGCCACCCTTACCTTGCCTTGATCCAAAAGATCAATAAGTTTCCTGATGGCATCCTGTACCAGAGGTTCTTGCAATAACTCCCTCTCTTCCCAGGCTTGCTCAATTCGATTCCTGATCTGCTCCACCGTTCACGATTTTTAAGATTACGTGATAAAAATACACGGAATTTGACATTTATTACAAAAATTCGATGATAAAACCAGGGAAGGTAAAGATTTCTTATATTTAACTTTTCATTCATAAACCTTAAAATAACATACATTATGAATCATCAATCCTTACCATTACGGCTTTCTCTTTTTCTGATTATCATTTTATTGGGGTCATATACGGTTCCATGCCAGACTAATTTGACCTATCAGGTTCCGCCAAAAGGGATTGTGGATATTGTAGAAGCTCCTCCCACACCCTCTATTGTGTTCAATCATGGTTATGATATGCTGGCTATTCTCGACAGAGCCAGTTTGCCGTCCATTGAGGATCTTTCAAATCCCGAATTACGCATCGGCGGGACAAGGATTGATCCCGTGACCAATGGGCGAAGCAGGTCCCGTTACTACACGGGTATAACAATTAAAAAAATTGACGGTTCCGGTGAATCCCGGTTGAAAGGACTGCCACAAAAACCGAAAATCGGAAATTTTTCCTGGTCCCCGGATGATCAGCATATTGCCTTCACGTTGATTACAACAGGGGGTATTGAACTCTGGCTTTCATCGGCTCCTGATTGGCAAGCCAGGAAATTGACGGATTACATGCTGAACCAGACAATGCTTTACCGGTTTCTTTGGCTCCCCGACAGCAAAGAAATTATTGCAGGTATTGTTGTTCCGGAAAGAGGAGATCCACCGGTTAAATCACCTGTACCGGAAGGGCCGGTTATTCAGGAGACGGTTGGTAAAATGGCTGCAGTCCGAACATACCAGGACCTGTTAGAAAACCGGAATGACGAAGAAATTTTTGAATATTATACCACTTCACAATTGATAAGAATCGGTTTGGAAGGGGAGGCTGTCTTTATCGGTGAACCCGGAATGTATGCCAGCGTAAGTGTTTCTCCGGATGGAACCTATATTCTGGTGGAACAGATCAAAAAGCCTTTCTCTTATCTCGTACCTTATAACCGCTTTCCTCAAACGGTTGAAATATGGGATATGCAAGGCAATTTGGTACATCAGTTAGCCAACATTCCGTTAACGGAAGACATTCCGAAAGGATTTGATGCTGTACAGACAGGCCCCCGGTATTTTAGCTGGCGGTCTGACGTCCCCGCTACGGTATGTTGGGTGGAGGCTCAGGATGACGGTGATCCCCAAAAAGAAGCTGAAATACGGGACAAGGTGTTTGCCCTTGAAGCACCCTTTTCAGGAGCGCCCGGGGAATTAATGACCACAAAATTGCGGTTTGCAGGAATAACCTGGGGGAATGAAAATTTTGCCCTGGTGACAGAGTATTGGAGGAAAACCCGACAAGTAGTCACCAGCTCCTTTGATCCTGCCGCTGGGGAGATGACAAAAAAGATAATCTTTGATCGTTCCATGGAAGACCGCTATACCGATCCCGGTTCTTTTGTCACAATTGATAACGAGTATGGCCGGAATGTACTCCTGTTTACCGATAAGGGTAAATCGCTCTACCTTTCAGGACGTGGTGCTTCTCCGGAAGGAAACCGTCCATTCCTTGACAAATATACCATTTCAACAGGGGGAACCACCAGGCTCTGGAGATCAGAAGCTCCATACTATGAATCTTTCGAAGAATTTATTGATGAGAAGAAGGGGATAATCTTAACAAATCGCCAATCTGTAGCCGAACCGCCCAATTATTTCCTGAGAAATCTCAGAAATAATAAATTAACCCGGATAACCCAGATGGAACACCCATATCCTCAGTTGAAAGATGTAAAAAAGGAACTGGTTAAATACGAGAGAAAGGATGGTGTACAACTAACCTTTGAGTTGTATTTACCCGCCGGGTATACTCCTGAGGATGGACCTCTTCCTACACTGCTATGGGCCTATCCACGTGAATATAAGAGTGCTGCAAGTGCCAGTCAGGTTAGCGGCTCTCCCTATACATTTACTTACGTCAGCTCAACTTCGGCTCTGCTGTTTGTTACGCAGGGGTATGCAATTCTTAACAATGCAGCATTTCCGATCGTTGGAGAGGGTGATGAGGAGCCCAATGATACATTTATTGAGCAACTTGTAGCCAATGCTGCTGCTGCTATCGACAAGGCGGTAGAAATGGGCGTTACGGACAGGGAAAGGGTTGCTGTTGGTGGTCACTCATATGGTGCATTTATGACCGCAAATTTACTGGCACATTCCGACCTGTTTGCTGCCGGAATTGCCAGGAGCGGAGCCTATAACCGGACGCTTACTCCATTCGGATTCCAGGCTGAACCGCGAACCTATTGGGAAGCCCCTGACATTTATTATAACATGTCACCCTTCATGCATGCCGATCAGGTGAAAACCCCCATTTTATTGATACATGGTATCGCCGATAATAACTCGGGAACATTTCCAATCCAGAGTGAGCGGTTTTACAGCGCCCTGAAAGGACACGGCGCCACTGCAAGACTGGTTATGTTGCCTCATGAAAGCCATGGTTACCAAGCAAGAGAGTCCGTTTTGCATATGTTATGGGAATCCTGCCAATGGCTTGAAAAATATGTGAAGAATAAATAATTCCCGTAAATTTTTTTCAATTTAAATATATGCCTACATTTGTCCATTCAATAAAGAAGAAATTAAACATGACGAATTCCATTCTCTCCCTAATTATTATCGACATTCTTTTTGGAATGTTAGGGTGAGAATGGTACAGGTAAAAATTAAATCATTTAGCAACCGTTCTCACCTGGTGAGAACGGTTTTTTTTTTGGCGGGATGTGCCAATTAATAAATAAACTAATAGCTGAGAACGAGCAATCGATTGACGAACAATTGAAGTACCAACAAATCAATGATTCGTAAATCGTAAATCAAATGTTTAATAATAGCCGATAAGAATACAAAAACCTAATCCCTTAACAACATGGAAGAAAAAGTATATGTGTTTGATACAACCCTTCGGGACGGAGAGCAGGTTCCGGGATGCCAATTGAATACAATTGAAAAAATTGAAGTTGCCAGGGCGCTCGAATTATTGGGAGTGGATGTCATCGAAGCAGGATTTCCCATCTCCAGTCCGGGCGATTTTAAATCCGTAGTTGAAATATCTAAAGTGGTCCGGGAACCGGTAATTTGTGGTCTAACCCGGGCAGTTCGTAAAGATATTGAAGTAGCAGCTGAAGCTCTTGAGCATGCTAATCGAAAACGAATACACACGGGCATCGGTACCTCATTTTATCACATTAATTATAAGCTGAATTCAACTCAGGAAGAGGTCCTGGAGAGAGCCATTGATTGTGTGAAATATGCCAGGAGATTTGTCGAAGATGTCGAATTCTATGCTGAAGATGCAGGAAGAACCGAGCATGAATACCTTGCCAGGGTAATTGAAGCGGTTATTAAAGCCGGTGCAACGGTTGTAAACATTCCGGATACCACAGGATATTGCCTTCCCTCGGACTACGGGGAGAAGATAAAATACCTCATGGAGAATGTAAAGGGGATCGATAAGGTAATCGTGTCCACTCATTGTCATAACGACCTGGGGATGGCAACAGCCAATACCATTGCAGCGGTAATGAATGGCGCACGACAGGTGGAAGTAACCATTAACGGCATCGGTGAACGGGCTGGCAATACTTCTCTTGAGGAAGTGATCATGATCCTGCATAGTCACTCCGATTTGAACCTCACCACCGGTATCAACCCGAAAAGGATTTATGGTATAAGCCGGTTGGTATCTTCACTGATGAACATGCCTGTGCAGCCCAACAAAGCCATTGTCGGCCGAAATGCATTTGCCCACTCTTCAGGGATTCACCAGGATGGTGTTCTTAAACGACGTGAAAACTATGAGATTATCGACCCGAAGGATGTTGGGGTTAAGCAATCATCCATTGTTCTTACCGCAAGAAGTGGAAGAGCAGCATTGAAGCACCGGCTGGAAGTCCTTGGATATAAACTTTCGAAAGAGAAACTGGACATGATCTATAAAAAATTTCTTATCCTTGCGGATAAGAAAAAAGATGTAAAGGATGAGGATCTGGAGGTTCTGATCGGTAATACCCGAAAGGATGAACGCAACATGAACCTGGAATTGTTGCAGGTTGTATGCGGCAGCTCTACTGTTCCGATGGCTACTGTCAGAATCAATTACAATGGAGAGGTGCTTTCCGCAACCGCTTCCGGTAATGGACCCATTGACGCCTCGTTTTCAGCTGTAAAACAATTGATTAAACGGAAGGTTCGTCTTGAAGAATTTCTTATTCAGGCAATTACGATGGGGAGTGATGACATCGGGAAGGTGCATGTTCAGATTGAAAACAGGGAAAAACTCTATTATGGGTTTTCAGCCAATGTCGATATCGTTACTGCTTCGGTGGAAGCATTCCTTGATGCCCTGTCAAAAATAGCATAAACGAATTGCTCTATGCGGTGAAACCAAAAACCTTATTCGATAAAATATGGGATGCCCACATTGTAAAACAGATTGAGGGGGAACCCGGTGTACTTTATATTGATCGGCATTTCGTTCATGAAGTCACCAGCCCACAGGCTTTTGCGGGACTGGAGAAGCGTAAAATAAAGGTATTCAGGCCCGATCAGACCCTTGCAACAGCGGATCACAATGTGCCTACCAAAGATCAACACCTCCCGATCAGGGAAGAACAATCCCATAACCAGGTGAAGAAATTGCAGGAAAACTGCGAACGCTATGGAATTACCCTGTATGGACTGAACCATCCTTACCAGGGAATTGTTCATGTGATCGGACCTGAACTGGGGATCACACAGCCCGGGATGACCATTGTATGCGGTGATAGCCATACTTCAACTCACGGAGCATTGGGTTGTGTGGCATTTGGCATCGGGACCAGTGAAGTGGAAATGGTCCTTGCCAGTCAGTCCGTTCTTCAATCCAAATCCCGAAACATGCGAATTACCATTGATGGGAAGCTTGGGAAATGTGTAACTTCCAAAGACGTTATCCTTTATATTATATCCAAACTATCCGCCAGTGGGGGGACAGGACATTTTATTGAATATGCAGGGAGTACTATCCGGGATCTGTCGATGGAGGCCAGAATGACCATCTGTAACATGAGTATTGAAATGGGAGCCAGAGGTGGATTAATCGCTCCGGATCAAAAGACATTTGATTATATCAAAAACAGGCCGTTTGCCCCCAAAGGGAAGGAGTTTGAAAGAGCAGTAGCCCGCTGGAGTGAACTGAAAACTGATGATGGGGCTCATATTGATAAGGAGTATTTTTTTGAAGCGGAAGAGGTAGAACCCATGATCACCTATGGAACAAATCCGGGTATGGGTATTGGGATCACGGAGAAAATACCTACTATGGAATCCATCCTGCCAGAGAACCGGTCCTCTTTCTCCAGGTCACTCGAATACATGGGAATAGAATCGGGGTCCAGCCTGTTAGGGAACCCCGTGGATTATGTTTTTATCGGAAGCTGCACCAACGGAAGGATAGAAGATTTTCGGTTGTTCACCAACCTGGTTAAGGGGAAAAAAAGAGAAGCTGAGACAACAGTCTGGCTGGTTCCGGGCTCCAAACTGGTCGAACAGCAGATCATAAGTGAAGGGCTGGATAAGATTATGGAAGAAGCAGGTTTTGAATTGAGACAACCCGGATGCTCAGCCTGCCTGGCAATGAACGAAGATAAAGTACCGGCAGGAAAATATGCCATCGCCACATCCAACCGGAATTTTGAAGGGAGGCAAGGTCCCGGAGCAAGAACCTTTCTTGCCAGTCCCCTTGTGGCAGCGGCTGCAGCGGTAACAGGAAAAATCACCAATCCGGCCGATCTGGTTTAATCCACCAAAGAGCGGATGAGGATCAAATTCCCTGCCCCTTGGGGCGAAAACAAGTTCCATTTGATACCCCGTCTGCTTTTAGCGTGGTAGTTCATTTTTTATTACATTCACTGAAAAGTTCTATGACAGAAAAGGGAAAATTTATCACCATCGTATCAACCTGCGTCCCGATACCGGTTGAGAATATAGATACCGACCAGATCATTCCTGCCAGGTATCTGAAAGCAACAAGCCGTGATGGTTTTGGAGAAAACCTCTTCAGGGACTGGCGATTTCTCCCCAATGGAGACCCCAATCCGGAGTTTGTGCTCAATATCCCTGCCTTTACAGGCAGGATCCTGGTATCCGGCAAAAACTTCGGTAGCGGTTCAAGCAGGGAACACGCTGCGTGGGCAATTTATGATTACGGATTCAGGGTGGTGGTTTCCAGCTCTTTTGCAGATATATTCAGCAACAATGCCCTGAATAATGGACTGCTCCCTGTCCGGGTTTCTGCTCCATTCCTCCAAAATCTTTTTGAGGAAGTGATGTATAATCCCGGGATTCTGGTTAAGATTGACCTTGTAAAACAGGAAATTTCAATTCCTGACAGGGACAAGAGTGAGTGGTTCGATATTAATCCTTACAAAAAGAGCTGTCTGATAAACGGTTACGATGATATCGACTACCTGTTAAGCATAAAGAAAGAGATAACCGAATTTGAAAAGAAGAGCCTATGAATTGGAATGTTGGCATATTACCGGGTGATGGCATCGGGCCCGAAATTATGGAACAGGCGAAAAAAATCCTGTTGGCAGTAGAGAAAATGGGGAACCATGCGTTTCACTGTGAAGAGGGGTACATCGGCGGAGTTGCTATTGATCGAACAGGGAATCCTTTTCCAGACGAAACCTATGAGTTGTGTAAACGATCCGATGCGGTATTGTTTGGTGCCATTGGAGAGCCAAAATATGACCATGATCCAAAAGCAAAGATCAGACCAGAACAGGGACTTCTTGCGATGAGAAAGAAATTGGGACTGTTTGCTAATATCCGACCTGTGAGGAGCTTCCGTTCACTGGCACAAAAATCACCACTGCGAAGCGACCTGATTGACAACATTGATTTTGTAGTTATCCGGGAATTGACGGGTGGTATCTATTTTGGTGAACCGCGGGGCAGATCGGAAGATGGCAAAACAGCGTTTGATACCTGCCTCTATACCCGGGATGAGGTGCATAGGATCCTTGAACTTGCTTTTACTTATGCGCGGAACAGAAAGAATAAGGTTACGGTTGTTGACAAAGCCAATGTGCTGGCTACATCGAGGTTGTGGAGAGAAACGGCACAGAAACTCCACGCAGAAAACAGTGATATTCAAATGGAATACATGTTTGTTGACAATGCAGCCATGCAACTGATACAATATCCGAAACAGTTTGATGTGATTGTGACAGAGAATATGTTTGGAGATATCCTCACCGATGAAGCCAGTGTGATTACGGGTTCACTGGGATTATTGCCTTCGGCATCGGTTGGTTTACTTACATCGGTTTTTGAACCGATCCATGGCTCTTATCCGCAGGCAGCAGGTAAAAACATTGCCAATCCGCTGGGCATGATCCTCTCAACTGCCTTGATGCTGGATGTTGCATTTAACCTGCATGCCGAATCTGATCGCATTGTTGAGGCTGTTGAGAAATCACTGGAAGAGGGAGTTGTTACGGAGGATATTGCTGATCAAAAACCCTACTCAACCTCGGAAGTGGGAGACTGGGTAGCAGGTTATATTCAGCCGAAATGATATTTAATTACTATTTTTAATGTTTAATTTTTCCATAAAGACTTCACATTATGGAGTTACAATTTCCTGCCCTGAAAGATGTGGAACTGGCGCGTCAGAGAATTCAACCTTATATCAACCTGACACCTGTACTTACAAGCCGGAGTATTAACAGGATCACCGGGTCAGAAATATTCTTTAAATGTGAGAATTTCCAGAAGGTAGGTGCATTCAAATTTCGGGGTGCAACCAATGCAATATTCTCCCTGTCTGATGCTGAAGCGGCCCGTGGAGTAGCCACTCATTCATCCGGGAACCATGCTGCTGCGCTGGCACTGGCAGCGCAATTGAGGGGGATCAAATCCTATATTGTGATGCCGGATAGCTCACCAAACATCAAGAAGCTGGCAGTGAAAGGATACGGTGCAGAGATCACTTATTGTAAATCCACACTTGAATCAAGAGAAGAGACGTTACAGCGGGTGGTAGAAAAAACAGATGCTTTGTTTATCCACCCCTTTAATGATGTTCGTGTGATCAGCGGTCAGGGCACCGCTTCAATGGAGTTGCTGGAGGTGGTGGATGACCTCGATTATATCATTGCCCCGGTCGGGGGGGGGGGAATGATCTGCGGAACGGCTACTGTTATTCATGAGAAAAAACCACAGATAAAGGTTATTGCAGCCGAACCTGAAAATGCGGATGATGCATACCGGTCATTCAAAACAGGAACCCTGCATCCCTCTGTCAATCCCAATACCATTGCTGATGGATTACTCACATCACTCAGCCCCTTAACCTTCGGGATAATCCGTGAGAAGGTTCATGACATCATCACTGCCTCTGAGGATCAGATCGTTGAAGCGATGAGAATGATCTGGGAACGCATGAAGATCATCATTGAGCCATCCTCGGCAGTCGCACTTGCCATCGTGTTGAGCAATCGAGAGCGGTTTAAAAATAAACGGTTGGGAATAATGCTCACCGGCGGGAACGTAGACCTTGACCACCTGCCTTTTTAAATGCCAAACCTGCAACTTACCGGAAAGTGGTCTGAATAATCAACACGTACCGCTTCAAACCCTCCGGATTGCAGATTGCGACTGTGTAATATGTAATCAATCCGGTAAGAGGGGAACATTCCGGAATACGTATTACCAATGCCCAATCCCGATTCAATGAATGCATCCACCAGATCTCCCTTGATCTTATGGTAGGTATAGGAAACCGGTGTGTCATTGAAATCACCGCATACAATAACCGGCCAGGGCGATTCACGGATGTGACCGGAAAGGATTTCGGCCTGGTGAGCCCTTTTGCGGAAAGCATATATCAACCGGGAGGAAATGTCTTTGATTTCATTCACTGTCTCTTCCTCCCCCGAATTTAGCATCTTCATCAGGTCATACTCTCTCTTCCGCAATCGGATGGACTGCAAATGGGTATTGTATATCCGTATGGTATCGTTGTGAATTTTCAGGTCGGTAAAGATCGCCAGGTTGTGTGTGCCGGGAAACCTGAGTTCACCCCTGTTTACAATCGGGAAAATACTCAGCGTGGCAATCCCATACTTACCGCTTAAACTACTGCCAATTGAATAGGCAATATGCGAATAACAATATGTTCCGGTTCCATCCTTGCGGGAAAGGGAGGAAATATCCCCCTCCACCGGTGTATAGATTTCCTGAAGACAGAGAATCCCGGGATCGGTATCTTCGATCAGGTCAAAAATCATCTCCCTTGCAGCAGGATTATCGGACCATTGATAGAAATTAAACAAACGCACGTTATAGGAGAGAAATGCAATGGACTCCTGCCGGACAAGTGTGTCTCCATGGATAGTATCATTGCTACTTTCAAAAGGATCTCTCTTCTCAAAAAAGGGAATTTGAATAAAATTCCGGATGTGCCCTGATCCCAGAAGTATGGTCAAAATAGAAATTAAAACGAATTTATTCTTCCGAAAGATCCACAGGATAACCATCAACAGATTGAGGAGTAACAGGATGGGGTAAGCCAGACCGAAAAAAGCAAGGAGCCAGAAATCCTCCGGACTGATATATACAGATAGATATGCCAGTAGAAGAGATCCTGCAATAACACAATTCAGGAGGAGTAGCGTTTTTTTTACTGCTTTTTTCAAATGATACGGAATGGAACAAGACTAATTTACGAAACGTCGGGGGAAAAGGGATTTAACCGGGGATAATTTTTATTAACGGTAATATTAACAGGATAAGCGGCACTTTTTGGAGTAGGAGAGTGATTATTTACCCGAAAGGGGCCTATTTATTACTGGCTTTGAAGAGTGTCTCTTTCTCATCTTTGGTCAGGCTCTCATACCCTCCCTTTGAGATTTTATCCAGTATCCGGTTTATCTCTTCCTGTTCCTGTGCCTTTTTCTTGTTGTACTCATAGTCGGTGGTGGATTTCTTATGCGTCACTTTCATTTTTTCCCTTGGTTTGAGAAGCGTGACAACCTGATCGATTAACCGGTTGATCCATTTTCCGATATCTTTCCCTTTACGGAACTGGCTGGTATAAAGGAGTCCAAGGATAGCCCCTCCGATGTGGGCAATTTTCCCTCCGGTATTGGTGGAAAAGTCAAGCACTGATGTGACAACAAAGATGATAATCCCGATGTATTTTATTTTGACGGGACCAATGAACATAAGATAAACAGTATGGTTGGGAACGTAAGCAGTAATAGCGATTACTACAGCGATCACAGATGCAGAAGCGCCCAGTGCCACCGATTCTGTAACCACACTTTTAAATACAGGAAACAGATTGAACGATATGATGTATAGAATAGCTCCGGTAATTCCCCCCAGAAGATATACACTCACCAGTTTTTTCTGATCCAGGTATTCCAGAAAAATTCTTCCAAACCAGAATAACCAGAGCATGTTGAACAGGATATGAAGGAAACCTTCGTGCAGGAACATGTAAGTAAGCAGGGTCCATGGTTTTCTTATCAGATCAGGGAAGGAAGCAGGAACAGCAAACCAGCGAAGCAATGATTCGAAACCCTGCGGTGTGTTAAAGAGGATAAAGAATATCTGAGCGATCTTTA
The DNA here is from genome assembly GCA_964640125.1 of uncultured Rikenellaceae bacterium. Lineage (GTDB taxonomy): Bacteria > Bacteroidota > Bacteroidia > Bacteroidales > VadinHA17. The sequence continues at coordinate 75,947 of CAZXGG010000004.1, forward strand.
CCGCAAGAAAAACGCCAAGATTCAGGTATATCAGTTTTGTGAGTGTACTCCCTTCTTTGAAGGATGCCTTTATTTCATCAATCAGGTTCATCTTCTCATGCTAATAGAACTTTCCACGATCTCTTTTCCAAAACTGGATAAGCAGAAATCCGAACAACATGCCTCCCAAATGAGCGAAATGTGCGATGTTACTGCCCGGTTGTGTGAAGGCTAACCACAATTCAATGCCTCCATAAATAAGAACAAAATATTTCGCTCTTATGGGGATTGGAGGGAACAGTAACATCAATTGGGTATTCGGGAACAGCATACCAAACGCCAGCAATATTCCAAAAACTGCTCCGGAAGCTCCCACTGTTCTTACATTCAACAGCAAATTCATTTGCCCCATCAGTGGGTCGACAAAGTTTTGATTTTGGCTGAATATGCGGTAGCCTTCAGAAAGAACCATCTCTATTTGCTCCTGGCTCATCTGCGCTTCAAGCGATTTATACTGAATGTACAGAACCGTCATATGAACGAGTGCAGCCCCCAGACCTGTAATCATGTAGTAGATGAAGAATCTCCTGGGTCCCCAGACACTTTCCAGAACCCGCCCAAACATCCAGAGTGCAAACATGTTGAAGAAAATGTGCATGATTCCGCCGTGCATGAACATGTGGGTCACGAACTGGTAGGGCCTGAAATATTCTGATTTGATGTGGAATAGTGCCAGGTAGCGTGACAGGTCAAACCCAAATGTTCCCTGCATCACGAGGGTGGCAAGGAACAGGATCACATTGATCATGATCAGGTTCTTAACAACCGGCGGGATCGCTCCAAATCTTGTTCGTTTGTAATCATTCATACGCTTTCCGATTACCTGATATACGGGTTTTTATTTCTGCAATACTCGAGCCAAAGATATAAATTCCGGAAGAAAATGCAGTATTGGACAATTTGTCAGGTTTTAAGCAGATCTTCGATCTCATCAATAGCAAGGATGGTCAACACGGGTTTCCCGGATGGAGAATAGTTTGGGTTCTCGCAGGCGAACAGGGCATCGATCATATCCTGCATTTCCTCACGGGATAATGATTTTCCATAAGGGATAGCGGAGGCTTTTGCCAGGGATCTGCAGATCTTCTCTTTCGTGCCTTCTCTGACATCTGTCCCGGTTGATTTATACTCTTCCAGCAGCAGTTCAATCATCTCTCCGGGGTCGTTGGTGGCTGCATTGGACGGGTATCCATTCACCACGATGGTATGATTCCCGAGGTCACGAATATCGAATCCGAGGCTACAGATATCCTCCAGTATTTCCAGCAGTACAGCGTGATCCGATGCATTCAGCTGTATGGTTTGAGGGAACAGGTTTTGCTGGGCAACGCCGAATTTTCCCTCCATGGAACGCAGGAATTTTTCATAAAGAATTCGTTCGTGTGCCCTCTTCTGGTCAATGGTCATTAACCCCGATTTCACCGGACAAAGAATGAATTTATTCTTTAACTGGATGAAACTCAGTCCCGCTTGTTTCCGGTCTGTTTCAAGGGTTGGCTGTGTGGCTTGTTTTGATGGGTGGGTGTTATTATCCTTTTCAAGATCATGATACAGTTTCTCCCAGTTGGTCAGGTTTGCCTTCTCAAATCGTGACCTCCTAATATTCGTGGGATAGGTTTTTTCGTCCCCTGCAAAGGGGTTATAATCAGTGTTAATTTCGATCGTTGGGGGGTGAACCTCCTCTCCCTTTTTTGCCACGGGAATCTCAATACTTCCGTCTTTGTCAAAATCAAGTGAAGGGACGATGTTGAATTTTCCCAGTGCTTCTTTTACCGAGGCAATCAGTATTTGCCAAATGGAGCGTTCATCCTCGAACTTGATCTCAGTTTTTGTCGGGTGAATATTGATATCGATCGTTTCCGGGTCGGCTGACAGGAAAATGAAATACGAGGGGATGGTTTCCGGTGCCAGAATCTGGCCATACCCTTCCATTACTGCTTTGTGAAAATAGGGATGCCGCATATACCGGTTATTCACAAAGAAAAACTGTTCTCCGAATGTTTTTCTGGCAAACTCCGGTTTCCCGATGTATCCGTTGACTTTTACGATTGATGTGTCTGTATCAACCGGGATCAGGTAGTGGCTAATCCCTTTCCCGAACACCTGGATCAGCCGTTGCCTGAGATTTCCAACATGCAGGTGGTAGACTTCCGTATCGTTATGGTGCAGGGTGAAAGCAATATCCGGGTGTGAGAGTACAATCCGGTGAAATTCATTGATGATGTGCTTGAGTTCTGTTGTATTCGTTTTCAGGAATTTTCTCCTTGCCGGGACATTATAAAACAGGTTCTTTATCGAAAAATTTGAACCCTGAGCACAACTACAGGCTTTTTGTTCCTCAACTTCTGATCCGTTGATGAGGATGTGGGTACCCAGTTCGTCTTCTGACCGGCGGGTTTTAAGTTCAACCTGTGAAACGGCAGCAATGGAGGCGAGTGCCTCTCCCCTGAAGCCCATTGTCCTTATGGCAAACAGATCTTTGGCTTCACTGATCTTGGATGTTGCATGCCGTTCAAAAGAGAGTCTTGCATCGGTTTCGGACATCCCGCAGCCGTTGTCAATAACCTGCACCAGCGACCTGCCCGCATCCTTGATATTGACCTTTATTTCCGAGCCTCCTGCATCAATAGCGTTCTCCAATAGCTCTTTCACCAGGGAGGCAGGTCGTTGTATTACTTCGCCAGCAGCAATCTGATTGGCAACGGAATCAGGCAATAATCGAATGATATCGGACATCGACAATCTGTGGATTAAAAGAAAAAGAGAAAATAGGAGATGATCAACAGGATTAGAATGATGACTACCAGGCGTATGTTGGAATGTTTCTGCATCCTTTTCTGTTTCCGCCTGAAATAATTGCTCATCTGGCCTTTCCGGATTGTGGGCCTGTATGCATCCCCCTCTTTAACACCCATCTCCATCTCGATACTCCGTATACGCTCCTCCAGGTTTTCCTTCTGCTCATCATAATACCTGGGAATGTAATTGAAAGGTTTTGGTTTTGGTGTTCTGAAAAAACTTGGTATGGCCATACTCTGTTTTTTTGCAAAGGTATTGATTTTATCTTTTGTTAGTCCAGTTTCTCTCCGCAAAACCGGCAATATACCGCATCTTCTTCGTGACCCTCCTTCAGGCAGCTGGGACAGCATTTTCCGGATTGTTTTTCAGCCCTCTTTTCCCGGGCAAACTCAGCAGTTACAATTCCGGTAGGTACTGCAATGATAGCATAACCGAGGATCATTACAAAACTGGCAATGAATTGTCCCAGGTTAGTCATGGGTGCAATGTCTCCATAACCAACAGTTGTCAGGGTGACGATAGCCCAGTAGATCCCTTTGGGTATACTGGTAAACCCATTTGCTGCACCTTCAATCAGGTACATAATGGTTCCGATGATAATGACCAGTGTAAAGACTGCAAAAATAAACACACTGATTTTTTCCCGGCTTGCTTTTAACGCCCTGATGATAACCGTTCCTTCGTTGGTATACCTCGACAATTTCAGGATCCTGAAGATCCTCAGTAAACGCAATGCCCTGATGACAACAAGACTGCGTGTACCAACGAGGAATATACCCAGGTAGGTAGGAAGAACGGACAGGAGATCGATAATTCCATAAAAGCTGAAAATATAGGATAAGGGCTTTTTCACTACCATGATCCGAAGGATGTATTCAAGGGTAAATACAATCGTTACCACCCATTCAATTCCCCTCAGAAGATCACCAAACCGGGATTCATACCTTGGAACGCTTTCCAGCATTACAACCAGGATGCTGAAAAGAATCACAAACAGCAGTGCAACATCAAATGTCTTTCCCGCTTTTGTGTCCGATTCAAAAATGATATCATACAGTTTTTCTTTCAATGCTTTGTTCATATGCATGCCAGATTATATATGAATAAAAATACAAAGTTTTTTTCATACTCACGTGGTGACTCCTTGAGAGACTACGCTTACCATGCCTTACCTACTCACCGGGTGACTCCGAGTCACCCGGTGAGTAAAGTTTTCACTTATCCGCAATCTTTTGTACATTTGATCAAACAGATTTCTTCGTATGGATTTTTTTGAAACAATATTTACAGAGGCAGGAAAGGTATTGCATGACTTTGTTTCTGATCCTGCCAATCTGGAGGATCTTGAAAAGGCCGGGAGCAAACTGGTTACTTCCATCCGTGCCGGGAATCAGATCATTACCTGTGGGAATGGTGGGTCGATGTGTGATGCGATGCACATGGCTGAAGAGCTGACCGGCAGGTTTCGTAATGATCGTCCTCCCATTGCAGCCATTGCAATTTCCGATCCCGGCTATTTAAGCTGTACGGCAAATGATTACGGCTATGAACGGGTTTTTTCACGGTTTATCCGGGGAGTGGGTAAAGCAGGGGATGTTCTTGTTGCCATCAGCACCAGCGGGAATTCCCCAAACATTGTGGAAGCGGTAAAAGCAGCCCGTGAAAAGCAGATGACCGTTATCGGTCTGTCGGGAGCGGATGGAGGTGACATGGCAGAATATTGTAATGTAATGATCCGCGTCCCTCATTCAGGATATTCCGACCGGATACAGGAAATACATAGCATGATTATTCACTCCCTTATTCAGTATATTGAGGAAAACATAACTTAATTCCAACCCAAGCATGCTTGTCAAAACCTATGGAAGTGCGGTCTACGGGATTAATGCAACCACCGTTACCATTGAGGTTGATGTTTCCAGGGGAATCCGGTTTTTTCTTGTTGGTCTTCCGGATAATGCAGTGAAAGAGAGCCAGCAGCGTGTTGAAGCAGCCCTTCGTGCCAACGGTTCGCAATGGCCCGGGAAGCAGGTTGTGATCAACATGGCACCGGCCGATATCAAGAAAGAGGGATCTGCATATGACCTTCCAATTGCCATTGGTATCCTTGCCGCTAATGAAGAACTGAATGCAGATAAGCTTGACAAGTATGTAATCATGGGAGAACTTTCCCTGGACGGGGCAGTACAGCCCATTAAGGGTGTATTACCCATAGCCATTCAGGCAAGGGAGGAGGGTTTCAAAGGGTTTATCCTGCCAAAACGGAACGCCAGGGAAGCAGCCGTAGTGAACAACCTGGACATTTATGGTATTGATACGATCCGGGAGTTGATCGATTTCCTTAATGGAGATCGTGAACTGGAGAAGACCGAGGTGGATACCCGCAAGGAGTTTCTTGAAAATGTGGATAAATATGAAGTGGATTTTGCCGATGTCAAAGGACAGGAGAACGTAAAGAGGGCACTGGAGATCGCTGCTGCCGGAGGGCATAACATTATTATGATCGGACCTCCCGGAGCGGGCAAAACCATGCTTGCCAGGCGTTTGCCAACCATCATCCCTCCACTGACACTTTCAGAAGCACTGGAGACAACCAAGATCCATTCGGTAGCCGGGAAGATCGATGGAGAAGCTTCTCTGAAGACATGTCGTCCATTCCGGGCTCCTCACCATACGATTTCGGATGTTGCACTTGTTGGAGGGGGAACCTATCCGCAGCCGGGAGAGATATCCCTGGCACACAATGGCGTACTCTTCATGGATGAGTTGCCGGAATTTAAACGGAACGTACTGGAAGTGATGCGGCAACCGCTCGAAGACCGTAGCATTACCATCTCCCGGGCTAAATTTACCGTGGAGTATCCTGCCAGTTTCATGCTTGTGGCTTCGATGAATCCCTGCCCATGCGGTTTCCATAACCACCCGGAGAAAGCCTGTGTATGTACTCCCGGAATGGTCCAGAAATACCTCAACAAGATATCAGGTCCGTTACTGGACCGGATCGACATCCACATTGAGGTGGTTCCCGTACCGTTTGATAAGCTTTCTGAAACAGCAGAGGCAGAACGGAGTGAAGCAATACGCGAGCGGGTTATCGGTGCGAGGAAAATCCAGGAGGAACGGTTCAAATCATACCGTGATATCTATTGCAATGCCCAGATGTCAACCAAGCTGCAGAAGAAATTCTGTGAGGTGGATGAAGCGGGCAAACAACTGCTTAAAACAGCCATTGAAAGATTGGGTCTCTCCGCCCGGGCATATGACCGGATATTGAAAGTCTCCCGTACCATTGCCGACCTGGAAAACAGCGAGCATATCCTTCCGAACCACCTGGCCGAAGCGATCAACTACAGGAGCCTGGACCGGGAAAGCTGGGCCGGATGAGACGGCAGAGAGCAAAGGGCATAGGGCATGGAGGGAAAGATTAAGTTATATGTTATAAGTTGATAAGTTGATAAGTTATT
>CAZXGG010000004.1:82348-85899 GCA_964640125.1 uncultured Rikenellaceae bacterium
GCATGGAGGGAAAGATTAAGTTATATGTTATAAGTTGATAAGTTGATAAGTTATTCGGAAGTTGCAGAAATTACTTTCTTGTCACTCGTTACCTGTTACTCGTCACTACTTTTAAATAGGTAGCTGTCCCTATTTATGGTGAATAATATAGGGACGGAAATTGAATTAAGCCTGTATTGAAAGACCAAATTTAATTTTCAGCAATCCATTTTAGAAGTTTGCTATCAAATAACTCCTGCTCTTCAAACATTGCCCAATGACTGCTCTTTTCAAAAATATTGTTTGAAAAATTGCCTAATTTACTCACAACAGGTGCCCATAGTGTTGGAACTGCCCAAAAATCATATTTTCCGTTAGCAATAAAGACGGGACACTTTATTTCGACATATCGACTGGAAGGGTCATATTCCTGCATGATTTTGCCATAATAATCATTTACTACATCCATATTAAAATTAGCATTTTCAAAAATCCAACTAGCGTCATAATTCCAATCATACCAGAACTTCGGAGTGAGAGATATATAATTGTCAACCCAAATCTGTGTGGGAGTTCTTTCTGTTCCTGAATTACTTTTTACTTCAAGTTCTATCACACTTTTTTGGAATGCTATCTTCCTTTCTTCTGATGCTTGTGTTTCCCAATATTTTTCTGCTTCTTCAACATACTTATTATTATATAAAAATGGTGGAGTACCTATTACAATAGCATAGGATATATTATCTGGATATTTAATAGCATATTCAAGAGGTAAAAATCCAAATGCCGAATGACCAAGAACGCCAATTTTTTCTAATTTTAATGCTTTACGGATAGTTTCAATATCATCAGCATATGTTTCGATTGTCCATGAAGCAAGATTTAAAGGTGTTTCGATTGGTATGAAACACCTTGTATCAACGAAAATAAATTGACACTGTTCTCTTAATCTATTTGATAATATTGGGGGAAATAATGACCCGTTAAGAACTAATATTGGTTTTCCAGTACCTTCAATTTTGTAATGAAGGTCTATTCCGTCAACGGTTATGATACCTTCTGATTTGATTTCGGTCAATGCCTGATTGTCTGCTTTTGTGTTTCTATTCTGACATGAAGGCAGTACTAAAATAAATAGCAATAGAATAGACAATAAGAAACCTACTTTTTTCATGATTTTGGTTTTGGTGAATAATATGGACTAATTGATACCCTAAATTTACACCATAAAATAATAAAAGTCAAGTATGTTCAAACAGCAGAATAGTGTTCAGTTATTTATATGATATAACGCCACACTCCTTTACATCAGATATAGCATTTAGTAATTATGCGGTGAAGATAAATTTGACTTGTGTAGTTTAATGGTGTACATTTAACAAACAAATAATCTGATTATTATGTTAATATAAAAACCAGTAATCATGAAAAAAACTTGTTTAACAATCACAATTGTTGTATTCCTATTGTTCTTATTAAACGGAGTACAGGCACAAACCACTCAAACGAAACTTAACCAAGTTGAGTTAATTAATCAATCCCCTCTTGAAGGCTCATGGAAATATGAATATGGTAAAGACACAACTGGCTATACTGATTTTATCATTTATGGAACAGGCATTGATGCTATCGGTAAGTTAGTATCAAAAGGGAAGACCATTCGGGAGCAAAGAATTAATTGGGCGTATGATAAAACACTTGATAAAATGATAGGTCTTAGCCAGATTAAAGGAGGAGATATCGCCTCATTATGGGCGGTGCAGTGGATTTCAAAGAATAATTATGTTTTAGTCCCTTATAAGGATATTTCCAATCCTAAAGAGGCATCAACGAGAACAGAAGGAACATTTAAATCACATGATTTGTTGGAAATCACTTATTATATAAACAACAAACTTGTTAAAACCGTCACTTATACACGGGTAAAATAGTAGTTTTATAAATCATTTGAATACCCTAAGATTAATTATTTTGGGGCATTTTGATTTTTATAATGTATAGCATTACAGATAATTAACCATCATATTGCCTCATCAAAATTCATATGATGTTGCCCTTGTTGGAGGCGGAACCTATCCGCAGCCGGATGAAGAGTTATTAGTTATACCATAGGCCCGCCTACTGCGGGTAGGCATCTGCCATAGGTCCCAAAGGAATGCCTTCGGCACATGGCTATGCCACCAACGGGATAAGTTGATAAGTTATTCGGAAGTTGTAGAATTTTCTTTCTCGTCACTCGTCACTCGTCACTCGTCACTTCTTTTAAATAGGTAGCTGTCCCTACTTACCTACTTATTCGGTCCCTACTTACTTATCCTTTCTTTTGAAAATTGCAAATAATAAAAATGTAATTCCCAACCCTAATAATCCAAACGATATGTTATTCAGGGTATCACTCTCAGGTCTGAGGATGAACTTTAATAATTGTATCAGGAGTAAGGCTATAAACAATATCACTGTCAATAGGTATAAGTCTCTTTTTTTCATAATTCTATACGCTGTTAGTATTTGGAAAATTCTCCATATTCAGGGGATTATCTTGTTTATCTATAAAATTAATATTTTTTCTTTTTGGTTAGGTTATTGAATTATTTCGTTTTATGTTGTTGAAGATATTTATAACGAGCCAAAAACAACTCCAATGGAGTTGAATTCCAATAGCCCTGGGCGGAGCCCGGGGTTGGTGTAAACAACATGCAACAGGTCCAACTGATATGCTGTTCAACGGGAAGTCAATCCATGGACCGCATTGCGCCAGGCGATTCATTTATAATCCGGGCGATTTTCAATGAAGGGATTTTCTTGGTGAGCTCGTTGTATGGATACTGGACGAATACTCGTCGCCCGAGTTAAGGCGCCCGGCCAGGGTCGAGCGACGAGAGAGACTGGTCGTGCCCCGACTTCTCCCGAAGGGATACCTTTAGCAAGCTCGGGGTACGAATTAAGTGGGTTACAGTTAAATGAACCTTCGCAGGAGCGCCTCCGGTTCGTCGATTTTAATTCGGTTGCTGTCCCTATTTACATGGTTGCTGTCCCTATTTACAATATATTTCTATCCTCCCCCAAATGCATTTGTTCCATTCGGCTTTTACCATGAACAACTTGGTGATTTCGAAACGGTCTTTTTTGTCATCCGAATCCCTGATGCGCTCCTTTATTTGCAGAGATAGAGTGCATAGTGTTAAGCCTTCCTTTTTAGACAAATCCTTACATAAAAATCATCCTTTCCACTACAACATTCGTCAATCTTGTTCTACAGGCTAAACAATAGGAAATGATTAATTTAATAAGTTCGTAGTGCGACCCATATTGACCAACAAGTATATTCGATTAATCTTTCAGCATGGACTGAGAAATGTGTTTATCTGGTAAAAATATTCGATAATACAAGTCAGGAGATATCAGTGAAGAAAATTGTACTACAGTAATTGATGGAGGTGAATTAAAAAAAATGAACATAAGATATGAAATCAATAATGGGGAAAAAGAATCAACTTAAATATACAAATGAGGAAATATGATATGAGTAAAAGAGAAAAGTCGGATTTGTCAACAATTGCTGAGAAAGAAAA
>CAZXGG010000005.1:0-84582 GCA_964640125.1 uncultured Rikenellaceae bacterium
GCGGGATATATCCGGTGTAAGTTTCATTTAAAATCCCTTCAGAATTTCCAGGGGTAAAAAAAACCAAAGCCTTTTTTACGACTAATTAACTCAAGTTGCTAGCTATTGCAAAAAGTTATATGATTTGCTTAAATTATAGAATTTCCCATTGGAGAGTGACTCTCCGAGTCGCTCCTCCCGCCATCAGCGGGAGTTTACAGAGCGCTCTGGAGAGCGCAAACGACTTGGAAAGTCGTTCTCCAAAGGTGTTTTCTATACATACAATATGTCTGGCACTTCATCTGTAACTAGCAACTTGAGTTAATTATATGACACCCGGGTTTTCTCGTCTGCCATGGTTGGCTTAGTCAGTTCGTCCCATTCGGGAGCCTCCCAGGTTTTTAACTTCGTATGGGTATCCAGGTATTTTTCGGGAATGGGATGTGTTCCGATCACCACCTTAACGCCATATTTTTCCTGAATGAAATCCCTGAAATGCCGGATGTATGGACAGGGGGGATAGCCCACAACAAACCCGGTGGCTAAATGGATCACCTCCGCACCATTTTTTATCATCTCTTCCGGAGTGTATTCAATATTCCCCCCGGGACAACCACCACACGTAGTGTATCCAACCACTTCAACCTCTTCCTCTTTGCTGTAGATATCAAAAGCACCCTCCCTGTTTTTCAATGACCGGAAGCATTTGCCTCCCGCACAATCGCGGTACCGGTCGCAGATAATGATTCCAATCTTACGATTTTTTTTCATTTTCCTTTTTTTTGATGTAAATAACAATAGGGTAATATTCGTATGTGCTCACGAACAGATCAAAGTAAACCATAATATTCATTTTCTTTTTAGGGAGTCCCTGATCATAACCTGCCTGGGCAGCCCGAGTTCCTTTTCCATCTCTTCATTGCGTTTACTTTCAACGCAGTCGATTGAAGGTAAATAGGGCTTTATATCAAGTACCGGTGATCCGTCAAATGCATCAAGCCCTTTTATATGAAGGATACCATCCCTGATGCTATCCAGCTTAACTACAGACAGACCAATGGGATTGGGGCGCCTCGGAGTACGTGTCCCAAACAACCCAAAATCATGTTCACGGGTAGAAGCCGGAGGAGATACAAGAACTTTCCAGGTTTTAATCCTGTCAAAATGATAGATCACTATGATGTATTCAAACAGATCAAGGTATTGCAACGCTTCCCTGTATGGTTCGTATATTTCAATTTCAGCCCCGGTTTCCGGCATTAAAATACCCTGCCTTGGAGCACCGGTTTCAGGAGTATAAGAGCTGTGAATCACTCCTATCGGAGAATAGACAATTCCATTCTTTTCCTGCATTTGATTATCTGTAGATGAAACAAGAAAGAAAGTAAGTATAAGTAATATCATCGTTTTCATTGATTTAAAAAAAACACTAACATACAAATTCGAAGTGCAATCAGGAGAGATTAATCCCTTTCAGCACAATATCATCTTCATCTATCCCGATATCCTTTGCAATAACATGGCATTTTGCCTTCAGCAGAAAAAAAACAGTCCGTGTTACACCCGAAAGCCCTTCATAATTCCCCTGTCCTTTGCTGATTACCATGTCTGCACTGTCAAATCTTTTAATAAAAGCATCGTTACACAGGCGCAAAATAGTAGCAGGGGCAGAAGATCCGGAGGATATTATTTCGGCAACGGTATCGAGCCCGGAGTCAATCGCATCCTGCAGCGTTACATCATTTATTACCGGAATCTCACGAACCACATAGGTAACCGGTTTGTGCAATTCCTCAATGAGTATTTTATCAAAGACTGACTCCCCTGCATTATCACCAAGGTAGAGGATTGATTTTGCTTTTTCCAGGTGAGCAACAAACCCATCGAAATGTGAAATAGCAAAGTCCTGCTTAAGAATTTCGCTGATACCTTCTATAAGGTTATACTTCTTCCTGACACCAAGATCTATGATATTCCCGGCGATCGACAGCTTAATTGCTGTGAGCAGCCTGTTACCAGATCTATTGACGATTTCCTTCATTTCAGGATACAAGGCCAATGCTTCGTTTATATTCGATTTTTTTATCTCTTTATAGGGGTCATCAACACCGGTAATTTCCCGCACTTTCCGGTAAATAACCTCGCCGGTCTCAGGGGGTGTGTTTTCCAGAGGAAATTCCTTTATCATGGAACCAATTGTGTCGAGTAGCTTTTTGATCTTTTTTTCATCCCGGGTGGCAATTCGTCCGGCACGCAAAGCCTGATCCAAAAAACAGGGTATACAATCCAGGTATGTTTTCATCTTTTTCTACATCGTGTTATGCACCTGTTTTTACTTCCTGAAATAGTTATCCATTCGGTCAAATGCTTTGTTGATCATCTCTTCCGGGACACAAAAAGAGAGCCTGATGTGCTGTTCGCCGGTCGGGCCAAAAGCACTGCCGGGAGTAGTGGAAACCTGTATATCTTTCAGCAAGTTTTTACTGAATTCCACTGAATCTTTTCCCCTTTCCCCCAATATTTTAGGAAACATTAAATAGGAGCCGCCCGGTTTGCTATATGAAAAAATGGTATCCAGATGATCCAATCGGTCACACATCAGATTCCTCATGTTCAGATAGTGCAGCCGGAACTCCCTGACACATTGCTGACTACCCTCCAATGCCGCTATAGCGGCATATTGAGAAACCACCGGAGCACAGATAGAAAAGGGGATATGTACCTTTTTAACCTGGGTGATGATCTCTTCATCAGCATGCAGGTATCCAATGCGCCAACCGGTCATGGCATAGGTTTTTGTGAACGTATAATTGCTGATCACATGTTTTTTCATTTCCGGTATGGAGGCGATACTGAAATGCTTCTCATCATCAAAGATAAAATATTCATACGCCTCATCCGTAATAATCATCAGATCATTGTTCAGTGCTATTTCAGCCAGTGCACGAAGATCTCTTTCCGGAAAAACCGTTCCCGTCGGATTATTCGGACTGCAAAAAAGAATTGCTTTTGTTTTTGAGGTAATGGCTTGTTCGATGGCTTTCCGGTCAAGGGTATAATTGTCTTCCTCGACCAGTGGAATAAGAACCGGTGTTCCCGAAGCAAGCCTCACATGCGCAATGTGAGTTGAATAGGTAGGTGTTGGAAGAATAACCTCATCCCCCGGATCAATGGTTGCCATCACAGAAGCAGCCAACCCCTCGATGGCTCCAACAGTAATTAATAACTGTGAAACCGTTGCTGTAATGTTATTATCCCGTTTGAGTTTTTTGACAATTTCTTCCCGTAATTCAGGCAATCCTTCACTTTGAGAATAACCTCCGGTCAACCCGTTTTCTATTGCAGCAATCGCCGCATCATTGATATGCTTCGGGGTACCTGTTGTAGGTTTTGCCCATGACAGGAATGCAACATCATCATACTGTTTCGACAACCGGGTCATTTCATGAATGGCCGACTTTTTAATTTGGGTTACTCTTTTGGAACTGTTCATCCTTCCTCTTATTATTATGTTTTAGAAAAAGTAAATACCATTCCCGTCTTTACCTGTTCCATTTCAAACTCCCTGTAAAATGCGGCTAAAGCGGGTAACTGGGTACAATGTGACGGGTATAGATTGCGTATCTTCTGAGCCTTGAAATAGTGAATTGTTTTTTGGGTTTGCCTGTCGTTTTCCTTCAAATGAAATCCCCCGATAACAGCCATTACTTTTTTCAAACCGGTGACACGTTTGGCATATTCAACAATATTACAGATTCCTGAATGTGCACATCCGGATACGACAATCAACTCATCATCATCAACAATGGCAAGTGCTGAATCATCAGGAACAAAATCATCCTCTCCATGTTGATCCATAAATGTAGTTTTCTGAGCTTCAAAAGAAGTTTCCCTTGGGATTTCACCCAGAAAGATCATGTTTTTGGATAAAGGATAGGGTTCCCGGGATATTATCAACTCAAACCGCTGATCCAATTCTTCGTAACTCAATTCAAGTCCAATGTTTTCTGTGCTGTTTTTCCGATACCGTTTCATAAAAGCATCCGGGTGACACACCAGTTTCTTATTACTTACATATCGCAATCCATTTCCATGGTCCCAATGTCCATGACTGAGCACAACGGCATCTGCACGATCCAGGTCAATGTCGAGCTTTTCGGCATTTCTTAAAAAAACATCCGTACTCCCTGTATCAAACAGAATAGTTCTATTTTCGTGTTCGATAAAATAGGACAAACCAAATTCTGCCAGAAAATTACCCGAGGCTGTATTTTCAGTTAAAACGGATAGTTTCATCTTTTGTGGTTTCGATAATTGATATTTTCCGGATCCTGTTTTTTCATGGCTTTGACCACCACAAAACTTCCCTCCCCAAATCCGGATAAAGTTTCCTGAACCCGGTCTATTTCTTCCAGGTTTCCAAAAACGGTTTGCCAGGTTCCTTCAATTTCAAATCCGGCATTTCCCAAAATTTTATATAATTCCTCTGTGCCGTAAAACAGGGCATCTTTATAAAAAATGCTTTTCTCTTTGTATTGCTGATAGATCTGTCCTATGGGACTGTCTTTATCTACAAATCCAATAATTAATCTGCCGTTATTGCTTAAAATTCGATGGGCCTCATGAAATGATCTGACAATATCATCCACAAAGCAGATGGTGGTGACCATGAGGGCAAAATCAAAACTGTTATCGGGATAGGGAAGGTTTTCAGCCACCCCGTCCAACGCATTGATGTTTTTCTTTTTTGCTTTCTCCCGCATTGCCCGTGAAGGTTCAACTCCTTCCGTAATTCCCAGGGGTTCGGCAAATATTCCGCTTCCCACGCCGATTTCTACTCCCTTTCCTGAATCGGGCAGCACGCTTTTAATCGCTTTTAACTCCGATTGAAAAGCATACTTGTTGACCACAAACCAACGGTCATATTCATCCGAATGGTGATCAAATGGCTTCGTCTTTGGCATGTTTATATACCCTTATTATTTATTCACGGCTGTTTTCAAAATCCCGGATGAAATGGTAAACAGTTTAAATTCAGATGGGTTGTTTTTCCATTCATCTTCAAGCCAACGCATGTGTTTGGTCAGGATGGTAATGATCTCTTCAGGTTTTTTCAACGGGACTTTCACAGGAATAAAATATCTATTGACCAATTTTATATTTTTGCCAAATTGAGTTGAGACCAATACATTAACGTTCTTCTCCTTAAGAAATTTAATAATGAAATTTCCTTTTCTTACGGATCCATGTTCGATCTCTTCATTAAGCAACCTAAACTCATTGATCTCTTCAGATATCAACGTTATTTTACCGGATTCCAAACCGTAAATAAGATACCGGTGCGCATCCCCAAAGTGTTTTTTTTCAAATTGGTTTTCCTGATTTACTGCAAATGCAAATCGTAATTTCATTGGTTTACTATTTTTATGCTTCTTCACAACTACATATTTTTTGTCATCTCAAAAGCACCATGAATAGCGTCCTGAGCATTCCCTACCTGCATGGCATCACCAACCACATATACGGGAATTTTATGTTTCAATTTATTTTCAAGCGGATTATTACTGCTCATGCCCGTTGAAACCACGATAATATCTATGTTATCAAATTGAATATTCTTCCCCTCTTTTTCCGCATAAACTGTGGTACCTTCAACATTTCTAATAAGGGTATGATCACTGAAGAGGGTCCCATTTTCCTTCATCATTTTTAACGAAAGATTCTTCGCAATCATCTCCATATCTTCACCAAAATCAGTTGTTCGTTTAACAATTATGATCTTATTCCCTCTATGTATTAATGCAGTTGCAATATCAACACCGATAAGCCCTCCACCGATTACAAGTACCTTCTTGTTTTTCGGAAGGTTTTCCTTCAACAGAATATCTGCCCAATAATATTTCTCCAACCCTGGAATTTGTGGCACAGAAGGTTTTGATCCTGTTGCCAAAATTACCGCATCGTACCCGGACAGATTGTCCGATTTCTTCACTTCTTTTGAGATCACATTCACTTCTCTATTTTCCAGTTCCTCAACAAAATAAGGAACCAGTGATGCCATTGATTTTTTGTTTGGAGTTAAGGGTGCCAAATTGAATTGTCCACCCAATTCCTCCTTTTCATACAGGTCCACGGAGTGACCCCTTTTTCGTAATGTTATCGCTGCTTCCATGCCTGCCAATCCACCACCCACAACAGCATATTTTCTTGATTTTTCTGCTTTTTTCAGAACAAATGATTCCTGGCCTACTTCCGGATTTACCAGACATTGTAAGCCTTGTCCCGATTTTACTCCCCCAAGGCAACCTTCTGCACAAGCCATGCAGGGGATGATGTTCCCATCCACCTCTCCCAGATATTTCCCGACAAAATCAGGGTCGGCAATCATGGAACGTCCTACGGCAAGATACGCTGCTTTCTCTTCATGCAAAAGAAAATCTATATCATCCTTTGTATTGATCCTTCCCACATAGATAACCGGTACATTTGTTTTTTGCCGGATAGCATCTGCCAGCTCCCATGTCTTTCCTTTCGGAGTAAACATGTGTTGAAAAAACCAGGGCGGTGTCGAACAGACTGTCCCGGCAGTTATGTGTAGTGCATCTATTCCATGTTCCTCCAGGATCTGCGCAAAGGGTATCATTTCATCCAGATGAAAACCTTCAGGTATCATTTCATCACCACTGATTCTTGCAATGATAGGAACTTCAACTGCTTCTCTAATAGCAGTGACGACTTCAACAGGTAGTTTAATTCGATTTTTGAAACTACCCCCATACTCATCCTTCCTGTTGTTCACTGCCGGAGAAATAAATTGTGCCAGCAGGTATCCATGCCCTAACTGAAACTCAATGATATCAAACCCGGCATCAATGGCTCTTTTCGAGCCTTCAACAAACAGCTGAATGACCTTTTCCATCATTTTCCGGTCCATTTTCTCCGGCGTAGCCCCTCCGTTTTCACAAGGCTTGTCGGTTGAAGACCAAAAGTAATTACCGGGAATTCCCGGATTTGCCATTCTGCCCGGATGGTTCAGGTGGGCAATTGCCTTAGCTCCATTTCGATGGATTACATCCGTTAATTCTTTCAGTCCTTCCAGTTTCGATAGATTATCAATGCCCAGCTGAGTTGGCAATTCTCTGAGCCCGGGTTCCAGAAAAAGCGGTTCAACCGTTACCGCTCCAATATGGTGGCTTCTTCTCTGATAAAAATTCAAGTGTCTTTCGGTGACAATTCCGGTCTCATCGCTGTAACCAAGCTTCACGGGAGCCATGATGAAATTGTTTTTCAACTCTAATCGCATAACGCTCTATTTTTGATCATTGTTCATTATTCCAATAGCATCGGAAAAGGTCAAATACAACAGACAGCAGAAGTCATCGTTACCGAATTGCAAGGGACCACCACCCTGGTTCTCATTCGAATGGCCAGATCAGAACCTGATTAGTTGATTGTTTTTATAGGCATTGTATGCCTCTTTAACAGTCATTTCTCCTGCCCCGGTATAGATTTCAATTTTCGCATTATCCAGTACGATAGCTGCATTGCCTCCGGGTCCGTTTCCGGTAATCAGGATATGGGGATTCATTTCGAATAGCTTCTGGGCAGTTTTCGGTCCTGCGCCATGCGCTTCTTCTTCAATAGCGCGGTTGTCAATTGAAGTGAGTTCATCTTTTTCCTCATCGTAACAGAGTAAAAAACGGGTTCTGCCAAACCGGGGATCGATCAAAGAATCCCAACCGGTTTCCTGGGTTGTAAATGCTATTTTCATTTTTTATCGTTGTTAAGAATTTGCCTTACCTGATGCCAACTCTCCCTGACTGTATGACTCAATTCATTGTGGTTATACTCAACAATTGTTTGACCCACTGTTAATGCCTGAATGAAAGATTCATCGTATGGAAGACTGGCTATATGTAAAATTTGTTTCTCCTCAAGGAATGCACTAATTTGTTCAGAAACAAGCCTGTTTATATCGAATTTGTTGATGATACAGCCCGCATTGATTTTGAACTGTTTAACCAGCTCGTAAACCCGTTTCAGGTCGTGCAGTCCCGACAGGGTTGGCTCGGTCACCAAAACAACAAAATCAGCTCCCGAAAGGGATGAAATAACAGGGCACCCAATACCGGGTGAACCATCCACCAGAATCAGGTCTATTCCTTTTTGGTTGGCAATTTTTTTCGCTTCCTGTTTTACTTTTGCCACCAGTTTACCGGAATTCTCTGCACCGATGCCAAGTGCAGCATCAACCATGATATTGCCGGCTTTTGTATTGGATATGCGCCATACACCGACGTTTTGTTCCTCCATGAAAATTGCATGTTCCGGACAGACGAGGCTGCAATAGCCGCATCCTTCACAATTCAAGGGATCAACCCGGTACTGCCCACGCACGAAGCGGAGCGCATCAAACCGGCATCTCTCTTCACAAAGACCACAATTGGTGCACTTATCCCCATCAATAACAGCCATTTTGCCACTATAAAAATCATCGGTTTGTATCACCTCCGGCTCTAATAGAAGATGCAAATCGGCTGCATCGACATCACAATCCACAACAACCGTATCCACTCCTTCCAACACGGCGAACGATGCAGTCAGGGATGTTTTCCCTGTACCTCCTTTACCTGAAATGATCACAACCTCTTTCATTTTGCACCTCCCTGACTGAATTCCATGATATACTGTTCAATTTTTTGCAATTGTTGTTTGAATTCAGGAACCTGCGGATAAATTAATTCCCCCCGGGAATACAACTCAGCAATCTTTCGCTGGTTTGGAATTTTCGCAATCACAGGAATCTGTTCCTTTTTACAATAGCGGGCAACATGATCATTCCCTGTACCTTCCCGGTTTATAACCACAGCAAAATCCCTCTCTATTTTCCTCATGGTCTCAACGGCTAACTTCAGGTCGTGTAATCCAAAGGGAGTAGGTTCGGTTACCAGGATGACAAGATCCACCTCTTTTGTTGCTTCAATAACCGGGCACGATGTTCCTGGGGGTGCATCATAAATGGTAAAATCAGGGCGAGGATGAAGTGAATTGACAAAACCTTTGGTTTGGGCAATAAGTGGAACTGCCTGCACCTGCCCTATATCCAATCGTCCTTCAACAACATCCAGGGTGTTTATTTTTACATGTTCAATCGTACCGATTTTTTGCGGCTTCATGGGTAATGCCGATTCGGGGCACAATTCTGAACAGGCATAACAGCTGTGACACAATTCCGGGAAAACGAGGATGATCGTATTGAGCTGGATCACTGCATTGAAGCTGCATCTTTTCTGACAATCACCACACAAGATGCACTTTTCAGCAACCCATTCGGGAACCATTTTCACCACCTCTTTTTCATTGACCGGCTCACCGGAAAGGAATAACCGGGAATCCGGTTCTTCCACATCCAGATCTGCAAGAGTGACCCGGTATGAGTGGGCTAAAAAATGAGCCAGGTTTGTCGCCAGGGTTGTTTTTCCTGTACCACCTTTTCCGCTTGCAACTGCTATTTTCAAAAAAATCAGTGATTAATGATCGCAAGGGTTCTGACCGGTCTGCAACTGGTTATTCAGGAAATCCTCAACCAGCGCTTCAGGAGACCCTGAATTTACACCCAGGCATACCTCAATGTTATATTGGCTGAAAAGATGTTGAGCCCGTTGCCCAATACCTGATGCAATGATCACATGAACACCATGTTCAGATAAAAACCTGGGATAAATCCCGGGTTGATGGCCAGGTGGCGTAACATACCTGACCGCACCGATCTTGTTGTCTTCCGTTTCAACAAGTGCAAATTGTTCACAATGTCCAAAGTGAGGGGTCAATTCCCCCCTGACTGTCGGAATAGCAAATATCCTTTTCATTGCTTTTCTTTTAGTTTTTCTTTTTTGTCAATAGCAAGTAAGAAACAATATCTACTTAGAGAATAGAGAAAGCCGTTACTTCCGGCTTTGAAGTAACTCCTCCCGGATCATCGGTTTACCGCATTTCGGACATTTTATCTGGGTGCATTTTACACCCTGCTGATGTGGTACTTTTTCGCCACATTTTGCGCAAACACAATATCCACCGGGCCCAAAGCTACCACCTTTGTTTCTCCCCTGTCCTCCACCGCGGCCTAAGCCACGCCCCCGACCCATGTTCATTCCTTTTCCAGTAGTATTCATAGTTGTCATTTTAACGAGTTTGTCAGTTTCTGATTCGATAAACGATATTGAGTGCCTCAACACCCTGTCCTGTATGATCACAGCTGTTGAGACACCCCATACCATTTAACCTCACTCTTTCTTCGTTTTGGCAAGTTGCTCTTCCAAAAACGACAATTGATCTTTCAGGATCCTGATCTCATTCTCAATCAGGGTTTTTTCAGATACATTGGGCATATCCTCAGGGTAAACGGGTTCGTATCCGTGCCGGTATCCATAACCCATTCCCCTGCCCCGGCCGTATCCGTAACCAAACCCCCTGCCAAATCCTCTTCCACCGATCCTGCCTGGTTCCATAAATCCAGGACGGCTATTGCCTGCGCAATAGCCCATTTGTCTTCCTGTCATCGGGCCCATACCTGCCGGCCCTGTTCTGTCTCCTCTTGGCATAATTACCTCCTTTCTTTTGGTTTGTATTTAGACAACATCGACCGTGTCCGAACCCTCCAGCCAGATTTACAAGACGCTTTGACTGGCAGACCGGACATTCGGTTATCGAACGATTCATGTTTATATTAAACATATGCCCACAATCACGACACTGGATAATGTTGTTCCTGAAATGGATATTGCCTCCGTCGATGGTAAGCATCTGCCCACGTATGATAAGATTGGCTATTTTCCTTCTTGCTTTTTCAATCAGCCGTGTAAACGTAGAGCGCGATATCTCCATTTCATCTGCCGCTTCAGCATGTGATAAGCCATCGTAATCGCATAACCGGAAGGCTTCAAACTCATCCAGGGAAAGATAGGTTCGTTCCAGATGGCGCCCGGCAATTCCCAATGGCTTAAATTCCGTGAAAATGGGCGGTTCATGAACAATTCTTTTTTTCTCCGGCCTCGGCATTTTGTAAGAATTAGATGTGTTTACCGATAATTATAATGAACATATGTGCAATATTACAAAAATATTTTTAATCCCACAAAAAATGAATAAAGAAAAATAACCGATTTGTTAAGACAAGTTAGGAAGGGGAGAAATGACACCTGTGGGGGGGAGGATTGTCAGATCAAACTGGTGGAAGGAAAACTATCCGGTTTCACTGATTTTCTTAACAGGTTCAGATCTTTAATGATTACTTTTTTATTTTCGCATGATGTTTGTTCCAGGTCGGGAACAGCTGTTTAACCGCCTCTACTTTTAAAGAAGTTGCCATGAAAAATTTCTTTATAAACTTTGGCTTTCACTGTGTGATCCTGGGAATGGTCGCTATTATTGCTATCATTGCTCTTGGATTCATAACCTGTTGTGCCAATCTTTCAAAATCTTTCTTTTATATCAGTTTGGGAGTCGTCCTGTTTCTGGGTGCCATAGGGACTATATTCTGCATGAAGTGCAACTGTAGCAGTTTCAAGAAAAAAAAAGATAACCCGACCTAAGGGTAGAATTGACTGAGGATTCTACTTCGCCAGGGAATCCACTCCAACCGATTGCAGGCATCAAAAAAAGTGACTTCCTGAAACGATTATCCCAATTCACTAATTCTCCTTAACAAATCCATATTACGGATCTCTATCGTTTTACCCTCAATGCGTAACAAACCATCTTTTCTGAATTCCGAAAGGGTCCGGATCACATTTTCTGTCCTCATCTCAATCAGATCGCCCACTTCCTTTCTGGAGATGGGCAGATCGAATTTGGCAGAGTGATATATCTGATCTGCAAATAGTAATATGATATAGGCAATTCTTCCCCGCAGTTGCTTGCCGGCAAGATCAATCTGGGTTTTCAGTACCTGGTCGGAAACGATACTCATTTTTTCAAGGATACTTAAAGCAAATCCACCATTCCGTTTGATAATGGATACAATGGTATCCAGATGAATGAAACATAAAGAGGAATCTTCCAATGCCTGGATGGAATAGAGGTAATTTGAATTGGAAAAAACCGTTAGCAATCCGATAAAATCCATCGGTTTTGCAATGCTGATGATGTGCTCATGCCTTCCTGTTGCTTTCTTATACAATTTAACCAGTCCCTCTTTCAAATAAATGAAGTTTTTAATCTCTTCTCCTTCATGACAGATGACCTCTCCCCGTTTGAAATCAAGTTCCCGCTTGTTGAGATTGACCTCCAAGAGTTCCTCTTGGCTTAATTCATCAAAAAGGTAAGATTTATAACCACACGTTTCGCATGTAAATTGCTTTTCTTTGTCGTTCATTAAAATTAATGTTTCGATACATCTATATATTATGCTATATAACACTGTTGATATATATCATGCCATGGTATTTCACAGTAATGAAAACCTGAAATACATTTGCAAAAAATTGATGCTCTCCATACCTTTGTATAAACTCGGGGATTCTTAAAAATATTATAATTTGGAGAACAAACCAAACACATTCATCCAATGAAAAAAATAGTAATACTTGGAGGTGGAACCGGTGGCACCATCATGGCGAACAAACTCCGCAAAACCCTTGAGCGCGCTGAGTGGGAAATCACACTGGTTGACCAGCATAAAACCCACTATTATCAGCCGGGATTTTTGTTTATCCCTTTTGGCATATATAACAAATACGATGTAATGAAGCCTAAAAGTGATTTCTTCCCGGCCGGAGTAAACGTGATCTATTCCACGATTGACCGGATTGAAGGGAAAAACAACACTGTATACCTTGAGGGTGGCAAAGTTTTACGGTATGATTTTCTCATCGTTGCAACCGGAACACAAATAAAACCGGAAGAGACCCCCGGATTAAAAGAGGAGCTTTGGTACAAGGAGATCTATGATTTTTACACCATTGAAGGAGCTGTTGCTCTTCGTGAGTTTTTCAGGTCCTGGCAGGGAGGCAGGCTGGTGATGAATATCGCCGAACTACCATTTAAATGTCCTGTGGCACCCCTTGAATTTGCCTTTCTTGCCGATGCCTATTTTCACGAGATCGGTATACGCGATAAGGTTGAAATTACCTTTGTGACACCGTTATCGGGAGCATTTACAAAACCCCGGGCAACAAAAATGCTGGGGCAGCTGCTGGAGGAAAAGAACATCACCGTGGTTCCGGAATTCTACCTGGAACGGGTTGACAATGCGAAAAAGAAAATCATATCCTATGATGGACAGGAGATCCCGTTTGATGTACTCACCATTGTCCCCGTAAATATGGGCAGTGATATGATAGAAAGAAGTGGTATGGGGGATGATTTAAACTTCGTTCCAACGGACAAATACACCCTGCAATCGGAGCAATTTAAAAATGTTTTCGTTCTGGGTGATGCCTCGAACATTCCAACCTCAAAAGCTGGATCGGTGGTTCATTTTGCAGCTGATGTTTTACTTGAAAATCTGCTGAGTGCCATCGAAAAAAGGCCATTACTGGCAAAATTTGACGGACACTCCAACTGCTACATTGAAACCGGTTTCGGAAAAGGATCCATCATTGATTTCAATTACGAAACCGAACCTCTGCCGGGAACTTTTCCCCTTCCCGGGATCGGTCCGTTCGGACTGCTGCAAAATACCAAAATGAATCATTACGGGAAGGTGTTGTTCCGGTGGATATACTGGCATATCCTGTTGCGCGGTAAGGAGATGCCCATTGAATCGGAGATGTCTATGGCCGGTAAAAAAATTTTTGACTAAATCCCTGCAAACATGACAGACAAAAACATACAGGTACAAATCGATGAGATCAATCAAAAACTGGATTTGGTACTGCTTTATGTTAATGAACAACGGCTGAAAAGTGAACGGATGGATGATCTGGTAACAGATGTTTCCATTATCGGCAAAGACCTTTTTGACACTGCAGTCTATGAGCTGGACAATCAGGGCATAGAACTGGATGTTGAAGAGATGAAGGTGTTAGTCTTTAAACTGATTAAGAATACAGGAAACTTTACCCGTGTTCTAGAAATGTTCGAAAGTGCCGTTGATTTTATGATGGACGCAGGACCCGTGGCAAGAGAGGTGATCATTGATCTGATCAAGAAACTACATGAGTTTGAGCAGAAGGGCTATTTTGAGTTTTTCAATGAACTTTATCGGGTTTTGGACAACATTATTATCAATTATTCCGAAGAGGATGTGCGGTTGCTGGCAGATAATGTGGTTACCATTCTCGATACGCTAAAGAACCTCACCCAACCAGAAATGCTGAAAGCGATGAACAAGGCGGTGAACATTTATAAAAACCTTGGAACGGAAGAGATTGAAGAATATTCCCTGTTTAAAGCGCTGCGTGAAATGAGGACGCCGGAAATGAGACGGGTGATCGGCTTCATCATAACCTTTTTAAAAAATTTATCAAGAGAACAAAATATCAACTAATCGAAAATTTTAATTCATTAAAAACGCATCATTATGGCAACAAAAAATATTGCTGGTAGCTCTGTCGATGTGAATGAGGAGGGTTATTTAACCGATCCTTCACAGTGGACAAGAGAAATTGCAGGTGAGCTTGCAAAAGAAGAAAACATTGAGTTGACTGATAAGCATTTCGAAGTATTGGAATTCCTTAGAAAAGAATACCAGGCGGGTGCTCAGTTATCCATTCGTAAAGTTGGGAAATCCGGTATCGTAGACATTAAAGGGTTATACGATCTGTTTCCCGGAGGACCGTTAAAAAAATCATCGAAGATAGCCGGAATTCCGAAACCGGCCAGTTGTGTTTAATCCGTTAATCCAGAAAAAAATGAGTCAAAAAGAAGATAAACCATTAAAAAAAGTATGCATCATCTGTGCAAAAGGAAGTATTGAAGATGTATATGCAACCCTGGTAATGGCGAATGGCGCCGTTATGGAGGGCATTGAGGCCAAGGTGTTTTTTACCTTTTTCGGATTGGATGCCATTACAAAGAAACAGATGAAGAAGTTACATACAGGTGTGGTTGGAAATCCTGCCATGAGGATGCCCGGGGGACTTCCTTTTCCAACATTCCTCGGTGTTCTGCCCGGAGTGGAGGCCGGTGTTTCCGTCATGATGAAAAGTCAGATGGAAAAACTGGATATTCCTCCCGTTGATGAATTCCTCGATATGATTACAGCAGGGGGTGGAGAGATCTATGCCTGTAAACTGGCAACCGACATGTTTAAGCTGAAGAAGGAAGATCTTTCAGAACATGTTATTGATATCATCACCATAGGTGATTTTTATGCATTGGCTGGTGGTGAAAACACACAGATAATTTTTACCTAAACGAAGCAATCATTTTTTCAATCCGCTTAATCCCTGTATTTTTACAGGGATTTTTTTTGCTATTTTGTTAACTATTATTTCCATGTGATGGATCCGCAACAGGTAACGGGAATTATTCTGGCAGGAGGCAACAGCTCAAGAATGGGCTTTGACAAAGGCCTGACTGATTTTCGGGGCAAACCGCTTATTCAATACTCCATCGACATCCTTCAAGGGATTTGTTCCGGGATCATTATCAGCACCAACTCGCCCTCCTATCATCAACTGGGTTTTCCGGTTCAGAGTGACATCCTCCCCGGAGCAGGTCCAATGGGTGGTATTTATTCATCGCTTATGCACTCGGAAACGGAGCACAATCTGGTATTATCATGTGATACGCCTTTCGTAACTCCTGCCCTGCTGCAACGTCTCCTGGAAAATGCAAAAGGATACCAGGTAGTACTGCCTGCTTCAAAACCAGGGTTCGCAGAACCGCTTATTGGATATTATAACAAAAACAACACCACGGCCATGCTGGGTTTCATCGAAGGTGGTAATGTAAAACTAATTGATTATATTGAAACCACATTTTATCGGTTCATTCCGGTGCATAGTGATCCGGATCAGTTCATTAATTTAAACACACCGGAAGATTTTAGAAACTTCGAGAAACAGTAAGAGAAGAACAAATTTTTCCCCGATGGTCAGAACCTCTGATACAGCCCAGCTTGATCAATTGTGGATAAAAGCATCCGTAACCGGTGGGTTATGGGCTGCTGTAGAGATCATTCTGGGCAGTTTTTTACACAACCTGAAATTCCCCTTTGCCGGAACGATCTTAACCGCTATTGGGATTATTTTCCTTATCTCTTTTTATCAGATCTGGCCGGAAAAAGGATTGATCTGGCGTGCCGGCCTGGTATGTGCTCTCATGAAGTCGATCTCTCCCAGTGCGGTAATTCTGGGACCAATGATCGGAATTTTTACGGAAGCGCTCCTGCTGGATTTAACCATCCGCATCGGGGGGAATTGGTTGTTCAGTTATGCATTGGGTGGTGCTCTGGCAATGATCAGCACCCTGTTACACAAAGTGATCAGTCTGTTAATTTATTACGGCTTTAACCTGATCCCGATCTATGAAAACATCTATTCCTTTGCATTACGACAGCTCCGTCTGCCCGAATCCAGTCCATGGAATCTCTTGCTTATTTTCCTGGTCATTTACATCATTGCAGGTATAATTTCTTCCCTAATCGGGTACATTATTGGAAGGAAATCAAAACAGATCGAGGTTTCCAGACCCTTGAACATACAATTCAATAATCCAGGGAAAGAGTTATTTACCCTGCCTTCAAAACAAAGTTTTTCCCTTCCGCTTTTCTTTATACACCTGATCTCTGTACTGATGGGTATGTTTCTATTGAACAGGATGAATTTTTTCATTTCCCTGGGTTTTGTAGTGATTTATACATGCTTCACGCTGATCTATTACAGAACCCTGATCCACCGGTTCCGGAAGCCTTTTTTCTGGATCCAGATATTCCTGATGGTCATTGTAGCTGGATTATTCTGGGAAAACCTATCCAGCAATGATACGGCATTTTCAATTACGGGTATATGGATTGGTATTGAGATGTGTTTGCGGGCAATCCTGATCTTTGTGGGATTTTCTTCTATCTCCATTGAGATTCGTAATCCTATCATTAAAGCCTTTCTAATCAAAAAGGGGTTCCGGAAAATATATTTATCTGTCTCCATGGCGTTCGCAGCGCTACCCCTGATGATTGAGCGAATTTCCAATCCCTTTCATTTCCTGATCAGACCGGGAAAATCCATTTCACTCATCGCGAATGATGCTCGTTCATGGTTATCCATTTTTGAAGTGGAAAAAACCCAACCCCGGATCAATGAAATGGACCGGGATGAGTCTGACCGATTGTGAAGTGCGGAATTACCGAAAACGGGACAGGATATGTTCACCCGCTTAAATAAAGGAAGGCCTACTCGTCATCCACCTCTTCGAAATCAACATAATCCCCATCCTCATTACCGATATGTTTTTTCTTATCGGGGATATAATCAATGGTTACTTCTCCCTCCTTTTTTTTCTGGTTAGGTTCCGGTTGCCCGTCTCGATGTTCTGTTGTATCAGGTTTCCTGAACAACCATACCAGGAGTCGTATCAGGTAATATAACCCGATTAAAATCAGTATTGTTCGTAACAGGCCAACCAGCATATTGGAAAAGTTTAATTCAGCTGATGAAGGTACGGATTTTTAGAGAAAGATCTTGAATAAGCCATATTTTACAATTCAGCCGGGAGGCTCAATTGTTACGAAAGCAAATCCTTTTGAGCAGCACAATATTCTCTATTGTACCTGGTCCAGGATGGTGGATGGAACCAGCGGTTTATCTTTCAGTCCTTTTGCCTTGCAGCCGAAGGTAAGGTTCAGGCCAAACCGAAAGTTCAAGGTCCGCTGGTCAAAAAACATCGGGATCTTCTGCGTATCACCATTGTCCGAAATCTCGATCATTGAATAACTCAACGGAATTCGGTCGGTGACAAAGTAAAACTGGATTGGGCCACCCCGGATCGCCATCCCGATTCCCAGGTTATTGTAAGAATAATTCATCATTGAATAACTTACGCTGAGTGAGAGAAAATTCGCCAGCAAGGTATTGGCTGAAAGGGTAACGGATTGGCGGAGTTTCCCTCCATAGATCTCTGATCGTGATAAAAGACCAACAGTTAAAAGGGGATGGATACGGTAGGTCGCACCAAGATATATTTTAGTTGGTAACCAGGTGGTATAGGGATCATTCGAGCTCGTAAGCTCAAAAATATCAACGATGGAATCACCCAGGTTTTCAAATTCTGCATCCATGGTACTGTCGAAATCTTCACTTAACAACCCTTCACTTATATCAACACCGGTAAACTCAAACGTTCCATTCTGTTTGAAACTGTAAACGTCCTCCTTCCACTTTATAAAGCCCAGGTCAATGACACTTGCTGAGAAGTTTATCCGGTCATTCAACCTGTATTCCATACCGAGATCCACAGCAAAGCCTATATTCCCGCCATGCTCTAACAGGTAGGATGCATCCGTACCCTCCAGAACGGACAAATCAATATCTCCGGAAAAAAGTGATTCCAGCCAGGTGGCATAAAGCACATCAACAGGATTGCCGAGGGAATCGTTAAACTCATAGGGTCCGGAACTATGCATGGTAAATTTCGAATGAAACAAGAGGTTATAGGTCTCCGGGTCAGTGTATAACCCAATATCCACATCATCAAACGAAAAATTTGCCTTACCAAACAGCAATTTCCCTTTAAGCCCTGCAGTGAGTTTGTCCGTAATGTTCCTGGATGCTCCCACACTGTACTGCCTGTAATAGTTTATGTCAACATTGAAATTACTGAAATCAGCCGTTTTGCCAACATAAGCACCATTCCCTTGAAGCATTATGCCAAAAAGATCTTTGGGAAGCGAAAGCCTGAATGAATTTACATCAGAAAGATCGAATGTAAAATACCAGGCTTTCGATCTGAAACCAAACGTCAGCAGGCTTAAACTTACTTCAGGAGAAATATAAAGGCGGTCGTGCAGTTTGTCCAGGAAAAGATCGGTATCATAGGATGGGTGAAGGGGTGTAATAAGGGAGTCGGCAAATTCTCCCGAACCCTTGAAAATGATATCGTCAAAGTCCAAACTGTTGTTGTCATACCCCAATGAAATGGATGAGAGGGCCGGGAATCCGATATAGATATTACATTTCGGCTGAAAGGCAGGATTAAGATAGTGGTTCTGGGGTACTCCCTTCATATGATACAGTGTGTTATTCATTTGTGCAAATGAAGATGGTGCAGAGAAGCAAGCCATAAACAGGAGAATCCCCAATGACTTTTTACCTTGTTTAGAAAATTGGATCATTTGTGCATGTATTTTATGAATCAACTGGCTCTCCTATTCCCGTGAATTCAATCTGAAATCTGCCCTGATCGCCAGGTTAAAATCAATCGTATAATAGGAAAATATTTTAACCGGTGGTTGTCCCAGATCGGTCGTTACCAGATCTGCGCACAATTTTATGTATTTCACCGGTTTGAGTTTGTCCAGATCATCTTTTTCAATAACAATTTCAGTGACCTTATTTTCAGGACTGGTTATTCTGCCATCCGCATCCAGGTTTTCCGGATCAGAACCGAGGATCCGTTCCGGGCTGTCAAACAGGGAGTCAACCAGGGTGTAGAGTTCATCCAGGAAATAGACCTGAAGATCAATGTCGAGTGGCAACCAGTTATCCACCTCAACCCTGAAGGTCAGGCTATTTATATGATCAGATGCATCGCCAAAATCCTCTTCAAAGTCAAAATCCAGGGAGTCTTCTTCAAAGGATAATCCACTGGCTGATAACCAGAGGGGGACCACGACTTCATAATCAACATCGATCCGGCTGGTATCCAGCACGAAATGATTTCTTTCTGATGCACTGCCCGGATCAGCTGAGGCCCTAACCCCATAGGTTATCAGGTCCGGTTTTATTTCAATGGCATCAGCAATGTTGCTGTTCTCACCGGAAACGGTAAACACGGTAAATTTCGATTGTCCGATCTCAGTGAGGGAAGGTGCCTCTATGATAAATGGCATATAACCGGGATCAAATGCAATATCAACCATCTGTCCTGACTCGGTTGAGGTTCCGCTCAGATTAAATAGTTCTCCCTGAATGGGAACCCCGAATGAATTCCGAATGTTGAAAATAAACTGGGGATTTTCAAACCGGATGTTCCCTTCCGGAAATTCTTCAAAAAATTCCAGTTCAATCTCCCCACTATCCGACAGGAACTGATAATCACCAATGTATCCAAACGCTGCAAAAAAGTCGAGGTTTGCAAAGTCCATGGTGATTTCGCATGTTTCTCCTGCGTTAATTGGTGCCCCGGAGTTGATCAGTTTTAGCTCAAAATTCACGGGCAAAAGAGTAGTATCGGGTTGGGAATTATCAAAATAGAGGTCGTATCCGGCTACGTCGATCAGCTTATTCATGCTGAACGATCCATCTGCTGAACTGATCTGAACCACTTCTTCAAACGGCACATCCCCGTTCATGATGTAATCGGAGGTAATGGTCAGGATACCCAAATGGTGAAACTGGGATGTCACCGATAAATTGAGGTCCCCCTGTTTCAGATAAATGCTGTCAAGTTTACCGCCGTTTTCAATGGCAAACTTAAAATTCTTCACTTTGTTATAGGTCAGGGTATCACCAACGCCGCTGCCCAGGAATTCCGGAGTGGTAATTTCCGAATCGATATAGATCTGCAAAAAATTCTGTGGTTTAATGGTAACCAGACCACTTGCAATTTCTGAAATGAGTGAATCCGAATAGGTAAAATGGATAAGGAATTCATCGTCAACAAATGTATATCCCTCCGTATCATATTCTTCAATGATCTCATCGAGTGACAAATTCGCCTGTATAACAGGTCCCATGAAATTCGGAGACCATTCGACTTCGTCGGCAAGTTTATCCATGTCATAATTCTTCACACAGGAAATGGGTATAAAAAAGATTAGAAGAGCGACCAGAATGACTGGAATGTATGGCTTTTTCATCTGTTTCATCGTCAGTTACTATTAAAGATTATTTATTGTACGGAATAGTTGTACAAAAAGTTATCCTCATTGCCTACGATCAGGTTAAATGTACTTCCGGATGATTTAAATCTGCCAATGGAGAAGAGGGTGCTCCCGGTTAAAGGGAAGCCAGTATAGAGTTCACCATCGTTGTTAATCAGGTAAATCCGGTTTCCCTGACGGGAGACTATCCCGATTTTTTTGTTGGTCGTGGAAAAGGTATAACACACCGGTTTCAAATCAATATCTTCATCAAAATCATATGAAAACATTTTGGACCTGTTTTGTGAGAACACCTCCAGGCGTCCCTGATCCAGAAAGACCAGATCATTGGATCCGTCACCATCCATATCCTCCAGATCGAAAAAGTGATCTGCTGAATATTCTTTGATCTTCAGGGTTTCTATTCGTCCGGAAAAGGAGATGAAGTGAACTGTTCCTGCAGTATCGGTTATCGCCATTCTGGGGTTGCTGCTACCTGGCGGATAGTCAAGACAAATGTTATTCCTTTTCGATTTTGGGATCACCTGATTTAGTTTTTCTCGTGTATTCCCTCTCCGGTCCACGATATAGATCTTCAACTGATCAGCAAAAACAATATAATCCCTGTTGCTGATCCTGAAATGTTGAATTTCAGAGGTTACTTTGCTTTCTGTACCCTTAAACGACCATCCCTTAACAATATTCCCCTCCTTTGAATAGACATATACATTTTGATCTTCACCGGCTACAAAGATGCGATAATCTCTGGACTTATCATAATCGAAGACCGATATTGGATTGGTGGCTTTTGCCCGGAGATTAACCGGATACCGTTCCACGTAATTGCCATTGCGGTCAATCAGATGGATCTTGCTTCGGGTATTGAACAGCAGTTGCAACTTGTTGTTTTTGTAATAATCGATCTGATACACATTCCCTATGATTTTTTCGCTTATCGGCACTTTCCAGAGGACCCTTCCTGCGGAATTGATCAGATAAATGTTGTTCCGGTTATCCTGAATAAAAATCTCATTATCGTGTGTGTAATGATTCTCTACAAATTGTGGTTTAAATGATATGCTTGTATCCAGAAGGCTTTCCCAGACCGTTAATGCCTCCTCTTTGAAGAGGGGTTGAAATTTTACGAAAACATTATTATATGCCATGGAATGATCGACTGAAAACTGTATGCCCAGTCCCTGCAGTTTTCGAAGTGGGGCAACATGTTCCTCGATCCCGTCTGAAAGGGTGGAAGGAATGTAGGGAGACACTACGGTTTGTAATCTGGGAATATCGATATAGAGGTGAAAATTGGACCTGGAAGAGAGGTTTTCAGCAAACTCCCTGTATGAAAGGTCGCTCTGAAGTGTTTTTCGGAGAATGTTTTGATGAACCAACCTGGATAAAGTCTGAGCTGAATTGCCAAAAAAGAGGTAATTATCAACGAAAGTAAAATGGGTAAATTCGGCCTTTCCAAACAATTTCCCAAACAGCGTTTCCGGTAATGATGGAACAGGAAACTGATAGACAGGGAACTCGGTCTCTGCATCAATCCTGTAGCGGCTAAAATACCGGGAAAGATTCTGATTCTTCTTCTGGGCATAGCTCCGGATCAGATTTACGAGAGCTTCCTCTGCTTCACTCCTGCTTCGCGTTTTGAAAAATAGCAGGCTGTTTTGTGCCCGGGTAAAATTCTTGATATCCATCAGGGCAATGCCCATTTCATCTTCCAGCAATGAATAAAACACCTCCTGCACATCCTGGTCAAACAGATCCTGCATCCGTGTTACCTCATTTCGATAGGCGTTTATTTTTCCTGTCTCTTTTAACAATTGTTCGTAGCGAACCTGAAATTCCTGGAAGTCTGTGATCCCCAAATCGAGAAAAGCAATTGTATTTGCCGGAAGTACCTCTTCAACTTGTAACATAGGCGCAGCCTGGTTATTCAAAAGATTGAGCCATGAAGTGGTCGAGTCGCTTCCAAATGAAAATCCATTCAGCAGAATATTGTTCTCCTTGATATTGACATCCAGTTCAGCCCATTCGCCAACAGAAACGGATTCCTTAACCACGGAACGATATTGGTCATTTAAAAGAAGAGAAAATAAATCCGGTATCCGTTCGAAATTAACATAGAGGTTGGCATCTACATTTTTACCTGCCGTTCCCGATACTTTCCTGAATCCATAGGAATCGATAATCCGTTCATCCAATTCAATCTGACGCAAGGCACGTTCCAGCAGTATGGTGGATGAGCTGATTATGAATAACCTGTTGGAAACCGCGTATGAGAAACCGCTATCGCCGTTTCCTTTACCTGCGCCAATTTGAAAGATTTTTATCCGGTTGTACTCTTTCTGCGTAATGGATCTGTCCCCAATCAGATCGCCGACCAGATCCTGGATCTGCTTGTCATTTATCCCCTGCGGAATTTTTATTATCCAGATCAAACCAACTTTGTTTTTCCCGGTCTGATGTGCTGAGACATAAAGAGAATTCCGTTGAATGAGTTCTTTGCATGTTTGAACATTTTGGATGATTGAATCCAAAAGGAGCATCTGCCGGTCAATCCGCTCTATTCCCTTGAAATGCATGAGTTCCTTCCAAATCTTATTTTCCTGATTCACTTTGTGAATGAATCCCTCAAAATCATTCGTTTCAAAAATTAATGCGGCATCCACGGGTACCGCTCTCAAAGCATCCAGGGCAGCATCACCGGATCTGTTCAGTAGAAGGTAACCAACGATAATGAGTGCTATTACCAGGGCTGAACCGGATACAGCATAGAGCGTTTTAGACATGACAGATAGTAAAAATGTAGTACATCACCAAATGTAAAAAAATAATTTCATACCTGAAAAGAAACAAAAATTAAGGTATTTTTAAAGTCAGTATATTCATATTCCTGATAACCTTTACGATCATGCACAGCATCATTCTAAAATCAACCCTTCTACTACTTTGGTTACAGTTAACAAACCACCAATGTGTTGGCAATCGATTTACCAGTGGAGGCTTTGAGGAAGATACCCTTATCGGACCTTCTGAAGGAGCACTGGTGATTGTTGGTGGGGCTATGAAGGATTCTACCATTACCCTGACATTTATTGAATTGGCAGGAGGAATGGATGCCCCGATGGTTGTAATACCTACAGCCAGCGGACAGGAGGATCCTGACCCTGAAAGGGTAACTCGCTTTCTTACACGCCTGGGTGCAACCAATGTCAGGATGGTTCATACGACAGATCCCACTATGGCTGACACAGAAGAATTCGTAAAACCGATCAGGGAAGCCCGTGGAGTCTGGTTTGGCGGTGGCAGACAATGGAGAATTGTGGATGCCTACGGAGGAACACTCGCTGAAACAGAATTCCGAAAGGTGCTTGAGCGCGGGGGTGTGATCGGAGGAAGCTCTGCCGGTGCAACCATTCAGGGAAGCTATCTGGCAAGGGGTGATACCAAAGCAAACACCATCATGATGGGGGATCATGAAAGAGGATTTAACTACCTGAAAAAATCAGCCATTGATCAGCACCTGTTAAAACGAAACCGTCAATTCGATCTGATCGAAATCATTGAGGCTCATCCCGATCTGCTGGGAATCGGTTTGGACGAAAACACAGCCATTGTGGTACAGGGAAACACCATGGAAGTCATCGGACAAAGCTACGTTGCCATATTCGATTATACCCTCTGGGAACAAAATCTTAGGGATGACACAGACCCATTGTTAGAAAATGGGTGTAAATTCTTCCTGCTTGCACCCGGTGATAAATACGATCTCTACCGCAGGAAGGCAATCCATCTGGTTGGCACTGATCGGGGGGTTCCTGCCAGGGAATAGTAGGTTTTAACCTGTTAACCATTAACTTACCTTATCGTTTCCAGAAATTCGAACCAGGTTTTATACCTGTTTTTCTGGTTTTCCAATCCCTTTATTCCATGTCCCTGCCCTTCATATTCGACCAACTTAAATTCCTTGCCATATTTGGCCAGACTGTCAGCCATCTGCCGGCTACCCTCAATCGGTACCCTGCTGTCGTTTGTCCCATGAGTGAGCAACAGCTTGCCCTTCGATTTATCTGCATGATACAGTGGTGATCTGTCATTCAATTTTTCAACTTCAGTCTCCGGATCTCCGGCTTCCAAAACAACCCAATCCGGGATATTGCAATGTTCATAAAAATGGATGATGTCTGAAAATCCGGCATGGCTGATTCCAAAACCCCAATCGAAATGTGCTTTATTGCCGTTTATTTCACCGGGGAAAGTCAGAAGCCTCATGGTAGCATATCCTCCATGGCTGGCTCCGAAAACACCGATTCGTGAAGGAGGGATTCCAAGCCTCTTCGAGATATATTGCCCTGCACAAATGATATCAATGATTTCATTCCCGCCAAGGTCTTTATCATTCAGGGAGGAAAACTCCCTTCCAAAACCATCACATCCCCTGGGCGAAGGACTCAAAACGTATATGCCAGCCTCTGCCAGGATCTGGATCTGTGTACTGAAATGGTTTCCTCCTCCATAAAACGACTCGATCATGACCATTGCTTCTTCTTCCGGCAGGGGATTTTCCGGTGTATATAAAAAAGCATGCAGCATCCTGGTTCCCCCTGTGTCCGGATCGGTGTCAAAAGTTGGGTAATCTATTTTTTCTACCGTTGCATGGGTTATCTTGTTCCTGTACTCTTCCGGAAGTTCGAGAACCGGTGTAAAATTGAATCGGTTGGGAGTCACCTCCAGTTCATCAATCCTGAAAAACTGACTGGCCGAAGTACCGGAAACAAGCAGCCTGTTCTCCTCGGAATCATACATGCCAAGATGCCTGTCAATCTTTTGCTGATTGACAATCGTTCCCGTTTCCGGTTCAATCAGAAACATCTCATTCTCAATCGGATTACTGACGACAGCAAAAATGTATTTTTTCCCTTCTATGGTTATCATTTCATAAGAGGTTAGATCCATGCTGAAGTCGGTAAGTACTTTCGACTCCATTGTCCTGATATTACATGAATAGAGGTTATAAAATCCGTTTTCATTGGAGAAATATATAAATTCCTCATTGTTAAGCCACTCCTTGTATGGGTCAGGAAAATCTCTGGGTATTTCAGAATTTGTAAGCAGTGTCCATTTTCCGGTATTGAATTCAACATAGACCAGGTTGCCATAGGTCCGGTCAGCATGTTTCAAGACATTACAAACAATTCCTTTCCCTTCCGGCTGCCAGCTGATATCGGTCCAGGTAAACCGGTACTCCGGATTATCCCGTATGATGGTTTTTTCTTCCATGGTCGTAAGATCAAGTATCCTCAGTTCACCAAGCCTGTTTTCCATATGACCCAGCCGGGTAACAAAGGCGATCTTATCCTGGTTCTTGTTCCACCGTGCCCCAAAAATGTAGGGAACGTCAGTGAGCTTTTCTACTGATTTATCTTCAGGATTTAACCGGTATAAATTGAGTATTTCGTCATTCACCTCATCTCCCACCCAGTAAAGGAAACCATCCGTTTTTCTGAATCTCATTCCCCATGCGTTCCGTGTCGAAAAGTCTATACCTGATATGATTTCCCCATTTTCCAGGTTGAAATCTCCGTCCAGATCAACCTGTTTTAACATAGTAATGGAATCCTGATGAAAATAGTACAGTTTCCCGGCGTCATAATATGGAGAAAAACCACTGTATGGGAATCCTTCAAAATAGGGTGTAAGGTCAATCTCTCTCCCCTTGAACATAACCGCATTGGCGTTGTCAGTTGGAGCTGAAGTACAGCTGGTTACAAGGACTGCAATGCACAGGACGGTGTTTAATGGCGTGTCTTTTTTCATTTCTGTAAGGTCTTGTATTATCTTTTTTAAATCTACTAAATATTTCTAAGATTAAAGTTCCTTTTTCTACCTTTAACCCGTTCAACAGGACCCATGACCGATCATAGCAACGATACCAAAACGCATCCAACCAACAAAAAGCAGAACACCATAAGAAAAGCAACGATGGAAAATTTCAAATCCATTATCTGGGACTGGAACGGTACACTGCTGGACGATGTGGATATATGCATAGAATCCATCAATTTCTCTCTTGGTAAAAGGGATCTGCCACTGCTTACAAAGAAAAAATACCAGGAGATCTTTACCTTTCCCGTGGTTGAATACTATGAGAAAGCCGGATTTGATTTTTCAAAAAACTCGTTTAATGAATTGTCGCATGAATTCATAGGACACTATCTCGAGAAACTGAAGGGGGCAAATCTCCATCAGGATGTGGAGGATATCCTCTTTGAATTTGATAAAAAGGGGTACCGTCAATTCATTCTCTCCGCGATGGAACAGACAACCCTGGTGGATTCAGTCAGGCGCTTCAACATTGAGAAGTATTTCAGTAAAATCCAGGGAACCGGCGACATCTATGCTTACGGTAAACTGCACAATGCAAAAATCCTGATGGAAACATCCGGGCAGGATCCTGCCACCACCTGCCTGATCGGTGATACCCTTCACGACCTTGAAGTAGCAAAACAGCTCAAATGCCATTGCCTGTTAATATCCTCCGGACATCAGTCTCACGCACGGCTCAAAAAAAAATACCACCGGGTGGCACATTCGATTAAAGAGGTGTTCGCCTTTTGCTAATCGCTTTCAGGTAAGTGATACTACACTCTATCCGGGAAACCAGAATAATAATTTGTGCGGAAATTACACCCAATGATTTTTGGCACCAATTTTGTACAACTATTTACAACAGGCAATCTTAACATATACTTGAAGAATTTTTCAGGGCAGCCAGGTGAATAACCTGGCTTTATTTTTTTATCCGTTTAGACAAAGGGTTTGAACCCGATGATTTCACGTACTTCCCTGAGTGTTTTTGAGGCACTTTCCCGGGCTTTTTCAGCTCCTTCACGGACTACCCTGGCAAGATAGGATTCGTCTTTGTAGATTGCAATGATCTTTTCACGGATGGGTGCAGTAAATGTTATAATGTCTTCAGCTAACTGCTTTTTCATCTCTCCATACTGTATTTCACACCGGTTATATTGATCAGTAAAATGGGTCAGTGTATCGGTATCAGAGATGACCTCCATCAGGGTAAAAAGATTCTGTACCGGTTCACTCATTTTCTGGTTCTCTTTTGCAGGTCCCTTATCGGTAACCGCCTTCATCACCTTTCTTCTGATCGATTCCGGTTCTTCTGCGAGAAAAATCCCATTCCCTTCCGATTTACCCATTTTACCGGTTCCATCCAGACCCGGAATTTTTATCAATGCCTCCCCAAAATTATAGGGTGACGGTTCAGGAAAATAATCCACCTTATACATGTGATTAAACCGCTTTGTAAACTTTCTTGTCATTTCAAGATTCTGTTCCTGGTCTTTGCCCACAGGCACCTTGGCGGCTTTATGAATAATAATATCTGCAGCCATCAATACTGGATAGGTCAATAAACCTGCATTCACATTATCAGGCTGTAACCTGACCTTCTCCTTGAACGTAGTTGTTCGTTCAAGCTCTCCGATGTAGGCAATCATATTCATCAACAAATACAATTCTGTAACCTGCGGAAGGTCACTCTGCAGGTATACCGTAGCAATTTCGGGATCAATACCACATGCAAGGTACTCTGACAAGACTTGCCGGACGTTATCGTGCAGATTTTCAGGTGTGGGATGGGTCGTCAGAGAATGAAAATCTGCAATGAAGAAGAAGCACTGATTTTCCGTCTGCATTTTAACAAAATTTCGGATCGCTCCAAAGTAATTTCCCAGGTGAAGATTCCCTGTTGATCGTATGCCGCTGACTACAATATCCATAAGATGGAAACGTTAGGTTGTATGACCGATGTAGAGCTTCCCCTGTATGGGCAGTGCTCATTTCAGTGCAAAGCTAAAAAATTTCTTAAAACCCCCGATAAAGTATTACCTTTACTCCCTCTATCTGATTTTTATCGTAACCATGGAATCAACGCGGCAAAAAAAGGTAGCCAGGCTCGTACAGAAAGAGTTAGGAAATTATTTTCAACAAGGATCTTCTTCGCTTTCGCCGGGAAGGATTATCACGGTCACGGTGGTCAGGATCAGCCCCGACCTCTCTCTTGCAAAAGTCTATCTCAGCATTTTCCCGTCGGACAATATAACGAAGGTTCTTCAAACCATTTTGAATAATCGAAAGGTCATCCGCCATGAACTGGGGAAAAAAATCAGGCATCAACTCCGTGTTGTTCCTGAACTGGCCTTTTTCGTGGATGACACCCTGGACTATGTTGATAACATTGAAGAATTATTAAAAAAGTAAGAACAAACATCGTAAATAAAATAGATGCGCTAAAAAGCATTTTAATTCAGCCTTAGCCTTCTTCGTCTGCCGAAGCCTTGGCGAAGGCAGAAGCTTTATTATTCATGCAATACGATCCCATAAAAAAGAGACTTGGTAACATCGTTAACCGCTCTGTGGTTAGCCGCAGACTCTTTTATAAACTCCTGGATATCCTGTTGCTGCGAGCCTGGTATATCAAACGGGAAATTCGCTATTTCAAACACAAAACCGGAAATGAAGCAGATATCCTTGATGCCGGCGCCGGATTCGGACAATATAGCTATTTCATGTCGTCCCTCTCTAAAAACTGGAGAATAACGGCAGTAGAATTAAAATCCGAAGAGGTTGATGCATGTAACCGGTTTTTTTCAACAGTTCAGCACCCCCAGCGTACTTTTTTCGAAGAGGCCAATTTGCTGACCTACAGGAAACAAGAGGGGTTTGATCTGATCCTTTCGGTTGATGTAATGGAGCATATTCTTGAAGATGACCGGGTGTTCGAAAATTTTTGCTTCTCTCTGAAACCGGGTGGACTACTACTCATCTCAACTCCATCCGATCAGGGAGGATCAAACGTACAGAATGAACTCGATGAATCGTTTATCGATGAACACGTAAGGGACGGTTATAACAGGGATGAAATAACCCGAAAACTCCGGAAGGCAGGATTTTCAAAGATTGATACATACTATTCATACGGCCGGTATGGAACACGATCGTGGAAATTATCCATGAAATATCCCATTCTCATGTTAAATAAATCCATCGTTTTCTTCTTTATTCTTCCCCTTTACTACTTGCTAACATTACCATTATCACTCTGTTTTAATCTAATCGATGTTAATAAAAAACAACAAACTGGTACGGGATTGATTGTAAAAGCTTGGAAATAATTTTACTTTTGGCGAAATTTTACACTCTTTTATTGGAAAGTCTCTGTAGTTTAATGACAGAACGCCTTGTCCAGACCGGACAGGGTAGTGCCGGTTAAAGTCCTGGTCAGAGACTTTCCTCTTATTTTTATACCTTTACGGAAAGGATTAAAAATCAGGCTTTGAACTTCCCTTTCTATATCGCCAGAAGGTATCTGTTTGCGAAAAAAACCAGGCATGCAATCAATATTATTTCAGGTATTTCTGTCGGTGGTGTGACCATTGGTACAATGGCTCTGATCATTATCCTGTCGGCTTTTAATGGACTGGATAACCTGGTTCGCTCCCTGTTCAGCACGTTTGATCCGGATTTGAAAATAACCGTCGCCGAAGGCAAGACGTTTTCATCGGAACATGAAAACATAACAAAACTGAAAGAGCATGAGGGAATTCTGTATCTGTCAGAAGTCATTGAAGAAAATGCACTTCTTCGCTATGGCGAAAAACAGTACATCGCAACAATCAAGGGTGTGGGTGATGATTTTGTTAAAATGAGTGGGATCGACAGCATGATTTATGATGGAGAATTTCTCCTGAAAGACCAGAAAAATAGCTATGCAATCGTTGGACAGGGAATTGCCAGTACCCTGTCAATGGGGCTGAATTTCATTACACCAATTCAGATTTATGTCCCAAAAAGGACGAAAAATGTCATCCTGACACCGGATAAAGCATTCAACAGGAAGTATATATTTCCTTCCGGCATTTTTGCAATTCAACAGGATTTCGATTCAAAATACATTATTGTTCCTATCGATTTTGCCCGCGAATTGCTGGACTATACAGTGGAACTGAGTTCCATTGAATTAAAAATTGATCCTTCGTATAATCAGGACCGGGTACAGAAAGAGCTGCAGACACTCCTGGGCAATGAATTCGAAGTAAAGAACCGGTACGAGCAGCAGGAATTTGTGTACAAGATCATGCAATCTGAAAAATGGGCCATTTTCCTGATACTCACCTTTATACTGATCATTGCATCGTTTAATATCATCGGGTCACTCTCCATGCTCATCATTGAAAAGAAAAAGGATATTGAAACCCTTCGTAATCTCGGTGCCAACCTGAAATTAATCCGAAAGATCTTTCTGCTGGAAGGATGGATGATATCAATATTGGGGGCTATCTCCGGCTTGATCCTGGGAAGCATCATCTGTACGTTGCAGCAACAATTCGGACTGGTAAAGATCCAGGGTGGAGAATCCTTTGTTATAGACACCTACCCGGTAAGCATGGAAATCCCGGATTTCCTGTTCGTATTTTTGACCGTTCTTCTGATCGGGTACCTCGCAGCCTGGTATCCGGTGCGGTATATTACGCGAAAGTTCATACTGGCATACCGGTAATGTTAATAACCATCGAATTTTGTTGATTTACACCCTTGATTTGGGTTTATCTAAATCATTATATTTATACCGGGCTTTTTTAAACGTGCCGTAAACGACAGCAAACAAGTGAAAGAGGGTAAATTTGTACAGTGCAACTATTCTTTTACTGGAGTAGTCTTTAATGAGATAACATTGTCAGTTATCCCTCAACAACAGGTACAGTAGCGATGAATACAGGCATCAAATCATCCGTTTCGTTCCTCCTTTTCATGGTTACGCTAGGAAGTTATAGCGCTAATTTTTCATTAACCCATACGGTACAGAACGTTAGCTGTTATAATGGTTCGGATGGGAGCATTTCGGTGTATGTTCATCCCTTCTCACCGGCTGATTACAAACCTCCCTATACCTATACCTGGTTTGAAGACCTTGGCATTCCCCTGGCAACGGAAGTTTCTGATGACACCACTTCAACGGTTTCGAATCTTAAGGCTGGCTTCAACTATCTCGTCCTGGTAAAAGACAATGATGGCACCCAACAGGCGCTGCTCAACATTAATGTTCTTGAACCTCCTGAACTATTACTATCCGCTTCCATTACGGATATAACCTGTTTTGGTAATTCCGATGGAGCGATTGACATTACCGTAACCGGCGGAATCCCGCCCTATACCTACAGCTGGGTGGATGGAACGGGATCAGGCAGCATCCCCGGGTCAGAAGATCAGAGTGGGCTGGCTGCAGGTACCTATTATCTTACCGTTGTCGATTTCAACAATTGTAGTCTCCAAGATATATTAACTGTAGGTGGTCCTTCAGCCGGAGTAACTGCAGGTATTGCAGATCTTACCCATGTGGCCTGTTTCGGAGAATCAACCGGTAGTGTTACGGTTGCAGGATCGGGTGGAACACCACCCTATGAATACAGCCTGGACGGTGGAGCCTATCAATCTTCCGGCAACTTTAATAACCTTGCCGCTGCCTCTTATACCGTTACAGTAAAGGATGATAATGGATGTACGGACGATGTAATTGTCATTATCACCCAACCTGCTGCTGTATTGTCAGGCAGCATCACCAGTCAGACTAATGTATTGTGTTTTGGGGAATCGAATGGGAGCGTAACCGTTGCAGGATCGGGTGGAACACCACCCTATGAATACAGCCTGGACGGTGGAGCCTATCAATCATCCGGCACCTTTAATAACCTTGCCGCTGCCTCTTATACCGTTACAGTAAAGGATAATAATGACTGTACGTTTAATGTTCCGGTAACCATTACACAACCTGCTTCTGGTCTTACAGGAAGTATCACAAGCCAAACGGATGTATTGTGTTTTGGAGAGGCTACCGGTATTGTGATAGTAGCAGGTTCCGGAGGAACACCGGTCTATGAATACAGCCTGGATGGTGGTGCCTACCAATCTTCCGGAACTTTTTCCACCCTGTCAGCAACAAACTATACAGTTACTGTAAGGGATAATAACGGTTGCACTTTTAATGTTCCGGTAACCATTTCTCAACCCTCCACAGCCGTATCAGGCAGCATAATCAACCAGACGGATGTTGCCTGCTTCGGAGAATCAACGGGGAGTGTTACGGTCGCCGGATCAGGCGGTACACCCTCCTATGAATACAGCCTGGATGGTGGAGCTTACCAATCTTCAGGCACTTTTCCTAATCTGTCAACAACAAACTATACAGTTACTGTAAGGGATAATAACCTCTGTACCTATGATGTTGGCGTGTTCATCTCGCAGCCTGCATCTGCTCTATCGGGCAGCATTGTAAGCCAATCCGTTGCATGTTTTGGGGAAGCTACCGGATCGGTTACTGTAATCGGTTCAGGAGGAACAGCTCCTTATGTATACAGCCTGGATGGAGGACCGTATCAATCATCCGGAATGTTTACCGGACTTGCTGCAAACACCTATACCGTTACCATCAGGGATATGAACTTGTGTACCTTTGATATTCCCGTGACCATAACAGAAGCTGCTACAGCCCTGTCAGGGAGCATTGCCAGCCAGACCAATGTTGCTTGTTTTGGTGAATCCACCGGTTCGGTTACGGTTACCGGATCGGGAGGTACACCTCCTTACAAATACAGCCTGGATGGTGGTACTTACCAGTCATCCGGAATGTTTAGCGGACTGCCAGCCGGTGACTACATCATTACCGTGCAGGATGCCAATCTTTGTACTTTTGATGTACCGGTAACGATTACCGAACCGGGATCCGCACTTTCAGGCAGTATAAGCGCACAAACCGATGTCCTTTGTTTTGGGGAGGCAACAGGCAGTGTTACCGTCGCGGGCTCGGGAGGTACACCCCTTTACGAATACAGCCTGGACGGCGGAGCCTACCAGTCATCCGGAATGTTTAGCGGGCTGCCAGCCGGGGACTACATCATTACCGTGCAGGATGCCAATCTTTGTACTTTTGATGTGCCGGTAACCATTACCGAACCGGCAATGGGTGTATCCGGAACAATTGTCGCTCAAAGCGATGTTCTTTGTTTTGGGGAGGCAACCGGTAGTGTTACCATCGCAGGCTCGGGAGGTACACCCCTTTACGAATACAGCCTGGACGGCGGCGCTTACCAATCATCAGGCACATTCAACGTACTGCTCGCAGGAAACCATACAGTGACCGTCCGGGATGCAAACTTCTGTACATTTAATGTACCCGTAACCATCACACAACCTGCCACAGCAGTGACAGGAACCATTGCCAGCCAGACAAACATTGCCTGCTTTGGAGAAGCGACCGGTAGTGTAACCGTTACAGGCTCCGGAGGAACACCTCCCTATGAATACAGTCTGGACGGGGGTGCCTACCAGTCATCCGGAACATTCAGCACCCTTTCTGCTGGGATCTTTACCATTACTGTACGGGATGTTAATCTCTGTACATTCAATCTCCCCGTAACCATTACTGAACCTGCTACACCCGTTTCCGGAAGCATTACCAGCCAAACTGATGTGGCATGTTTCGGAGAGTCAACCGGAATCGTAACGATTACCGGATCAGGAGGAACACCCCTTTATCAATACAGCCTGGACGGCAGTGCCTACCAATCATCCGGTACG
This sequence comes from uncultured Rikenellaceae bacterium, assembly GCA_964640125.1. Taxonomy (GTDB): domain Bacteria; phylum Bacteroidota; class Bacteroidia; order Bacteroidales; family VadinHA17. The sequence goes on from CAZXGG010000005.1 coordinate 34,607, forward strand.
TTCACCGGACTGGCTGCCGGGAACTATACAGTAACCGTACGGGATGCTAATTTTTGCACAACCCCTGTTCCTGTTACAATCACTGAACCTGCAACAGCCGTTTCCGCAACCATTATCGGTCAGACTGATGTTATTTGCCCGGGAGAAGCAACCGGTACTGCTACGGTTTCCGGTTCAGGAGGTACACCTCCCTACGAATACAGCCTTAATGGTGGTGCTTATCAATCATCCGGAATTTTCACCGGGATTTTTGCCGGAAACCACACCGTGACTGTCCGTGATGCTAACCTTTGTACATTTAACATCCCGGTAACCATTAATGAACCCACTGCTATTTACATTGGATCGGAAGTATCAACGGATATCTCCTGTTACGGAGAGGATGACGGAACGATCGCTGTCACCGCAACTGGTGGAACCCCCGGCTATATTTATACACTTAGAAAAGGAGGAATAGTTGAAGATTCAAACATACATGGTTCCTTTGTTGATCTCACACCCGGCGACTATACCATTGAAATAACGGACACAAACGGATGTGGACCTTTCGTTAGTAATGTGATTACTATCTCTGAACCAACTGTCATAACCATTGACTCAGAAGTTCCCCATGATATTACCTGTAACGGTGCAAATAATGGGAAAATAGATATCCTGGCTTCGGGTGGCACGTCACCTTATACCTACTCCATAAACGGAGGAGTATCCTTTGCGGATAATGGCGGGAATTTCACAGGACTCAGTGCCAACACGTATACAGTGGTTGTGAAAGACTCACAGGACTGTTTGGTTACCGGAAGCAGCCTTACGATTAACGAACCGTCCGCATTGAGCCTTGTTGCTGACACAACAAAAGCTACATGTAACCAAGGTACACCGGATGGGTCCTTGCGATTATCTGTCAGTGGCGGAACCCCTGCATACAACTACTCCATTGATGACGGTCTTAACTTTCAATCCGATTCCTCCTTCACCGGATTATATGCAGGAACATACGATGTGGTCATACGAGATAACAACAACTGCCTGCTTTCTGAACAGGTTGAGATTGAGGGTAGAATAACTGTTATTGCATATGCCGGAGAGGATGCCAGTATCTGTCCCGGTACGGAATACACGCTGACAGCCTCAGGGGGAGATTCATACCTCTGGTCATCTACTGAAACCATCCCGGATCCAACTTCTGACGCGATCACCGTAAGCCCGGATGCAGTCGCTTCCTTTATTCTTATTGCTACCATTGAGCTTTGCCAGGATAGCGATACCGTTACCCTGTCACTCTATCCGGTACTTGGAATGGATGCCGGGAACGATACCACCATTCAAGCCGGTGGTTCAGTAGTCTTAACAGCAACCGAAGGCTTTGCCAGCTATTCCTGGCTGCCATCAGAATACATGAGTAATCCGGTCGGCTCTTCTGTAACTGTAACACCCCCGGAAAATATCATGGTATATGTTACCGGGACCACAGATAATGGCTGCCTGGAGATGGATTCACTGCAGGTTCGCATTGCACAGAAACTGGTGATTCCCTCAGGATTTACTCCCAATAATGACGGTGTGAATGACACCTGGGAAATCACTAACTCTTATTTGTATCCGGATATGATTGTTGAAGTCTATACACGGTGGGGTGCTAAAATATTCCATGCCCGGGGTTACCATGCTGACAATTACTGGGATGGAACACACAATGGCAAAGATCTGCCAATGGGAACCTATTATTATATCATTCAATTGAATGATCCGTTTGGATCCAAACCGATCTCCGGACCGGTAACCATTATCAGATAGGATGAAACAGACATGAAAAAAGTCTTTACCATAATCACCTGCATCATTTTGTTTGTTCCTGCTGGTTTACAATCTCAGCAACTGCCTCATTTTACGCAGTTCATGTTCAACGATTATGTATTGAATCCTGCGGTTGCGGGGACAAAAGATTATTACCAGGTCAGGTCCAACAGCCGGTTTCAGTGGGCAGGAATTGTGGATGCACCGCAAACCATCAGCCTGAGTCTGAACGGTCCGCACAGCAGAAGACCGATGGGTTTTGGAGGGTATCTTTACAACGACGTCACTGGGCCTACCAGCAGAACCGGGCTCTATGGAACCTACGCCTATAACATTGCAATAAAAGGCGAAGTCCGTTTATCCATGGGGTTGTCATTCGGAATCATGCAGAACAAGATTGACGGTACTGAAATCAAGCTCCATGATCCCGATGATCTGGCGATGCAGGGTGGTATCACATCCACGGTGGTTCCGGATGCTTCGGTGGGTTTCTATTTCTATGCCACGGACTGGTATGCCGGTTTTTCTGCATTCCAGCTTTTCAGTAACAACCTGAAAGTATACGATGAAAAAAATGGCCTGAACAAACTGAAAAGTCATTTTTACCTTCTGGGTGGATACCGGTACGATATTAATGACCAGTTCAGTATCGAACCGTCATTGATCATAAAAGCGATGAGTCCCGTACCGATCCAGATCGATCTGAATGCAAAGGTAACCTACCAGGAAATGGTCTGGTTGGGCCTCTCGTATAGAAGCAGAGATGCCGTTTCAATCCTCCTGGGGTACATTCACGATAAACGGTATTACTTCGGATATTCTTATGATTTTTCCACCTCCGATATCCGCAGCTACAACTCCGGATCACATGAGATAATGATCGGCATCCGCTTTTCGTCCTTCAGGCGGTAAAGTAAATAACAGGATAACCAATTCTTGCTTCAACTTTCTCCGCTGTTAACGCATATCAGTTAATTCACCTTTTTATTATCCCTGAAAAATTGTATTTTCGGATCATGAGATCAATTCGCTGGTTCGTATTACTCGTTATATGCCTGGGAATGGCTTGTCAGCATCCAAAAGAGAAGGTAAAAAAGACGGAAATCATTCCCAAAGAAAGTCTTGTCCCGGTACTGGTAGAGATACACCTTGCAGACGCATTGCTTCAAATATCAGTGGTCCGGCAGAATTATCCCGGAAGGGATTCCATCAGTAATTACCAGGATATCCTGAAAAAACACGGTTATACCAAGGAGATGTTTGACAGGACGATTGAGTTTTATGAGAACGATCCGGACGAACTCAATGATCTTTATGAAGAGGTGGTCAGTGAGCTTACCCAGTTACAAAGTGAAATCAACCAGCGTACCCGTGAGGTTACCCCGGACGATCTAACCTCCAACCTCTGGAACCAGAAAACTGTCTGGCACCTTCCCGATGATGGACGTATTAACCGGATTGGCTTCAAAATTCCGGTGACAGAACCCGGGAAATACTTTCTGTTTGCAACGATACGGATGCACACGGACGATGGATCCATTGAGCCCAGGGTGACAGCATTCTTCTGGTTCGATGATGGAACAGAAACCGGATTCAGCATCCCTTTTGAACCGAGTCCAATACCCAAGAATGGCAAAATCATAACCCATACACTTTCCTTTAACCTAACAGACGACAGGGTAACTCATATTTCCGGGTTTCTGCTGGATCATAATCCACGCAGTGGGAACTGGGAAAAACATGCGGATGTCCTTAATGTAAAAATCCAGCATCTACAGATAAAAAGACCTTTCCGCAATGCAGGACAAGAATAGTCCGGAGCCCGATTGATTAGATCGATCTTGAGAAATTGTGACGGGGAGAAAATGAGGAGGTAAACCTCTTGAAATAGAGACGCTATAAACTATTTTACCCCTTTGTTCAGGAGGAACTCAAACGCTTCTTTATCATATTTCAGGATGTGATTCTCAAACCAATCAACCAGAAATCCATACATCTCCTCGCACACTTTATCCTTGCCATTTTCATAATCTTCCCTGAATTTAATAATGCGGTCAATGAAATTTTTATGCGCCTCCTTATGCTGTGTAAAATTAGGATACTGGTAATTCTTGAAGTAAATCTCTTCCTGGATCAAATGGTTCTCGGCATAATGAACCAGGGAAAAGAAAATCTCGGAAATTCTTTCTTCACCTGGTTTATTTATTATTCCTTCCCGCAGTAGATTGAGGATCTCCAGGTATTTCTTATGCTGGTCATCAATCAGGCTGACATTTACATTGTATTCCGGCTTCCAGGTAAAGGGATCCGTTCGGATTTCTCTTCGCATGTCAGATCAATTTGGAAAAATTACCTGATAGCAAAGGTAGATTGAAAGCCACCGAATACAATGATAATTATCATAATGCCCCTGTGGCTTATCCAATACAAATTAATGACTAAATTAGAGTCTGTATAAAATAAAGTTGAGGGAGGTATCGTTGACCTGGTTCACCGGGCTCTCTTCCATATTGAATGAACTTGAAACAACCGAAAACGATCTTGTATTGTCCGCTTGACTGGGGCTTGGGGCATGCCAGCAGGGGGATATTCCTGATCCGGAAATTTCTTGACAGGGGATTCGAGGTTATTCTTGCAGCCGATGGTGAGCCCCTTGCCTTGTTACAGAACGAATTTCCACAACTCGGCTGGATCCAATTCACCTCGTTCAGAATACGTTATACAAAAAGAATTCCACTCCTGATCAAACTCCTCTTTTACCTGCCTGTGATGTTGATCGGTATTAATAAGGAACACCGGGAATTGAAACGGATTCTCAGGGAATATGCCATTGATATTGTCATTTCAGATAACCGATACGGACTGTGGAACAGGCATGTGTTAACAATCTTTATTATCCATCAGGTTGCAATCCAGCTTCCTGCCTGGTTATCCTGGTTTCAATATCCCTTATACCGGTTAAGTTGTAACCAGATCCGGAAATTCAATTATGCCTGGATCCCTGATGTTCCCGGGGAAAAGAGCCTGACAGGCGAACTTTCGCAAAAATATCACCTTCCGGAGAATGCACGGTTTACAGGCATCTTTTCACGGTTTATGTATGATGATCCCGGATCGCTTGATCATTCAGTCGCCAACTACGACCTGCTGGTGATCCTATCCGGGCCGGAACCGCAACGAACCATACTGGAAGAAAAAATCTGTAACCAGCTCAAAATGAGTCGTCTTAAAACTTTGATTGTAAGGGGCTTACCCTCCCATACAGATGAGTTTTCACCATCTGATAATCTCACCCTCGTATCTCATCTTCCTTCAAACAAACTGAGAGTCCTTATCAAAGCATCCAAGATGGTTATCACCCGATCGGGATACTCGACCATCATGGATCTGATTGCATTGAGAAAAACTGCGCTTTTGATACCAACACCAGGACAGACGGAACAGCAATACCTTGGTAAAAGAATGGAACAAAAGAAATATTTTCACTGTTTGGACCAGCGTGATTTTGATCTAAGTAAAGCCATTGCTTACGGGTACGATTACACCATTCCGTTTTCTGTTAACCATCACCTCATCGATCGTGCAATAAACGATCTCATGAGATGCCTCAGCCTATCCGAAGAGAAGGCTATAAACTCCTGTGAATAAGCCGTTTCAGGTAATAAGCAGTATGGCAGAAACGGTGGCAAATCCGAGAAGAAAACCGGAATAAATCTGCAGCGAGTTATGAGAATTCAGCTGCAACCTGGCATATCCTGTTAACCCGGCAAAAAGAATCAGAACCATCCAAATGGTTTTAAGATCAACGCCCAAACGATATGAAAATAGGATGACTGCTCCGATTAAACCACCAATCCCAAGCATGTGAATGGAGATTTTCCACCGGATGGAAACGAGCAATGCCAGAAAAACGGCAACAGCGCAGGCGAGCATATAGGATTTTAATACGGGTGGTAGTTGCAGTTTGCTTAAAAACAGGTATCCAAGATAAAAAAAGAGGCTGTTTACCAGCAAGGGAATGATCCGCTCCCTGTTTGAACGCATATGAATATCCTTAATAATTTTCCGGAAAAGGTAAAACGGGACAAAACTCAGCGGGAGAAGAACCGTACAGATCAGAACGATGAGGAAGATGTATTTTTTTGCTTCATAGGGAATAAAGGAAATAAATGTCCCGGAATTGAATAGAATAAGCAATCCATACACCGGCATAAACATCGGATGGAAAAGAATGGAAATGGTGACGGGTAGAATGTTTCGCATGGGATCGGTTACAACTCTTTCCGTAATCTGGCTACTGGAATATTCAACTGTTCCCTGTACTTGGCAACGGTTCTCCGGGCTATCAGGTATCCTTTTTCCTGAAGAATTTCTGCCAGTTTCTCATCGGTCAGTGGTTTCCTTTTATCCTCTTTAGTCACACACTCGGAAAGGATCGTTTTAATTTCCCGTGTAGACACTTCCTCTCCCGAGTCCGTTTGCAATCCTTCCGAAAAGAAGTACTTGAGCGGGAAAATGCCGAAGTGTGTCTGAATATATTTACTGTTTGCCACGCGGGAGATGGTTGAAATATCGAGGTTTGTCATCTCTGCGATATTCTTCAGGATCATGGGTCTCATTTTTGTCTCGTCCCCATCAATGAAGTATTCCTCCTGGAACTCTATGATCGCATTCATCGTAAGCAGCAGGGTGTTTTGTCTCTGTTTTATCGCGTCTATGAACCACTTGGCAGAATCAAGTTTTTGTTTTACAAAACTCACTGCATCCTTTTGCTCCTTGGACTGGCTGTTTTTATGGATGTTATAGGATTCCAGCATTTCGCTATAGGTTCTGCTAATTTTCAGTTCAGGAACGTTCCTTGCATTGAGGGACAATTCGAGTGTTCCCTCATTATTATCCAGAATAAAATCAGGAATGATATGTTGAATGGTTTTATTCAGGGGGTCGCTGAAAGAGCTTCCTGGTTTAGGGTTAAGTTTCAGGATTTCATCGATCGCCTCCTTCAATTCATCCTCTGAAATATTCATTCTTGTAATGATCTTCTCATAATGTTTCTTGGTAAACTCCTGAAAGAAATATTTCAAAAGGTGGCGTGCCTGTTTTATGACCGGGTTTTCCAGATCTTTCCTTTCGATCTGCAGTAAGAGGCATTCCTGTAAGTCTCTTGCTCCCACTCCTGCCGGATCAAGATCCTGAATGATTCTAAGCATCTCATGCAACTGCTCCTCTGTTGTTGAAATGTTTTGTGAAAAAGCAAGGTCATCCACAATGTTTTCCAGTTTTCGTCGGAGGTATCCATCCTCATCAATATTTCCCAGGATATATTGCGCCAATATTTCCTGTTCTTCAGTAAGGCTTCGCAGTCCCATTTGGCTTTCCAGGTAATCGTGAAAGGAAGATCCGACAGAAAATGGTATTTCCGGTTTTTTATCTTCCGCTGGTATGTTTCTGGAGGAGAGTTTATATGCCGGTATATCTTCATCGTTCATGTAATCATTCAGCGAAAACTCATCCTCCTCAATATCCAGATTTTCTTCATTCAAAGTTTCTTCTTCATCTGTTTCCGGTTCATCATCATGTCCCTCCTCCAATACAGGATTCTCCTCCATCTCCTTTTTGATCCGCTGTTCAAGTTGAATGGTGGGTATTTCAAGCAGCTTGATCATCTGAATCTGCTGCGGAGACAGTTTCTGCAATAACTTCTGTTGTAACTTCTGTTTTAGCATAACAAACCGTTGGCAGATTAAAATTCCGCATTTTTAGGCGTTCTTGGAAAGGGGATCACATCCCGGATATTGCCCATCCCGGTAATGAAAAGGATAAGCCGCTCAAAACCCAATCCAAACCCACTATGTGGCGCAGTACCGAACTTTCGTGTTTCAAGATACCACCAAAGATCCTGTTCAGGGATCTTTAATTCCCTGATTCGTTGATAGAGTTTATCATACCGCTCTTCCCGCTGCGATCCTCCGATAATTTCGCCAATCTTTGGGAACAATACATCCATTGCCCTTACAGTTTTTCCATCCTCGTTTTGCCACATATAAAAAGCCTTAATATCTTTTGGATAATCGGTGAGGATCACGGGGCGCTTAAACTCTTGTTCAACAAGGTACCGTTCATGTTCAGCCTGCAGATCAAGGCCCCATTTTACCGGAAATTCAAATGTCTGCCCGGATGCCTGCAACAGGTCAACCGCTTTGGTATATCCCATCCGTACAAAATCATGCTTAAGAATATTACTCAACCGGTCAAACAATCCTTTATCATACATCTGATTCAGGAATTCGAGATCCGACCAACAATGGTCTAACGCATAACCTACCAGAAATTTCAACAAATCTTCTGCCAGGTCCATGTTATCATCGATATCGTAAAACGCCATTTCGGGTTCAATCATCCAGAATTCGGCAAGGTGTCGTGGTGTATTTGAATTTTCCGCTCTGAACGTAGGACCAAAAGTGTAAATTTCGGAAAGTGCAAGAGCACCAATTTCCCCCTCCAGCTGACCTGAAACAGTGAGGTTTGTCTCTTTACCGAAAAAGTCTTTCTGGTAATCAACCGACCCATTATTCTTTTTTGGCGGATTAACATCATCCAGCACCGTTACCCTGAACATCTCTCCAGCTCCTTCCGCATCCGAACCGGTAATAATGGGAGTGTGGAGATAGACGAATCCATGATCGTTAAAATACTTATGGATGGCAAACGACATGGCATGGCGAATGCGAAAAATAGCCCCGAAGGTATTGGTCCTTGGCCTCAGGTGTGCAATCTCCCGGAGGAATTCCAGCGAGTGTCCTTTTTTCTGCAACGGGTAACCTTCCGAATCAGCCGTCCCATACAATTCGATATCCTTGGCCTGTATCTCAACGTGCTGCCCCTTCCCCTGCGACTCCACCAACTTACCGGTTACCGCAATACAGGATCCTGTTGTGATCTTCTTCAATAAATCCTCATCAAATTTTGAGGTGTCTGCCACAATCTGGATATGATGGATTACCGAACCATCGTTAAGTGCAATGAAGACTACGTGACCGGTTCCCCTCTTGGTCCGGACCCACCCCTTAACATGAACCTCTTTACCATAACCTTTCGAGTCAAGTAACTCTCTTACCTTGTTCCTGCTCCTTATCATATCGTAATATAACTTGAAAATAAAGTATAAAAATAAGACTTTTGGACTAAGAAACTCAATTTATATCAATTTATAAACCCTCCTGGTAATTTTTGGCCTGATTTTTGAAAACGCCAAAGAAGGAAGACTCAGGTTTGCACCTGTTCGTGAAATGAGTTGATGGCGAAAACCCGTTGTTTCTCTTCCTGTTTTACTGCATGTAGGAAGGGAATGCTATCCAGATAAATGCTGGAATGCGATCCAATTGCCATCTCTGATAAATCTGCTTCAAAACACTAAGATTCGAAATAAATCGTTATTATACTACATTTTTTAAAACTAAAAAATAAAGTACTTTTGCAAGCACAATGTTAAAGAAACTGAGATGGAAAAGGATAGCAAATTGATTGTGATACCCTGGGATTTTACAAAAGTAGCTGAAAACGCATTGGTTCATGGGGTTAAAATCGCGAAGATGGTGGACAACGAATTGCGCTTATTGCACATTGTTGACAAGAAGCTGGATACGGCGAAAAAAGAGGAAGTTACAAACCGGTTGAATGAAATTGCTGGAAAGACAGAGCGGATTTACAATGTCAAGGTCGATTCATTTATCATGCAGGGAAACATTTTTAATGCGATTTCCAAATATGTATCGGACATACAGGCGAATCTGGTCATCATGGGGACTCATGGGATGAAGGGAATGCAGAAAATTACCGGAAGCTGGGCACTGAAAGTAATTGCAGGATCTAAAGTTCCGTTCATAGTAGTGCAGGATCCACCGGAGGATATGTCAAAATATCAAAATATTCTTTTCCCAATCGATTTTAAAATGGAGCAAAAGGAAAAATTGCATTGGGCCATATTCATGAGTAAATATTTTGATTCAAAAATCCATATTCTGCAGGCGGCAACACAGGACAAATCGTTGTTGAAAAAACAAAAAGTGAATCTTAACTTCGCCATCAAATTCCTGATTCAAAACAGGATCGACTATGAAATCCATACGATTGAAAAAAGCGGGAATTTTGCCAAAGATTCCATCAAGTTTGCACAGGATAAAAAGATTGACCTGGTCATCATCATGACCACCAAGAACATCAATTTTAGTGATTATGTTGTGGGAGCGCATGAGCAATACATCATTGCGAACAGCTCTCATATACCAGTAATGTGCATCAATCCGAAAGCAAATTACGCCAAGGTTGCACAATACATGTATGGATAACCCCATTCCCCGATTCAGGTACAATCAAAGAATTTATTCTTTCTTGGGGATAAGGTAGGTGGTCAGCACGGCCGTTACCAGAGCTACAATAAAGGTAAATAATCTGGCTGTTAATCCTTTCTGTGTAAAGGTTGTAACCAGTACCGGCAGTTTCTCTTCAACAACCCGTTCTGTTGCGGTTTCAGTAAATTTCTCCTCCAGGATCCGTTCAAATTTTGTGACACTGATGTATTTCTGGTCCAACAAATCAACAAAACCCGATGCTTGTTCTCCGGAAATGACCTCTGCCTCCACCAGGGATGAGAGTTTAATATCCGTCACCCGGTAATGCTGCTCAAATCCTGCACTCATCCAAAATATGGTAAACAGCAAACCGGTAATAATGGTCGCAATGACAGCCCGGCCATGAAACCGTTTCCAGAAGAGTGAAAAGATGATCACCACTGAAAAAGTACATCCAATTCCGGCCCACACGTAGCTTACCAGTGTAAAGATTAATCGGGAGGGAGAAACGTACGCCAGGGCAAGAGCTATAACAGCAAGTGAAGCAGTAACAATGCGGGACCTGCGCAGTCCTTTTATCCTCCCGGTATCCAGGTCTTTGCCAAACGATGGCTTAATGAGGTTTTCCGACATTTCCGTTGCGGAGAGGATAAGCAACGAGTCAGCCGTTGATATCATAGCCGCGATAGCTCCGGTAATCAGGATAGCAGCAATCGCCGGTGGAAACAGTTCCAGTAGAACCGCAGGCATAACATATTCCGGATCATCCAATCCTTTTGGCCCGAATAAAGCAATTCCGATCCATCCCAGTGAGAGTGCGCCAACATAAGCAATGAGGGTCCATGCGATACCAATATCTCTTCCCCTCTTTGCCTGCCTGGGATCTTTGATTGCCATGAACCGCATGCTCAGCTGTGGCTGACCACCCAGGTAGCCAAAGAACCATGCAAACCCACCCATTATGATCAATCCTGCACTGAAGCCCCGGGCAGCCCCGGTCAGTGAGGTATAGGTTGGTCCCGCACCGGCTAATGCCTCCGGGATCGATTGGGCAAAGAGCCCCGCATGTGAAGAGAGATAAATGATACCGACAATGGGTCCAATGATCAGGGTAATAATCATTATAATAGCCTGAATCACATCGGTATACACCACACTTCGAAATCCACCGTATATGGTATAGGGAACAATGACGGCTGCCGTGATTAACATGCCGAGGTTTGCATCAATATCAAAGATGGTGTGGAGTGTTTTCCCACCCCCGAGAAACTGTGCTCCAACATAGAAGAAAAAGAAGAAAACAATAGTAAAACTACCGATGATCCGTATCCATTTCCCCACTTCACCGTGTTTCCTGGCAATAAATTCGGTGAAGGTGGATACCTGGTAGGATTCGGCTAAATCCCTCAACCTCCAGGCAATCACCGCCCAGGCTGTGACAATGCCAACAACACACCCCAATGCAGTCCAGATTTCAGTAAGACCCATGGCATATGCAGCACCGGGCAACCCGAGTAAAGCCCAGGAAGATTCTCCGGTAGCCCGCTCAGACAGGGCAGCAACCCACCCTGGCAATTGCCTGCCCGCAATGGCATAGTCGACATCGGATTTTACCTTCCTTCCCTGGTATAAACCCCATAATATCAAAAGGGTCATGTAGATCACCATGACCAGGAGTATCTGTAGCTGTTGATCCATGTTTGTGCTCTTTAGTTACCCGAAAAGAAGAACAGTGCATCCAACATACCGCATGAAAGATGCCTTGATGCTCAACAGCCCTAAAGATATCAAGTTCGTTGAAAATTTAAAACTTAGGCATAAAAAAAGGCCATCCAGCGCACCGGACAGCCCCATTCCACGTAAGATCCATCAATTGGCCTATTTCTTCATCGCCCAATACGAGCGGTCCATCATCCATTGTTCTAACCGGCTCGATGGTTCAGTGGTGACATGCTGAATAAAATCCGCTGCATACATCCAGCTTGCCAACTCGATCTCCGGTTCCTTCTCCGGTTTCTCTAAAATTCCCAGGTCTGATTCAAGCAATTCCCGTAAATCATCCCTTTGCATTGTCTCTTCACGCGGTGGTACGCTGTTTGTCTCCTTTGTCTTGTGTATCCAGAAATCCCGGTCATGCATCCACCGTTCAATAAGAATCTCACGCTCAACATACATTTCGAAATCTATCTTCTCCAGGGTCTTTCGCTCAAGATGACAATTGATTCCTGCATTATCTATACCAAGAACCAGCATCTTTAACGAGGTCATTTCAGAACGATCCGGTAATACATCAAAACCCTGTGCACCCAATGTCACAGGCAAAAACAGAAAAACAAATAGTAATCCCGATAACCTGTATACTCTATTGAAACTTGTTAAAATTTTCATGATCTCTTCATTTTATTGCCCTTCCGTTGCTCACATCACTCCTGTTCATAAACCAATCCTCACGTATTGTGCCAAACTCATTATATTATTATCATAGAGAACGTTAACTGCCTTTTAATGGTTTGTTAATTTGTGTTAAAAACGACCAGAAGTGTGCAGAAGTGTTCAAAATCGTACAGTGCGTTAGAAAAGCAGAACCGGCGCAGGGTGTCATTCACCTGCGAGAGATTACAGCCTTATTATCATTTTGATTATTTTTGGATGTTGAAACTTCATCCGCTACCATGTCCATCATTGCAAAATCAGTAACAAAGCGTTTCGGGAAGCAGAAAGCCCTGGATGATGTCTCCTTTGATATACAGTCGGGGGAAGTAGTTGGTTTCCTTGGTCCCAATGGTGCTGGTAAATCGACCATGATGAAGATCATCACCGGTTTCCTTCCGCAGACTTCAGGGCAGGTCCTGGTTAACCAATGGGATGTAATCGAAAAATCGGTTGAAGTCCGCAGGGTAATTGGTTATCTACCCGAAAACACACCCCTCTACCCTGAAATGTATGTCAGGGAATACCTGAAGTTTGTTGCCGGTATGTACAGGATGGGAAAACGTACAGACATCCGGATCCGTGAAATGATCGGTATGACCGGACTCGAACCGGAACAGCACAAGAAAATCGGTGCCCTGTCGAAAGGATACCGTCAGCGTGTCGGTTTAGCACAAGCACTGATCCATGATCCCGAGGTGCTGGTCCTGGATGAACCAACCTCCGGCCTCGATCCAAACCAGATCATCGAGATCCGAAACCTGATTTCCGAAGCCGGAAGGGAAAAGACCGTGATGCTCTCCACCCATATCATGCAGGAGGTGGAAGCCATCTGTGACCGGGTCATCATCATCAACAAAGGGAAAATTGTTGCGGATGACCAAAAAGAAAAAATCCATTCAATCCTTGCGGAAAACGTTCAGACCATACAGGTCGAATTCAGCGAAGCTCCTGATCAACAGGCACTGGAAAGCCTCGACGGCGTGAACCGGGTTGCCTTTGTCAGGGAACACATCTGGCTGGTACAAAGCAGTGCAGACCGGGATATCCGGAAAGATATCTTCGATTTTGCCGTCAGGAATAAGTTGACAGTCCTCTCCATGCAAAAACAGGAAAAAAAACTGGAAGAACTTTTTCAGGAACTGACCCGAAATTAACCATCGGTTTGGACAAAGATTTGGTATCTTTCCAAATTATTGTTTCATTTGCATTTCACAACTATCAGTGGAAAGATTTGACTGATTGCAACCACAGAAAAAAATGCTAAAACAGTATCCGTTTTTGCTTTCCAGTCAATCACCCGCTAGTCTTTGTTAACATCTTTAATACCAATGAATTATGTCATACTTATTTACTTCTGAATCTGTCTCGGAGGGACATCCTGACAAAGTAGCCGATCAGATCTCAGATGCATTGCTGGATGAATTCCTGAAACAGGATCCGGAATCGAAAGTCGCCTGTGAAACAATGGTCACCACCGGTCTGGTGGTTTGCAGCGGTGAAGTAAGAACCAATGGATGGGTTGATGTGCAGCAGGTTGTCAGGAGGGTAATCAGGGATATCGGGTATACAAAAGCTGCCTATAAGTTTGAGGCTGAATCGTGCGGAATCATCTCCACCATTCACGAACAATCATCCGATATTACACAGGGAGTTATCCGTGAAAAGGAGGAGGATCAGGGAGCAGGTGACCAGGGAATGATGTTCGGGTATGCCAACCGCGATATGGACAACGGGATGCCGCTGCCAATGGAGCTATCCCATATCCTCCTGCAGGAACTTGCGGCCATTCGCAAGGAGGGTAAGGAGATGACCTACCTCCGGCCCGATTCTAAATCACAGGTTACCATCGAATACGAAGATAACGGCAGACCAAAGTCAATCGATACCATCGTAATATCCACCCAGCACGACGAGTTTATTAAACCGGCTTCACCCTCTATAACTGATTGCCGGAAAGCACAGGAGGCAATGCAGGCAACGATACGGAAAGACCTGCAGGAGATCCTGATACCACGGGTTAAGAAAAGCGTTCCTGACCGGATCAAAGTACTGTTCACTAATGGTTACCACTTCCTGGTAAATCCTACCGGGAACTTTGTGATCGGCGGTCCCCACGGGGACACAGGACTGACCGGTCGAAAGATTGTGGTGGATACCTACGGGGGCATGGCACCACATGGTGGCGGAGCATTTTCAGGTAAGGATGCCTCGAAAGTCGATCGCTCAGCAGCCTATGCTGCACGACACATTGCCAATAATCTGGTGGCTGCCGGCGTGGCAAATGAAGTGCTGGTCCAACTCGCATATGCCATCGGAGTTGCAGAACCAGTTGGTATCTATGTCAATACTTTCGGAAGCTGTAAGATCGGAAAAGTTACCAGTCCGGCCGAGTGCGATGGAGAGATCGCTACAAAAATTGAGCAGATTTTCGATCTTAGACCTTATGCCATCATCAAACGGTTCGGATTGAAAAATCCTATTTTTGAACGAACAGCCACCTACGGACACTTCGGACGCTCCCATTACCGGGAAGAGGTGGAAGTCTCCTATCAGGGAGAAGGTGTCACGGAAAAGGATATCGACGGTGAAACACATTACTTCAAGGAAGTCGAATACTTTGCATGGGAAAAATTGGACTATGTCGATCGGATTAAAGAGGCATTTCAAATTACCTGATGGATTGTTTAACCCAAAAAAGACCCATGCTTAAAATTTTGTAAATACCTCGGACTCTTTAACAACAAATAAAATTGAAATTGTAACTTTACATAGTATAAAAAAATGGTTTGAAAAGGAAACTCACCTCTATAGTACTGTTTTTAATGCTTATTGCACCCGTTATCGGAACATATAGCTGGTTGCAGTACAAAAAGGCTACTGTCCAAAAAGAGGTAAAAAAACAACTTCTTGCCGGAAAAGACAAAGAGGAGCTGATTTTACTGAAATTTACTAAAAAAGAAGCCGTAACCCAGCTGGATTGGGAGCATTCCAGAGAATTTGAATACAACAACCTGATGTATGACATTGTTAAAACCGAAACGAAAGGTGATTCAATATTCTACTGGTGCTGGTTGGATTATGAAGAAACACAATTGAACCAGCAATTAAAAAATCTTGTAGCACAGATATTAGTAAATGATCAGCAAAACAAAGAGAATCAAAAGCGACTGATAACCTTTTATAAATCCCTGTATCATTCAAAACAATCCGCATGGCATGCTCTTATTAATCAGACAGAGCCAACCACCGATGTTTATACGAGCAATTGGTTATCCATTTCTTTTCCGCCTCCTGTTCCCCCTCCCAGGAAAGGTTAAACAGATGCAACAGATGAGACAACCTGTCATTTTAGGTGGCAAGTTGAATCTGATTGTTTGCCATTATTTGTTTAACCTTAATTTGATTCATGATGAAAAAAATATTCATCGCATGGTTAGTGTTGGGTTTGTCCTGTTTTGCTCATTCCCAGACAATAACCATTAAAGATCACGAAACAGGCGAGCCGCTTGAACTGGTGACCCTGATGAGTGAAAAACCGAAAGCATTTACTACCACAAATGCCCAGGGACAAGCGGACATTTCAGCATTTAAAGAGGCTACAAAAATAGAAATTCGCGCACTGGGTTATAAAACAGCAATAAAAAGTTATGCTGAACTGGTATCTTTATCAATGGAGTTGGAATTGATCCCCACAAATATTGGCCTGGATGCCGTTGTGGTCTCTGCAACACGCTGGAATCAAAGATCCAATGACGTCCCCTCCAAAATAATCAATATTTCTCCCAAAGAAATGGCTTTACAAAATCCGCAGACAGCGGCTGATCTACTGAGTATTTCAGGGAAAGTATTCATCCAAAAAAGCCAGCAGGGAGGCGGTAGTCCCATGATCAGGGGATTTGCCACAAACAGGCTTTTGTACACGGTTGACGGAGTGCGCATGAACACTGCAATATTCAGGGGGGGAAATCTGCAAAACGTGATTTCGCTCGATCCCTTTGCCATTAAGAATACAGAAGTGTTTTTCGGACCCGGATCGGTTATATATAGCAGTGATGCCATCGGTGGGGTAATGAGTTTCGAAACCCTCACACCTCAGTTGACACTCATCGATAAACCATTGATAACAGGAAGAGCTTTAACCCGCTATTCAACAGCAAACAATGAAAAAACAGGACATTTCGATATTAATCTCGGATGGGAAAAGTGGGCATTAATTACCAGTATCACGGCAACCGATTATGACGATTTGCGGATGGGAAGTCACGGACCGGATGAATACCTTCGCCCATTCTATGTGCAAAGAATTGACAGTGTAGATGTGGTTGTCACGAATGATGATCCGAAGGTACAGGTCCCGTCCGGTTACTCGCAGGTCAATATTATGCAGAAAGTACATTTTAAACCCAATGAAAATTGGGATTTTCAATATGGTTTCCACTATTCTGAAACGTCCGATTATTCACGATACGATAGACACGTGCGGTTAAGAAACGGTCTGCCCCGCTATGGCGAATGGTATTACGGTCCCCAAAAATGGATGATGAACAACCTGCACATTACCCATGTCGGAAACAATGCCATCTATGATCAAATAACACTTCGTCTGGCACACCAGTTCTTTGAAGAAAGCCGCATTAGCCGTAACTTGAACAAACCCGACAGGGAAATTCGCATTGAGAAAGTAAATGCCTCTTCTGCCAACCTTGATTTTTTGAAGTCCATCGGTTCTAAGAATAAGCTATTCTATGGGCTGGAAGTAGTATTGGATGATGTTAATTCAAAAGGAATAAATGAGGACATCTCAACCGGAATAAGTGTACCCGGAGCCACCCGTTACCCGCAATCAATATGGGTTTCTTATGGAGCATACCTTACGGACCAGTTTAAAGTTACAGAGAAGTTGCTTTTACAGGCCGGTATTCGGTATAATCATTTTCAAATTGAAGCGGAATTTGACACTACTTTTTACCCATTTCCGTTCACCACAGCAACACTGGAAAACGGTGCATTAGCGGGAAGTTTTAGTTTTGTGTTCCGCCCAACGGATAAGTGGGTGATCAATACCAACATCTCAACAGCATTTCGCTCACCCAATGTGGATGATATTGGGAAAGTGTTTGATTCTGAACCAGGATCTGTAACGATCCCCAATCCAGACCTTGAACCGGAATATGCCTACAATCTGGACTTAGGAATGACCAGGGTATTTAGTGATGCAGTAAAAATTGATCTTACCCTCTACTACACGATTCTCCAAAATGCACTGGTAAGGCGTGATTATACACTCAACGGCCTGGACAGTATAATGTATGACGGTATATTGAGTCAGGTACAAGCTATACAAAATGCTGCCGCCGCCCATGTATTTGGAGTGCAGGCAGGCATGGAAGTTAAGTTTCCGTTAGGATTCGGATTCTCTACAGACTTCAATTACCAGGCAGGTGAAGAAGAACTGGATGACGGCACGACCAGCCCTTCCCGTCATGCCCCACCCTGGTTCGGCGTGTCAAGACTGACATATTCTGCCAATAGATTGAACTTGCAGTTATATGCAGAGTATAGCGGCGAACGAAAATTTAAGGACATGCCGGAAGAAGAAAAAGGGAAAACAGAAATATATGCAGTAGATGCAAACGGAAATCCTTATTCTCCGTCATGGTATACACTCAATTTTAAGGCTTCCTACCCTTTTGCTGAGAATTTTACACTTAGTGCCGGATTGGAAAACCTGACAGATCAGAGATACCGACCCTATAGTTCAGGTATAGTTTCCCCGGGGAGGAACTTTGTCCTTTCCCTGAGAGTGAATTTCTGATTTAACGTATTATTTGATTGATGCATGATTTATTGACTAATTTTGACAGCGAACAAATCAATCTGTGATGCTTCCATCCCGTGAAAAAAAGTGGTATGCACTCTACACTAAATCCCGTACTGAGAAAAAGGTGTATCAATTGCTTAGGGAAAAAAGGATCGAGGCTTACCTTCCCCTGCTGAAAACCCTGAAACGGTGGAGTGACCGGAAAAAATGGGTGGAAGAACCACTCTTTCGTTCCTATATTTTTATCAGGATCTCGGAAAGGGAACGGCTGGATGCGATACGGACCGATGGTGTTGTACGCATGATCACCTTTCAGGGAAGACCCGTATCGATCCCCGATAAGCAGATTGAAGCCGTTCGCGCTTACATTAACGAAGGGGAAGACCGGGTGGAAAAGGAAGTTCAGTTCGAACGAGGCAACCGCGTGGAAGTGACACGCGGCACATTGCAGGGACTGCAAGGAATCATGGTTGAAACCAAAGGGAAAAAACGCGTCATGGTGGAGATTGAAGGGATTGGTGAGAAGATTATGCTCAACATCCCAAAATCTTCACTGAAAAGTATCCAACCATAATAATCAACCTATTTAACCGGAAAGAGAAAACTCTTTATTAATTTTGTCAATTCGTTTTTTTGATATTATGCCATTAATCCCTGAATAGATGTTTCACGAATCAAATAACCGATCGATCCTGAAAACCATCTCCTGGCGTTTCTGGGCAACCATCACCACCGCTGCCCTGGTACTTGCCTTTACCGGACACCTTAAAATTGCACTGGTAATCGGTGGAATAGAGGTCATACTAAAAATCGTTCTCTACTATTTCCATGAGCGGGTCTGGAATAAAATATCCTATGGGAAAAAAGAGATCAAACCAAGTGTTATCTGGTTTACCGGCCTTTCCGGTGCCGGTAAAAGCACCATCTCAGAAGCAGTCTATGAGCGGCTCAAAAAGAAAGGCCTGAAAATCGAACACCTGGATGGTGATGCCGTCCGCAGCATCTTCCCCATGACCGGATTTTCAAAAGAAGAGCGGAACAGGCACATCAAACGCGTTGGATTCCTGGCAAGCTTGCTGGAGAAAAATGGCGTGTTCGTTATCGCCTCCTTTATCTCTCCTTACAAGGAATCAAGGGATTTTGTCCGTAACCTCTGCTCAAACTTCCGCGAAGTGTATGTCTCCACACCACTGACAGAATGCGAACGAAGGGATTCAAAAGGATTGTATGCCAAAGCACGGAAAGGAGAGATCAAACAGTTTACCGGTATAGACGATCCCTATGAAGTTCCCCAAAACCCTGAAATCACTGTCGATACCTCAAACCAATCCGTTAGTGAAAGCATCGACTATGTCATGAAAGAACTGGGATTCTAATAAAACTAAACGAACACAAATTGAGACGAAGAGACTTTTGGAGGGGGTGACAGTGACTTTGCGATGAAGAGACTGAGGGACGAAGGGAAAAAAGAAAAATGAAAGGTGAGAAGTGAGTAGTGAGAGGATTTCGAATTCTCAATCCAACCCCAACTCCTTCTTGCTATATCTAACGTCATCATATGACCATTGCCTTGCCTGCCCTCCTACACTGCAGGAGCAGTTCCGGCGGGGAGCCCGGCAGGCAGGTTTGACTATCGCATGACCACTTTCCGATTGTTTTGCAACCATCCTGAAGGAAAATCAGTCCTTTTTAATACCCTGTAAAAGGATTACATTATCCCACAGGATTATTAAATTTGTTACTACCTAAAAAACCAAGGTGTTGAAGAAAGGGCTGATTTTTTTTATCATCGATCTGCTGCTGGTCACCTTTTCCTTCCTGCTAATTACCTGGATAAGGCCGGGGAGTGTGGGTAGTTATTTTTCCCGGTATTACCTCTCCTTTTTTATTTTTATTGTGATCTGGATTGGATCATCTATCCCTTTTAAAAAATACGCTCCACTAAGAAATCCCACCTTTAAAAACGTTATTCTGCCAATCGTAATCAGCAACCTGGTTGCTCTTGGTACGATCAGCGTATTAATGTATTTCTTACGGACTACCTACTACTCCCGTGCAATCGTTTTAGGGACAATATTGTTGGCCAGTTTTTTTGAATTCCTTTTCAGCAGCCTCTATTTCTTCCTTAAAATCGCCATTGAATATCAGAACCCGCCGGATAATGAATACCTGGCTCTCAGGGCACAACAGTTAAACGGAAATTCCAATCATGCTGATATTTTTTCAGCAATGCCTGAAAACGGAAAAGCAATTGAATTATCCGGGGAACTCAGAAAACCCATCATTGATGAGTGCGGAGAGGAAGGGTTATCTTTTATCTTGAAAAACAATTGTTGCGAATCGGAGGAAACGCTGCTTGTAGCGACTACCACATCATTTAATATTGCAACACAACCCGATAACCGGTACCGGGCCATCATCAACCTGAAGCGGAGCAACGATATCGCTTACCTGAACCGGTTCTTCGAAGCGGTAAATTCCAAAATTCCTAAAAACGGAACCTTCATCGGATGTGTGGAAACAAAAAACCTAAGGAAGCAACGTATCTTTAAAAAATACCCCTTTCTCCTGAATTATTTTTACTATTACTTTTTGGATTTTCCGGTAAAACGCCTGATGCCGAAATTTAAAATCACATCGGGTTTGTATCATTTCCTTACCCGTGGCCAGAACCGGGTGATTACCCGTGCCGAAACGCTCGGGCGGCTTATTTCCTGTGGATTTGATATCGTCAATGAAGCATACATCGATTCCCTGTTCTATTTTGCAGTAAAAAAAGTCGGGGGACCCTCCTATGACCCCAACCCTACCTACGGTCCATTGGTCAGACTGAAACGGATTGGTAAAGGGGGTAAGGTTATCAAAGTACTTAAAATGAGGACTATGCACCCATATGCCGAATACCTTCAGGATTACATGTATAAGATGCATAACCTGACCGAGGGAGGTAAATTCGATTTTGACTTCAGGGTGTCAACACAGGGAAAAATCATGAGAAAACTCTGGATTGATGAACTTCCAATGCTGTTCAACTGGTTTAAAGGTGACCTGAAACTGGTTGGAGTGCGGCCCATCAGTGAGCATTATTTCAACCTGTATGATAAAGAGGTCCGTGAAAAGAGAACAAAATACAAACCCGGTCTCATACCTCCTTTCTATGCCGACCTGCCAAAAAGCCTCGGGGAGATACAGGAATCGGAAATGCGTTACCTTGAAGCGTATGAAGAAAAACCGTTTAGAACCGACTGGAGATATTTCTGGAAGGCAATGTATAATATTGTGATAAAGAGAGCAAGGAGCCAATAAAAAAGCGATTTAACAGAAGTAAACGGGCATAAACAAAACCGTTAATCGGTGGTCGGTAACGAATCCCGTTTCGTGGTTCGTTGTTCGGAGAACGATTTTATCTCAATTTTTTTTGAAACATTAGTGTTATGGTTTATACCGCAAACGATTGACGAAAACCGTTCAACGATACGGGTTTCTTAACCGTTAAACGATAAACGTCCTTTGAATAATAATTTTTGTATGATTAAAATTCAAGATGAGTGTAATCGGTAATTGTGATTGTTTTATATTCCTTTGTTACCTTTGTTGTTATGCTGATCTGCCTTGTGGCTAAAATCGTATGAGGAAAATTGTTTACATCGTGCTCTTTATTCTGCCAGTTTGTAAAGCCTATACACAGGAGGTGTATCAGCACATTTCCAATACCTCGATTTATCAATTCATAGACGAGTTAGCCAATCAACAGATCATCGACATAAACAGTGCCGTAAAACCTTATACCCGGAGGTTCATTGCGGAGAAACTATCAGAAGCAAATGCCACGAGGGAGGAGCTCAACCCACGGCAACAAAAAGACCTCGATTTTTACCTGAAGGATTTTCATAAGGAGCTGAAACCCGATAAGCAGTTTAAGAAACGGCGTGACCTGTTCTACTACAAAGATTCCCTCTTCACCTTCTCACTCAATCCCATACTGGGGATCCAATACTGGACAAATAATAACGGTTCGGTCTATCACCGGTGGAACGGGGCTGAAGTGTTTGCCTACATTGGTAAACATGTTGGGATCTATGCCAGCCTGAGGGACAATCATGAGAATAAAAAGATCTCGGAATACAATCAAATAACACAGCGTTTCGGAGCAAATTATAAAGCAAAATACGATTACAGTGAAATGCGGGGAGGAATTACCTTTTCCTGGAAGTGGGGATCTTTCGGATTGATAAAAGACCATTTCTCCTGGGGTAACAATTACAACGGAGCAAATATCTTTGCGGGAAGAACCCCATCCATTTCACAGGTAAAACTTCACCTTGAACCCGCTAAATGGCTCGAATTCACCTATACACATGGCTGGCTGGTCTCAGAAGTGGTGGACAGCACAAGAAGCTTTTATTACACCACTCCACATGGCGATGAGTACCGCAAGGTTTACCACAATAAATACCTGGCAGCTAACATCTTTACCATCAAACCGTTTGATCGATTCCGGTTCTCTTTCGGGAATTCCATCATTTACGACCACGAAATCGAAGCCGCCTACCTTACCCCATTCTTCTTCTTCAAATCGATTGACCATACGCTGAATTCTGGGATTGACAATCAGAACTCCCAAATGTTCTTTGACATCAGTTCGCGTCAGATCAACCACCTCCACCTTTATGCCACGCTATTCCTGGATGAAATAGCGATTGGGCGTATGTTTGATCCGGACGAACATTCCAATTTTTACAGTGCAAAACTGGGTTTCCGGCTATCCAATTTTCCCCTGCAGAACCTGTCGTTAACCACCGAATATACCCAGACTAACCCCTTGGCTTTCAGGCATTACGTTTCAACCCTGACCTTCGAATCAAACCAGTATAACATGGGCCATTACCTCCAGGACAATGCCAGGGAACTTTTTCTTTCCCTCGAAGCAAAACCCATTCGCGGACTTACCCTGCATCTTTCCTATACCTTTGCCCAGAAAGGACCGGATCATACTGCACTGGACTCTAATCGCCTTGGTTTACCCTTCATGGAAAGCATTGAATGGGAAAGTAGAATGTTCGCCTTCCGAACGCGCTATGAGGTCATTAATGACGGGTATGTCTTTGCGGAGTATATGCACCGCAGCGTGAATGGCGTAACGGAATACCTACCCGAAATCTGGCAGGGTACAACCAATACCTTCTCATTTGGAGTGAATTTCGGATTTTAAGCTGTACCACTTTTTTTTACAAAATATAGTAGGTATTATTCATTGTGCTCGTACAGAAAAATCTTTGCGGTTTCCGAAATGCTCTGCTTTACCGGTTTAAAATCGATGCCTGTCAGGTCCCTGATCTTTTTATTTGAGAAACAGGTCTTATGATGTGCTGACCGTGCTGTGTCCCTGGTAAAGAGCTGTGGTCTGAACAGGAGTTTACTCACCAGCCAGTCACTGCGCCAGGTTATTCCGGTGAGAAAAGGAGGGGCATAGTGTTTCGGCGGTTTTTGGCCCAACGCGTTTGCAACAAGCGTGAAAACCTCCCGGTAAGAAAGATTTTCAGACGACAGGATAAAACGCTCCCCTGAAATGGCACTCTCCATCAGGGTAATCATTGCATGGACCACATCCCACACATCAACATACCCGGTCATGCCGCAGGTGTAAAAACTCAACCCCTTCCAAACGGGTTTAAAAATAGTGGAACTGCTCCTGTTCCAGTCGCCGGGTCCAATAACAATCGACGGATTGACGATCACAGCGGTTAACCCTTCCCCAATGCCTCTCCAAACTTCCATTTCTGACCGGTACTTGCTGACGGAATAAGCAGAACGGTGCTTTGAATATTTCCAGATTACCGTTTCATCCACCGCTTCTCCCTGGCGGTAACCGATAGCAGCGGTTGAGCTGACAAAACAGAGCTTTTTTATCCCTCTCTCCAGGCAAGCATTGACCACGTTTGCTGTTCCGGAAACATTATTTTCCATCATCTGCTGCTTCTGCTGGGTTACAAAGGAGACCATTGCTGCACAGTGGTAAACCCGTTCAACTCCCTCCATCGCTTCAGTGAGCAAGTCAGGGTCCAATATATCTCCTTCAACCCAATCGACGCGTGAAAACAACTCTTCAGCATCCTCGGAATAATAGGAGAAGGTTTTCTTTACACGTTCGAAATTGCTGGTGGATCTTCTGATCGCTTTCACAGGCTTCCCCTGGCTTACCAATTTATAGAGGAGGTGCGATCCGATGAGACCGGTACCGCCCGTTACCAAATCCATATCTGCGTTCTTTGATGTATTACCGGTTCGAAAGGTAGTCAGTTGTTTTGAAATTTACTAACCCGGAGTTGTCATAATTAATCCTTCCGGTTTACAAGGATAAAATGGCCCATTTGATATAAGAATGCAGATTTATAAGTCCGGAAATGTCTTCAATTTTTTTTACCTTCGCAGATTGATCAAAAAACCAATTAAAAATAGGATACCATGTTCTCAGGAATTGTTGAAGAAGCAGCCAAAGTGGTTAAACTTGAAAAAGAGCAGGAGAATCTCCACATTACCATGGAGTGCTCTTTTGTCGATGAACTAAAAATCGATCAGAGCATTTCGCATAATGGAGTGTGTCTGACAGTTGTAAAGAAAGAAGGGAAAACCTATACGGTCACGGCAATTAAAGAGACCCTGGAAAAATCAAATCTTGGAAAATTGCAGATCGGTGATAAAGTTAACCTTGAACGAAGTCTGAAGATCGACAGTTTGCTGGATGGTCATCTTGTACAGGGTCATGTTGATCAAACCGCTGTATGTACCGAAGTAAAAGAGGCAGAAGGAAGCTGGTATTATACGTTTGAATATGAACCCGCACAGGATGATTACATTACGGTGGAAAAAGGTTCGATCTCTGTTAACGGGGTTAGCCTGACCGTTGTTAATTCAAAAGACAAATCATTCCAGGTAGCGATCATTCCCTATACTTACGAAGTCACTAATTTTCATCAGATCCAGGCAGGAACCATTGTTAATCTTGAATTCGATATCATCGGAAAATATATCGCCAGGATTATGAAACAGCAATTGCTATGAAAAGTCTTACACCACGGCAAATTGCATTTATCATATCCTTTGCCACAGCATTGCTTACAACAGCTATATTGTTCCTTTTCCAATACCTGATACCATCTTACAGGTGGTATTACCTGGTGGCTACAATCGGCATACTATTTATTCTGACGTTTTGGGGCATATTATCCCTGCTCAATTATTTTATTACTGAAAAGATCAATCCAATCTATAAAACCATTCGTAATATCAGTGTGCCTGAAAAAGTGCTTCATGGAGATTTTTCAGGAAGAGATATAATATCCGAAGTAAAAGATGAAGTGATCAATTGGGCAAAAGGAAAAACACAGGAAATCAATCAGTTAAAGCAAATGGAAAAGTATCGTAAGGAGTTTCTGGGAAATGTATCTCATGAACTGAAGACACCCATTTTTAACATCCAGGGATATGTGCTTACGTTACTGGATGGCGGCTTGGAAGATGCATCGATAAACCGGATGTATCTCGAACGTACTGAAAAAAGTATCAACCGCATGATCTCCATCGTGGAAGATCTTGAAATCATCTCCCGCCTGGAATCCGGTGAGCTGAAGCTGATGAAAGAAAAATTTGATGTCGTTCGTCTCGTTGAGGAAGTTGTTGAAACCCAGGAGATGAGAGCACAGGAGAAAAAGATCAGGTTAACAATAAAGGGGGGAACAGAAAGGAAAATCTTTGTTCGTGCTGATAAAAAAAGAATTTATGAAGTCCTCAACAACCTGGTAATCAATTCTATAATTTACGGCATGGAAGGGGGCAGAACGACCATTTCTTTCAGCGACATGGGAGATAACATTCTGATCGATGTGACCGATAACGGTATCGGGATCCCGGAAGAGGATATTCCCAGGATTTTTGAACGATTTTACCGGGTCGATCGCAGCCGCTCCCGGCACTACGGGGGAACCGGTTTGGGCCTGTCCATAGTAAAGCACATTATAGAGGCTCATAATCAGACAATTAACGTAAGAAGCTCAAAAGAGAAAGGAAGCTCTTTTGCCTTTACACTTATAAAAGCCTGATTTTGGTTTTTATTGCCAATTCTTCTACCTTTGTGGACTTCTAAAAAAGAGAGTAAAAAAGTAACAGTGCAAAACGATGGGTTTAACTTTTCCTGAATATAAAACATTCGATCTTGCAGACATCAACAAAGAGGTGCTGAAGATCTGGGATAAAAATGATACCTATCATAATACATTAGAGGCCACCAGGGGAAAACCGGCATTTGTCTTCTATGAAGGTCCACCCTCGGCAAATGGAATGCCAGGGATACATCATGTCATTGCCAGAACCATTAAGGATATTTTCTGCCGGTATAAAACCATGCAGGGATTTTATGTTGAACGGAAAGCCGGATGGGATACTCATGGCCTTCCGGTTGAATTAAGTGTTGAGCAGGACCTCGGCATTACCAAGGAAGATATTGGGCAAAAAATTTCCGTTGTGGAGTTCAATAAAGCCTGCAAAAAGGTTGTCATGAAATACACGGACGCATGGGAGGATCTCACCCGAAAAATGGGTTACTGGATCAGCATGGAAGATCCATACATAACCTATGACAACCGGTATATTGAAACACTCTGGTATTTGCTAAAAAAATTATACGAGAAAAAACTGCTCTATAAGGGGTATTCAATCCAACCTTATTCACCGGCTGCCGGTACCGGTCTTAGCACACACGAACTGAACCAACCCGGCTGCTATCGTGATGTCAAGGATACAACGGTTGTTGCCCAGCTCAAGATCATCCGAAATGAACAGTCTGAATTCCTGTTCAAGAATATCGATAGTGAACTCTATTTTCTCGCCTGGACAACCACTCCGTGGACATTGCTTTCCAATACAGCATTGGCTGTTGGCAAAGGTCTTCACTATGTTAAGGTCAGGACCTTCAACCAATATACCGGCGAACCCATTACCGTTATCCTTGCCAAAGATCGCTTCCGATACTACTTCCCTGAACGGGATGAGGGACTTCGGTTGGAAGAGTATAAAAAGGGATATAAAAACATACCCTACACGATCCTTTCTGAGTTTCTGGGTGCTGACCTGGAAGGAATGCGTTATGAACAGCTCATGCCTTTCCAGCAGCCGGAAGAAGGGGATGCATTCCGTGTGCTTATTGGTGATTTTGTGACCACGGAAGAGGGAACGGGCATCGTTCATATAGCACCAAGTTTCGGTGCAGATGACTTCCGTATAGCACAGGAAAACGGGATCGGATCACTTACCCTGGTTGATAAACAAGGAAAATTCATTGAGGGTGTGGGTGAATTTTCCGGCCGTTTTGTTAAAAATCAATACGATAATAACCTGACGGAAAAAGATCCCACTGTTGATGTGGATATATCGGTTGACCTGAAATTAAACAACAAAGCATTCAAAATTGAAAAGTATGTTCACTCCTATCCACATTGCTGGAGGACCGACAAACCTGTATTGTATTATCCGCTGGATTCCTGGTTCATAAAGACCACGGCACTGAAGAAGCGAATGATGCAGTTGAACGAAACCATCAATTGGAAGCCCCCCTCAACCGGAATCGGGCGATTCGGGAAATGGTTGGAAAACCTGGTTGACTGGAACCTGTCACGCTCCAGATATTGGGGAACACCCCTGCCAATCTGGAGGACCGAAGACAGAAAAGAACAACTCTGCATTGGCTCGGTAAAAGAGCTGAAAGTTGAGATCGAACGATCAGTGGAAGCCGGGATCATGAAAAAGAATCCATTGGAGGATTTTATCCCGGGTGATAATTCAAAAGAGAATTATGAAAAATTTGACCTCCACCGACCCTTTGTAGATGAGATCATTCTCGTTTCACCCAGCGGAAAAAAGATGTTTCGGGAACCCGATCTCATCGATGGATGGTTTGATTCCGGAGCAATGCCCTATGCACAGGTCCACTATCCATTCGAAAACAAAGAAAATTTCGGGAAAATCTTTCCCGCTGATTACATTGCCGAGGGAGTAGATCAGACCCGTGGATGGTTTTTTACACTTCATGCCATTGCGGTCATGCTTTTTGATTCCGTGGCGTTTAAAAACATCATTTCAAACGGACTTGTTCTCGATAAAGACGGGGCAAAAATGTCAAAACGTCTGGGGAATGTCGTTGATCCTTTTGAAACCATTGAAACCAATGGCTCCGACCCGCTCCGATGGTATCTGATCACCAATGCTCAACCCTGGGATAACCTGAAATTCGATCCCGCCGGTGTGGAAGAGGTGAAACGCAAATTTTTCGGAACCCTGTTTAATACCTACTCATTTTTTGCCCTGTATGCTAACGTTGATGGATTTATTCATAAAGAAGAAGATATACCGGTGAACGAAAGACCGGAGATCGATCGGTGGATTATCTCGCTGCTGAATTCCCTGGTCAAAGAGGTGCAAGAGAGCCTTGACAATTACGAGCCTACAAAAGCTGGCAGGGCTATCCAGGATTTTGTATCTGAAAACCTCAGTAACTGGTATGTCCGGCTTAACCGAAAACGATTCTGGGGCGGCGAATATTCGAGTGATAAAATCGCTGCGTACCAAACCCTGTATCTCTGCCTGGAAACCGTTTCCAGGCTCTCAGCACCCATATCTCCATTCTATATGGACAAGTTGTTCTTTGATTTGAACCGTGTTTCCGGGAATCATGACACTGCATCGGTCCACCTGGTGGCTTTCCCTGAATGCAATGTCCGCTTGATTGATAAGGAGTTGGAAGAGAAAATGGCCCTTGCCCAGAAAGTTTCCTCAATGATTCTCGGTCTTCGCCGAAAAGTGAACATCAAGGTACGCCAACCATTGCAAAAGATCAGAATTCCCGTTTCCAACTTCGATGATAAAGAGAAACTGGAAGCTGTCGAAAATATTATCCTTCCCGAAGTAAATGTAAAAGAATTGGAAATCATTACGGATGAAAAGGATAGCCTGATCGTGAAACGGATTAAACCAAATTTCAAGTTGCTTGGACCCCGTTTTGGTAAAGAGATGAAACAGATTACTCAATTAATCGGTCAGTTCAGCCAGGAAGATATCCACGAAATGGAAGAAAAAGGACACCATACCCTTCAGGTTGATGGTGTAAACCGGGAAATTAAACTATCTGAAGTAGAGATATTTACTGAAGATATTCCGGGTTGGCTGGTGGCAAACGAAGGTCAACTGACGGTTGCTCTCGATATCAATGTGACCGATGAATTGAAGGAAGAAGGCATAGCACGTGAACTGATCAACCGGATTCAAAACATGAGAAAGGAGAACGGTTTCGATGTAACGGATAAGATCACCATCCAAATTAAGAAACATACAGCACTAAATAACGCCGTGAAACACCATGCTCACTACATTGCTTCCCAGACACTGGCAACCAGGGTGGACCTGGTGGATCAACCGGACGATAAAAAGGCGAAAACCATTGAATTGCAAGAAGGGGTAAATACAATCATTACTATTCATAGAATAAAAACATAACTGGCTATTAATCTTTTGGTTAGACCCGGTTTTCCGGAGCAGATCAAAAATGCTAAAATGTACGGTGTTTTATGGGAAATTTGTTATATTTATATAAAAATAAGAGCGCCATGGCAGAGAAGACACGCTATTCAGATGAAGAGCTCCTTGAGTTTAAGGAGATCATCTTACAAAAAATTGAAAAAGCCAAGCAGGATTACGACCTGCTGAAACATACCATTACTCATGAAGAGAGTAATGACACGGAGGACACATCACCTACTTTCAAGGTCCTGGAGGAAGGAGCAGCAACCCTTTCAAAGGAGGAAGCCGGTAAACTGGCTCAACGCCAGTTGAAATTCATCCAGCACCTTCAGGCTGCACTGATACGAATTGAAAACAAAACGTATGGTATTTGCAGGGAAACCGGGAAACTGATATCGAAAGAGCGGCTCCGCGCTGTCCCGCATGCTACACTTAGTATCGAAGCAAAACAGAGACAACGGTAAACGGACTGAAAATCGCGCCGATGAAATGATTGAAGCCATGGTTTCAATCATTTTTTATTCCTCCCTTTTTCAAATCGTTTAAAAATTATAGTTTTGGTCGAAAAATAATTCCGATGTCAATAAGAAAACAGTCCCTTTTCCTGATCCTCCTGATCCTTGTAGCTGACCAGATGTTAAAGATCTGGGTCAAAACCCACATGATGCTTGGACAGGAATACCATATCCTTGGGAATTGGTTTATCATTCATTTCCTGGAAAACAATGGAATGGCTTTCGGACTTGAAATTTCCGGTGACTTCGGGAAGATTATCCTTAGCATTTTTCGAATTATTGCTGTGGCTGCGATCGGTTGGTACCTCGTTTATCTGACCCGGCAAAACGCTTCTAACGGATTGATATTAAGTATCTCCATGGTAATGGCCGGAGCGATAGGAAACATTATTGACAGTGCATTCTATGGGATAATCTTTAGTGATAGCTATTTCAGGGTAGCAGAATTTTTACCCGAAGGTGGGGGATATTCCAGTTTCCTGCATGGCCAGGTAGTCGATATGCTCTATTTCCCAATCATTAAAGGACATTTGCCAGACTGGTTCCCCATCTGGGGATCACAGGAATTCATCTTTTTCCGGCCTGTTTTTAATCTTTCCGATAGCTCCATAACTATCGGCGTAGCACTGATCCTTATCTTTCAGAAGCGGTTTTTTAAGCATCAGGAAACCAAAGAACCGATGCCCGCTGACATCGAGATAAATAATTAACCTGTTGTGCGGTTAAGGTCTGACTATAGTAATCTTATTTTATAACTGATTTTTAAACATTTAGCTCCGTAGGCCGTGCCTGCCGGCAGTGTGTTTCTTCAGTATTTAGGTAACAGATTTTGTTTGAGATTTTAAGATCTATTTGGTTAATTGATTGCCTAATTTTTTGTACAAGGTCTGGAGGATATATAGAACACAATCCCGGAGGGATTGAATAATAAATAGCCCGGTACTAGCCCCGACGATTTTGTCGGGGCGAAGTGCCGGGTATACTAATGGAAATAAATCGCAACCCTGAATGGGGTTGAATATTAATACTCTAAATAGCAAAATTCAACCCCTTAAGGGTTGTAAATATTTCGGGTCGATATACCACCGGTTAACACCGGTGGCTATTCAATGTTATACCCCTGCCGGGGTATTTAGGTACGAACAAAATTCCACTATTGAATAAAAGCTTCTCAAACCTCATCACTTCAAATCTAACGTTTTACAAAAATCCTTTACTACTCTTTGGTAAGTTCGATGATCAGTGTAATGATCTCCGGAATTTCACTATCCGGTATTTTCCCTTTGTACAGCGCCCTTACTACCCGGTTTTTATCAACGATGATCACACTGTAACTGTCCTCAGGCAGTCCCCATTGTTCCTGAAGAACAGCATCATAATCAAACAGTATGGTGGTTTCATACTTTTCTGCTTTTTTCCCGGCAATTAAACGGATCAGCCCGTTTGGTTTCCATGTGGATTTACAATCCACAATCCCAAATCCTTTAAAATGATCCTTGGATATTATCTTATCCACATCAACCGCTTTGTCTATTGCATCATTGAAAGGATCATTCAGATCCGACTCATCCGGGTCCACATAATTGACCTGCAATACTTTCCCTTTCCATGTATCCATGGTGTGCACAATTCCGTCGGCATCTTTAAACTCCCAATCGGATGCCTTATCACCTACTTTGAGCTTGCTGCTCTGTGCCTGTAGTAATGATCCGGTTAACAGCAGTGTCAGGAATAGAAAATATGTTTTCATGAGTCTTTAAGTTTTAAAGGTTGTTATTCGATTATCAGGTAATGAACATGGCTTGTTGTAAAGATAAAGAAATATTTATTTATTCAACCGCTTCTGCTTTACAGAAGCGATTTTCACATTTCTGCCAGATAAACATATCCAAGATAGCGGTTATTCCACCAATAACAGATCTACCTGCTTCCGGGGAAGGTCAACCCGTGAAATCTCAATAGTTATCGGATCTCCGAGCTGGTATTGTTTACGGGTAAGGCGACCGGTAATGCAATAATTCTCTTCATCCAGCTCATAAAAATCGTCATCCAGCTCCCGGATCGGGATCAATCCCTCGCATTTGTTTTCACTGATCTCTACATAGATCCCCCAGTCGGCAACCCCGGAGATGATCCCATCATACTGCTGTCCGATTTTATCTTTCAGGAATTCAACCTGTTTGTATTTAATGGATGCCCGTTCTGCTTCAATGGCTTTACGTTCCATTTCGGAGGCATGCATGCAGAGGCTCTCATACTGTTCTTCACTCTCCGATTTTTCACCCCGCAGGTACTTTTCCAGCAATCGATGAACCATCATATCCGGATACCTGCGGATGGGGGATGTAAAATGGGAATAATGGTCAAATGCAAGGCCATAGTGCCCGATATTGCGGGTTGAATATTTTGCTTTAGCCATTGTCCTGATCGCCAGGGTCTCAATCAGGTTTTGTTCCTTTTTCCCCTGAACATTCTTCAGGAGCTGGTTCAGCGATTGGGACAGTTGCCGGTGTGAGGCGGTGGATATCTGGTGACCAAATTTCTTTATCAGGAAAGCAAAGGATGACAGTTTTTCCTGATCAGGCCGGTCATGAACCCGGTATACAAAAGTTTTCGGTGGTTTTGTTTTGAATCCGACAAACTCTGCAACCCGTTTGTTCGCCAGAAGCATAAATTCTTCAATCAATTGATTCGATGGTTTATTCTGTTTCAGGAAAACGCCTAACGGTGTGCCCTTTTCATCAATTTCAAATGCCACTTCGGTACGTTCAAAATCAATGGAGCCGTTTTCGAACCTTCTTTTTCTTAATGTTTGAGCCAATTGATGAAGCTTCATAACTTCCATGCTCATATCACCCTGTCCGGTTTCAATCACTTTCTGAGCCTCTTCATAGGTAAATCGCCTGTCAGAACGAATGACGCTTTTTCCCATCCACTCAGAAACAACATTGGCCTGATCATCCATTTCAAACACGGTGGAAAAACAAAGTTTATCCTCCTCCGGTCGCAGGGAGCAAAGCTGGTTTGATAATTTCTCGGGGAGCATCGGGATGACCCGGTCAACCAGGTAGACCGATGTTCCACGTTCCTGTGCTTCTTTGTCAAGAACTGAATTGGGTGAAATGAAAAAAGTAACGTCAGCAATGTGCACACCGACTTCCCACCTGCCGGAGTCAAGCTGTCGGATGGATAAAGCATCGTCAAAATCCTTCGCATCCTCCGGGTCAATGGTAAATGTTGGCACCGTCCGAAAATCCTTTCTCTGCCGGTACTCATCCCGTGATACCCTGTCCGGCATTTTCGCGGCTTCCCGTTCCACATCTTTCGGAAAAGAATAAGGAAGGTCATACTCTGCAAGGATGGCATGCATTTCCACTTCATGTTCTCCCGGCTCTCCCAAGACTTCTACGATCTCACCGGTAGGATTTTTTACCGACTGAGGCCAGTCAACAATGCGCGCAATGGCTTTTTGCCCGTTCAATGCATGATTTAACTTCTCTTTTGGAATGTAGATATCATACGGCATCTTCTTGCTGTCGGGCAGGAGAAATGCGAAGTGTGCAGCAATCTCAACCGTTCCGACAAAATTCCTTTTCCCCCTTTTGACGATCTCAACCACCTCTCCTTCCAACCGCCTGCTTTTTCTCCTGGCATACAGGTACACCTTAACCCAGTCACCATGAAGGGCATGATTCAGGTTTGCCTGTGTTACAAATATATCTTCAGAGAGGGATTCCGAATTGATATAGGCAGATCCCTGAGCCGTCATTTCAACCGTTCCATAGATGTACCCTCCTTTTGATTTTAATTTGTATTTCCCGGTATAAATCTCAGTCAGGTAATCGGCAGCAGTCAACTCACCAAGGATCACATTGATCAGTTGCCTTGTCGAGGTATCTTTGATGTTCAATAACCGGGTAAGTTGCTTGTAGTTATAGGTTTTGGAAGGGCTGCCGGAAAAGATACCCAGAATTTTCCCGGTCAGGGATTTTTTTTTGATGGAACCGGGTTTCTTGCTTTTTTTCTTTTTTTTGGCCATGTTCTCCGATTTTGCGGAAATTTACAAAAATCATTCGACGTGAAGCAACCAAACCGGGGTTTATACCTATCTTACTGATATAACAGCCATATCGCCATGAACCAGAACGAACCAAATGAATCCTCCTTTGGGCTTGGGATTGCACTCAGCGGTGGGGGTGCCCGGGGGCTTGCACACCTGGGTGTATTGAAAGCACTCAAAGAACACCAGCTCTTTCCGGAAATTATTTCCGGTGTTAGTGCCGGTGCCATTGGCGGGGCATTCTATGCCGACGGTTATCAGCCGGAAGAGATCCTTGAACTCTTTATCGAAGAAAAACTTTTCCACCTGATCCATGTAACCTTTCCCAAAGAAGGGCTGCTGAAAGCCTCCGGCTTTTATGAACTGATAAGAAATCACCTCAGAGCCAAAAACTTTGAAGACCTTAATTGTCCGCTGTATGTCGCCGCTACCAATATGAATACGGGAAAAATAGAATATTTCAATCAGGGCCCCCTGGAGGAAAAATTAATCGCCTCTTCCAGCATTCCGGTCCTTCTCAATCCCATTAAAATAGGAGGGAATACCTATGTCGATGGCGGAGTGGTCGATAACCTTCCCGTCAGACCATTGAAAGGGAAGTGTAAAAAAATTATCGGAGTCAATGTTAACCCATTGTATGAGAAAAAAGATATCAAGGGAATCATTCAGTTAGCGGAACGTACGTTTTACCTGAATATCGTTTCAAACAGCAGGGAGCACATACCGGAATGTGATTTGTACATTGAAATCAAGGGATTGAAAGGGTATGGTGTTTTTGAGATCAGCAAGGCTCGACAGATCTTCAACGCCGGATACCGGGAAACGGTACAAATCCTGAGAAACACCGACCTGTCCGATTTCCAAGACAATTAAAACACTGCCTTTGCAATCTTGAAAATATTGTCCGATCGTCCCATGGTGAAATAATGCACAACAGGCACTCCCGCTGCAACCAGTTCCTTCGACTGTTCAATTGCCCATTCAACCCCAACCTCTTTGATTGCTTCCTGTGTTTTGCATTTCAGGACCTCTTTTACCAGCGCTTCCGGAAGATTAATGTTGAATGTTTTTGGAAGGTAGCTCAGGTGATCATAGAGTGATACCGGTTTAATCCCGGGAATAATCGGTACCTCAATGCCTTTTTTCCGGCAGCTGTCGACAAAGGTGAAGTATTTTGTGTTATCAAAAAACATCTGGGTCACCACGAAATCTGCACCAGCATCTATCTTCTTCTTCAGGAAATGAAGATCCGATTCCATATTGGGCGCTTCCGGATGCTTTTCAGGGTATCCTGCAACACCGACCGAAAAATCGGTGGGAGACGGATGCTGCAAATCTTCATCCAGGTAGATGCCCCTGTTCATGTCCACTATCTGTTTCAGAAGATCAATCGAATGAACATGCCCCCCCTCCTCGGGTGTAAAAATTTTTGATTCGCTGTTTGGATCCCCACGCACTGCCAACAGGTTATTCACATCCAGAAAATTCAAATCGATCAATGCATTTTCGGTCTCCTCACGGGTAAATCCACCACAGATCATATGGGGAACAACAATGACTTTGTACCTGTATTTCAATGCTGCCGAGATGGCAACGGTCCCCGGTCTTTTCCAGATCACTCTCCGCTCCACCATATTGTGGTTGATCTTTTTATAAACAACCTCCTCCTGGTGGTAAGTGATGTTAAGATAGGGAGGATTAAATTCCATCAATGGATCCAACGTCTGATAGATGCTGTCAATATCATCCCCCTTGAGGGGGGGAAGCAATTCAAATGATATTAATGTTTTCTCCGATTGATTTAAAATTTCAATTACTTTACCACTCATGATTCTCTATTTATAATTCAACACGGGAAACAGCCATTTTTCAGCTTCAGCCAGACTGATCCCTTTTCGTTTTGCATAATCCTCTACCTGATCAATTCCTATTTTCCCTACCTCAATATACCTGGATTCGGGATGTGAGAGCACCATGGCACAAACGGATGCGGCGGGTGTCATGGAGTAGTTTTCGGTTAAGCAGATCCCGGTTTTCTCCTCTACTCCCAGCAGGTCAAATACCTTACTTTTTTCAGAATGATCCGGGCATGCCGGGTATCCGAAGGCAGGTCTGATCCCCCGGTATTTTGTCTGAAACAGCTCCTCCATTGATAGTTTTTCGTCCCGGGCAAAACCCCAGTACTCTCTCCTGATCTTTTCATGAAGCAATTCTGTAAATGCTTCAGCCAAACGGTCGGCCAGTGCCTTGATCATAATGGCATGATAATCATCATGATCCTGTTCGAATTCTTCCAGGTACCCATTCAGACCCATCCCTGCTGTAATCGCCATTAGCCCGAAATAATCTTTCCTGCCTGAATGGGTGGGTGCAATAAAATCCGCCAGTGAAGCATGTTTCCCTGAGGTTGTCTTTGCTGTTTGCTGTCGCAATTGATTCAGGGTGCAAACCGGTGAGTTGCGATCCTCATCTTCGTAAATATGAATATCATCTCCCGAAGCATTTGCCGGGAAAATTCCGAAAACGGCATTGGCTTTGATTTGGTTTTCACTGATTATTCTGTCAAGCAACGTTTGCGCATCACGGAAAAGTGTTTGTGCCTCTTCCCCCTTTTCAGGATGATTAAGGATCTCAGGATATTTCCCTTTCAGTTCCCACACATGATAAAAGAAGGTCCAGTCGATGTAGTTCCGGATCTCCCCAAGATCATACCCTTCAAACATCTTT
Organism: uncultured Rikenellaceae bacterium; assembly: GCA_964640125.1. Lineage (GTDB taxonomy): Bacteria > Bacteroidota > Bacteroidia > Bacteroidales > VadinHA17. The sequence goes on from CAZXGG010000005.1 coordinate 71,876, forward strand.
ATTCCCATGGTCTGGGGTATAACCGGCTGAAAATCATTCCATTTCATGTCGGGTCTGTTTTTCCGTGCCTGTTCCAGTGAAATGAAGGATCGTTTAATCCCGCTATTCATTTCACGGAGCTCCTGATACCGATGGTTGGTTTCACGCAAAAGTGTTCCTTTCCGTTCCTTTGAAAGAAGGTCGGCAACTACACCAACGCTGCGGGATGCATCTTTTACATGAATGACTCCGTTACCGTAATGGGGCTGAATTTTAACGGCTGTATGCAAAACAGAAGTCGTTGCACCACCGATCAGCAGAGGAATATTCAGCTTTTCCCGTTCCATCTCTTTGGCGACATGCACCATCTCCTCCAGGGACGGTGTGATCAATCCGCTCAGTCCCAGGATATCCACGTTCTGCTTTTTTGCTTCGCCGATAATTTTTTCAGCAGGTACCATGACACCCAGGTCAATGATCCTGTAATTATTACAGCCGAGAACGATACCAACGATGTTCTTCCCTATATCATGCACATCGCCCTTCACTGTGGCAAGTAAGATGGTTCCATTGCTGGATCGATCTTCTGTTCCGGTAGTTTCCTTTTCAATGAATGGCATCAGGACAGCCACTGCCTTTTTCATAACCCTGGCACTTTTTATTACCTGTGGCAGGAACATCTTACCTGATCCGAACAGATCGCCAACACAGTTCATCCCCTCCATCAAGGGACCTTCGATAACCTGTAATGATTTTTCATAATGCTCCCGTGCGGCTTTCACGTCTTCTTCAATATATTCGTCAATACCACGGATCAGGGCATGGGTTAGCCTTTCTGCAACAGGCATTTTCCTCCACTCCTCTTCCGTGATAGCCCTTTTCTTTTCACCCGCTGTTTTTTCAGCATAGATGATCAGCCTTTCGGTTGCATCTGCTCTTCTGTTCAGTATCACATCCTCAACCAGGACAAGCAGTTCTTCCGGAATGTCATCATACACAGTCAGCATTCCGGCATTCACAATTCCCATATCTAATCCTGCTTTTATGGCATGGTACAGGAATGCCGAATGCATCGCTTCCCGAATGGTGTCGTTCCCCCTGAATGCAAAAGAGAGGTTGCTGATCCCACCGCTCACCCTGGTGTTAGGCAAATTATTTTTTATCCATTTCACCGCACGGATAAAATCAACGGCATAGCTGTTATGTTCCTCGATCCCAGTGGCAACGGTTAGGACATTGGGATCGAAGATGATATCATGGGGTGGAAAATGCACCTTCTCCGTAAGGATCGTGTAGGCACGTTTACAAATGGCAATTTTTCTGTCAAAGGATACGGCTTGCCCCTGCTCATCAAAAGCCATGACAACCACGGCAGCACCATACTGTTTTATGCGTTCGGCGTGTGCAATGAAAACCTCCTCGCCCTCTTTCAGGCTAATGGAATTCACAATGGATTTTCCCTGAAGGCATTTCAATCCTGACTCAATGACCGGCCAGCTGGAAGAATCAACCATTACCGGTATCCGGGCAATATCGGGTTCTGGCATCAGCAGGTTCAGGAATTTCACCATCGTGGCTCCAGCATCCAGCATGGCATCGTCCAGATTAACATCAAGGATCTGCGCTCCTCCTTCAACCTGTTGTCTGGCAACCGACAGTGCTTCTTCAAACTTCTCCTCCCTGATTAACCGGGCAAATCTTTTAGATCCGGATACGTTGGTTCGCTCCCCGATATTGATAAAATTGCTGCCGGGATACAGGTTAAGTGCCTCGAGTCCACTCAGGTTCAACCGGTGTTGTTGCACGGGCAGCTTCCTTTTTTCAGATTTGGCAGCCAGTACTGAAAAACGCCTTATGTGTTCCGGCGTAGTTCCACAACATCCCCCGACAATGTTGACAAGTCCCTCCTGCAAAAATCCTTGCATATGCTCAGCCATCTCTTCGGCCGTTTCATCATACTCCCCAAACTGATTCGGAAGACCGGCATTAGGATATACAGAAACGGGAAGGTTTGTTTTCGAGGATAATTCCTCCAGGAAGGGCCTCAATTCTTTAGCACCAAAAGAGCAGTTCAGCCCGATGCTAAACAGGTCGTAGCCGGATACGGAATGCAAAAAGGCTTCAACGGTTTGTCCCGAAAGGTTACGTCCGCTGAGATCAACGATGGTTCCGGAAACCATGACCGGTACCTTTATTTCTCTCTTCCTTTTAATTTCCTGTATGGCAAAAAGTGCAGCCTTGCCATTGAGAGTGTCAAAGACAGTCTCTACCAGCAGCAGGTCGACACCACCATCAATAAGTCCTTCTGCCTGTTCGCCATAAACAAGAACCAGCTCGTCAAAAGTTACTGACCGTAATCCGGGATTTTCCACTGAGGGTGAGATGGAGGCAGACTTACTGGTCGGTCCCATGGATCCTGCGACAAACCTCGGTTTTTCCGGGGTTTTGTCAGTATACAACCGGGCGGCTTCCGATGCAAGCCTTGCCGAAGCAACATTCATTTCATAAACCAGGTCTTCCATCCGGTAGTCGGCCATCGATATGCGGTTAGCATTGAAGGTATTGGTCTCGATGATATCTGCTCCTGCTTCAAGGTATTGTTCATGGATCTCACGGATGACGGATGGTTTGGTCAGGGACAACAGATCGTTATTCCCCTTTAAGGGGCAGGGGTGATCAGCAAACCGTTCACCCCGAAAGTCATCCTCTTCAAGGTGGTATCCCTGGATCATGGTCCCCATGGCTCCATCCAGAACAAGAACCTTCCTCTCTATTATCTTTCCTATGTTTTTATCCATACTCATCCGTACTAGCAGCTACTGTTGAAATGTATTAAACTGATTTCGATGACTCTCTTCAGGCATTCCAGATTTTCAATGACTCCCCTTGAAAGATCTGGATTCAATCCATGCCCATAGGCATACGTAGCATAAGAGATCCGGTCCGGCCTGTTGAGTGTGGGAAGATTTCCCGGTGCAGTGTTGGATACGTTTTCATGATGATGCGTTTAATTTATCATTTCCCGTTTACGGGATTAGGTTTTAGCACCTTTTTTCCTGATCTGCCGGAAATGGTTGCTAGAGGTTCACAGAGCCTAATCTCTCCCCTCTTCTCAATAATTCAAACACCCTATAAGCGAAGAATATTTGATACTTGTGGTGGTAAAAGTAGAATGAATATTTGATAAATGCAAAAAATATGGTATTTGAAAAGCTGGTCTGCTCTGCAGCGGGTAGGGTGTTATATTGGAATAATTGCTAATTTTATGGACTCAAAGGACATTGACCATGGCTGAGAAAAACAAATCCGACCTCTACCTGTACAACTCATTAACCCGGAAGAAGGAAAATTTTGAACCCATCAACCCCCCGTATATTGGATTATATGTTTGTGGACCAACGGTATATGGCGATGCTCATCTGGGACATGCCAGACCATCTCTTACGTTTGACCTTCTTTTCAGGTACCTGAAGCACCTGGGGTATCAAGTGAGGTATGTAAGGAACATCACCGATGTTGGGCACCTCGAAAGCGATGCGGATGAAGGAGAAGATAAGGTGCTCAAAAAAGCCCGCCTGGAACAACTGGAACCCATGGAGGTGGTTCAATATTACACGAATCGTTTCCGCGATAACATGAAACGGTTGAACGTCCTCGAGCCCAGCATCGAACCGCTGGCATCCGGACATATTATTGAACAACAACAATTTGTTGAACGGATCGTCAACATGGGATTCGGCTATGAGGTGAATGGATCGGTCTATTTTGACGTGGAAAAATACCACAAACAATACCACTATGGGAAATTATCAGGTCGTATCCTGGAGGATCTGATCAGTAGCACCAGGGAGTTGGAAGGACAGGAAGAAAAGAAAAATCCGTATGATTTTGCCCTCTGGAAAAAAGCCAACCCTGAACACCTGATGCACTGGCCCTCAAAATGGGGTGAAGGATTCCCCGGATGGCACCTCGAATGCTCTACCATGAGCACCAAATACCTTGGTGAACAGTTTGATATCCACGGTGGAGGAATGGACCTGCTGTTTCCTCACCATGAATGTGAAATTGCACAGTCAACCGCTGCCCTTGGAAAAGAGTCGGTTAAATACTGGATGCATAACAACCTGATCACCCTCAACGGGCAGAAGATGGGTAAATCACTGGGAAACGCCATTAGCCTGTTCGAGTTCTTTTCCGGTGACCACCCCCTTCTGGAAAAAGCATATTCACCCATTAATATCCGCTTTTTTATCCTGCAGGCACATTACCGGAATCCGGTGGACTTTTCAAATGATGCCCTTCAGGCATCCGAAAAAGGACTTCACCGTTTATTTGAAGGGATGAATACCATGAACAGCCTTGTCCCTTCCGAAAATTCAACCATCGATCTGCCCCGGTTTGAGAAAAAATGCTACGACGCACTGAACGATGATCTCAATACACCGGTTTTGATCTCCCACCTGTTCGACGGGCTAAAAATGATCAATTTTATCCGTGCCGGACAGGATTTCATCAGTGAAAAGGACCTCCTGAAAATGACCGAAATCTATCACACGTTTGTATATGACATTCTGGGACTTAAGCAGGAAGAACAGGAGCAGTATGATGATCAGTTGAGTGAAACAGTGATCCGGGATTTTCTTACCCTCAGAAATCAATTAAAAGAAGAAAAAGACTTTAAAACGGCAGACCGCATCCGGAAAGTCCTTATTGATGCCGGTATTGAAATAAAGGACACAAAAGACGGTTTCGAGTGGAAGATCACCAAGCGATAATGGACCCTGGTAAAGCAAATTATACCTATTCATTCTCCCCGTCCCGGAATGCCAGACGCAAAACAAGGGTTGTTCAGATCGGAGATACTCCCCTTGGTGGTGAATTCCCCATTCGAATCCAGACCATGACAAACCGGTCAACACTGGATACCCGGGCAATTGTCGGGCAATGTATCCGCATTGCCCATGCTGGCTCTGATTATATCCGCCTGGCAGCTCAAAACGTGAAAGAGGCTGAAAACCTTGCTGTCATTAAAAAAGAGTTGCAGCATAAAACCATATCCATACCCCTTATTGCTGATATACATTTTAATCCGAAACTGGCTGAAATTGCTGCCAGAATCGTTGAGAAAGTAAGGATCAATCCCGGGAATTTTATATCCACTTTTCCACGCACAGACAAACAGAAGTACTCTGAAAACGACTATCAGCAGGGATACGAAAAGATCGCTGACCGGCTTATTCCGCTGTTAGCAGTATGCCAAGAACATGGAACTGCTGTGCGGATCGGGGTGAACCATGGTTCCCTTTCAAACCGGATCATGGATCGCTTTGGAGATACCCCTGCCGGTATGGTTGAATCGGCACTTGAATTTGTGACAATCTGTGAAAGAGAAAATTTCCACCAGCTTGTCCTTTCCATGAAATCCAGCAATACAAGGGTAATGGCAGAAGCCTATCGTCTGCTGGTTGAAAAACTCGATGCAAACGGATTCAACTATCCCCTCCACCTTGGCGTTACAGAAGCCGGACCTGGAGAAGAGGGCAGAATAAAATCTGCTGTCGGCATCGGTGCACTGTTGAATGATGGTATCGGGGATACGATCCGTGTCTCCCTGACCGAAGACCCGGAATGTGAAATCCCGGTTGCCCGTAAAATTGTCTCTTTCTATTCGGACAGGAGAGAAAATGATCCTAAACCTTCCGATGACAAAACAGCAGAAATGCCGGTTCACTTTAACAAACGGAATTCAGCAAGCGTGAGAAACGTCGGGGAGGATAACCCTCCCGTGGTGATTTCGGATGCCAGCGATCAGCCATTTATCCCCGATGAGGTCCTGAAACAAGCGGGTCACCGGTTTGACCCCCATAAGAAAGAATGGACAAAAGGAGATCAGGGAGCGGATCTTATCTACCTTGGCAAACAGCTGCCACCTCCGGATTCTCCCGATGTTGCCGGCTATATCCTGAATTACCAGGAATGGGAAAACTTGGCGGATCCTCCGGAAAATCTTTTTCCTCTCTACTCAATCAACGAATACTTCTTCGTGGGAAACAGATCAAATGATATGCACTTCCTGAAGGTTGACCTGCCCCCGCAAAAGCAGCAACTTATAGAACACATCAATAAAAAACAGCAGGAATCAAAATCAGGTTCCTGGCCCATTCTCATTCTTTCTGCCCAAAATCCGAAGAACCTGAGATCATTCGTTCTGCAAATGATCCAACAGGAATGTAAATCTCCGGTAATTGTTCACACCGCGTGTTCTGATAGTGATTATGAAACATTCCAGCTGAGAAGCAGTTGTGATCTCGGTATTTTTTTTATCGATGGATTGGGAGACGGTATCTGGCTAAGCAGTACGGTTGACTTGCCCCGTGAACAGATCATTGCCACCAGTTTCGCAATCCTTCAGGCCTGTCGCACAAGAATCTCCAGCCCGGAATACATATCCTGTCCATCCTGCGGAAGAACCCTGTTCGACCTGCAGAAAGTAACCGCTGAGATCCGGAAGGCAACCTTACACCTGAAGGGAATAAAAATCGGGATAATGGGCTGCATCGTAAACGGACCCGGAGAAATGGCAGATGCCGACTATGGTTATGTGGGGTCCGGTCAGGGTAAGGTGACACTGTTTAAAAACCGGAAAATAGTAAAGAAAGGCATTTCATCGGACAGGGCAGTCGACGAACTGATTGAGCTGATTAAAGATTCGGGAGACTGGATAGATACCTGAAAAGCCCCGATCATAAAGAAATGCAGGAGAGTAATTGCTTTTTGAGATAAATGTGGTAATTTTAAATTACGATAACATGTTGAATTTAACTGGAAACAAAATGGAATGGATCAGAAAGATTTTGGCAATGAGTATATGCCTGTTGTTGCTGTTCGCATCAACAGCATGCAGCGACGATGAAACTAATCCCTACAAGGACGAATACGAACCCAATAACAGCATCACCTCTCCGACAGACATTACTCTCGGCACAACCTACAGTGCTTCTATATCTAAAGGGGATCGGGATTTCTACCGGTTCTCCATTGATAATGAAGGAGTGCTGGAAAACCTTAAGATTGAACTGGGGAATTTCTCGGAGACTCTTGAACTGGAATCATCCATCTATGACGGACTTGGAAACAAGCTCATCACTTACTGGAATGATCCCAGCTTCGGTTATATCGTCTACTATCCAACTGTCGAAGGGACCTATTATCTTGAAATTGGTGACAGAAACGACCAGAAAAAAGGAGACTATTCACTGAAAGTTACGGATCTGAACGATAGCGATGCCAACGAACCGAACAACACCTTTGGCACTGCCACCCTCATCGATAGCTATCCTACCGGTACGATTTCTGCAAACATCGTAACCACAGCTTCGGCTGAATATCCCAATGGGGACTGGGACTATTACCTGGTGGTGGTGAACGCCAACAAGAAAGTGGATTTCACCGTTTCACCACAGGCAGCCGACCTGGCAATGCACTTCAAGATCTATAACGAAAGCCAGGCGGAAATTGACCCCGGACTCAATGGTACACCCGGGCAGTCATTGAATTTCTATCTCAATAACTCAGGCGGTGAACTGATCACTGTGTATGTCAAATTAGGCGGAACATTGGGCAGCAGCTACGAAAGGGACTATACCATCTCGTTCACCGAAACCAATGCGGATATAAAATAAATCATTTAAAAAACATAGTTTATATTGAACATAAACATATCGTAATCATTCAACCCCGCAAACATATTGTCCCCTTTGCCATCAAAGATTGCCACGGATAATGTTATTTTAATATTCGGTGTGGCCTGATACGATATCTGGGGAACATAAACGATGGTATAATTGTCTTTAATCTTCTTCCAGTCACTAACAATAAAAGCGCCCCCAATCGGTGCAATGTTGAGCTTTTCATTGAAAAACTTCTTTTCGTATCGCACAAAGAAATAATCATTCAGGTTTTCTTTTCCTCTTTCCTGAATGAATCCGTGCAGGTATTGAATGTTGAGATAAGAACCGTCCCTGAAGAAGTAATCACTGCCAATAAGAAAACGAATATATAGCTTGTCCACTAAAGTCGTATCTTCAGTTACAGGTTCGGGAGACAAGGGATATAACGCCGATAAATCGTTCGTCATGATAACCTCTTCATCCGGTATAATGGCTGCTGCCTCTCCCCATAATCCAATGCCGGCAATACTTGTAGCAAAATCAGCACAAATAGTATGCGATCGCATAAAAGAAAGCTGGGAATGAATGCTCACACCACCAAGAGTGTCAACAGGAATGAATGTATTTCTCGTACCGACAGGGATTCCATCATAACCCCAGATATATCCTAAAGAAAAATCAACTCCCTTTATCGATCCTTTAAATTTGAAACCGGCAGTAGAACTTTCTTTTAAATTATACTTTGGTATCAGCAAAGTATCTGAAAATTTTTTTAATGTCATTCCCTGAGGCAGGTCCATTGATGGAGTTAAAGCATCTGCAAAAATTCCTGCCGGCATATTCGCGGGTTGAAAAAAAGGAATATAAACGCCCTGTAAAGAAAGATTATTGTTGAAATAATAATTCGCATTGATAGCATCAGAGCCCCGATGGCGACCAAAATCCAGCATATCTTCCAGATCATAGGGATTCAGAATATCGGTTGGATTCAGTCTGTCTGATTTCCCCCAGATAATACGCTGGCGACCGATTGCTATATCAAGGTTTTTCGAAAGAAATCCATATAATTGTATGTACGCTTCCCGTATCTCCAGATTATAGGGATCAACGATTCCTTTGTTGTACAAATCAGATGATGCATCAATATTTGGTAAACCAATATTGCGTAACCAGACTTCACTGTAAAATTTTGAATTGCCGGTAATTTTTTTATCCAGTTTTAATGTCAGGCGATTCTCATTCCAGGCCCAATCGTGATTATCGCTGAGCAGGAACCGTTCATCTGTAGTCAGTTCTCCTGATATTTTCAGCTTATCCTCCTCTGGCAATTGACCCGCCTCGAAAATATCCTGTGATTTGACTATACCTGAAGCTGCAAAAAGTATAATCATAAAGACATTCGTTCGCTTCATGACTAAATATTTTTATTGTTTTAATTTCCTGACAGTAAAATCATCATCCGTCAGACCGGTATCATACCTCACATCTGACATTTGCATTTTCGTTATGCGATTTGTTTTAAGGTTGGTCATTTCAATCTCTGCAGCATTCCAGTAGTTACCGATTTTATTAAAAGTATAGCTTGCTGTTTTTACCTTATTATTGCCCCTGTCATAATATTCCATGGATTCAGGGTAATAATGGGTTTTATTAATGCGGACAACAATTTTAGAATAATCAGATCGTCCATTAGGTGTTAATTCAAGTACGTATGCACTATTCTCAGTATTTAAAAGTTTAGGTGTGTATTTTGCAGAATAGGATTTTGATTCCATGTCATCATAGGAGAAATCGGTGCCTGCAAAATTCTGATTTTTGGCGCTTGAGGCAATTCTTCTCTCCTTGCCATATGCCGGTAAATAGAGATACATGATATCATCAGGTAAGGATAAAACTGCTATTCCTGCCTGCGATGCAGGCGATGTGAAGCGAAACAAACGTTCATCCGTTCCCTTTTGTTGTAACGTTGCTTCACGAAACTCCTGTCTCCCGTTCTTTTCAATCATTACGACTTTCATTCTGCCTGTCATGTCTTCAGCCGAAAACATCACATCGTCCATTTTTCCCAAAATAGCATTTGCATCCTGTGAATAAGCAGATATACAGCTTACTGCGAAAAGGATTTCGGCCAGAATCGTTTTTTGAATTATTGTTTTCATGGCATTATGTTTTAATGAATAAATAATTACGCAAATGCCTTCCGTCTTCTGTTCGCTAAAATCAATATCACGGGCAACAATGTAAGCGCTCCAAAGCCCGAGCCGAACATACTGATTGCGATCAGCAAACCAAAATTCCGTATGGGCAGTAATTGTGCAAACAGCAGTACCAGAAATCCCGCGGCAACGGAAGCTACATTAATAATAACAGCCTTACCCTTGCTCATTATTGTTTCTTCAATTGCTTTTTCCGGATCCCCGTGGTCTTTCAAATGAGCATTAAAACCGGAAATTACGTGTATGGAATAATCGATTCCTATACCCAGGGCAATACTGCCAACCAATACCGTTGCTATATCAAGCGGAATACCGGTAATACCCATAAAACCAAGTAATACCAGGATGGTAGCGATGATGGGAATAGTTGCAAATACGCCTTTTGAAAAGGACCGCATGATAATTGCTACAATGAACAGCACCATGATAATGGCAATAATCAGACTGCTGTACTGGCTTTTAACAAGACTTTCATTCAGCTTAACATATATTGGGGGTATCCCTGTAAACCGTATTTCACAATTTTCGTTCGAATGTTCCTCAATGAATTTGTTCATTCCATTCGTAAAGGCTTCTATCTCTTTATTCCTAATTGAAGCAAATTTTGATTGAATGATCGCTTTATCCAGTTCATCTGACACAAGCTGTGGCATAATATCCTGCCCATCAAGAAGAAACCATAATTGTTCAATTTTAGCCTTATCATCAGGTATTTTTTTACCTTCTCCCATGGCATCATTCATTACTTCGACAAGGTCGGCAACCGACTGGGCAGAAAAAATGTTCGGATCTTCTTTCATAAAATCTTCAGCCCTGATCATCATTTTCAAAAACTCCGGTTCCTGAACATCGCCTTCAAATTCAACAAAAACAGGTAATGAACCTCCGAATTTTTTCTGCATCACATCTTCTGATATTCTTATTGGATTATCTTTTTTAAAATACTCTGTTATGTTTACACTTGTCTTTATTAAGAATATACTACCTGTGCTTACCAATAGCAAAATACCCCACACCGATAATATGCGTTTCGGATGTTTGAAAAGAAGATGTATGAGTGGTTGAAGGATAATCCGGGATAAGATTTCTTTCTTCTTTCTTCTTTCAGTATTAACTTTCTTTCTATATACAGATAGTGCTGAAATGAGTGCAGGGACAAAGAATATTGATAATAATAAAGCGATAAATATTCCAATGGCAGTGCAAATTCCGAAGTCCTTAACCATACTGAGGTATGCCCCAAATATAAATGAAACAAAACCAATGGCAGTGGTTACCGATGCCAGGATTATTGGTATCGTCGTATGGACCATAGCCTTAACTAAAGCCTGGTTTCTGTCTATCAGGTTACTGAGACTTATGCTGTTCAAAACATGTATTGTATACGCACTGCCTATGGCGACCAGTACAACCGGCATAAAGTTGGTAATAATTGTAACTTCATAGCCTGAAAATGCCATTATACCAAGTGTCCAGATAACAGTAATAGCGGCAGTAAGCAAAGGTAAAAGCATCCCACTGGAGGACCTGAAACTTACTAACAGGATAAAGGCAATGACTACAAAAACAACAGGTATAAGCCAGATCATATCTGATACGAGTAAACCTGTAATATCATTCAGCATAAAGGGTAAGCCTCCAAAATATATCGTCTCGGGCAGGTTCAAGGCTTCGACTTTGGTCTTTATTTTCTCTGCAACGACCTGTTTATCAGCATCGGCAAGTACCGTAAATAAAATAACGGTAGCCGTTCCATCTTCTGATACTACTGCCCCTTTAAACATTTCTTTAGAAAAAACATACTCTTTAAGGCTGTCTAATTCTGATTGTTCATCGGGCAGATCATACTCATCCACCAGATTCCCGATTTCAATTCCCCATTCAGAGCTTCTGATGTCGAGAATATTAGTAAGGCTTGTAACTGTTGAAATACCACCTGTAATTTTCAGACTGTCTGTAACCTGCTTAATGTGCTGCAATACATCAGTTTGAAAAATATCGTCCACTTCCAGAACGATCATGCCTATTTCATTCCCGCCAAATTGGGCACCTATATTCTTATACAGAAGGCCTGTTGGGTCATCATCGGGTAAAGTGCTCAGTATATCGGAATTTATTGTTAAATGCTTGATTTGATAACCAAAAAAAAGGGTGAAGCCAATTACACTTACAATGATTACCCATTTTAATTTTATTATTATTTCTGCAAATCTTTCCATATCACCAATAAATTAGCTACTGACCATTCTGGTTTTATTGTCAGTACAATTATAAAAAATTATTTGACTTGTTTCGTTTTTTAGTCAATTTATTTAAAAAAAATATAACTATTTTTTATATGATCGTAAGCTATTCAATATCATCGATACAAGTTCTTCAATAACGTTTTCAAATTCAGCATATTTATTTTGTAAATACAATGGAAGTTCAATGCTGTTTATCAGCATCAGTGCAACATTAACGTACGATTCAACATTTTTAATATCAAGATACCCTTCCTTTTTTCCCTGGGTTAATATATTGGTCAGCTGTGTATGTTCAAATTCGGTAAAATCCTCCCTGACATCTTTTACGAAATCATATTTCTCAAAGAAATCAGCTTTCAGTGTTTCATGATAATTGACTGCTGTACTCAATAATTTGAAACGGGCAATGAAATATTCTTTAAGCATTGTTAACGGGTCCTTGCTGCTGCGTGTAATTTTGCTCAATTCCATTTTAACATGACCCAGTTCCTGTTTCAACACTTCGTTAAAAAGTTCTTCTTTGCTTTTGAAATAATAATAGAGTACACCTTTTGCTTTATGAATGTGTCTGGCAATTTCCTCCATGGTGGTTTTAT
>CAZXGG010000006.1:0-12228 GCA_964640125.1 uncultured Rikenellaceae bacterium
GGGAAGGCAAGTCTATCATATGGCATCTGGTGCAGAACGGAGGTGTTTGGTTTTTATACCACATCTTTCTGAAATCACGGAATGCAGGACCGTTCAGGCAATTCATCACTCCCGATTGAAACACGTTTCCGAAGTTCAGCTCTTTCGGAAAGGGTTTGGCACAACAGGGAACCAGGAAACCATCCCAGGTGATGTAAAAGTGGCTCCAGGGGAAGGGGCATTTTCTAAAACCCGGTGGTGTGTTTTGATCCCACACCGCAATATCAATCCCTGGATATTTTTTCGCACTGTTCTTCAGGTTATCCAGTTCTTCCTGAAACTCCGCCGAGGCAAAAAAACGGTAATAGGGAGTTTCATAACCGGTGACGGCAGCAAGGTTAAAAAGGGTAAAACAGACATGATCGATCCCCAGGTCATTTGCCAGATCAACAACCTTCACCATCTCTTTGAAGTTCTCTTTCATCACCACCATATTGAACATGATCCCGGTATCAGAGCCCGTTACAACCTTCCTGATTTTTCTCACATTTTGACTGAATTCAGGGTATCTGGCACCCTTCCGAATGGATTCATACCCTTCTCCGACACCATCGACAGACACCTGGATAGAGTCGATAGTACCCCTCATCTCCGATAGTATTTGGTCGATCCCATGCACATGTGCATTGGTAGAGACGGTAATAATCACCCCCCTGTTTTTGTTCCTGATGTAATGAACTGCCGCTACCAGGTTTTTATAAAGAAACGGTTCGCCCAGACCGGTTAATCCAATGGAATCGATATAGGGTGAGACTTCATCAATGACGCGTTTCAGCATATCGAGATCCATCTCTCCCTTATCCATCGCTTTACCCAAATCATATTCCCTGGGACAGGTAATGCATTTCAGGTTACACCGGTTTGTCACTTCGAGCATCAGTGTCGAGGGCCAGGCAACCCGTGTGCTTCTTATCCCGTTTCGGTAGAAGTGGACCATTTTGTTGCCGGTATAGTTGAAAAAATTGCCACTTCCCGGAAGTTGCCTTAATCGCCTCAGAACAAGTTTGCGTTTTCGCCGATCCATTGGCATTCGTTAATTTATAGCATTATTTTCATATCGCCCCACGATGAGTTTTCGCAGTGCCAGGATCCCAAATGCAGGGCCAACAGCCAAAACAAGCAGTAAATATTTTCCTGATATTGCGTTGGACAGGAAACTGACCAGCTGAATACTGATAATGGTAATAGCAAACCCGATGGAATTGACAATGGTCAATCCTGTCCCCACAAGGTTATCCGGGGCAGTTTGTGCTGCTATGGCAGAAAATTGGGGTGAATCACCAACGACAACCACTCCCCAGAATATAAGGAAGAGCAGAAACAGCGGTGTGGAAAGGTAAAAAGCCAGTGGTATGAGCAGACAACAGATCCCGGAAGAGATCAATTGGATGTATGCAACTTTTGCGCTTCCCGATTTTTGTGAGCGTATGCCACCGATGATGCATCCTGCACTTCCTGCTGCTATGATGATAAAAGACCATACCGATACATTTAGCTCTATTTCCCTGCTTTCCGAAAATGCAATGATCAGAACCGGTATAAATGCCCATAAGGCATAGAGTTCCCACATGTGCCCGAAGTATCCCAGTGCAGCCAGCCTGAAACTTCGAACCCTGAATATTTTCCCTATGGCACCGGGATCAAATCGTGTTCCTTTCTGGAGGTAGGGACCATCGGGGACAAACAGGTACATCAGTACACCTCCGCAAAGTGCCACAATGGATGTACCCAGGATCACATAACGCCATGGAAGCATTCCACCAAAACTTTTTAACAGATGAGGAAAAGCAGTTCCCAGGACCAGGGCACCAACCAGATAACCGATTGCCTTCCCAAGCTTCCGGTTATACCAACCGGCCGCAATTTTCATCCCGATCGGATAAATTCCTGCAAGGAAAAATCCGGTCATGAACCGAACCAGTAAAAGCAACGTCATTTCCCCACTGATCACTAAAAGCATGCCATTGCTTATCGCCCCCAGAATGGAGCTGGTCAGGAATAATTTTCGCGGAGAAAACATATCGGAAATGGCAAAAAAGGCAAAACACAATGTGCCGGCAATGAACCCAAGTTGTACGGATGAGGTGATCCAACCCAGTAGCTGGGATCCCAACAGATACTCGTCCTGCAACTCGCCAACAATTGCATTCCCTGCAAACCAGAGGGATGTGCCGGCAAACTGGGAAATAATGATTACCGGTAAAATATGACGATGCACAGGTTGTGTGGATATCTGTTTGTCCATTAGAAATTGTTCAGGGTATCAATCGCCCCATGCACAAAAAAGGGATCCGATTTCCGCTTCATCAGGTACGACCTTCCCGGAAAGGGAACCCGAAAGGTTTCAATACATCCCCTGTCAGCAACCGTTACGAAACAGGTCCGTCCATCGGGACCACCAAAAGCAATGTTTGTCGGATTTTTTCCTGTCAAGCCAATCTCTTCCAACACCTCACCTTCCGGCGAAATCATCAGAACCGTCCCTTTTCCATAACGGGTGACAAAAAGATTTCCTCTGGAATCACAACGCATCCCATCCAATCCGTAATCCCTGAAAGAAACGAATAATCGTTTATTTGAGATCTGCCCGCTATCGTTGAGATCATAAACCCAGATCCTCCTCTGAACAGATTCGTTAACATACAACTTTTTCTCATCGGTGCTTACCTCAATGCCATTTGTAGTCCCCATGGAATCTTCCAGGAGGGTAATTTTTCCATCGGGCGCAACCCTCCATAGCATACCTGTTGAATCGGACCAGTTCGGATCACTGGCAAAGAGCAAATCCTTTCCTGAAATCGTTATGTCATTCGGCTGGTTCATTCCGGGATGATGTGCATGAACTATTACTTCCCTGGTCTTAAACAATACTTTCAGGATATTATGCCCGGTATAATCGGCAATAAACATGTTCCCGGTCCGATCAAAACAGATCCCATTTCCTATGCTCCCCTCCGGTAACTGTATATACAATCCCGGTTCACCATCTTTATCCACTATCCCCACAGTCCCCTGCCTATCAAAATTAACAGCATAGAGATTCCCGTTTCGGTCCACTGCCGGACCCTCAATCCCGGAAGTAAATTCCCCCTCTTTTGTCAGATCCCTTGCTTTGTAAAGTTCATCATCCGTATCACTTTCCCGATTCACATCGGGTGGTTTGCACCCAATCAACGACAGGAAAAGGATAAAAAGAAAAAGTATTTCAGGATTGCGATGTCTCATCATTACAGGCTCTTTGTTATTATTTTTCATGAAATTCGTCCAATAATTCAGTTTTTTAACCCCTATATTAAGAAGAATATTTCATTTTTCTAATGATATTTTTTTTAATTGATTTTCTGATATTTATGATAATATAACTATTTTTTTAGTCATATAATTATATTTTTAGTTGTATAATTAGAAAAATAGTTTTATGTTTGTATCATGAAAGAATTAACCAAAGCCGAAGAACAGGTAATGCAATATCTCTGGAAGATTGAAAAGGGCTTCGTAAAAGATATCGTAGAACAGTTTCCGGAACCCAGGCCTGCCTATACAACCATAACAACAGTGATCCGGGTTTTAGTGAACAAAGGATTCATCGGTTTCCATACCTATGGAAAGGTTAACGAATATTATCCGCTGGTCTCCAAGCTGGAATACAGTAAACTCTATTTCAACCGGGTGGTCAGGAATTATTTCAGCGATTCATATCAAAAATTTGCATCATTTTTTGCAAAAGAGAATGATTTGAGCCTTTCTGAACTGGAAGAGATTAAGGAAATTGTTGAGAACCAGATTGCAGAAAAGTCAGAAAAACGCTCAAAAGAGGGTAAATAAGGTCTATTTAACAATTGAGCAGGATGATTCTTTTTCTGTTTGAATCTGCCATTGGGCTGATCTTTTTGTATAGTTTCTATTTTTTCTTTCTCAGGAATGGAAGCGATTTCCGCCTTCAGAGAGTGTATTTGATCTTATCCGGAGTCATCTCGATCATAATCCCATTGCTGAATATACAGTTACCATCCGATGCGATCCCATTATCGGAACAATTCCTTTTGTTTCAGGAAGAATACATTGATTTTGCCGGACAGATTAACGGAGGATTGTACCAACAACATGCCTCCCTGCATCTGCCGGGCGTTGTTTTAACAATCTATCTTACCGGTGTATTTTTCTTCCTGATAAGGCTGATCTACTTTTTATACAAACCCTTTAAAATAATTCGTCAATATGGCTTAGAAAAAAAAGGAAAAGTAAACTTTATCTTTTCGGATAATATTCATTCTCCCTTTTCAATTTTTAATTTCATTTTTTTGAACCGGTCTCAGGCTTCCGAAAGATTTCTGAACGAGGTCATTGCCCATGAAGAAGTCCACGTTGCGCAAAAACACACCCTGGATCTGTTTTTCATAGAACTTCTAGTGGTTTTCCAATGGTTCAATCCAATCGTTTTTCTGATCAGGAAATCGATACAGGAGGTTCACGAATTTCTGGCAGATGATGGTGTTCTGAAACGTGGTTTTGATCCCGAATCATACATTCGAGTAATCCTTCAACAGGTTTCACGGAAGCCCAAACTGGGGCTGGTCAGTCAATTCAACTCATTAACCAAAAAACGAATCGTCATGATTACTAAAAATAATGTAAAGAAAAAGTTTAAGTTAAGGTATCTATTGATAATGCCTCTCATATCGTTATTATTTCTTGCATTTTCAACTGATCAACAGTTGAACAGTGTAGATGACCCTGGAATTTTTATTTCATCCCTCTCCGAAGCAGTAGATTTAACGTGGTCTCAGGATGAAAACACTCCCTCCATCTGGCCCGTTGATAAAGGGAAATGCAAATTTACCTCAGGGTTTGGAGAACGAATCCATCCCATTTACCGGAAAAAGATGATGCACAAAGGAGTTGACCTGGCGGCAGAAGAGGGAACTCCCGTCAAAGTCACCGCCGATGGAGTGGTCGAAAAGACGGAGGATTGGCCCGAGGGTTATGGGAAGTACATCATTGTTGTTCATAATGATGTTTACGCCACCCTCTATGCACAGTTATCTGAAATGAAGGTCAAGGTTGGTGACAGGGTAAAGCGAGGTGATGTGATTGGTTTGGTCGGAGCATCCGGATTGTCTACTGCGCCTCACCTGCATTACGAGGTCAGGAAGAATGGTGAGGCCGTTGATCCTGCCGACTATTTTAATATCAATTAACCGGTGTTCTTTCCCATTTCCCGTTACACTTCATGATCAATTGCTCCTGTGAATAAATGTTTGCGTTCACATGAAAATATTGCTGATCCTCCCTCTTTATTATCAATTCAAACTCAAGACAGGGATGCACGTTTGGATCAACGAGGGAAAGAAATTTAACCCGGTCCAATTCCTTCAGTTCTAACTCTTCCTGAAGAGAATCGGCAAGAATTTCCGTTATCATCTGGATCATAACGACTCCGGGAACTACCGGATGTTCCGGAAAATGCCCGGCAAAGAGAACATGGTCCCGGTTAATTTGGACCTGAACCTTTAGGTGGCTTTTTCCGGGGTCTGTTTTCTTCGACTGGATGGTATAAAAATCATTCAGAAAGAGTGTTGCCATGTTGGGTTTCTAAGCTGTGTAATATGATTTCAATTTTCTTTTGTGGAAAAGAGATGTGGATATCACCCGGAAATTGCTTATAGTCAGCAAACTCAATGATCATTTTTTTCGAAAAGCATCCCTGTTTTACGATCCGTTCTAAATTACCGGATGAATTGCTGACAAAACAGAATTTTTTCCCATCCAATGTTACCGGGTAAACCGTATAATCTCCGGATTGAGTGATCAATGCTTCTCCCTTTTCAAACGGTTTTCCTGTCAGAAAGAGTGTGTTCAGTGTTTCTTCAAGGACCTTCCGTATCCCTGTTCTTTGAAAGGCATCGAAGCAGTGATGTACTATTAAACCATTACTTCCTGTTTCAAGGTCAAAAAACTTCATTCCCAATTCATTAAGGAAAACGACCCGATACATTTCATCGGGAAAAATCCGGATGGCAAATAGTCCGCTGTAATGGTTCCCGGAGATGTCAATTTGTGCTTTATAAAGCAGTTCTGTTCCGCTTGATGAAAACGGCCGGTTAATGGGTGTGATCATTCCCGGATCTTCAACCGGTAACAGGGAGAGCCGTTTTATTGTACAACTTCCGCTCAACAGAAGGGTAAGGCTACTGAATAAGAAAAATCGAATCAGGAATCGTTTCATTCCGCTTCTTATTGAAGAATTCGATCAGGGTATAATCTTCTGATTGTTCTATGAATTTCACTTTTTTCACCAGCATATCATGCTGTCCAAAATGGACCTCTATTTTCTGAAAAAACTGCTGGTACTGTTCAGTTGCAGGGGTGAGAATAATCAGATATTCCAGTTTATTTTCAAAACAGGCCGCTGAGAATTCCTCTTTCTCTTCCAGTATTTCACCCCGGATCACATTACTCATCAACCGGCTGATTTGCCGGAACATTCGGTTTGAGTCGGTATTGTATCGTGATTCCCGGTCCTCATCCCTGATCAGGATATCACTCCCGTTAAAGATAATGGTATAATCAAAAGGATTAGTATATTCCCATCTTAATTTATTTTCTTTCATGAAGTAAAATTTACCCGTACTGATGATATTTTCTGTCAGGATATCAAGGTGTTTTACCTGGCGAAAATCACTCATGAGTGTATTGGTTTCTCTGTTGAAACCGGTTAGTTCATCCCTGAATTTGTCCTCATCCTGCATGGGTGTAAAGTCTTCCTGTTGGGAATAGCCAGACGGGATCAGGACAAGGATCAAAAGAAGCAACGGTACAAAGAATGATATTTTACGCATAGGCTTCCTGTTTTATCAATTCATCTAAACGAACAATCTCATAACCGGTTTCAGCGGCATGTTCCACCAATTTTTCAAGTATCGTGCCAATATTCGGATTTTTATCATGCAAAAGGATAATTGATCCTGGTTTTATTTTGCGGATGATTCGTGAAACGATTTTTTCTGTTTCTTTTCGTTTCGGTGTATCCAATGAACGGATATTCCATCCAATGGGGATGTAATTACATTTCTTTACTGCTTTTGCCAGTGCCGGGTTTGTCACTCCGTATGGCGGGCGGAAGAATTGTACCTTCCGGTTAATGATTTGTTCAATCAGTTTATCTGTCTCTTTCAATTCCTTTACCATTCTTTTTGCGGAATAAAAATCAAACCAATTTGAATGGGAGTAACTGTGATTGCCGATCAGGTGTCCCTGTTCATCCATTTTTTTCAGTACGTCGGGGTTGGCGGAAATATTCCGGCCAACACAAAAGAATGCAGCCACAATGTTAAATTTCCCGAGGGTCTCCAGAATGATTGGTGTAATGGTTTCATCTGGTCCATCGTCAAAGGTTAGTGCAATTTTTTTCTCTTCTGTTTTCGCCGAAAGGATCGGTTTAAGGTAGAAATTTGATCCTATATAGAACGATCCATAGATCATCACACCAATATAGATCAGGAGTGCAGCCAGGAAAACAAGGTAATGAATCGATGTTAGCCGGAACAGAACATAAAACACAGTAAAATAGATGAATGTAAATCTCTGGACGTTCAGCATCTTGAAACGAGGTATAACGAATGATTTTTATCCTGCCAATGATTATAGATCAGCACATGATTCAGGGATTGCGGATTGGCAGGTTCCAGTTGAATGATAGAAGGCACTTTTTGTGTTTTCAACATTTTCGCTGCCACCCACAGGGCAAAGATGGTAGAAGAATAGGATTCTCCACAAAGGTGTTTATAACCTGCTTGTATTTTCCCTTGGAAAAAATCCTTTTTAAGGTCATGGTAGATTTTATCTCCTTCCGAATCTCCATTTACACCATACAACACGACATCGATTGAGTTTTTCTCTACGTTAGTTCGAACCAGGAATCGTTCGATCGTCCTACTCAGATCCTCCTTGTTCAGGTTTTGATAGAAGGTCTGGACACCTGTCAGCCGGGCGCAACTGTTCTCCCCTTTATGCCTTGAAAGCATATAGAATCCCACACCTTCTCCGGCGATGGTTCCCGGAGAATCGGATTGAAAAAGTTCAAGATTAGAGATCTTCTCTTTTTTCCATCGTCCGATTTTATCGAAAATCCGTATCTGCTTCTCTGTATTTTCCTCATACCCTCCCACCATAACATTTCTGGCATTTCCCTCCTCAATCAGCATACATCCGTCAATCAGTGCCGTTTCAAAGGAAGTTCCACGATGGGCATAAGTAAAATTATAGTTATGGCATTTGAGCATCTGTGAGACATAGGCTCCGATGGTATTGTGCGTGGATTGAATGAAGGGGGTGGGAGTGAGGAACTTCTCGTCGCTTTCCAACAATCCCATGAGGAATTTTTCCGTATCCTCCACCATACCAAAACCCGTTCCCGTGATAATTCCATCCGGCATACTCACTCCGGAATCCACCAGACAGATCTTTGAGGCAATAACCCCCAATTTCAGGATCCTGCTCATTCTTCTTGAAGAGGCTGGATCGAGGTACATCTCAATCTCCGGTTCAACTGCATAGAGCTTATTATCGGAGTATTCTCTAACCTCGTCAAAAAAATAATCTTTTTTTGTCGTGGGTTGTGGTGATACAAGTCCTATGCCCCGGATATATATTTCCATAATTCAAAAGTCAGGTAGAGAACAATTCTCCAGACCGCTCAGGAAAGATCGTTTACTGATGAAAAGATCAATGCTGAATTATTACCTCCAAATCCAAATGAATTGGATAATATGTTTCTCATTTTATAATTCCGGATTAAATTCGTTTCCGGAATGATTTTCAGCTCTTTCATGGGTGTTTTGAAATTGAGGTTCGGGAAGATCAATTGATGCTGCAGGGCAAGGATTGACAAAACGGCTTCAATTCCTCCGGAAGCTCCAAGTGTATGGCCTGTAAAGGGTTTTGTAGAGCTGAATTTTGGTGGATTTCCTCCAAAGAGGCTCTCGAGTGCCCTGCCCTCCGAGAGGTCATTATTCTGTGTCCCGGTTCCATGGAGGTTTATGTAATCGATATCATCTATGGTTAAGCCGGCAGCATCAATGGCATTTATCATCGCCATGTGTGCTCCTATGCCATTTTCTGAGGATGCTGTTTGGTGGTAGGCATCGCTTGCATTACCAAATCCCTTCATTTCACAAAGGGGATGTGGATTGGAACAGACCTCTTCCGATTCCAGCACCAGGTATCCGGCCCCCTCTCCAAGGTTCAGGCCAGCTCTCTGATCATCGAAAGGACGGCTAAGTTGGGTATCGAGGATCATGAGGGTATGAAACCCATTGAGTGTGAATTTTGATAATGCATCCGTTCCTCCAACAATGGCTCTGTCGAGTATTCCACTTTTAATCAGCCGCGTTCCAAACATGATTGCATTGGCGGATGATGAGCAGGCAGTATTAATGGTAGTCACAAATCCTGAAACTCCAAGGTAATCTGCGATCCGTTCGGTACTCTCCCCACAGTCGTGGGTATTAATGTATTGATTTTGCAAACTGTTGGTAAGGAAATCATGGTATACCAGTTCTGTTTTGCACATTCCTCCAACGGTTGTTGCTGAGATCAGTCCGGTATTAAGGGATGGATCGTTACTTAGATTGGCATGACTGACTGCTTCTCTGGCTGCGATCATCCCTAGCAGGGTTGTCCGGGTCATTCCTTCGCAGGATTGAAAACCGGCCATCGCAGCCAGCTCATCGTTCGAATGTTTGATCTCTGCAGCCGGCAGAAGATTTTTTAGCTTGGTTTTCAGCAGCGTTAGGGCAGACACACCGGATTTACCGGAAAGGATTGATGCCAATGTTTCATGAACGTTCAATCCAATCGCTGATACAACTCCTATTCCGGTAACAAGAACTCGTTTCGCCACAACATGTGTATATGATTAAAAAGGGATCCGGGAAAATGGCAGGTGCTTGGGGTCCCGGGAAATGCTTATAATCTGTTTTTTTCTATAAAATCGGCCATGGTTTGGATAGAATAGAATACATCCTTCCCCTTTTTGGGATCATCGATTTTAATTCCATAGTTCTTTTCAAGCAGCACGATCAGTTCCAGCGCATCAATTGAGTCCAAACCCAGTCCGTCGCCAAACAGGGGGGCTCCGGTTTCAATTTCATCCGGACCAACATCTTCCAGGTTAAGCACTTCTATGATCTCCTGTTTCAGTTTCGTAATTAATTGTCCCATATCACTATACTTTCAAATCATGATAATTTTTTTCCAGAAACAATGCCTCAAATTTAATATTTCGATTGGTAATATCATCCTTTTCCACCAGATAGATGAACGATTCATAGAGTGATCCGGTTCGCTCAAACTCAACCCATCCACAAATACAACTCTTTATCTTTCTGCTCATCAGCAAACTCACGTATTCATACAGGAATTGAGGATCATATTTCTCAGCAACAAAAGTAATATTTTCTCCCATAATTTTATTACGAATGGCTATTTCTCCAACCATAATATTGGGAAGTGTATATACAAATACCGCCGGACTGGGAAAATAGTTGGTTTTATCCTCAATGGTATGGTAATAGCGATTATCCGTTTCCAGGGTAGAGCTTGAATTGATCAGCACGATGCCCGTATCTTCGGGGCGGTATCTTTGCTGCAAACTACTTCCCATCAGCAAAATCTCGGATGTTAAAAAAGCCAGTTTTGACAGGCTGTCCATTTTATAAAATTTCAAGAATCCGATTCCGTAATGTTTATAAACAGATTTAATAAACGTATTAAAATCGACAACCTGGTCCTGATTAAAATCAATGCAACCATCGACAAATACTTTTGTCCCAATGATGGAACATGACCTGCTAATATAACAACCAACCATCCTTTCTGTTTCGTTTCCCATAGTCTGTTTTCAATGGGTTATTCTTTCCTGTATATGACAGCGGCATTGCATCCGCCAAATCCTGAAGCCAGTTTGAGGCAATGGTGTAATGAAGCCTGATCGAGAGATTTGATAATGTTCAATTCTTTTGAAACACCAAGTTTTGCAAATCCCATGGAAGGGAACAGAAGATTTCCTGTCATGGATTCAAATGCATATACGGATTCAATGATCCCGGCTGCCCCGAGTGTATGTCCAATATACCCTTTAAAGCTATTGATCGGTTTCCGTTCAAGGGAAGCCCAGGCAATTGCCTTTGCTTCCATTTCATCATTGTATCCTGTACCGGTTCCATGAGCCGAGATGTAGTCAATCTCTCCAACCTGCAACCCTGCCTCATTAAGTGCCATATTAATAGCAAGGTACAATCCATCACCTGTCCTGGAAGGACCAGAAATGTGATTTGCATCATTGGAGGTTCCACCTCCCATTACGGTAATCCTGCTGTTTTTCTTACCAACAGAAGGATCTGCTGTTAAAATGATTGTTCCTGCTCCTTCCCCAATAGTTATCCCGCTTCTATCTTTATCAAATGGTTTGCAAGGTTCTTCACTGACAGCCTGGAAGGATTGAAAACCGGAGACAATGAATTCCGACATAATATCCGCACCTGCAACAATTACGTGATCACACTTCCCGCTGTTTATTAATCTCTGCCCCACAAGGACCGCCAGTGATCCTGAGATACATGCATTCGAAATAACGATGGGAGTATTGGGATTACCAACATATTTTTGTATCTCATTAGCAGCTGACCAGAGGTGGATCCTGTGATCTTCATACTGGCTAGCCAGATCGGTATCAAGCAGGTCGATATTCCCTTTTGTGGTAGAAAAGATGATCCCTGTTCTTTTATCCGATCCATCTACCCCACTTCCAAGAAGTGCATCCCGGATTGACAGAATAGAAAGTTTTTCAAGTCTTGTATATTCTTTCTCTGAAGGGATCTTTTCAAATTCCTTTTCCAGCCGATCTGAGTCGACCAGCGAAACAGGAACCGGAGTTCGGGATATCCTCTTATCCTCCGATCGGGTTATTCCGCAAACATGCTCACGGATATTCCTGATGTTTTCAGCGGTGGAGAATCCAAGTGATGTAATTACATTATCGCCGGCAATATAGACCATGAATAAGCAGAATCGTTACGTTAATAGTCCCATTTTCCTTTGCCATTTCTCATAAAAAGGAGGCAGAGTTATATACAATTCATGATTATTATCCACAAAAACCTGAATGCTCTTACCGGTTGCAATCAGTTT
>CAZXGG010000006.1:12328-82223 GCA_964640125.1 uncultured Rikenellaceae bacterium
ATTCATGATTATTATCCACAAAAACCTGAATGCTCTTACCGGTTGCAATCAGTTTTTTATCTGAATTCCTGTAAATCGTATAATGGAATTGAATTTTCGCCTCTTTACAGGAAATGTATTTTGTTTCAATGATAATCGTATCCCCATAGACTAACGGATGCTTATAATCACATTCGATTTTTACAACAGGGATCAGTAATCCGTTTTTATAGATATCGAGGTATCCCAGGCCAAATTCATTGCCAAAAGCCTCTCTTCCGTCTTCAAAATATTTCAGGTAATGTCCATGCCAAACGATGTGCAACGAATCGACTTCACTGAATCGTACCGATACTTCTTTTCTGTTAATTAATTCGATCCCCATGAACAGATAGTTATTGCGTTACGGATTGTTCTGTCAAAAATAAATTTTCTCCGGGAATAAACATGTAGTATCGATCATCATTATAACGTTTGGTAAGGATTTCCCCTGACCAAAAGCGCACTATTCATTTGACGAATCCTTTCGGTTACCCTCTTCTTCCTGCAGAAAAATGTTCATTTCACATTCGGCAAGCAATTCTCCCCTGCAGCGAATTTTCCCGGATATAATGGTAGCATTCATCACCTCATGTTCGATGGTTACGCTTGTAACGATTTCATCTCCTGCTGCAGGGACCTGGTGAATGATCAGTTTTTTAATCGCCCCGATAAATCCCAGGGGAACAGTTTTCTTTTCCCTCTCACATATATAGCCGACTCGTGCGGCGGCGGTTTGTGCAATATTTTCAATCAAACCCGGTTCCCTGAAACGACCTCCTGAACAGAAAATATTCTCTTTATCGATATTGAATGATGTAACAATACTCCTATCATCAACCATTTTTATCTCCGTGATCATCACCATTGGAGAGCGCTGGGGGATAAAGGATATGATGTCCTTTTTTGTATCCATAGTCCTGCTTCAGCTTACAAGGTATTCCCAGAGAGGGCCTTTCAAGTTTTTCCGCCGCATCTTTCCTATGGTTTCCGAATGATCCTCATCGGGAAAGACCCATCTCTTTTTTGTTTGTAATGCCCTCAATTTAAGTGTTTGAACATTAACCTTATCGGAAACATAAAAAACCGATTCGAGCAGCTCATGATCATTGCTGATCTT
The DNA here is from genome assembly GCA_964640125.1 of uncultured Rikenellaceae bacterium. Classification (GTDB taxonomy): domain Bacteria; phylum Bacteroidota; class Bacteroidia; order Bacteroidales; family VadinHA17. Next base: position 13,467 of record CAZXGG010000006.1, read on the forward strand.
GCCTTCTCTGATGGCGTAGTGATGCAATGTAGTGCCGGGATAGATCCTCATCCCGACATAGGGAAAGAAGACTGTTTTATTGATTTTCTTCGAATTCCGGAATGTTTCCTCCACCGTTTCATCCGTTTCCCCATAACCGGCAAGAATGATAAAATGTGCATAATGGATACCCAGTTCACGGCAGCGGTCAGAACATTCAAGAGCATCTTCTACCGTAAAATGCTTCCCATAATTTTCCAGTGTTCTGTCTGACAGCGACTCTGTTCCAAATTCAATATGGGTCAATCCCGATTGTTTTAACAGTAAAAGGAATTCTTTCGTTAATCCTTTCGGGAAAAAATATCCTCCCCAGCGGATGTTAATGCCTGATTTAATAATTTTTTCGGCAAGTTCAATGTTATATTTTTCATCCAGGTTAAACACTGAATCGGTAAAAAACACATAGTCTATCCCCTGTTTTTTATAAAGACGCGTAAGGGCATCAATGATTTTATCGGTATTAAGGGTTCTCACTTTTTTCCCCTCAATGATTGGATAGGTGCAGTAGATGCAGTCAAGGGGGCACCCTCTTTTCGTCTGTATACTCAGCATTCCACTTTTTTCCCAATAATAGGGCAACAGGTTCGGGTCAAAGGCAAGGGAAGGATTTTTCAAAAAGTGTTGTTTTTGATTCAGTTTAAGCTCACCGTTATTCCGGTAGATCAATCCCTCAATCTGTTCGTAACTTGAATGATCTTCGATGCTTCTGATTAGTTCATACATGCTCTCTTCGCCCTCTCCATAAATGGCAAAATCGGGTGAGAGAACATCAAACAGGATCTCGGGGAAGATTGAAAATCCGGATCCCCCGATAATAACGATGGAATCGGTATGCTCTCTGACCAGCTCTATCCCTCTTTTATAATCCGGTGTAAACTCCTTAATGTTATTCAGATCGACATCATCGATATTCCGGAAGGAGAAACCGGTATAGTGCGGTTTGAATTCCCGCAGTGTTTTGATGAACGATTCCTGTCCATTCAGATTGAAATCGAATGTCCGGATTGTAAATCCGTGCAGCTTCTCTTTCAGGTACGTTGAAAGATAGGCAATCCCAAGCGGATACACCGGATAGGGTTGGGTATACCTGTTTGCAGAGATAAATAAGATTCTACGATCCGGCATCATTCGTCAATTTTCCAGAAATCATAATAATTGAACCATTGAAGGGGGTATTTTTTCACTATTTTTTCTGTCGATTTTACATACTCATTTAACAGGGAGATGATTTGGTCTTCTCTCTGGACCTTTGTTCCGGATTTTGATAATGTATACAGCGGCGTTGCATAAAAATGGTAATGATCCGCCGATTCTTTCATGGCATAGGTAAAGGAAACAGGAACGTTGAATTTAACAGCCAGGTAAAAGGGACCGTAAGGAAAAGGAGCATCCTTACCCATAAAACGGCAGGTAAGTGTTTTACTATTTTCCACAAACCGGTCGCCATGCATGGCAATCAATTCATGCTTGTTCAACGCATTTTTTATGTCATAAATATGGGAGAGATCATCACGAATAACAATTATGTTGATATTTTTTAAAACATGAACGTTTTCAAGATACTGTTTTATCTGCTGCTCTTCAGCGTCAAACATCAGCAGGTTAATTGGAGTATCCAGTCTTTTAAGCAACTGACCTGCTATTTCCCAATTTCCGGTATGAGCACTGATGATAATCCCTCCTGATTTCATTTTTCTCAGGTGTTCTTCCCCATCAAAATCAAAGCTTAATGTTGTATCTAATCCGGCCAACAGGGCTGTTTTATCAAGCAAAGTCTGACCAAAGACATAATAGTTCCGGTAGATTGCGAGGATGGTTTTCCAGAAGGGGAAATGATGAATGGAATGGAAATAGAAATAGATATATCGTTTATTCGAGAAGAGCAGGAAATAAAAAGCAACGATATGAAGCACAACATAAGCAACATGAAGGCCCGTTTTTTTCAGCAGGAAAACAAATATTTTATATCCAAGAATGCCTCCTCTTGTCCTGCCCTGCCATGTTGCCATAATGCATTCCCCATTCTAATTAACGGTAGCTTATGTTATGCTGAAATCCGGTTAAAGATGAAATCATAAAAATCCTGCAAGGTCTTCACCTTAGCCATCTCTTCCCCTTTTATTTTAAACCCGAAATTTTTTTCAATCACCACTGCAACATCTACAAAATCAAGGCTGTCAATGCCCAGGTCTTTTTTCAAAAATGCTGTTGGTTTTATCAGGCCTTTTTCAATCTCAATTTCTTCGATCAGGAAATTATTGATCGTATTTATCATTTCTTCTCTTTGCATGTTTCAATCGTTTTCTAAAGCAAGCAGCCTTATGCGAACCTACAAATTAGCACGTTTTACAATAATGGTTGAATTGGTCCCTCCAAATCCAAATGAATTGGAAAGAAAGATATTAATTTTTTTTGACATTGTTTCACAAATTATATTGAGTTTAGCAGAAGCCTCATCCGGTTTTTCAAAATTGATATTTGGTGCGATAAATGAATGCTGCATCATCAGGATTGAATAGATAATTTCACTTGCTCCTCCCATCCACATTTCATGACCGGTCATGGATTTGGTGGAGCTGACCGGGATATGGTATTCACCGAATATCTGGTTAAGTGCTTTTGCTTCATTCAGATCTCCTATTGGTGTAGAGGTTGCATGGGCATTGATATAATCTAAACTTCTGGCATCTAAACCTGCATTGTCAATTGCTCTTTGCAGCGAGCGTACGGGTCCTTCAACGTTGGGTTGTGAGATATGATCACCGTTGGAGGAGAAGCCATATCCTATCATTTCGGCCAGTATGGGAGCTCCTCTTTTCTTTGCCGACTCATACTCCTCCAGGATCAAGGTAGCTGCTCCGCCACTCGGAACGAGTCCATCCCGGTCAATATCAAAGGGCCTGGAGGCTTTTGTCGGCTCATGTTCCCGCAGCGAAAATGCGCCCAATCCATCAAAACTTCCCATGGATTCCAGGCTGATCTCCTGCCCTCCACCACAGATTATCCGATCCTGCAGGCCATGTTGAATCAAGAAATAGGCCATCCCGAGTGCATGCGATCCACTGGCACAGGCTCCACTTACCGTGAAATTTATTCCTTTCAGTTTATAAATAACCGACAGATTCATACTGATTGTGGAATTCATGGACTGGAAGATAGTGCCTGAACCCAGCATGGTTGTATCCTTCTTCTCCCTCAACAAATCGAAGGATGCGACAACCGACTTTGCTGTGCTATCGTTCCCGTAAAGAATCCCCACTTCATTTTTCTCCAGGAACTCCCGGTCCAGACGGGCATTATCCAACGCTTCTTCAGTAGCAATAAAAGCATATTCACCCTCCTCTCCCAGGCCAACCCTTAACCTTCTATGCAGCCGGCCTTTCAAATCCGGTTTCTCAATCATTCCGGTAAGGGCGGAACGGAAACCCATTTTTTTCCGCTCCGGATCAAACCCTATTCCCGATTTACCATAGTAAAGGGAATCCCTCACCTCGGAGAGGTTTTTGCCAATCGTCGAATAGATCCCCATTCCTGTAATAACCACCCTTCGCATCGATGTCCCTGTTACAATAATGGTAAAAATCTTACACTTTATTCACTCAGGTGTATAACCCGCCATTTACTGAAATCACTTCGCCTGTAATATAGGATGCCCCTTCTGACGCAAGGAATGCAACGGTTTCGGCAACCTCTTCCGGGGTGCCGAAACGATTCAGGGGAATAACGGATTTAAACTCCTTTTCATCCAGATCCCTGGTCATATCCGTGGTGATGAAACCCGGAGCAACAGCATTCACCGTAACGTTTTTCTTGCCAACTTCCTGTGCAAGCGATTTGGTTGCGGCAATAACACCGGCTTTTGAAGCGGCATAATTCGTTTGACCCGGAAGACCTTTTATTCCGGAGAGAGAGACAACATTTACAATCCTGCCATACTTCCCAATCATCATATCTTTTACCAGCCTTCTGGTCAGATAAAAAAAACCGTTCAGGTTGGTATTGATCACATCCATCCATTCTTCATCGGTCATCCAAACCAAAACGGCATCCTTGCGTATCCCGGCATTATTTATTAATATTTCAATGTACTTCTCCGGATTCCGTTCAGTCCAGGATTCCAGTGCAGCATCAATATCGGAAAGCTTTGAAACATTAAACTGGATCAGTTCACCAGATCCACCACCATCCACTACCTGGCTCAGGGTTTGCTCTGCCTCTTCTTTACTTTTGTTGTAGTTGATCAAAACGTGATGACCCAATCCGGCCATTTTCATGCAAATTGCCCGCCCAATACCACGCGACCCACCAGTAACCAATACATGTTTCATAACAGGAGGTTGAATCCGTATATCATTCGATACTATCTCAATTTCTTTCTGGTACTCAATAGGTGCTGCTTCACTCTCCGGATCTCATCACTCATCACATGATCACCGATAAATTTGGGAATGATGTCCCGTACTTCTTTAAAAACAGACCGGTTGAATGCAGAAAGTTTCTTCTCAATCTCCAGGTAATCCACCGCCTGAAGAACAGCGATGAGTTCAATTGCAACGACTTCATATGCATTTTCGATCACCTTTCTTGCTATCAATGCCGCAGTGGTTCCCATGCTTACGATGTCCTGGTTATCGTTGTTACATGAGATGCTATGAATATATGCCGGGAAGGATAACGTTTGGTTTTCGGCAACCGTTGATGTTGCTGTGAACTGAATCCCCTGCATTCCAAAATTCAGTCCAAGTTTTCCTAAATTCACAAACGGTTGTAATCTCGCATTCAATTTACTGTTCAAGAGGAAATTCAACTGTCGTTCTGCCAGCATGGATAATTTGCTAATGGCTATTTTCAGCTTATCCATTTCGATGGCAACGTAATCTCCATGAAAATTACCTCCGTGAAAAACATTCTCATTATCCTGGTCAATGATCGGATTATCATCCACAGAATTGACTTCATTCATGACCACTGATTCTGCATGATCAAGTGTATCCAGCACAGGTCCCAGAATTTGAGGTATACAACGAACCGAATAGTACTCCTGTACCTTGTCGTTTAATACACCGGGACCAATATGGTTGTTATAGAGGTGTTCGGATCTTCTTCTGATCAGCTGACTATCTGAAAGAACATCCCTCATCCATTTTGAAACGGTTCTCTGTCCCTCATGCGATTTGACCTGGTTCAGCTCAAATGAAAAATGATCGTCATAGGATTCGACAATCTCATTGATCAGGCAGGAAATGATCACAGACCAATGCAACATGTTTCTTGCCTGTATCAGATTAACCACACCGATCCCTGACATGGCAGAGGTCCCGTTAATTATCCCCAATCCCTCACGAATATACATTTTCAGTGGTTGAAGGGAATATTCGTCGAACACCTCCTTTGTCGGACGGGTTTCACCCTGATGAGTAACTTCTCCTTCGCCTATCAATGCAAGCCCCAGGTGGGATAATTGAACAAGGTCACCGCTTGCACCTACACCTCCATGTTCATAAATAACCGGGTAGATCTCCCGGTTTATCATCTCCTTGAGCAGGTGAATTATATCCGGATGAACGCCGGAATTACCCTGCAAAAAGGTGATTAACCGCGCTATCATCAACGATTTAACATAGATCCCGGGGATTGGATCACCCGTGCCAGCTGAATGGCTGCGAATGAGATTATACTGAAGCTCTATCTGATCAGCCTCATCGATCCTGTATTGCGCCATGGGTCCAAGTCCGGTATTGATCCCATAGATGATCTTATCTTTTGAAAAACCTTGCAAAAAGTCGAAACTGGATTTCACCCTGCTGATGACTTCCTCGCTGATTTCGATTTTTTCTCCACCAAAAAGCAGTCTGTAAAAATCCTCGGCGGTTACCTTCTGTTTCTTAAACGTTATCATAATTTACTCTCCTGTTTCACTGAAGGCCCGATAAAATATCGTGTCCCGGCAAATCTTGCTTTTCCTTAGTTTTTTTAAGTGAGCAAATTTAAGCAATATCTTCTTAAAATAAGCCAAACTGTCAGGCTTTCCTGTTGCAGATCATACTTATCCGCAAAATGGGTTCCGCTATCCTATGAATTCATGTACACCGGCAGTTTGTTAATTGGAAAAATCCTGAAATCCCCCTCAATAAACTTGCCCATTTTGTATAGGCTTTTTCCTGCTCCACACTCAATGAATGTTTCTATTCCCAGTTCAATCATGGTTTTCATGGTCCGATACCAGTTTATTTCAGAGTCCAGGTTTCTTGCCAGTTCATGAGCAATTTCTTCCCGGTACCTGAAAGTTGATTGATCGATCAGGGAGACCAATGGAATTTCAGATGTCTCAATACTCAGCTCATTAACATAAGCATGAAATTCCGAAGCCACATCCTTCATAAATTTTGAATGATAGGGGCAAGATACATCGAGTAATCCGGAATGAAATGCACCTTCTGTACGGGCTTTCAATGCTACCTGTTTAACATCAGAGGAGATCCCTGAAATGACATATGAGTGGAGCCCGTTGGTATTCACAATATCAACATCATTGCTGATGGAGTGGATAATGTTATCAAGTTCCTCATGCGTAAGACCAATGATTGCCCCCATCCCAAAATCATACTGATTCAACCTGTTGTCTGACAGTTCATATGCTTCTTTTATACAACGTAATCCATCCTCATAGGAAATGGAATTCCCGGCATACAGTGCTGCGTAGATTCCCATACTCAATCCGGAAAGAAAATCCGGTTTTAATCCTCTTCTTTTCAGGATATTAACAACAACACAACTAAACACATAGGATATATATTGATTCTTATTTTCCTCAGCCAGGAAGTCATTGGTTTCCATTTGAAAGCTGTTCAGATCTGTTTGGGTAACCTCAGCAGCTCTTTTCAATAACGCATCAAAATCGGATGATAATAAGGAGAGAATCTGATCCTCGTTGCCAATGTATTCCGAAATAAAAGCGGGAAAAATCCAAGCTGTTTTCATTCTCATCTACTTAATCAAAACCACCTGAAACATCACGAAGGTTTCGGTATATTCTGCATGTGAGTCTATTCGCTGTAATCCCTGTTGGATGAATAGTTCCTTTGCATAACCACCCAATTCGATATCATAATTTTCCTGTGTATCTCCACGAAAGATTAATTCAATGTCTTTCCAGGATATCGGGCTGTTGGTCCAGCTTCTTCCAAACGCCTTGAACATTGCCTCCTTGCAGGAGAAGCCCAATGAAAATCTGATTTCTTTGTGTAAGGCATTGTTTAACGAGACCTCCTTCTGTGTAAAAACATCAGCAATAAAGGAGGGAGGGGGTTCATATAGATCTAAATGCCTGGTAAACCTGTTTATCTCTTCAATATCAACACCGCAACCAAAGATCATTAGCAGGGATTTAGTGAACAGGATTAATCCAATTCCAGGATGGCATTCTCGTGTTCAATGATCAACAATTGGGTGTGGATCAATTGACCCACGGTACGCACAGGATGCTTAACATTGTATTTACCAATTGTCTTTAGATCGATATTCAGAGAGTATTTCTTTTTAAAAATTTCAATCAGTTCCAGGAACATCAGGGAATCACCACCAAGATCTTGAAAAATATCGGTTGTATCATCAATTGCGTTCAATTCCACTTCGCACTCATCGGCAAAAAATTGATAAACAATTTCATTCACTTCTTTCCGAGTCTCGTCTGTTAATTTGTTCATTTTCTTCAACTTATACTAAACATCAATACACCTTTTAAAATAAACGAGTGTAAATATAGAAAAATTCTTACATATATATGATTCTCATTATTCAAAAGTGTCGTACTTTTTCAGGACGATTGATGCATTGTGTCCCCCGAATGCAAATGAGTTTGAAAGGGCATGTGTTATGGGGTGTTTTCTGGCTTTGTTGGGAACAAAATCAAGGTCCAGTTCCGGATCTTTTTCATAGTTAATGGTCGGTGTGACGGTTTCTTTCAACATGCTCATGATGGTAATCGCTGCCTCGATTGCACCGGCAGCACCAATGGTATGTCCTATCATCGATTTCAATGATGAGATGGGGATCTGGTATGCTTGCTCCTGAAAAACTTTTTTGATTGCCAGTGTTTCATATCGGTCATTCAGGATTGTAGAGGTCCCGTGTGTATTAATATATTGAATATCAGCCGGTTTAAGATTGCTATTCTGCAAGGCCAGTTCCATGGTTTGAGCCATGCCTTCTCCATCATTCATGGGTGCCATAATATTATAGGCCTCACTGGTTAGCGCATAACCTGTAATTTCTGCAATGATTGTTGCTTTTCTCGCCAGTGCGAACTCTTCCGATTCAAGGATAAGGACACCTGCACCCTCTCCAATAACAAATCCATCCCTGCTTTTTGAGAATGGTTTGCTTGCTTTTTCCGGAGGATCATTTTCAACCGACAGGGCAAAGAGTTCATTAAACCCGCGTATCTCTTCAGGATTGATGATTGAATCCGCCCCACCCACTATCACAATATCTGCTTTGTTCGATTGAATCAGGTCATAGCCCAATCCGATGGCATAAGCTGAGGATGCACATGCTGTAGCCACAGTATAATTGGGTCCAAGAAGTTTATATTCCAGCGATATCCAGGCAGACATGGAATTATTCATACTTTTTAAGATCGCATTTTGAATGGTTGTTCCCTTTTCCACACTGGAATTACCGGTATTTACAACACCCATTATTACAGCACATCGGGTTTTGTCAACGCTTGAGAAATCGATTCCGCTTTTTTCAACAGCCACTTTGGCACAGGTAAAACAGAACTGTGTCACTCTGGTCATTTGCCTTGCCGTACGTTTCCGGATATACTCTCTGGCGAGATCCTCAAAATTCATTGGAACCTCTGCAGCAATCTGTGTTTGGAGATCTGAAGGGTCAAACAATGAAATTCGCTTAACACCGCTTTTACCCTGAACAAGGTTTTCCCAATTCGTATCGAGATTCAGCCCAAGGGCAGAAATAACATCCATCCCCGTAACCACTACTTTTCGATTCATCGCTGTATGATTCATTTTATTTACAATTCAAAGGGACCTTTTTCACAATTCATGTATTCTTTGACCGCGAAGGTAAGTTCTTCTTCAGTACAATACCCCTGTTCGACGAACCGCGTGGCAGCATCGACATACCAACCTCTCAGCCTCTCTGTAATCGATCCGTTACACGCCTCTATGCTGCTTTTTTGATTGTTGTTATCCGGAGTGACTCTTTGCTGTGCTTCCCAGGTATAGAAACCCTGGGCCGTTTTCATCCCTAACCTGTTCTCTCTAATCATGTTCCCCAGATGATTCAGCAACGGTTGGTAGAATCCCCGGTTCTTCGCATTTTCCGTGTACCGGTCAATTGAATTGCGTATTACATCAATTCCAACACGATCAAAAAATTCAAACACTCCCACAGGGAAAAAATCCCTTACAATCAAGTCATCCATTTCTTTAAATGAAAGGTTGTTCTCTTTACATAGCTGGAATGCTCCTGCCTGAAAATCCAAAAATAAACGGTTTAACAAAAAAGCACTTTCCCCCTGCTGAAGAATAAACTTCTTATTCATGTGGTTTAGGAAAAGCCGGGAGTTCTGCAGTGTTTGCCTGCTTGTATTCCGGGCAATGATTAACTCGACAATATTGGTAAACGGGACGGGATAAAAAAAATGCATCCCAATCACTTTATCTTTCCTCTTACCATGTGTATACCAATCTTCCGGGAGTATGGAAGAGGAACAGGATGCAAAGATACAATCGCTATTTGTGACCCGATCAAGTTTTTCAAACAATTTTCTTTTCAGGCAGAGATCCTCCGTTATGGTTTCGATGATTAAATTACATTGTGCCAACTTCCGGGGCAAATGACTTACGTGTATTTGATTCAACCGGTTTTCATACCTGTCATGATCAATAAGTCCTGTTCTAAACGTTCTCGTCCATCTTTTCCTTACCTGTTTTTCAAGATCCTCAACATCATTCTTTGTTTTGCAGATCCACACCAGTGGGAATTCAAAGTCAAGGAGATAACCGAAAAGACTGGTTCCCATTTTTCCTTTCCCTACGATACCCACATGAAAATCTAACGGGTTCATTTCTGATCTACCATTTGGTTTTTCCATGCTCCTTTATCCTGCAATTTTATCTCGTTCCGCATTTCCGGAAGGTGTTTTTTCATTACCCGGAGGTGGCGGCGAAATCCTTCCATTGAAACAAGGAAAATTGCTGCCGACTCAATGGCAATCTTATCCTTCCGGATCAGGTTGATCATTTTTAAAAACGCTTGGCGTTTGGATTTATCCCTGGAAAAGAGGTAAATCCACAAAAGATGGAAGGTCATTTTTAATTTAAAGAAAAATCCACTCTGATCGGTCTTATAGGTTCGAACAAAATATCCCTTAACAAAGAGTGGAAATGCTCTTTCTCCAATGGATTCCCAGGTGTACAAGTGGTTAAGAGTTTCGTGATACCTGTCGAATAGTTCAAGCTGGGACATCTGCATATAGTGAAGGACGGGAAACATGCCGCCGGTATATTTTGCTTTCCCCTGAACCAATCTGCCCTCCTTTTTCATTCTTTCATGCAGGTCTGTCCCTTCGTGGGTTCCCAGTATACTGACCATGACATACACCAGTTCAGCTTTAATGGCAAACTGATAAATGTTGTTAAACTCTTCCAGCGTATCATGGTCAAATCCGACGATAAACGAGCTGTAAACCTGAATTCCAGCTTTGTTTATCCGGCGAATCGCATCGAGGTAGTGTTCTGCTTTGTTCTGAAATTTCTTGGTCTCTTTAATGCTCTCCGGGTTGACGGATTCTAAACCCAATACGATAAAACGGCAACCGGCTTCTGCCATTTCTTTTAACAGTTCCTCATCGTCAGCCACATCAAGGCTTGACTGGCAGGTCCAGGTAATTTCGAAGGGCTTTATTCTCCGCATCAATTCCAGAGCATATTTTTTATTTATGGTCAGGTTATCATCCACAAACAGGATGTTCCTGATGGGCAGGGCTGCCACCTCCTCAACCACATTATCGATATCCCGGAATCGGACTTTCCTGCCAAACATTTTTGAGACAATACAAAATTCACATTTATAAGGGCACCCTCTGGTAGCCTGTACACTGAGCGACAGCACGTTACTTGTGTCCACCAGGTCCCATCTCGGGAGGACATTCTGTGAGAAGTCTATTTTCTGTTCCGACTGATATATCTCCTGAAGTTTTCCCTGCTCGAAGTCTGCCAGGCACTTTCCCCATAGTTCTTCCGCTTCACCGATAACCACGCTATCGGCATGTACAAGACCCTCTTCCGGTTCATAGGTCACATGCGGTCCTCCAAGGATCACTTTAGCTCCCCGGTCTCTGAACATACCTGCTATTTGATAGGTTCTCTGAATTGACGGAGTATGAGTTGTAATACCAACGATATCCGGTTTTGCATTTATGGGAATGGGGTTCAGCTCCTCATCAAAAATTTTGATATCATAATAATCGGGGGTGAGGGCTGCCAAAATCGGAAGGGCGAGGGATGTGTTTGCGTTTTTCCGGCCAACCAGTCTGGCAGTAAAACATTGTGTTCCAAAATGCTTGAATTGCTGAAATGGACTGATCAGGAATAACGTAAATTTTTTTCCCTCCCTGCATCCCGTTCCTTCATGTTCATAGTCCGGCATCGCTCCTGCTTACTAAACTAATTATCTTTCAAATGGTTAGTTCAATCTCTCATCAAAAAATACCCTTTTTCAAAGAAATGGTATTTCCAGGCTGTAAAAATATTGATTTGTTTACATTCAGGAAAATTCCACAAGAAAATTATTTTTGTGATTTAAAAGTGGTTAATAAAATCCTGGAGATCCGTAAACCAATCCCATGTATTGTTACCTCTGAGACAGTGTACTATGAAGATTAAGCTTATTTTATCTGCAAACCCAAACGATCCGTTGAAGAACCGGGAACCCTTTATGCCTTTATCTCTGCCGATTCTCGCTGGTACAGCACCGGAGCATGATTATGAGTTTATTGATATGCTGATGGATTCCAATGAAATCAACTATGATGAACCCATTGATCTTGTCGGTATTAGCATCAGGCTTTCTGCTGAAGATATAGCATACCGTATCGCAGATGAGTTTAGCAAAAGAAATGTAACGGTTGTCCTTGGCGGTCCGCAGGTCTCTTCTGTTCCTTTTGAAGCGATTGAACATGCCGATAGCGTGGTTATCGGAGAAGCGGAGACATTGTGGCCCAAATTACTCAAGGATCTGCAAAACGATCGGTTGAAGGATTTTTATGTTTGTTCCCCTTCTCCATTTGATCCGCAAGGGAGAACATACTACCAGCTCGATGAAATGCCTAACCTGGAAGGTCTTCCAAAACCCAACAGAAGTTTGTTTAAAAGAAAATACACCTTCGACATGGTTTATGCTTCCAGGGGATGCCCGATAGATTGTGACTTCTGTACTGTGACGACCTTATTTGGAAGTAAATACAGAATGCGACCCGTTGAGGAGGTGGTGAATGAAATTGCCGGTTTTACAGGATATTATTATCTCCTGGATGATACGGTATTCGGCAGACCATCCACGTATGCTTATTACCTGGAGCTATTCGACCGGATTTCGAAGCTGAAAAAAAGAAATTACTGGACCGGCCAGGCTAATCTTGATGCGGCAACAACAAAAAAAGGACAGGAGGTCATCCGAAAAGCAGTTGAAACTGGATTTCTTTATGCAGCCGTGGGTATTGAATCCATTAATAACAAGGTGCTGAAAAAAAGCCGAAGCATTTCCAAAATGGGTATTCGCAACCACCAGGATGTAATCTCCAGGATGAAAGAGAGCATTGCTTTTATGCAGGAGCAGGGTATTGTCATCTCCGGATGGTTTGCCATCGGCTATGAAGAAGATGATATCGATGCCTATTATCGAACCTGCGAATTTTGCGAGGAAACCAATATTCTTCCGGTATTTTCACCCGTTCATGCACTGCCGGGATCAAGATTATACCAGCGGCTGTCAAAGGAGGATAAATTGCAGGATAACAGAACAAACATCACCAATGTATCCCACCCGAGTATGACAAACCAGGAAATCATGAAAGCCCTTGAATATGTTGTGGAAAAAGGTTATAGCTTCAATGAGATCGTGAAAAGGACACGGTTCTATTGGAACAAGTTTACCCCGGAAAACTTCAATTCAACAGGCGATAAGATTCACAAGACCATTTTTACCTATATGACACAACAACGAATGAAAAAAATCACGCAAAGCGAAAACAGGAAACTTCAAAGTAAGCTTCAAGACCGGTAATGTCTTGCCCTGTTTAAAACCTTTGTGAAAAATTTTACCAGGTTAAGTAGCATATCGAATATAAAAAACTATACCTTTACGCGTTGATTTTTTAAAATCCAAAAAACGATACATTATGAAAAAAATTGCTATGATTATGGTTGTTGTTTTCGGAGTCCAGCTCATGGCTCAGGGACAACCGTTTGAGAAAGGAGACAAAACGATTAATCTGGGGATTGGAATAGGTTCTGCTCTTTACTCCGGTAAACTTTACAAAATGAGAATCCCACCGATATCCCTCTCCTATGAGCAGGGTATTACCAATAAGTTAGGCATCGGGTATATCGGTGTTGGTGGATATTTCGGGATCAGCGGATCGAAATGGGAGACAGAGTACCTAACCTATGAATACGGATGGAAATATACGTACATCGTTCTTGGCGCTCGTGGAGCCTATCATTTTGATCTGGTAGATAACCTGGATCTCTATGCCGGCCTTATCCTCGGGGTCAAATTTGTAAGCAGTAAAGAGATCGGTGATTGGCCAACGGGTGTCACTGTTAGTGAACAGAGCACCGGTGTGGCTCATAGTGAATTTGCAGGAATACGGTGGTTTTTCAAGCCAAATTTTGCCTTAATGGCGGAACTTGGATACGGTATAAGCTATCTCACTGTTGGAGCATCTTTCAAATTTTAACGGATGGTATACATCCAAAGCTAGACCTCGCAATCTGTTTGCGGGGTCTTGTTTTTTAGTACGGAATACTATAAAATATTGCTCACCCGTTGAATTGCCACTATTTTGTTACTTTTATTGCTAATCCGGGAAACCGGTTCCATCCTCCTTTGAAAATATGGAGAGATTTTTGCATTACGGAATGAAAAAAATCTTTTGATACCGTTTACGCCCATGACATTCTCCAGATCAGTCCATTCATTTCCACTGACTATCCTGTTTCTGGGAATCTTTATTTCCAGCGGCTTTTCTCAGGTTGTTTTCAAACAGAATATTCGTGGGACTGTTGTGGATAAAGCATCACAATTCCCGCTGTCAGGTGTGAATGTCATCCTTATTGGTTCCGATTCCCAGCATGGTACCATTACAAATGACCATGGGGAGTTTCGCTTTGAAGAAATCGTTATCGGAAGATACGACCTTCAGGTGAGCTATGTTGGATACAATACAGTAACCACTCCGGGAATGGAACTCACCTCTGCCAAAGAGATGGTGCTTGAGATAGAGATGGAAGAGAAAGTATTAACCCTCGATGAAGTGACCGTAAAGGCTTACTCGAGGAAAGACCGCCCCATTAATGAAATGGCAACAGTCAGTGCACGGTCTTTTACAGTGGAAGAGACAAACCGGTATCCTGGAAGTTATGGAGATCCTGCACGAATGGCTGCCAATTACGCAGGGGTTATGACAGCCAGGGATAACAGGAATGACATCGTGATCCGTGGCAATTCTTCCATTGGCCTGCTCTGGCGTCTTGATGGCATTGAGATCCCGAATCCAAATCATTTCGGTGCTTCCGGAACGACCGGTGGTCCCATTTCAATCCTGAACAACAACCTGTTAACCAATTCCGATTTTTATACCGGTGCATTCCCCGCTGAATACGGGAATGCGCTCGCCGGAGTATTTGACCTTAACATGCGGTTCGGGAATAATGAAAAACGGGAACACTGGGGCCAGATTGGATGGAACGGTATAGAATTTGGAACAGAAGGACCCTTTTCAAAGAACTCAAAAGCTTCCTATCTTTTCAGTTATCGATACTCGATTGTCTCCATTATTGAAAAACTAGGGATTAATCTGGAAGAAGCAGCAGAGTACCAGGACCTGACACTAAAAATCAATCTGCCCAACACCAGGGCCGGCAGTTTTTCCATCATCGGAATGGGCGGACTGAGTCACATTGATATATGGGATTCCGATAAGGATCAGTCCGACTGGTCATTTAATGATTCTGGAGAAGATCTTACCAATGGATCAGATATCGGGGTGATTGGCCTTACACACACCCATTTCATTAAAAAGAAAACCCGGTTAAAAACCACCGCTTCGGTAATGGGTTCCCGTGTTGAAACCAGGATCGACACATTTACTGTGAGCAACCCCGACCCGTTTATCTGGGCTGGAGAGCAATCATCAGAAACGAAATACTCCTTTACCTCCCAGCTTACCCGGAAGATCAATGCCAGAAATACACTGGTTCTTGGTGCAATGTACGATATCTACCAGACCAGCTTTGCCGATAGTCAATACTATCACGGGAACTACCGGTTGGATACCGATGCCGAAGGTAACCTTTCATTGATCAGGGCTTTTACCCAATGGCAGCATAAATTTACGGATCATCTCTCTTCATCCATGGGTGTACATTACCAATACCTTACCTTTAACGGGTCCTGGTCTCTTGAACCAAGAGTGGGGATTACGTGGGAGTTCATTACAAATCAATCGATCAACCTGGGTTACGGATTGCACAGTCAGATTCAGCCTCGTTTATTCTATTTCGTGTTGTCTCCCCAAACGGATGGAAGCTATGTTCAATCCAATCGAAACCTTGGAATGTCAAAAAGCCATCAAGTGATCCTCGGATACGATTATCTGCTGAATGAAAACCTGAGACTAAAGATTGAAACATACTACCAAAAATTGTTTAATATTCCTGTTCAACCAAAAAATCCCGCTTACTCCCTCCTGAATACCGGGGCAGAATATTTTATTGAAAGGCAGGATAGCCTTGTTAACGAAGGGACCGGTGAAAATTACGGGGTTGAATTGACATTCGAACGGTTCCTGAGCAATAACTATTATTTCCTCATTACAGCATCCTTGTTCAGCTCCACCTATGAGGGCCATGATGGAATAAAAAGAAACAGTGCTTTTAATGGCAATTATGTTTTCAATGCCATTGGTGGTTATGAGCTGATTTTCCCAAACCGGAAAGATATTGCATTCAATTTCGGACTGAAAGCAACCTGGGCCGGTGGAGTTCCCTATGTCCCATATGATGTTGAAGAGACGGTACGATTGGGGGAAATTGTCCTGGATTGGGACCGGGCTTATGAACCCCGGCGCAAGGATTACATCAGGGCGAGCCTTCGATTGGGCATTAAGCGGAACAGACCAAAATTCGACATGGAAACGGCCATGGATTTTCAGTACCGGACAAATTACACCACCGTATTCCTGGAAAGGATCGATGTCAATACCGGAGAAATTCACAAAAATTATAAGATGGGATTCTACCCGATGGCGACCTGGAAAATACAGTTTTGATTTAGCCCAGGAAGCACCTATAATACATGGTTGGAATCTTATGCATCTCTTTAAGTTCGTTGAACGGGATTTTTTTCTAAATTTGAGCGGAATCCTTTTACTCATACCTAATTATTCATGTGATGAAAAATCAAATGCTAAAGACACTTTTTTTAGTTGCCCTGGTGTTAATCATCCCGGTTTCGGCAATGGCAAACAAAACATCTGTTGAGTTAACCGCACCTGAAAAAGCTGAAAAAGGAAGTGAAGTTACAGTGGTCATCCATGTAAAACACATGGGAAATTCAGCTACTCATTTTACCGATTGGGTTTCTGTTAAGATCAATGATAAAGAGGTGAAACGCTGGGAATACAACAAAAAGGAGCGGCCTGAAGCGGGCAATTTTACACTGGAATACAAATTTGTATTGAACGAAAAATCGAAAATCGTTATCCAGGGCAATTGCAATAAACACGGAAGCGCCGGCCCGAAAGAAGTAGTGATCGATGTGATGTGACCGGTAACCCTTTCTTTTGTGCTATTCACACGATAATATCAATGCATTAACTAAATCCTTTCACCATGTATATCGTTATTATTGTTCTTGGGATAATCAATCTGGTTCTGGTTCTAATCCAACTTTTTAGTGGACTTAAAGTAATCAGGATCTCATTCAAAAGCCACAAGAGGTTCGGTATAGCACTGGCCACAGGCGCAATTGTTCATGGCTTCCTGGCCCTGTATTATAGTTTCTTTTGATCATTATTAAACCCTATTACCATGAAAAAATTCTATTTAGATCCCGGTATTCGGATCGCTGAAGCATATGCCACATGTGGTAAGGAACTGGGCGCTTTTCTTGGAAAGAAAGTCCTTTAATTGGTTTGGGAATTGCCGTTCCATCTGTGAACCGGTATTCCTTTTTCAGCCTTGCTATTAATTCACTGCTGCCGGATTTTCAGTCCGGCAGCCTGTTATTTTATACCACGATGACGAGCCTTACACCCAACAGCTCCTGTCCCATTTAAAATTAGAAAAGTGAATAATATCACTTAGCTCTCATGAAGATCCTGTTAATCAATCCACCTCGTTCACCGAAGAATCAGATCCTTGAATCCGCTCCTGAGGAGGCAAAACCATTCATTCATAGAAAGCTCATTGGACCACCGCTGGGTTTACTGACCATCGCAGCTGCAACAAAAGATCATGATGTCAGGGTTTTTGATATGAAAGGAGAGTATGATCTCGATCCCGCGACACCTTCGCTACAGAATTTAACCCTACAACTACTCCGTGAGCATGATCCTGACATCGTAGGCATAACCGTCATCACATCGGAATTCAACTTCTCCATTGAAATATTCGAAACCGTCAAACAATATGATCCCTCCATTTTAACGGTTGCAGGAGGACTTCATACCACACTCTGCCCCGAAGATTTCACGGATCGGGCCATCGATATTGTCTGTCCCGGACAAGCTGGTGATACGTTTCGAAAGGTGGTTGAAGCCCGGGAGAAAGCTTTGCCATTCCATAAAATCCCCGGAATATTTGTCAACTCACCAGATGGATTAACCAGGACCCCCGGTCATACGCCATCATGGGATGCAGCCGGAAGGGATTTTCTGATGCCCGACCGCAGCCTCCTGAACCGCTGGAGATCAACTTACAGGGTGGGGAAAAACATTGAACCGTCGACCTACCTGTTTACATCACAGGGTTGTCCTTATGAATGTACTTTTTGCTCCATCTGGTGCGAGTTCAAAAAGAAATTCCACCAGCGTGATCTGGAAAGTATCATCACGGAATTGAAACTGGTCGATTATTCAATTGTCCGGTTTGCAGATGCCAACACCATTGTGAATGTTGACTTTATTAACCGGCTGCTCGACCGTATTCAGGAAGAAGGCATTGAAAAAGAGTTCATCATGGATATCCGTGCTGATACGGCAGTAAAACACCCAGGGCTTATTGAGAAACTTGCCAGAACGGGATTAAAAGTGGTTATCTGTGGATTCGAATCATTCAGGGATGAAGAACTTGCGTATTACAAAAAAAAGTCACCTGCCGGTATCATTGAGGAAGCCATTCGTGTTTTTCACCAGAACGGGATCCTGTTGCGTGGCAATTACGTTGTTCCGGGTTACTATACTCACGATGACTTCAAGGCCCTGGCTGATTATGCCGATTCACACCGGGTGAGTTATGCAGGATATACTATTCTGACTCCAATGCCGGGTACACTCCTATACCGGGAAATGAAAGAGGCGATCATCGATCATGACCTTGCCAAATACAACTTTTTCAACTCCGTAACAACAACCCGGTTGCCGATTGATGAGTTTCACTACGAGGTTGGAAAACTCTGGTTGATAAAAAAGGGAACAGATGTGATATAATGTGCGCGGGATATTAATTTTTCACGGTACACAATCAGGCGATTCTCTTTGTACACTGCCATTTGATTCCGGCATTCATCCATCACCTCTGAAAAGAGGATGAATAACACTCCCCTTTCAGTTGCTCATATTCCTTCGCAAGATATTGCCTCACCTGTTTTGCCCGTTTAGAATAGTTCTCACCAAAATTACTGTCCGTGATGTTTATCCGGGGGAATATTTTCTGAACAATTGAATTACTTTTCCCCCAAAACTCATCCTTTTTCAGTACTTCATCCGTTCCACAAAATAGGATGGGGACAATATCCATTTCCAGTTTTTCAGCTATATAAAAAGCACCCCGGTGAAAACGCTGGATTTTTTTATTCCTGGAACGGGTCCCCTCTGGAAAAACGATGATGGAATATCCTTCTTCAATCCTTCCCCTGAGCTTTTCAAAAACCCGGTCAATACCAGCAGAAACATTGTAGAAATCAGCAAGTTTGGAAATGTGGCCAAAAATGGGGGAGTTGTAAACCCAATCATTCGTCAGGATAATTGCCTTTGGGCATAATCGAAACATAAGCGTTGTATCGATCAGGGATTGATGATTAGAAATAAGTACAGCCGGCTTTTTAAATTTTTCTTGCGTTTCATTGATTAGCTTGGCCCTCATGGGGATAATCCATATGAAAAACCGTGAGTAATACATCACCATATAGTGAAAAATCAATTTCCTGCGTTCAATGTCCAAAAACAGGAGCGCGTACACCAGCAATCCGAATAATCCCAGTAATCCGCTTCCCAACACCAGGATAAAATAGGTCCACAAGGTTTGAATGATCTGAAGGAAAGTCAACGGCTTCACCCCTCTTTCAATCCGTTTACTAAAAAGTTGCTCATAAGCCATCCGTTGAAAATAAACAGTATATAAAAGGGTGTTGGCGACACCTGTTAAGGCAAGACCGATGAACTTACCCGCCCTGTTATCTGTGATTGTAAGGAGCAAAAATCCGGTTGCCAGGAGAACCAGGCAGGTGAGCGGAAAACCAGCAGCTGAAAACCATTTCATTCCTCTCCCTCCATGATGAAAGGTAAACAATAATGTTGTTCCCAGGGACAAATTAAATCCGTATATCAAGATCCAGGGGACGGATACATCTCTTCCAAACCTAAAAAAGAAACCGATACCCGCAGTAAGGATAAACGCAAGGAGGGTGCTTAGAAATGCTATGATCGTCAGTTCAAAATTTCTGAAAACAAGGTAGAGAACAATCAACACAGAAAGAGCAACAGCGATGGACACCGTTCCGGGACTTGTACCCATGATAAAAAAACATACGCTTTCCTGGTTGATCAGATAGAAGAGAAAAAACATCAGTCCGGGTAACGCAATCCAGGAGAGAGTATCCATTATTTTTTTCAATCCCGAAGTCATGATGTTGTTCGTTTTGCGATATAGATCAAATTGGATGTATACCGTGTATTATCGATCACTTCAACTGTGAATTTCTGTTTCGATAAAATGTTGATCAGCCCGTTTCTTGTAGGAAAGAACAGGTCTCGTTTCTCATCCAGGGTCTTATTAAATGCCAACCGGGTGGAAAAAAATTCAGATAGCCTGGTTAAAAAATGCCTTGATTTCAATTCCGCATCACCTTCCCGTATGATAACCCTGCCTTCGGGTGCAAGCTTTTCGGCACACCGGTGGATCAGTTTTTCCTGCATATCATAGGGCAGATAGTGCAACACATCGCTCAGAATAAAGGCGTTGCTTTCCGGTAGATCTATCTCATTAATGTTTCCATGAGTAAATACAATCCGGTTGCTTTTTGCCTGACAATGATTGGCAACAGCAATTTTTTCCTCGTCATAATCAATGCCTGTTAATGTACGACCGGGAGTAAGGATACTCAGCATGTAGGTCATGGACCCATAACCACATCCGATATCAGTTATGGCACCTTCTCCCGGCAGCAATTCATGAAACAGGGTGTAATTCTTCTCCAGGTGAATCTTAACTCTCATATACCATTCAAGCACAGGTCCTTTAAAAATATAATTTTTTATGAGGGCCCTCCTGAGAATATCAGGGGTTCTCAATCTGCCTGTGAACTGTTTAAACTGGATTCCTATTCGTTCATTGATCTCCCCGATCCTCACTGAAACAAGAGCATTCCTGTTTATTCCCGCCAGTGATATGGGTTCTGCATGGGTTATTCTGATTTTATCCGGTAACAGGAAGGAAGCTCTTCCATCAAAACAGGCACTGGCCCTGAAAAAAAACATGGGAATAACACTCATCCCGGTCAACCTGGCAAGATGAATCAGTTTTTCATCAACCCGTGGATAAGGATCAGTTGAATGACCAGGTAATGGAACAGCATACACTATGGATATGGCATTATTGTTTTCGTTATCGGGATTCCCGTCCGGAAAGAAATGGTTAAATAACCTCCTCGGGATGCCGAAAAACAGATCAACCCGCTTTCCTCCCTGTTGGTTTTCCGGCTCATAAATTACCACCCTTCTCTTCAGTGCATGAAGAACCAGTTGACTCCAAACCGGTTCAGCAGTGAATGCGTAAATGCCGGGATCCAACGGCAAACCTGAAAAGAGAAGGTTCTTTCTTCTTGAGAATCCTACGGAAAAAAGTATTCCTTTCGAACAATAATAGATCAGCTCAACTAAAAACCTGTATCGTCTATTCCTGCCTACAGGTAGAACATAGATCGGGATAACCAGTAAAACGAAAACAACATGGAACAGGGTCAATATCAGTATTCTGTAAAATGATACAATCCCTTCCACAAATGTAATCGGGTATAATTTTTCGGCACTTCTGCGGGATAGGAGCCACCGAAACAAGATGGGTTGAACAGTAAATGAGATGATAATAACGCTGATGATCCCCACGACAGATACCGCTGCTATTGATTTCAAAGCAGGATGTTTTGCAAGCAGTAAAACCCCGATCCCAATGACAGTTGTTGTTGCAGATAGAAGAATGGATGTTTTATAGGAATTGAAATTTTGGTAACCGAATTTAAACTCCTGCAACAACCCACGCATAATGAAGAGGGAGTAATCTATTCCAAGGCCAAAAACAAAGGTTGAAATGATGATGTTAAAGATGGTAAACTGAATGCCCATCATACCCATGATACCCAGTGTCCATAACCAGCTTAACAGGATGGGTATAAAACCGATTGTAGCTAACTCTATCCTGCCAAAATAGAGAAGAAGGAAAGAGAACACCAAACTCATTGAAACGATGAGAAGAAACTTAAAATTCGATTTCAGCACCTCAATCAGCTTGTCTGTTATAAAGGATTTATCAAAAATAATGACCTCATCGTCCCCGAACCGGGAATAAATTAGATGTCGCTGTTCCCTGTCAATTTTAACCTGGTTGGCGATGTAAACTTCATCTTCAGATTCGGAGATCCAATCCTTAAAAACCGCAAGATCCAGTTTCAAAAACTCTTTCCCGGAAATGGGTCGGTATTCCCGATCGATCATGCTCCTGACACCATCAAAAGCACTCTCTTTAAAATGGTATTGAGATCCGGCAGAAACCAGGTTAGACAACAATGTTTCCTTCTTGCCCCCAGACCAGTATTGTTTCCACCGTTCAATCCTCCCTTCCTGTATCGAGTCGGAGACAAAAAATGAACTGATAGAGAGATAATTAGTAACTATATTCTCCTCTTTTAACTTCTCTAATTCAGGCAATAGTTTTTCATTGCTGCATAATGCTTCATTGAAATCTTTTCCTCTTGACACAATATAGGTTGAATTCAGGGTCAAGTCGGTAAGTTGACTTAAATTGGCTTCGGCTGTTGTAAGTTCATCAGACATATAGTTCATTGCATACATATTCCCCTCAAATCCGACCTTCCGAAAGAAAAAGAGAGAAAGGAATGAAATGATAAAAACCGCACCGATGATATACCTGTTTTTATCAACCGGAATTGCGGATATTTTGTGAATCAGCCCCATGTGGAGTTTACTATCATTCCCGGGTTCTCTTTTAATGAAGTGAGGCAGTACCAGTAAAGAAAACAGAGAAGCAATAAAGACACTAAATGCTGCAAAAAGTCCAAGATCCTTAAGTACATCGGATGCAATCAACAAGAGGCAAAGAAATGCGGATCCGGTGGTTAGACTGCTCATCAGCACGGGTGAAGCAATATCATCAAGTACTTTTTCAACTGATCGAACGTGTTTATAATGGGTAAAGAAGTGCAGGCCATAATCAATGGTTATTCCAAGCAATACTGATCCGATTGCCAGAGAGATCGCTGAAACGCCATGCGAGACAAAGGAAAGGATAGAAAGCGAAAGGATTGCCCCAAAGATTGCCGGAAGAAAAATAACAAAAAAGAGTACAAATCGCCGGAAAAACAGACCGATCATTAACAGGATTAAGATGACAGCAATGCTAATGGTTACCGCTATGTCCTTTTTTATTCGGTTGGCATTGCCTACAGCAACGGCAACACCACCATAATATTCAGCTGTCACATCTCCCATTTTATCTTCCAGCAGACCAATATGCTCATCAATGGTCTTAATCAAATGGTTATTCAGTTTTGATTCGCTGGATGGATGTGCCGGAGTGATAAAAATAAACAGGTGATTCAGGTTGCTGGTAAAAAAATGATCCTCATGCATTACGAAATTCTCTGCAACCTGAAATTCTTCCAATTTGGCAAGTGCCAGGGGTGTAAAATTCAGTGGATCGAGCACAATAAATTTCTTAAATATTGAACTCGCCGGGGAAACGAGCGTCCGGTAATTTCTTTTTACACCCTGATGGATTGATTCCTCCCGGATCAGGCTATCGATCACCAGATAATCCCCTTCATCCAGAAATAGCGGCAAGTGTTTGTGAATGAAATCGTAGATTTCCAAAACCTGATCTTCACCGGCCGATACCAATACCTCTGTGGTATAATCAGGATAGAGGGTTTGTTTTATAGACTCCGCCAGCATATCGGCATATTCGATCAAACGATCCGGAGCAATATTCCTTCCCGAATCCGCTGGCGATACGGTAATGACCAGCTTGTCGATGAAGTCAAACTTACGGTACACCTTACCAACCTGATCCAGTTGTTTATCTTTGGGCATAATCCGAGTGATATCCTCTTCAAAAGAGAGCCCGAAAATGAAGAAACCAGAAACAACAAACAGGAGCAGAAAGATCATGCTCAGAAAGATTTTCCTGTTCCTGAAAAAATGAAAAAAATTAACAAAAAAGCGGGTCATGAAATTACCCATATCATCGTCTGTATAGATCTATCGTTGGTAACCAGCATCACTCGATTACCCATGGACTTGCTTCAATTCATTCGGATTCCTTCTATTCCTCCTGAAAAAAAAGAGGCTCAAAAAGGTAATTCCTCCCAGAGTCAGAGCCAGTAACGCACCAAAAACAAGACTTCCAAGTATATATTGAAAAATATTGGCCATGACTACCTCAAAATCAATATTTCTGCCGAATTTTATCGCTGCGGATCCATTGCCAAGAATTATTCCACCTGTTTTATAACTGAAATATAGGACAAAAGGGATCATGGGTGGGATACTGATATTTGCAGTGGTAATAACGATCGGTTTATTCATTTTGAAGAGATATGCAAAAAAGATGGCAATGGCAAGTTGCCATCCCCAGATGGGCAGTATTCCACAAAATATACCGAGAGTTACAGACAGTGAGAGTTTTAAATTCGAATCACTTGGAGTAAGAAACAACTCCTGCATTGAGCGCTTAAATCCCTTTCGTTTAAATTCCCGGACAAATTTGAATGGTTTTATGTAAAAAAATGCCACAAAAAACAGGATCGTATTCAGCACACTGATCCGCAAAAAATCCCGTATGGGCCGAAAATGTGTGACCCGTTTTTCTTGCGGAGGATAGTAAACATCGACAGGAACCGAGTCTATTCCAATCCCATTCCAGGAGGAACGGACCAATATTTCCACCTCAAACTCATATTTTGTGGAATAAAACGTTATATCCTGTAAATGCTTCAAAGGATAAAGCCTGTATCCACATTGAGTATCAGGGATTTTCTTACCTGTATAAAGCCGGAACCAAAAGTTCGAGAATTTATTGGCAAATGTATTCCTGGCTGGAACATTCTTTCCCGGCATCCTTCGCTCACCAACCACAATGGAACTTCCATTTTGGGAAAGGCGGTTTATAAAGTGTGGCAGGTCAGCAGGGAGGTGCTGTCCATCAGAATCTATGGTAATGGCGTACTCATATCCAAGGTCCATCGCCCGTAAAAATCCCTTTTTTATGGCATACCCCTTCCCTCTGTTCTTCGGATAATCAACGACATCAACCTTTTTGTTTAACCCATTTTCCAGCAGCGTTTGCGTTTTATCCGTCGATCCGTCATTTACTACAATGACCTGACGCGTGTACCGGCTAACTTCTTCAATGAGGTCCGGAAGGGTATCAGAATTATTGTATGTGGGAATGATCACACAGCACTTCTTTTCCCTGAAGAGATTCTGATATTTCCTGTTCACTTCCATGCTACAAAAATAATCTTATCACCGGTTTTTCACAGATAACCGGAAAAATTAATTGATCTGAATTCATTATATTAGGAACGCATTTGAACCGGTTATCCGTTAAAAAGATAACACAATTGATTGGAAATCATAAAATCCTTACTATAGCGGAAAGAGCCTAAAATGAAAAAGTATGATGTAATAGTCGTTGGAAGCGGACTTGGAGGTTTGCTATGCGGTGCCATTCTGAGTAAGGAAGGGTATAGGGTGTGCCTGGTTGAAAAAAATGACAAAATCGGAGGGGCATTACAAACCTTTGTCAGGGATGGTGTCAGGTTCGACGTTGGAGTACATTATTTTGGTGGTTTTGCACCCGGGCAAAACCTCTACCAGCTTTTCAAATATGTTGGGATACATGACAAATTGAACGTTAGCAAACTGGATGAAAATGGATTTGACCGGATAACCTTTGCCGGCGATCAGAATGAGTATCCGCTTTCCCAGGGTCACAACCGTTTCGTCCAGAATCTTCTTCCTTTTTTCCCGGATGAAAAAAAGGCTTTAGCCCGGTATATTGACAAATTGCATGAGATGTGCAGTAATTTCCCATTATACAACCTTACCTATAAAAGGAAAAAAAAACTAGGCGCCAAATTTGAAGAACTGAATGCAAAAGAATTTATTGGTACAATCACATCCAATCCGAAATTACAGATGGTACTGGCAGCGACCAATCCTTTGTATGCCGGAGAACCCGAAACCACTCCATTCTATTTGCATGCTCTGATCAACAATTCCTATATTGAAAGTGCATGGAGATGTGAGGGTGGAGGATCACAAATTGCCACTCATCTGATGAAGCTTATAAAACAAAACCAGGGAATCTTTTATTTGAATGCAGCTGTTGAAAAGTTCGTGGTAAAAAACGGAATGATCGAGTCTGTCGTTCTCGAAAATGAGCAGCGACTCGAGGCTGATCAATTTATATCCAATGTTCACCCCGCCACAACAATGGAAATGATCGATCCGGGGATGATCAGAAAATCATACAGAAAACGGATCAAATCCCTGCAAAATACGACTTCAGTATTTATTGTTAACGCAATCCTGAAAAAAGAATTCCTCGAATTCTGGAATTACAACCGGTATTATTACCGTCAGAATGATGTGTGGACTTGCCACCGCTACAGTGAAGAGAACTGGCCCACCGGATTGGTTGCTTTTATGTCTTCCAAGAGAGGTCCCGATGGTTTTGCAGAGGGGATTACTCTCATGACGTATATGAACTTTTCAGATGTTAACAAATGGAGTAATACGTTCAATACAGTATCCAGACCAAGTGACAGGGGTAAAGATTATTTCGAATTCAAACAGCAGAAGGGGTGGAAGCTCATCAAAGCTGCGGAAGAGATCATTCCCGGACTCGCGGACAATATCGTTTCATTTACCACCTCTTCCCCCTTAACCTTTCGGGATTACCTGGGAACAAAAGATGGATCAATATACGGTGTTATGAAAAATTGTAGAAATCCACTGCAAACATTCATTTCACCCCGTACAAAAATTCCAAACCTCTTCCTGGCCGGACAAAATCTTGACCTGCACGGTATTCTGGGAGTTACCATCAGCTCTATCCTAACCTGTTCTGAGTTTATGAAATCACGCTCACTAATCGATAAAATACTTTACTCCTGAAAATATTATGAAACGCGTTATCAAATGGATAGGAGTTACCCTGGGAACGATACTGGTCGTAATGATTGTCGGATTATTCATCCTGCAGAAAGTTACAACTCTTCCCTGTCCCTCTCCCGCCGATACAGGTATTACTGAACTGGAGAGAACACAATCTGTTGACGGGGTATTCAGAATTAAGAACAACTGGTTAAAGAAAAACAGTGCGGGGATTTATGAACTCTACATCGAAGGCAGTGCATTCGAAAGAGGGGTGTTTAACGGAAAACTTACACGTGAACTGATCCATGAACAGGAAGAATATTTCATTCAGCAAATTGAACACATCATTCCCTCAAAACTATATCTCCGGTTCCTCAAAGTTTTTATCAGCTGGTTTAACCGGGACCTGGACAAATATATAAAGCCTGAATTTCTGAATGAAATCTATGGTGTTTCTCTTTCAGCTTCCCATGAGTTTGATTATATCGGCAATGCCTACCAGCGAATCCTGAATTATCATGCAGCACATGATATGGGTCATGCATTACAGGATTTCCAGCTCGTCGAATGCACTTCCTTTTCTGTATGGAATGAGAAATCCTCAGACTCATCGCTCATCCATGGCAGGAATTTTGATTTCTATTTTGGAGATGATTTTGCTAAAAACAAGATTATCTCATTTACCAATCCCGACCAGGGATACCGGTTTATGACGGTAACCTGGGGGGGTATGATCGGCGCAGTCTCTGGAATGAATGAAAAAGGGTTGTCGGTTACCATCAATGCTGCAAAATCTACTATCCCTGGAAAAGCCAAAACACCCATAACCATCTTAACCCGTGAGATCCTTCAATATGCTAAAAACATTGAGGAAGCTTTTAATATAGCCAGCACGACTGAGATCTTTGTTTCTGAATCCATAATGATCGGATCCGCCGAAGACAACAAAACAGCCATTATCGAAAAAACACCAGATAAGTATGCACTGTACCTTCCCGATACGAATTTTATTACCTGTACCAACCACTTCCAAAGCGATTCTTTTAAAACCGACAGTTTAAATCTTCAAAACATGGAGGAAAGCTCATCCCAATACCGGTCCATGAGGCTAATGGAACTGATGGATCGATATGAGCGAATCTCCCCGCAAAAGATGGCAGAAATTTTAAGAAACCGGGATGGCATTCATGATAAAAAAATCGGTCTGGGAAATGAAAAAGCGATTAACCAGCTTATCGCACATCATTCCATCATTTTTAAACCGGAAGAAAAGAAGGTTTGGATTTCTGCTAACCCGTACCAATTGGGCCAATACCTTGCATATGATCTGGATGATGTGTTTACTAAATATGCACCACTTACAGAAAACAGGGTAATTATCGATACCAACCTGACACTTGCTGCTGATACCTTTCTGTTTAGCCAGGAATATCAGAATTATTTGATATTCCAGAGCATGCGAAAAGAGATTAACCAAATCATCCGCAGGAAAGGAAAGGGAAACTGGAATTTGGAAAAGACAGAAATTTTTATCCGCTCGAATCCCGATTTTTACCAGGTCTATTCACTGGTTGGTGATCTCCACATGGCACGGAAAGAATATCTGCAGGCGGAACGGTATTATTCTCAATCTCTTGAAAAAGAAGTAGTTACATTAAAGGAAAGAAGAGAAATCGTTAAAAAGTTAAGCCATTCGCGGGAAAAGATTAGAAATCCTCAGGGTCCATGATGATTCCCACACAATTTTTCCTTAATTTAACATAAAAACAGGGAGCTATTTAATGAACCACACTATATCAATCCGGAATGAAAGAAGAGGTTAAAATTCCGCGGTTTCCACCAGCAATACTGGTTAAGTTTATCGACAGGATCAAGAATTGTCTGTTGACTACGGCAAGAAGAATGGGGCCAAACAGTATGACAATATTTGAACTTAGTCAATCTATTTGGATCGCCCGTGCAATTGGTGTAGCCGTTGAACTGGAGTTGGCCGATAGCTTGTCTGACGGACCAAAAACAGTAACAGAACTGGCTGATCTCACAAAGACCAATCCTGAAAATCTCTACCGGCTTTTACGGGCTCTTGCCAGCTATGGTATCTTTCGTGAGAAACCAAATAAAACATTCCAAATGACACCCCTTGCCAGGGGATTGAAAGAGGGTGTTGGCTCGATGAAAAACATGATTGCCCACCAGCAGAATCCGGTTAACTGGCAAATGGTTGGTGAAATGAATTACTGTATTAAAACCGGTAAGGATGTGGCGGTAAAGATACTGGGAACGGATATTTTTGAACATTTAAAGAAATATCCGGAAAAAAACAGGCTGTATAACCTTGCAATGACCGAAACGTCTGAAATAGTGAGTGCAACGGTTCTTTCAGCCTACAATTTTTCCAGGAGGAAGAAACTGGTTGATATCGGGGGAGGACACGGATACCTGCTATCCATCATTCTTTATGAATATCCAAAACTGGAAGGTGTTCTTTTCGATCTTTCCCACGTTGTTGACGGAGCAAAAAAAATCATTGAAAAACTGGGCGTGGAGGATCGTGTTACCATTATTCCCGGAGATTTTTTTGAAACCGTTCCGCAAGGAGGGGATACCTACATCCTGAAAAGCATCATTCATGCCTTTGATGATGATCAATGCGTGGCCCTATTGAAAAATATTTATCATGCCATGGCTGATTCGGGAAAACTGCTTATCGTCGAAGTGGTGATTAGCGAAGACAACGCTCCATCCTTTGGGAAAATTTTTGACCTTCAGATGTTGATTGGTGCTCCAGGGGGTAAAGAGCGGACACGCAGTGAATTTGAAGAGATTCTGGGGCGCTCCGGTTTCAAGCTAAAAAGGGTTATTCGAACGGTATCCCATTTCAACATCATTGAAGCGGTGAAAAAATAAACCCGATTTGAATCAGAACTTTTTTCATTCAAATTTGTTACCTTATTACCGTGTCTAATAATCCCCGGGATAATGATGATAAAATCATTTCACAAATCGTTATTTTTGCAATAATTTTTATTTTTTTTGTGTTGTTTTTTGTTTACGAGTGCTTTATTTGAGGGATTGATATTTGAATCAGATAACGTTTTGGTATGAAAGAGAAAGATCTTTACGTGGATTATAAACCACAGCAACATATCTATTATGTTGAGAAAGAAGATCAGCAATATGGTCCGATTATTTCCGGATCGTACCTGGCAAAAAATTATCTGGATGATTATTACCTGAAGCAAAAAAACCTGGAATTTTCATTGAGAACAAAGGTTATTGAAGGTAAAATCAGTCCGATCGAATATTACATGACGTTACAGGATCTGAGCATTGCCGATCTGGCATCACGTGTGAATATTCGGCGTGTTAAACTTAAAAAATACCTGAAACCTGAGTCTTTTAACAAGGTCCGTCTTCCCCTGTTGAGTAAATTTGCAGAGGTGTTTGATATCCCTGTTGCAAACTTCTTCCAGATATTAATCACCCGGGAAGAGGAACGCTCAAAATTAGATATCAACCAGTTAAACACAAAGAACCCGACATTTGTAGTTACCAAAATTGAATCGAAGCAGTAATGAGTAAAGTCCATTTTGAACATAGAATGGGGGCACATTGTGAATCCGGTACAGTTGCCAGCCTGTTAAACCATGCTGGCCTGGAAATTACCGAACCGCT
The DNA here is from genome assembly GCA_964640125.1 of uncultured Rikenellaceae bacterium. Lineage (GTDB taxonomy): Bacteria > Bacteroidota > Bacteroidia > Bacteroidales > VadinHA17. The sequence continues at coordinate 44,329 of CAZXGG010000006.1, forward strand.
TGTATTTGGTATTGCCGGGGGAATATTCTTCGGATACATTAATACCCCTTTCTTCACTTTTCCTACCTTCATCGTACGGAATCGTCCCGGTCATATCCGGACAAATGTGGCAAAACGCCTGGGTATTTCATTCAAAACCCATAAATTCCGCAACCAAAAATCCGGTATTGAAGCATTAGACTCCCTTCTTGAACAAAATATTGCCACCGGCGCCCAGGTTGATTTCTTTTACATGAAATACATTCCGGAGTGGCAACGGGTCCATATCAATGTTCACTACATTACTATAATCGGAAAAAACGGGGCAAAATATATTCTGAGTGACAGTTATTATCCACAAATTGTTGAACTGGATTTCGAGCTCATGAGAAAAGCCCGCTTTGCTGGTGGCAACATGGCTCCAAAAGGATTCCTCTTCTACCCGGAAAAAATCACCAGCGAAGTACCCTTTGAAAAAGCGATCGTAACAGGGATAAAAAGTGCCTGTTACAACATGCTGAAACTGCCGGTGCCTTTTATCGGTGTTAAAGGAATATACCGGTTTGCAGATAAAATCATGGAGTGGCCCAGGTTAGCCAGGGATATCGAACACCTTTCCCATGAAGTAATGAAGATTAATATCTTGCTAGAGGACCAGGGAACAGGAGGAGCCGGATTTCGTTACATGTATGCTACCTTTTTACAACAAGCATCCGGTATTTTAAATAGCCCCACTCTCTCCGATATGTCAAAAAGAATGATGGAAATTGGTGACGGTTGGCGGAACATTTCTTATATTGCAGCCAAAATTGGAAAAAAGAGAGAATTGGGTGAAAGTAACCTGAAAGAGTTGAGTAACCTCATCAGAGAAAGAGGTGATCTTGAAAAAGCATTCTTTCAGGATTTGAGTAAAACGGTGTAAGAATAGTGTAAAACTGAAGCAGGAATGAATCAGGTGAATATTTCCGGTTTGAAGGATGAAATTAAAGCCCTGATTATCGAAGCGTTAAATATACAACACGTTAAACCAGAAAATATTAACACCGGCGATCCGCTGTTTGCCAGGGACAATATTCTGGGTTTGGATTCCATTGATGCTATCGAGATTGTCATGGCTGTTCAACGAAAATATAATGTCAGAATTGCCGATCAAAACCTGGCACGTACTGTGCTGGAATCCATTGATACAATCGCTGAATTTGTTGCCAAAGAATTAGCACATATAGCATAATATTCATTCTTCATCAGGTTGTCTGATCCACATTTCTTCTGTATAATTCTCACGGCCCATACCTGGTCTGACATATCGAGTTAATTTTTGGTAGTGATGAAACATTCTTACCTCCTTGCCGGAATAAAATTGAGCCATTTTTTTCGACTGATCAGGCGGAATGGATTATCCTATCGTCCAAAATACCTATTCCGCGTCCTTTTTTTGTTGCAAGGAGGAGTCTGGTCATCTTTCCTCTCCTCTCTCGAGGTAAAACGGTTCAGAGAAAAGACAAAGAATTTTCAGCCACCTGATGATCCGATTTTCATTATTGGACATTGGAGGACGGGGAGCACCTATCTCCATCAATTGTTAAACCTGGATGATCGATTTGCATCCCCGACGGTTTTTCAGGTCTCCGTTCCCGATAATTTTTTGGTTTCCAGACGATATTATAAACCCATCATAACCCGCATGCTGGGAAGTGTTCGTCCGATGGATCAGGTTAAACTTGGTTTTGATGAGCCACAAGAGGATGAATATGCGATTTTGAAAATGGGCATGCAGTCACCCCTTGAAAAACTGATCTTTCCTAAAAACCAACGCTATTTTCTCTCCGGTTATTCTACCTTCGTCCCGGACACAACTCAACTCAACGGGTGGATCGATTCCTTTAAATTGTTTTATACGAAACTTGTTTTTCATTACAAAACAAGGATCCTGTTTAAAAATCCATTCCATTCCCTGCGAATCGAGCTGTTAAAAAAGATGTTCCCAAATGCCTATTTCATCCACATTTACCGAAATCCATACGTTGTTGTTCCCTCCACACGGCACATGTGGAGAATTGTTGGAAGACAGAATTGTCTGCGACAATATCATTCCGATCCACCGTTTTCTGAAGTGGTTTCCTTTTATAAAATGATGATGAACAACATCAGAAAATCCCTGGATTCACTCCCGGAGAACAGCTTTAGTGAGGTGAAATTTGAGGAGTTTGAAACCGATCCGCTGCACGTACTCAAAACCCTGTATGATCAAATGGGCCTGACTTTTTCCTCAGAACAGGAACAGGTAATACTCAATTTTCTCAGGCAAAACAAAGATTTTAGAAAAAACAGGTATACATTATCCGCAGAGGAAGCGGATCAGATTTCAGTAGAATTGAGTCATGAATTGAAACGATGTGGTTATGAGAATCCGTATTAACCGAATCGTGATACACGGAATGGGAAGAGTTTTTGAAAAGTAGAAGCACTATGAAATTTAAACTGATATATCCGCGATGGGAGAAACTGGAGGGGCAGACCATTTTTAATCTTCCCCCGCATGGCCCGGTTGTATTTGCAGCAGCCCTGCCCGATTTTGTCGAGATTGATTTCATTGATGAAAACGTTCAGCCGCTTGACTTTGAGGATCCGGTTGATTTTGTTGGTATTTCAATGATGCTCACCATACAGCTTAAACGGGGCTGGGAGATCGCCCATGAATACCAGAAAAGGGGCATAAAGGTAATCTTCGGAGGGATCGCCACCATGTTGCACGCTGAAGAAACAATGCAACATGCCGACTCAATATTCCTCGGTGAAGTAGAAGGCAGACTGGAACAGGTCTTTGAGGACTTCAAACAAAACCGGTTAAAGAAAGTCTATAATTATTTGAATCAGGAGCCATTAGATGTCTCTATTGTTGGCCCTGCACGCAGGGATATCCTTACCAGGGAACTTTACTTCCATAAAGGAGTGCAGATGGTTGACCTGTTCCATGCATCGCGGGGGTGCAGGTTCAATTGCTACCCATGTGCCGTCTCTTTTCTGGGCGGAAGAGTATTCCGGCCACGACCGATCGAAAAGTCAATCGAGGAATTGGAAACCATTGAAAACAACCGGCTCTTCATTGTGGATAATTCCCTCGCACAGGACACACAGTGGGAAAAAGATCTCTTCAAAGCCATGATCCCCTTGAAAAAAAACTGGTGCAGTCATACCATTGAAGATAAACCCGAAGTGTTGGATCTTGCTGCCCAGGCTGGTGCATGGTATGTTTACCAGGCAATATTTGATACCTCCGACTACATCAGAAAGAGAATACAACGATACCATGACTTTGGCATTTCAGTGGAAGGGACTATCTTGCTCGGAATGGATAACCAGACCGAGGATGACATAAAACGGCTGATTGATTTTCTTCTTGAAATTAACCTTGATCTCGCTGAATTCACCGTGTTGACACCCTTCCCACATACCAAAGCACATGATGATCTAAAAAAAGAACGCCGGATTATCAGCAACGATTGGAACGATTACAACGCCGGAAAGGTCGTTTTTAAACCAAAGCATATGTCTCCGGAACGGTTACAGGAATTGTACCATTATGCCTGGGATTCATTTTATAAGGATGAAACACAGGAGCAGAAAATGTTCACATTAATTATGAAAGTAATCGAAAAAGAGATGGACGATGGTACCTACCAACCCCGGAGAAGAGATCTTGCCGATAAAAGTTTCGGAAGGGTTATTCAACGGTAATCGGAGGGAACCGCATGCTTAACCTGGTGAATTTTTTTACACCATGAAAGGTCAGGATCAATTTGTTGAAGAAATGTATCACTTCAAGGGTGAATGGGGAATCCCTTCCCTGTGTGGTTTGAAAATTGTTATAAAAAAAGAGAAAGCAATCATCCTGGTCACTGAATTTTATGATACTAACCCTGGTACATCGATAACGAATTGGAATACTCATCTGGCGCAGGAGATCTGCCAGAAATACAGGATTGATCCGAACCGTATGATATTCATCGAGCATGCGCCGAAAACGAGTTCAACCTTATCCTTTTATCAGGAGACTTTTGATCGCGTCACCTTCGCCTGGGATGGAGAATCGCTTGCTGATCCTAAATGGGAAAGAATAAGTAAAGAGGAGGTTATAAAACTGATGGATGAATAATATTGAAATTGTCATCATATGAACCTGCATGAAATAACCAATATGCCTCCGGGCTGGGATTTTATTCCTGAAATTGAAAAACAACCATCCGATGTTGTTGAGAAATATCAGGTTGAAAAATTGGTGAATCTGTTACATTATCTTTCCGGTAACTCCGCCTTTTACTCCGCGCTGTTCAAACAGTGCGGATTGGATATCGGTGCAATCCGAACCCTGAAAGATCTCTCGCATATTCCCCCAACGACAAAGAATGATCTGCAGTTATATAACCTGGATTTTATCTGTGTCGGACAGGAAAAAATCATAGATTACATTACCACTTCCGGGACCCTTGGTGACCCCGTTACCCTGGCAATGACCGATCAGGATCTGAATCGTCTGGCGTACAATGAAGCCATCTCCTTTGCCTGTGCCGACGGTTCTTCCAATGATATCTATCAGCTTGCGCTGACCATTGACAAACGGTTTATGGCTGGCCTGGCCTATTGGATGGGAGCCCGAAAGCTGGGAGCAGGAGTTGTCAGGGTTGGAGGCGGTATTCCGGAATTGCAGTGGGATACTGTTCAACGACTATCCCCAACAACAATCGTTTGTGTTCCATCATTCATTCTGAAACTGATTGAATATGCCGAACAGCAAAAAATAGATTATCGCAACTCCTCATTAAAAAAGGCGGTATGTATTGGAGAACCAATCCGAAATCCTGATTTCACACTGGGCCCGATCGGGACAAGAATAAAGGAAAAATGGGGACTTGCACTCTATTCAACCTATGCATCCACAGAGATGTCAACCGCTTTTACAGAATGCAGACAGGGAAAGGGCGGTCATCATCACCCGGAACTTATCATTGTTGAATTTCTTGACGAGAAGGATACCCCGGTTCGTGAAGGGGAGGCTGGTGAAGTTACAATTACTACCCTCGGTGTGGAGGGAATGCCCCTGTTGCGCTATAAGACCGGAGATATCTGTTTCCACTATACCGATCCCTGTCCATGCGGGCGTCAGAGCATGCGGTTGGGACCGGTTATTGGCAGAAAAAATCAGATGATCAAATTCAAAGGAACCACACTCTATCCCTATGCTTTATACGATATTCTCGATAACCTGCAGGAGGTGGCAAATTATGTTGTAGAGGTGTATACCGACGAGATTGGTACGGATCAAATCTTAATCCGCATCGGATGTGAACAGATACCGCAAGGTTTTGAAAAGGAGATCAAAGATCATTTCCGTGCACGCCTGCGGGTTGCTCCTGCTATTCGTTTTGAATCCATCGACTACATCAATAAGATACAAAATCCCCGGTCGGGAAGAAAAACGGTAAAATTTATCGACCACAGGAACAATAAAAAACAACAGGATAACTAAACAGGATCATTCCTGAGCTGTGTAGGGTATAGCGTCAGGAATCCATCAGTACATATCTCCCATAAACGGATCATCCGGTTTGTCAATCAACGATACTCAAACGTAAATCCGGCTTGCATAAACTTACTCACCTCGGTTACAAAACTGAGTACCAGGTCTCCTTTTTCCATGGACTCTTCCCGCATGATCTTGTCCATACAGATGAATACCATTGGAGGTCCGACGTATCCCATGGAAGCCATTTTTGAATAGAAGGCATCCCTGGGAATCCCAAGGTTTGCAGACTCTTCCAGCACAATCTCAGAAATATGCCTTGATGGGAAATTAATCTGGAAAAAGCGGATCTTGCGAATATCGATGGGATAACGGGTAAGCATCCGTTTTAAACCCTGGTAAAAAACAGAACCCTCCTCCTCATAAAAATGTTCGCGCAATTGCTCATTAAACATCTGGGAGAGGTGGTGTAATCCTTGTTCATACTCATCCCTGGGATTAATCCAATAGGCCGGACGGTGGTTCAACATCGATGCTGGTTTGTTCCCACCGATGGATTCCATATAGGAGTTTTTCAGGAAAAATCCACCGGTCATCTTATTTTCTGCCTGCAATACAATAGCCCCCGCTCCATCACTCAAAAAATACCGCAAAAAAACCTCTTCTTTCTTCAGGATCTCCTGATGATAATATTCGGCACGCAACTCGGAAGATGACATGCTGGAGGAGATGATGAGAGCATTCCTATACCTGCCAGACTGCAACAGGTCATGTGCCACTACTACTCCCTTATATGCAGAAGTGCAATTAGCATGTATGGATAGTTCACTGCAGTGATCGATTCCCAGTGCTTCCTGGATTCTTACCGAAGCGGTTGGCATCTGGTCCTGGTGAGCACTTCCGTAAATGATCAGTTCCAGATCGTTCGGGCGAATACCGGCCATATCCAATGCTTTCCTTGCAGATTTAACTGACATGGTCACATTATCATCAGTAAATTCCCTGGTTTCTGGATCAATGGCAAAATGATAGTACTCCACCTCCAGCATCTCTTTCATCAATAGCTTCATCCTTTTCAACCATTTTTGTATTCGTACAGGCGCCCTGGTCAACTCACCCAGAAAATAATCCACCTCATCAATGGTTACCGGAGTCCCGGGTAGATATGAGCCAGTACCTGTCAACTTAATGTGCACACTATTTTTCATTGCTCTTGTCAAATTCCATCAACTGTTTTTCACCATAAATCCGGTTATACTTTCCTTCCAGGAATTTTGCCAATCGCACTGCATAGGTCAGTATACCCTTTTTATCCAACACTTTATCCACAACTCCCCATGCAAGTGCTTCCCGCGGGGTAAAACTATGTCCTCCCAGAACGATTTCAAACGTTTTTAAAGTATCGGTTAAGTTTAGCATATAATGCACTCCGCCCAAGCCAGGCAGCAGATTAAAGGATGATTCCGGTAATCCGAGAACAGCTCTTTCGGAACAAATTCGTATATGGCAGCTCAATGCCAATTCAAAAGCAGCTCCAAGGCAAACTCCTGTAATAACAGCAATAACAGGAATAGACATTCTGCTGAAAAAACGAAAGGTTTCCAGGTTTTCAATCAAGAAATCAGGTTGTTTATCTGCCTGACTTGAGTGGCTTTCCGAACAATTTTCGGTGACGTTTTGAAGCAGGTCTTTCAATTCAGCACCCGAAGAAAAGTGCCGGCCCTTTCCGTAAACCAGGATTGCATTGATCTTTTCATCTGGAATGACATTCCGCACAAGATCACCCAGTTCTTTGAAAAACAGGTTGCCCATGGAATTGTTTGGTGGCTGGTTCAGCACTAAATGTCCTATCATCTCCTCCACTTTCCACTCTATGGTTGTATAGTGATCCACAATTTAAATGGGGTTATTTCTTTATTTATATCTCAATAATGATCATTCCAACTACCCGTTTCCTGGAATGCGAAATAGAACAGCAGATATTTTGTATCCCTCTGTTGTAACACCAACCTTTCAAATGATCAGACAAACGGAGTACAGGTTTCCCAAAATCGTCGTTCAATATCTCGATTTCCCTGAAATCTCCCTCGTGCTGAAACTCAGTAAACAGTAGCTTTTTTATAATGTATCGTCCTGCAAGGCTCCCAGCATTCGCTTTACCTGGGAAAAGCTCCAGTTCCCTCGGTGTGAACAATGGCTCAAGAACAGATTTCTTGTTAAATCGTTCGTGCCATTTATCAAGCAACATGATCTCATGTTTCTTTCCATATTTAACCGAATGATTCACTGCAGCATGGGATTTTCAACGATAACGTTCAGTCTGATTCATTTTCTCTTCGCTTTGCTTCTTTGCAGGCAAGATCACAAAAAAGTTTTGTCTCTTCTATAAAGGCTTCCTCAGCGGTTTTATTCCTGCAATAATAGATCGCTCTGGTGATGGCTTGAATGACTTCCATCGGTTTATTATGAACCATAGATTTCAACAGATGGACGGAATAGGATAAGGTTTCACCAGAATCCACAACATGGTCCACAATATTCAATTCCAATGCTTTTTCTGCATCAATCATATCCCCACCAATGATCATCTCATAACTCACTCCTCCTTTGAGAAGTTTTGATAACCGGCGAATACCTCCAAGACCGGGCATCAAATTGTGGTTTACTTCAGGAAAAGCAAACAGGGTTTTTTCGCCGCAAACTCTAATATGGCAGGCTAACGCAATTTCAAAGCCCCCTCCAAAACAGATTCCGTCAACAGCGGCTACGACGGGAATATTCAATTCTTCAATTGATTGTAACAGGCGTTTCCCCTGTTCGATTTTCTTTTGAAGCAGGTTTTTCTTCCCGGCTATTTCAAATAATTCCTGAAGATCTGCCCCCGCAGAAAAATGCCTGCCACTACCTGTAAAAACAAGACCTTTCAGCCTGTTTTTATGAAGAAAATCCTCCAACTCGCTATCCTTCAGAAAATCCGGTTCAGACAGGGAGTTCTCTGGAGGATTATCCAGGGTAATGATTCCAACAGGGTCATCAACAGTAAATTGAATATGTCCTTTCTTATTCATTAAGCATCATTAAAATCTCTTGTGGCATATCAATGGGTGTCCTTGTTTCATCCAGCAATAACGTTTTAACAGTTGCTTTTGATACCTTTTTATTTGAACCGGATTGAAGCATTTCATGATGAAAAATCAGATAGGGATCTTCCCTTCCAATGGATGTGTTGATCACCAGTTTATCAAAAAGTTTGATCTCTCTAATGTATTTAATGTGTGTCTCAACCACAACCAGAAAATTACCCGATTTCCTGAAGAAGTCAATGAGTCCTTTCTCCTTCATAATCTCCCACCTTGCATGTTCGAAATAGTTGAGATAAACGGCATTGTTCACATGGTTGAATGAATCGAGCTCATATCCCCTAACCTCAACAAAACTTTGAAACATAGATATAATTATTAAATGATTTGTCTGCCGGAAATTATTCATCACAGGATAACTTCCATTTGCTTTCCAACATTTTTGTATGAAAATACAAATGTAAAAATTAATTTTATTTCAATTTCCCTTAATACAACCTGACGGATACATTCCGTTTAGTATCAATAATAATGAAATAGTGTAAAAACATCACAAGGCCATGTCAGATGAAAAGAAGTTAAATCTGGATTACCAGACAATAAAAGAACTGGAGATTATGTATGGTGAAGGCTCCGGTTTAACACTGTTTGACCTGTTAAACAGAACCGTTACACCCGGAGGAGGTGAATTTTTGCGAAAAAGATTCAAAAATCCGCTTTGCGACAGAGAAGAGATCGTACGCAGGCAGGCGAGTATAACATACATCATGGACCGGTTTGAAAACTGGGATATTAAGGCATTCAAAACTTTGATGGACCAGGTCGAACAGTATTATTATTCGAAAGCAGAACCGGTATCCAGTAACCATAAAATTGCCATCTACCTGGAAGGTTTGATTGATGTGATCCGGAACAAAAATTTCCGTAAAACCATCTTTAATGGAACCCGGATAACCATCGTTTTTATCACCTTGCTTTCAAACTTTTTAAACCGGATTCCTTCAGATGATCTCCCCTCCCTGTTGCTGGAAATAACCGGTGAGATGGCTCGAATTCTCGGATCTGACCCTTTTTCAAGGATTATCCACAAAGGGTTAGATAAGGGAGTGAGCGCAGCACAACTCATTTACTACGACAAGCTATTCAGAGAGAAGCATAAGGCAGAAGTAATCAACCTGGTTTCCCTTCTTTACGAACTGGATGTATTGATCTCCATGGCAAAAGCCAATGATGAATACGGTCTTGTTTTCCCGGAGATTATCGATTCCAGTGAGCCGGAAATGGAAGTCGAGGGATTATACCATCTATTTCTAAAAAATCCAGTTGGTAATTCCACCCGATTCAGTAACAAGCGTAATTTTCTTTTCCTGACAGGTCCAAACATGTCCGGGAAAACCACTTTTTTAAAATCTTGTGGCATCGCTGTTTTTCTTACTCATCTCGGAATGGGAGTCCCTGCAATTTCCATGCGGGTGAGCCTGTTCCAATGCCTCTTCAGCAGCCTGAACACCACGGATAACCTGAGCCTCGGATACAGCTATTTCTACAGCGAGGTCCTCCGGATAAAGAAAGCCGCAGAAAGCCTTCGGAATCATGAAAAATCGTTCATGATATTCGATGAACTATTTAAAGGAACAAATGTAAAGGATGCCTACGATGGGTCAATCCTTGTGATCGATGGATTGATGAAATGGAATTCATCACTCTTCATTCTTTCCTCGCATCTGCTGGAACTGGAACATGCAATACGTGACTATCCGAACACTTTTTTTCAGCATTTTGATTCCGATGTTATTAATGGGAAACCGGTTTTTAACTTTGGATTACACGACGGGATATCAAACGAAAGACTGGGTTTATTGATCCTGAAAAATGAAAAAATCGATGAGATGTTGGTTCCGCAGAATAGAGCGGATTAATTGCTTGTCTCTTCCACCTCAATAAAATTAAATGGCGATAACACCAGCTTTTTCAATACATGTCCAAGCTCATACATATCATCATCTCCCACCTCATAATGCCAGTTGACAACCATTTTTTTCTGATGCCCTTCGACTTCTCCCAATATCTTAAGTATGTTGTAAATCCACTTGGTTGCTGCCGTATTAATATATTCAAACTTCAGGTCAATTGTAGTATGATCTGCCAATGATTTAGCATATTCTTTTATCCAAACCATCACCGGTTTGAAAAAATCTGCCGGGTTTTCGGGAATTGCCCGGCCGATAAACTGGAGATCGCCATCTTGTAAACTAACGAGTGGGGACTTCCGGGTAGATTCAATAAGTAAGTCTTGCATATCTATTTTATTCTTTTATTGCCTGGAATAAAAATAAAACAATTAATTCAAAAGTAAAAACCAACTTTCCTTCCCCATCCATCATCCGCGGCTCACAAACAACCCGAAGATGCTCTGATCTATCTATTTACCGGCGATTACACCTCATTCGATGCTACGACCTGAAGATGAACATCGGGATGGCAGTTTGCTGAATCATCCGTTTCAGATTATTCGGGCTCAGCAAACGATATATCATACTTCTCCTGGGATTCGTAAATGAAATGATATGAATATTCTCTTCTTTAACAAAATCCATTATCCCATTGATCATGTCCTCGTTCTTGATTAACCGAAGATCGATGGAATAATTGCTGTAATCCTGCTCGATCACCTCCTGAAGTTCACGCATTTTTTGAACTTTCAGTATGTTATCATCCTCATTCTCAACATGAATGCAGAAGTATTTCACCTTGAAAGGAGCCATAAGGGCAAGCAGTGTTCTTAAGGAGGTGAAATCGGAATCGAGGAAATCCGTGGCATAGAGAAGATTGATATTTTCCACACCCTGAAATTCAGCCTCCTGCGGAATGACCAGTAATGGAACAGTTACATTTTGGGCTATTTTCAAACAGAGCATTTCAGACAGTTGGTTTATCTTATCTGGTTCCCTGCTAGTACCCAGAATAATTAATTCTGGCCGATACTGGCTACTCATCTGAATAATTTCACTATCCAGTGATCCCAGCGCCATTGAATAGTGAATTCTTGCCCTTGTAACTGTTTCAGGTTTTACTTTTTCTTTCAATTTCGACGTGAATGTAAAAATATTTTCTTTACACCTCTCCTCGATCAACTGTAACTCTTCGTCATGATATTTTTCAAAGGTACTTGTTTGCTTTATTCGCTGTTCCTTAAGGGGATCATCGTATACATGGAAAAGACGAATTTCACCGTGCAGGTTCTCAGCCAGGCTGATGGCATATTGGGATGCTGTCACAGCCACATCCGAAAAGTCAACCGGGACCAGAATTTTCCTGAAGTGTATTGCTTTCTGATCATCCAGTTTCCCGTATTTGCCTGTCAATTCCAGGATTACCCCGACAGCTTTCTCAACATCGCAATCCTTCACTTTTACCTTCACCCCTGCGGTCCTTTTCATTTTTCTTGATGTGTTGCTTTCATCGAATGCAAGGAAAGATTCAATACTGCACGAATCAAGATGGCTTTTAAGAAAATAGGCTGCCTGGGAATTCCCCAGTGTAATAATATTAATCAAGGTGCTGCTCATAGCCGGGTCATTGAGAATGTGATCATTTTTTGCCACTAAAATTTACAAAATATTATGGTTATTTCCCACTCCCGGAAGGTATAAAAGGTCTTACCAATGAAGCAAAAAATGATCTATGAGGATGGGAACAGGTTCTCTATAAAGGAATTGGGGTGTTATTCAAAGATTACCGGGTATACCAGCTGCACGTTTACTTTTTCACCGTTTTGCCTCCCGGATCTCCATCTTGGGGAGGATTTAACCACCCTGATTGCCTCCTGGTCCAGCAACGGATCAACTACCTGTATCGCCTTAACGTCTTCCACTTTTCCGTATGTATTAACTATAAACTGGATCAATACTTCCCCGGTAACACCACGTTCTCTTGCGTTTTCAGGATATTTCAGATTCTTGCGGATATAATCATTAAAATCCTGATATCCGTTGACGGAGAACTGCGGCATTTCATCAACCCATGTCAAGAAAAGAGTGCCCGTTGCAGTTCTTCCAGTATCCCCTTTTTCCAATCCTGTCTCAACATCCATGTCGGCTGATACATGTTTTACGGGCAGGGTAACAAATTTTCTGGCTGCTGACTTTCCAGCTTCAGATACGGTTTTAACCTCAACACCGGCAACCTGTTTAACTCCTTCAATCAAAAGGGTATCCACTGGTTCATCCGGTATCATCTCCTCAGCTGCTTGTGCAAGACGAACATCCCTTTCGGGGATAGCTTTTTCTTCCATTTCTCTGACACCGGTAATAACAATCGTTTCTTCCGTTAATTCAGGTTCCTGGTTATCAAGATGGGCGGTTGATGAATCCGGGCGCTTGGACAGTTCAGGAGGAGTTTCAATTTGTGCTTCAGATGTTGGTTCTTCCACCCGTGTAATCTGATCCTCACTTTTCATTTCTTCCTCCTGTATCTGTTCGGCCACATAGTTTTCGTGACGGAAAATATCGGTATTTATAAGACCAAATATCCCAAGAATGATAAGTATTGTTGCTGCTGCAGAGATGTATGTTAATGTAGGATTAAGCCTTCTTTCTCTACCATAAAGCATCTTTGTGGGCCTGGTTGAATACCTGCTTCTGATTTTTTTTCGCAGGGCTAAAACAAGCTCGTGCTGCCTCTTTTGATCGGTGATGTTCTTATATCCCTCAACCGCATCCCTGCACATTTCACACTCCACTATATGCTGCCTGACAACCTCCAGGTCCTTATTGCTGAGCCTGCCTGAATGATACCGGTTAATAGCATCCAGGGTTAAACAACCCGAAGGATTGAACAGATTACGAGTATGTTTTGATTTAACCATCACCTCTGTTCAGGATTTTTTGTAAATTTCTTTTGCCATTCTGTATATAACTTTTTACCTGCTTGAGGTTGTAGCCCGTAAGGCTGGCGATCTCTTTATACGACTTGTCCTTCAGGTACATCAACTCAATGCATTTCGATTGCTCTATTGACAGCATCGCAATTCCACTTGAAAGTGCTTCCAACATATGATCCAGTTCTTTCTTATTGTTTAGATGCATTTCGTCTTCAGATTCCATAACCGATTCTCTTAATTTAATCAGTTCAGCTTCATGGTATCTGTTTACTGTCCGAATTCTTCTCAATTGTATCAGACAATGATTCCTGGTAAGGGTGTACAACCAGGATTTAAAATGATCCACACGATGGTTCACCAGATCATCCATCAGGTTTTCAAATATCTGCATCACAGCATCTTTTGAATCTTCTTCACTCTTCAGATATTTTAGACATATACCCAACACCAGGTGGGTGTATCGTTCAAACAAAATACCGATCCATTCCGGATCACGATCCTCCCGATACCACGCGATTATCTCCTGGTCGCTGTATTGATCCGGCTTCTCTTTTCCACCCTTATGTGCTAATCTGAGAAACAAAACAATGTTTTGATTTTTTAGTTTATAACAAAAGTAATAAAAAGGTGCACCAAATATAAAACCGCAAAAAGCAAGCCGGAAATCCAATCGGTAGTAAACAGTTCGTTACTTCAAAATCTTTGAGTTACCCATTTTTTCAGAAAAAAATATGGCATTTCATTATGGAATTTAAATCACAACTGCATCCCATTAATGAAATCAAAACATATTTATTATGGAAATCAAAAAGAACAAGAGCGTTAATCTTGAAAATAGAAAGGGAACTTTTTTGCAATTAGGTTTCATCATCACACTTTCATTGATTTTGATCGCTTTTGAATGGATAACCACAGAAAAAGGCATTCAGGATTATGAAATAACGTTTGGTGATGGTAATGTTGAGACAGACATAATACGTACCTACAGGAAAAAAGAGGAGGTCCGTCCTCCGATCCCAAAGATTACTGAGGAGTTTGTAATCCGGCAGGATACTGCAGATCTAACTCACCTTTTTGAACCGCCAGACCAGGAAATAACCATGGAAACGGAAAAATGGGAGCCACCCGAGTACATTGAACCTGAGGTCACAGAACCAACAATCTTTGTGGTCGCAGAGGTAATGCCCAGATTTCGTGGTGGTGATCTTAAATCATTCTGGAAATATGTCCAATCTGAAATCACCTATCCCGAAGAAGCAAGAAGGTTAGGTATTGACGGTACGGTTATTGTACAATTCGTTGTGAATGAAAAAGGGTATGTTTCAAGGGTGACTTTGACCAGAAGTATTGATCCATACCTGGATCAGGAGGCTGTTCGTGTAATTAGCTCATCCCCTCAATGGGAGCCGGGCATTCAGGCCGGGAATCCGGTGTCTGTCCTGTTCTCCATCCCGGTTAAGTTTGAGCTTAAATATTAAGTCATTGTATAAAAACAGATTATCACAAATTAAAAAGAATGTATCATGAAAATCATATATAAATTAAAAGAAATGGTCTTACGGAGGTTGGGGACTTCCCTGACAGCTTTACTGATGATCTTTTTTGCAAACGCACAGGTTGTTCCTCCTCCTGATCGATGGCCAACCTGGAATGAAGAGAACCAGGATAAAACCTTGTCTCCTTATTTTTTTGTACAGAGTGATGATCCTTCAACCGACAGATTGCCGCTCAAGGAGACCCGTGCCAATGTAAACATAGCAGGGGTTATTGCCGATGTGACCATTACGCAAACCTATAAAAACGAGGGGCAAAATGTACTGGAAGCCATTTATGTCTTTCCCGCTTCCACCCGCGCTGCGGTGTACAGTATGACCATGACAATCGGGGAACGTGAGATCGTTGCCATTATCCAGGAAAAACAGAAAGCACGGGAAAGCTATGAACAGGCAAAGGAAGAAGGGAAATCCGCATCTCTCCTGGAACAGATGAGGCCCAATGTATTCCAGATGAATGTTGCCAATATCCTTCCGGGTGATGTGATAAAAGTTGAAATGAAATATACGGAATTGCTCATCCCCGAAAGTGGCCTGTACGAATTTATCTTTCCCACCGTGGTTGGCCCCAGGTACTCGAATACCCTGGTTGAAAATGCTGCCCCTGAAGAGGGATGGATCGCCAACCCCTATACCCGTGAGGGAGAAGATCCTTTCTACGCTTTTGATATTTCCATTGGGATTACTGCCGGTCTGCCCATTCAGGATGTCCGGTCCCCCTCACATGATATGAACATCAATTTTGAAAACCGGTCTACTGCGATCCTGACCCTCTCTCCCGAAGAGAAGTCCGGTGGAAATAAAGACTGTATTGTACAATATCGTCTTGCCGGTAACAAAATCGAATCGGGATTGCTGCTGTATGAGGGAGTCGAAGAGAATTTTTTCCTGGCAATGATCCAACCCCCGAAAATCGTTAAGAAGGAGTTGATTCCTCCAAGAGAATATGTTTTTATTGTCGATGTTTCGGGTTCAATGTATGGATTCCCGCTGAACATTTCAAAAACGCTGATGCGAAACCTGATGTCGAACCTCAGGCCTACCGATCGGTTTAACATCCTGCTTTTTGCCGGTGGTTCAGAATTGTTCGCTGAACAATCACTTCCGGCAACCAGGGAGAATGTATCCAGGGCAATCCAGTTTATCGATAACCAGCGGGGGGGTGGTGGTACGGAACTGCTTCCTGCATTAAAACGGGCACTCTCCTTAACAGGAACGGAAGACTATTCAAGGAGCTTTGTTATTGCAACTGACGGTTATGTATCCGTCGAAAAAGAGGCATTCGACCTGATCCGTGAAAATCTTGGCAGGGCTAATTTCTTCACCTTTGGTATTGGGAGTTCAGTTAACCGTTACCTGCTTGAAGGGATGGCTCATGTTGGAACGGGAGAGGCATTCATCATCACGAAGGAAAACGAAGCTGAAATCAAAGCTGAAAAATTCAGAACCTATATCCAAACTCCCGTGCTTACAAACATAAAGCTTCGGTTTGAGGATTTTGAAGTGTTTGATGTTGAACCATTAACCGTCCCCGATGTTCTGGCCGAAAAACCGGTGATCGTGTATGGTAAATGGAAAGGTAAACCCAAAGGTAAAATCAACCTGACCGGTGATAGTGGTGAAGGGGAATACATGGTAAGTCTCGATGTTGGTTCAACGTCCCCGGCAAAATCAAATATCGGCTTAAAATACCTCTGGGCCAGGGAAACCATTCGACTCCTGGACGATTACACTTCATTGGGAAGATCCACAGAAGAACATGCACGGAAAATCACTGACCTTGGGTTGAAATATAACCTGTTAACCAATTATACATCCTTCATAGCCATCGATTCAGAAATCCGGAATGAGGGCGGTAATGTGACCACTGTCAAACAACCCTTGCCCTTACCTGAAGGAGTAAGCAATTACGCTGTTGGTGGTGCTTATCCCGTTCAGGGTATCGCTGCAGCACCCCGAACAGCTCAAAAATACGGTGGCGTTAAATGGGCCAACGTGTCAGAGCTTTCTTTAGAAACGGAAGATATGATCTCCCTGGATGAGGATACCGGAGTGGAGAGAAAAGACCGAATCTTTGCATCGGTGGAAATTATGCCTGAATTCCCGGGTAAAACGGAAGGACTGAAACGATTCATTGAAAAACACCTGAACTATCCGGAGAGGCTAAAAAATGCAGGTATTTCCGGGAATGTATTTGTTGAGTTTATTGTGGATGTTGATGGTTCAGTTAAAGAAGTAAAGATCCTCAGGGGAATTCATCCGGAACTTGACAAAGAAGCCATCCGGGTGATCAAGCTGACTTCAAACATGTGGAAACCAGGAAAACAGGGAGGAAAAGCAGTCAGGGTGCGGATGGTGATCCCGGTTAAGTTTGGTTGAGGTGTCGGGTAAATACAACCTATAAACAAAGGGGATGTTACATGATACAGCCCCTTTGTTTTTTTCTCCTCTCCCTCTCCCTGAATTGGTTCCGGTTGAATTCAGTTTCTGCTGAAAAGTGTTTGTTGTTCCTCTTCCCAGAAGGTTGGGTAATCTTCATCGAATTTTTTGAGAATAGCCATGATGATGGTTTCTCTCATGTACTTGGAACGGTTATCTATCTTGTAACGGTCAAAGAAAGAGTTCAATGCATTCAACTCCCTGTCATTGAACATAATAGTATACCTGTTGGTCCGCTTCAGATGATCTTCTTTGGTCCTTCTTCGCCTCAAAATCAATAATTTACATGAGATAAGAAACTTCAACCCTGTAAATATAAACAAATAGGGATGAAAAAAAACCACGGCGGACAATGACCAATTAACAAATAATTAACAATTCATTCAAATTCTTTGGGTACACCACAGATAATAACCAGTGGTTTATCAGTTGATTTGTTACGGTATTGATGTTTTTCACCGGGTAAAACCAGGGCAAAATCACCCTGCTTTATCTCCTGCTCTTCCCCTTTATCATTTACCAGTGCACCCCTGCCACCGATGACATAGTTCATGTGTTCGTAGTTGTGCTGATGGTAGGGTGTATATCCTCCCGGTTCAACGGTAAATACCCGGTAGGAGTAAACCGGGGCTCCATCCTTTCCCGAAAGAGGAACCTGTTTAAACGCGTTATGCGCTCCTTCCATCTCAACTTTTTTTCGTTCAACCTTTTCTAACGGAATGATTTTCATGTCTCGATTGTTTTGTCTTTTTCATTTGCTTCAAAAGTAGTAAGGATGGATCATCCTCCCAACCGAAATGGTAAAAAACAGGTTCTAAATAGTGATTCGAATGATTGTCAGCGAAGTGAGGAGTTCTTAATGATCAACCGGGTATTAATAACTCGTGTAATGGGGGGATAGTTATCTGTTTTCTCTAAACGGTCAATCAGCAGCCGAACCGCTTCCTTCCCCATCTCATATCCATGCTGCTCCACTGCACTCAGGGGAGGATCAGTCAGGTTAGCGATCTGTCCATTGGTAAATCCGACGATAGCAATATCCTGGGGTACTCTGTAGCCCGATTCCTTAACAATCTTCATGGCTTCGGCTGCAGTAAGATCATTAACCGCAAAAAAAGCATCCGGCTTGGATAGTCCCCCAAGCAATCCCGGTATCACTTTCCTTGCCTCCTCCATCGTATCGCATTTGATGATCCAATCCGGATCGGGATTCAGGTTATAGGTTTTCATCGCCCGCAGATAACCTGCTTTTCTATCCTTCCCGATTAGCAAATGGTCGGATGCAGCCAGATGGATAATGCGCCTGCATCCGACATTTATCAGATGTTCGGTGGCAAGAAATGCACCCTGTTCATCATCAACGACCACCCTATCACTGATGATCTCTTCACATATTCTGTCGAAGAAAACAATGGGAACATCATGTTGCCGGATTACCTTGAAATGATCGAAATTTCTGGTCTCTTTTGAAACAGATACTAAAATTCCCTCCACCCTGCTTGATAACAGGGCATGTACATTTTTTACTTCCCGTTCATACGTCTCATTCGACTCACAGATCATCACCTGATAGTTGGAATTATAGGCTACATCTCCAATTCCGCTGATAACTGTGGAGAAAAAATAGTGGACTACTTCCGGGATGATAACCCCGATGATCTTGCTTTTTCTGCTCTTCAGGCTCAGGGCTATGGGATCCGGCTGGTAATGCCATTTCTCTGCCAGCTCATTTACTGCCTTTTTGGTAGCAGGACTGATATCCGGATGATCCTTTAGTGCTCTGGAAACCGTCGAGGGAGATATTCCGAGGGCTTTGGCAATATCCTTTATAGTAACCTGTCCTTTGTGCATGGTAAATACCCAGGATTGAATGGATCAGATGCTATCTTATTGCAGTGCAATTCAGTTAAAGATACTAAAAAATATGGAATGTGAGTGTTTCTTCCATTTCGCTCCAAACAGGATTGGATTCACCAGATAATGAATGAGTAAAATGATCCCGGGTTAATTAGTCACAAAGAGCAGTACAAGGATAAAAATCCGATTTCAAACGTTTGCGAAAACGATTGCAGTAATTTATTGAAAATAAATAGCTTATGTTTTGTTTTTTACTATCTTTGTATCTGTTATTTCCACTTGAGACAAAACCTAATTTAGATTAACCTAAAATTTTAATCTATGAAACAAAATCGTGTGATCCGGAAGCTGTTTTTTCTGATCCTGGTCTGTTTTATTCCCATGTTTGTCATGGGCCAGGAGATCGTGGTTTCCGGAAAGGTAACTGATATTGAGGATGGGATAGGAATACCCGGAGTCAATATCGTTGTAAAGGGAACAACCATGGGGACAACTACTGACCTGGATGGAAACTTCAGCCTAACAGTCAGTCGTGATGCAACCCTGGTTTTCTCATTTATCGGTTATACCTCTCAGGAGATAGCAGTGAACAATCAGTCAACCATTAATGTTTCCATGGTTCTGGATATCCAGGCTTTGGAAGAGGTGGTTACGATCGGTTATGGTACTACCCGAAAACAGGATGCTACCGGATCCGTTACTGCTATTTCGACTGATGATTTCAACCGGGGTGCAATTTTCTCCCCTCAGGAACTGGTTGCAGGCAAGATTGCCGGTGTGCAGATTACCAATTCAGGAGGTGCCCCCGGAGCCGGAGCAACCATCCGAATCAGGGGGGGATCTTCCCTCTCAGCCAGCAATGACCCGCTTATCGTCATTGATGGTGTACCTGTGGATAACGATGGCATATCCGGTATGAGGAATCCGTTAAGTGCCATTCACCCGAACGATATCCAGACCTTTACCATTCTGAAGGATGCTTCGGCAACTGCCATTTATGGGTCCAGGGCTTCAAACGGTGTGATTATCATTGAAACAAAGAAGGGGAAGAAAGATCTACCGTTTAAAATTAATTATGATGCAAATCTCTCCTTTGGTGTAATAACGGATTATCATGATGTACTCTCTGCAGATCAATTCCGCGAGATCATCCTGGACCAGTATGGCAGCAATCCGAATGCAACCAATCTGCTGGGTGAGGCAAATACAGACTGGCAGAAAGAGATCTACCAAACGGCTGTTTCAACAGACCACAACCTGAGTTTTACCGGAAGTGCCATGAGCATTCCCTTTCGTGTATCCATTGGATATACCGATCAGAAAGGGATTCTGAAGACATCCGGACTGGACCGGTATACCGGTGCTCTAAGTCTTAATCCGAGTTTCCTGGATGATCACTTGAAGGTTAATGTAAATGTGAAAGGGATGCGTATTAAAAACCAGTTTGCAAACCAAGGTGCAGTGGGTGCTGCTGCTGACTTTGACCCGACTCAACCCGTTAAAGATCCGGACAGTCCCTATGGCGGATATTTTACCTGGGTCGATGCTTTTGGGAATCCTATATTTACTGCGACCTCAAACCCTGTAGCCATGCTGAACATGAGGGATGACCAATCGACCGTTCTGAGAAGCATTGGAAACCTTATGCTGGATTACCAGGTTCATTGGCTGCCCGAACTAAAGGCAAAATTGAACCTGGGATACGATATCTCAAGCAGTGAAGGAACGGTTGATGTTCCTAAAAATGCAGCATGGGCATACGATAATATCTATGGAGGTGGACAAAAAACAGAGTATACGCAGGGAAAAAAGAACGAATTGCTGGATTTTTATTTCAATTATGTGAAGGACCTGGGTACTGTTGATAGCCGGATTGATGCTACCGCCGGTTATTCCTGGCAGCATTTCTTCCGGGAAGGAACCAACTATACTACCAACGTGATTGGAACGGTGGTCGATGATGATTCTGATTACAAAACAGAAAGCTATCTGGTCTCCTTCTTCGGAAGGGTGAATTATGTTTTCAAAGACCGGTACCTGGTAACCTTTACTTTGCGTGAAGATGGTTCATCCCGGTTTTCTCCGGATAACCGCTGGGGACTTTTTCCATCCGTCGCAGTGGCATGGGACATTGGTGACGAGTCGTTCATCAATCCCGACCTGTTCTCTGTCCTTAAATTGCGCCTGGGATGGGGTATCACCGGTCAGCAGAACATATCCAACAACGATTATCCTTACCTGCCAAGATACACTGCCAGCGAGGATAATGCACAGTATCAGTTCGGATCTACATTTTATACCACATTGCGGCCCGAAGGGTATGATGCCAACCTGAAATGGGAAGAGACCACAACCTACAATGTCGGACTCGATTTTGGAATCCTGAAAAACAGGTTTACCGGAGCATTGGATTACTACTACCGGGTGACAGACGACCTGATTAATTTCATTCCTGTTCCAGCCGGTACGAATCTTACCAACCAGATCCTGACCAACGTGGGTGACCTGTACAACACCGGTGTTGAATTCACGATCAATGCAAAAGCCATTTCCAGAACCGATATGTACTGGGAAGTCGGGTTCAATGCAACCTATAACAAGAATGAGATCACCAAGCTTACGCTGTATGAAGATCCTACATACATTGGTGTTCCCACCGGTGGTATTTCCGGAGGTGTTGGGAATACCATTCAAATACATACGGTTGGATACCCTAAAAATTCATTTTTTGTATATCAGCAGGTGTATGATGAGAGTGGGGATCCAATCGAAGGACTCTATGTTGACCGGAACGGGGATGGAATCATTTCAGAAGACGACAAATACCGTTACAAGAAAGCCGATCCGGATGTATATCTGGGATTCTCCTCCTTTTTCCAGTATAAAAACTTCGATTTCAGTTTTAATGGAAGGGCAAACATCGGCAACTACGTGTATAACAACCAGTATTCAAGCAACGGAACCTATAGCGGGCTCTATAACTCCGTTGGCTCTCTGAGCAATTCGACTACCAGCCTGCTGGACTCGAAATTCCAGAATCCGAGATACCATACGGATTATTACATGGAGAATGGCTCTTTCCTCCGCATGGATAACATGACACTGGGGTATAATTTTAAAAACCTGCTGAGTGGAACGCTTGGATTGCGGATCTATGCATCGGTTCAGAATGTCTTTGTGATTACTAAATACCAGGGTCTGGATCCCGAGGTTAGCAGTGGTGTTGACAACAACATCTATCCTCGTCCAAGAACCTTCTTATTTGGTTTGAGACTTGAATATTAACGGAAAAAATAAGAAGCCATGAATATGAAATATATAAAAATGCGTGCAATCACGGTATTGGCTGTCATCCTTGCTATTGCAGCCTGTACCAAAGATCTGGATACGGTACCGCTGGATAAAGATGTCATTACATCAGCATCCGTATACGAGGATTTTGATTCCTATAAAATGGTGCTGGCGAAATTGTATGCCGGCTTATCGTTGAGTGGTCAGACCGGACCACATGGGAACAATGACCTGAGTGGTCTGGATGAGGGATTCGGACAGTACCTCAGGGGATACTGGTATGCACAGGAGCTATCAACAGATGAATGCATTATTTCCTGGAATGACCTGACCCTCAAAGACTTTCACGAACAGGACTGGACCTCCTCTGATCCATTCATTATGAACGTGTATTACCGGTTATTTTACCAGATTGCTTTATGCAACGAATTCATCAGGGAATCAACCGATGCAAAACTGGATGAGCGGGGAATGAACGGAACAGAGAAAGATGAGATAGCAGGCTACAGGGCCGAAGCACGCTTCCTGCGGGCATTGAGCTACTATCATGCATTGGACCTTTTCGGGAATGTCCCGTTTGTAACCGAAGATGATGAGGTCGGATCGTTCTTCCCGCAGCAAATCATGAGGGCAGACCTGTTTGACTATGTCGAATCAGAATTGCTGGCTATTGAAACGGAGTTGCCTGCGCCCATGGCAAATGAATATGCAAGGGCTGACCAGGCGGCTGCCTGGATGATTCTGGCAAAACTCTATCTGAATGCTGAGGTTTATATTGATACACCCAAGTATACTGAGACCATTACCTATGCGAAAAAGATTATCGATGCAGGATACACCCTCGATACCGAGTGGGAGAATCTTTTCCTTGCAGATAACCACACGGCAGAT
Source organism: uncultured Rikenellaceae bacterium (assembly GCA_964640125.1). Taxonomy (GTDB): domain Bacteria; phylum Bacteroidota; class Bacteroidia; order Bacteroidales; family VadinHA17. The sequence goes on from CAZXGG010000006.1 coordinate 67,822, forward strand.
GGAATAATATTTCCGATAACATTCGATGGAGTGCATACTAAAACATGGGGAGGAACAACCTTTATTATCAATGCTGCTGTCGGAGGTTCCATGAATCCTGAAGATTTCGGAATTTCCGATGGTTGGGCTGGTATCAGAACCACCAAGGAGATTGTTGGAAAGTTCTATGACCTCGAAACCCTGAAGAAGAAAGGTGACCTGTCCGGCAGGAAAGCTTATCCTGTTCTTTATGTCCCCGGCAGTTACCAGGGCTGGGATCCTTCTGATGCAACAACCGTTGTTGCATCCGTTAACGACGATGGAAAGTACGAGGGATACCTCTGGTTCCCGGATGCCGATGCCCAGTTCAAGTTTAGCAATGCACCGGACTGGGATCACAGTATATTCGGTGATGTGGATCCCTCAGGTACGACCGGAACACTGGTGAAACCCGGGAATAATATTGTTGCAGGAGTTGCCGGTTACTATAAGGTCAATGTTGATACTGTTGCACTGACCTATACACTTGAAAAAACCGATTGGGGATTGATTGGTGATGCAACGCCCGGTGGCTGGGATAACGATACAGACATGTCTTACGATGCCGTGGAGGGGGTATGGGAACTGATCGTTGAACTGGGTACCGGAAGTATTAAATTCAGGGCAAACGATGACTGGGCTATTAATTATGGAGATACCGGTGTAGATGGTATTCTTGAAGCAGGAGGAGATAATATTACAATTACCGAACCCGGGAAATACGAGATCAAAATGAAGCTGGGATTCCCGGATTATACTTACACCATCGAACAGTTTAGTTCGGATGGCCGCATCATGTTCTATAGCGATGGACAGTCACTTGAGATTGACGATGTGTTTGAATTCACCGAAGGGTGGGCTGTTACCAAATTCAAAAACATCACGTCAACGGGTGCTCCCGGATCGGATCAGACCCATCCGGATACCGATTTCCCATTGTTCCGACTGGCCGATGCGTACCTGATGTATGCTGAAGCAGTACTCAGGGGCGGCAGTGGTGGTGATGCTGCAACGGCTCTAACCTATGTCAATATGCTGAGAGAACGTGCATACGGCGATGCCAACGGGAACATCACAGCCGATGACCTTGACCTGGATTTCATCCTGGATGAACTGGCTCGTGAGTTCTTATGGGAAGCACACCGGAGGACTGACCTGATCCGGTTTGGCCGGTTCAGCAACACATCCTATACCTGGGCATGGAAAGGTGGAGTGAAAGAAGGTCAGAGTGTGCAAGGATTTTACGACCTCTATCCCATTCCTGCTTCCGATGTTGCTGCTAACCTGAACCTGGAACAGAATGATGGCTATTATTAATGATAATACGTAAAACAAGTAGATATGAAAAAGATAAATCTGATCATCCTTATCCTTGTTGGCCTGTTTGCTATTATCTCCTGCGAAAAGGATGAAACAAAAGTGGTCATTGGAGTCTTTAATCCTCCGGCAATCACTGCGCCAACAGGTGGATCAAGTTACGTGCTTACAGAAGAGACCGAAACGGATACCATGACAACCTTTACCTGGAGTGCTGCTGATTTTGGCTTCCAGTCATCTGTATTATATTCCGTTCAGTTCGATTTTGTCGGAAATGATTTTGCCTCTCCCGGTGATATGGGAAGCACGAATGACCTCGAATTGGCTGTAACGGTTGGAAACGTGAACCAGAAGATCATCCTTGCAGGAGGATATACTGGTGTGGTCAATTCACTGGAGACCAGGATCATGGCAGTTATTCAAGCCATCGATAAAACGAATATAGACACCCTGTTCTCTTCATCAATCACAATGGACGTTACCCCGTTTGAGAAGATCATTATTTATCCCTCTGTTTATGTAGCCGGGAATTACCAGGCAGCCAGTGGCTATACTTCCGACTGGTCGCCGGATTTAGGCCCGCAACTGTACTCGTTGAAGGATAATGAAAAATACGAAGGGTATGTCTACATGGCGAATGGTTCCAATGAGTTCAAATTCACCGATGGCCCGAACTGGGATCTCAACTGGGGAGATGATGGTGCGGATGGTACTCTTGACGAGAATGGAGCGAACATCTTGGAAGCCAATGCAGGCTACTATAAGATGAACGTGGACCTGAATACCTTTACCTATACATACATGGGAACAGACTGGGGTCTGATTGGTGATGCAACGCCCGGTGGTTGGGATTCAGACACGAATATGACCTTTGATGATGTAAACCACGTCTGGACCATTACAGTGGATCTCGTTGTTGGTACTATAAAATTCAGGGCAAACGATGATTGGGCGCTGAACTATGGTGATGATGGCGGAGACCTGAAGCTCGATAAGGATGGGGCAGATATTGCGGTTGCCGAAGCCGGCAATTATACCATTACTATGGATCTTGAACAACCACTGTACAGATACACAATTGTAAAGAATTAGGTTGTAGGTTAAGTAAAAAGAGGTTGTCCCGGGAGTTCGCTTCTGAGATAACCTCTTTTTATTTCAAATGATAACACATGAAAAAATACCTGTTTTCAGGACTTGTATTCCTGCTACTGGTCCTTTTTTCCTGCAAGGAGGATGGGAACAATAATCATGATCCCAACGAAAAAATATTTTATACCCCCGATCAGTTCTGTATGGGAGCAGACCTTTCCTATGTCAACCAGATCCTGGATTTTGGAGGAACCTACCGGGATTCAGGAATAGTCAAAGACCCGTACCTCATCTTCAACAATAACGGTGCAAATGTTATACGGTTCCGGCTATTCCATACACCCACCTGGACAAAAGAGATTTACGGCCCCGATGGAACACAGATGTATCATGATTACAACGATGTGAAGTTGGGGATTGAACGGGCAAAATACGCTGGCTGTGCCGTTTGTCTCGACTTTCACTATTCCGATAGCTGGGCCGATCCTGGTAAACAGGTGCCGCCTGCTGCCTGGGAATCGCTGGATCTCGAACAAATGCACGACAGCATCTATGCCTACACCTTTACCACCGTGTCAAACCTTGAAATGGAGGGGTTGATGCCCGAATATGTCCAGATCGGGAATGAGATAAATCCCGGTTTTGTTCTGCCATTGGGAAGCCGGTGGAACGGGAATGAAAACAACTGTGCCTATTTGCTAAATGCCGGAATAGAGGCTGTGCGGGATGCCTCTGAAAGCAGCACAACTGATCCGGAAATCATTATCCACATCGCTCAACCGGAAAATGTCGACACATGGTTTGATGGGATGAATGCAGCCGGTTTGACCGATTATGACATCATCGGAATTTCCTATTACTATATGTGGTCAAATGTCAATATCGGCAACATCAGTAATTACGTTTCATTCCTGAAAGAAAAATACGAAAAAGAGGTCATGATCATGGAAACAGGTTATCCATGGACTACCGGATATGCTGATAACTACAATAACATTATCAATGTGGATAAACTTTTGCCCGATTATCCGGCAACCCTGGAAGGACAATTTAACTACCTTGTAAAGCTGACACAAGAGATCATCGACGGTGGCGGGAAAGGAATATTTACCTGGGAACCTGCCTGGATCACATCAGACATGAAGGACCAGTGGGGACAGGGTTCTTCATGGGAATGCAATACACTCTTTGATTTCCAGGGCAACGTAATCAAGGGAATGCATTTTATGACCTATCCCTATGCGTTTTGAAGAATATAACAAAACCATTCCGATCATGAAAAAAGTAACATTTATTAGCCTTCTGGTATTCATCTCTTTACTCATTACTCCAGGGATTTCTGCACAGATCCAACACCTTGAGCCGCCGTTCTGGTGGGCCGGGATGAAAAATCCCAACCTCCAGTTAATGGTTCATGGTAAAGATATCTCAAAACACACCGTTGAGCTTTCCTATGATGGAGTAAGCATTCAATCCGTCTCATCCGTTGAAAATCCAAACTTCCTTTTTATCGATCTGAAGCTGGATCCGGAGGTTTTACCAGGGAAATTCGATATTCATTTCCTTGCGGATGGAAAAACAGCTTTTTCCTATACCTATGAACTGAAACAACGGGAACACGGTTCAGCTGAGCGCGAGGGGTTCAATAATTCCGATGTTATGTACCTGATTATGCCGGACCGTTTTGCCAATGGCAATCCTTCAAACGATGCAATCAGTGAATTAAAAGAACAACCGAACAGAAATGAAATGCTGGGCCGGCACGGAGGTGATATTAAAGGAATAAAAGATCACCTGGATTATATTGCAGATATGGGTTTTACAGCCATATGGCTTAACCCGGTCCTGGAAAACGACCAGGAAAGGTCTTCGTACCACGGTTATTCAACCACCAACTTTTATCGGGTTGATCAGCGGTTCGGGACGAATGAAGAGTACCGGGAATTGTGTTACCAGGCAAAAACGAAAGGTCTAAAGATGGTCATGGACATGATCTTCAATCATTGCGGATCGGAACACTGGTGGATGAAGGATATGCCCACAGCAGACTGGATCAATTACTATCCTGAATACGTTAGCACCAACCACCGGAGAACTGTAAACCAGGATCCCTATGCCTCATATGCCGACTATGCCCTGATGCGCGATGGCTGGTTTGTCCGCTCCATGCCGGATATGAATGTCAGAAATCCTTTTTTTGCCAACTACCTCATTCAAAACAGCATCTGGTGGATTGAGTACACTGGTCTGGCTGGCATTCGTATGGATACCTATCCCTATCCGGATAAATTTATGATGGCAGAATGGAACCGTAGGGTGTTGCATGAATACCCGCATTTCAATATCGTTGGTGAAGAGTGGAGTGAAAACCAGGCAACTGTATCCTACTGGCAAAAAGGACAAATGAACCGGGATGGTTATGATGGACAGTTACCCAGCCTGATGGACTTTCCGTTACAAAGCGCTCTCCGTAAGAGCCTTATGGAAGAAGAGGGGTGGAATACCGGCTTGATTAAACTGTATGAGGCAATTTCGTATGATTACCTCTATCCCAATCCCTTTAACCTGGTCATTTTCCCCGATAATCATGACATGAGCCGGTTCTACATGCAGGTGGGCATGAGTGATGATCTCTATAAACTGGGAATCACCTATGTGCTTACCACCCGCGGCATCCCACAGATCTTTTATGGCTCCGAGATATTGATGACCCATACAGAAAGCAACCATCACGGCCACATCAGGAAAGATTTTCCCGGAGGATGGGAAGGGGATGAAAAAAACGGATTTACCGGAGAAGGACTCTCGGAGAACGAACTGGAGATGCAACAATATTTTAAGAAACTCCTGCATTGGAGAAAAGAGAATCCGGTGATCCATACCGGAAAACTGATACATTTTGCCCCTGAAAATGGTATCTACGTATTCTTCAGATACAGTAATACACAAAAAGTGATGATCGTGTTGAACAAAAACAGCACCAGCCAGGAATTACAGCCTGACCGGTTTGCAGAAATGCTGAAAGGTGTAAAGAATGGAACGGATATATTTACCGGGAAAACGGTTGAACTGGAAAACAGTTTATCCATTCCTGCACGATCCCCGCTAATTTTAAAACTGAATTAACTCTTTAGGTATGAAAAAAGGTATCCTTCTGATCGCACTGCTTTTTTTCGGTGGATTACTATCCCGTGCACAGATCGTTACCACCGATCCAGTTTTTGCGACCCCTTTTGATTCAATCATCGTCTTCTTCGATGCCAGTCTGTCCACCGGTGAATACGGTAATGATGCAACCAGCCTGGAGGGGTACGCCGGAAGCGATGTATATGCCCATACGGGAGTTACCATTGAGGGCGAAGGGACATGGAAGTACGTCAATAGCACGTGGGGTACAGCAGATAGTGCGAAATTCAAGCTGGAGAGAGTAAGCGGCGATCTGTGGAAACTGGTGATCGGAGATCCGTATAAATACTATTATGTACCCTCTGCCAGGAAAATCACACAACTGAGTTTCGTATTCCGCAACTCAGATGGCAGCCGTTCGGGTCGTGCACCGGGGGGTGCAGATATATTCCTTGATCTTTTTGAACCGGGGGTGACAGTGACCTTCAGCAAGCCTCTGGTGAACAATGAATTTGGTGATCCCCGTCGTCAACCCGTTTTTTTGGAGACCGGCGACACCCTGGATATACAATCGATCGGGGTTGCTATCGGCACCGAAGTGGAAAAGATGGAACTGCTTGTCGATGATCTCCTGACGGAAACTGTATTCGATGACACATTGGACTATGGCTATATTGCCGATGCAGAATATGGCAGAAAAATCATTAAGGTGATTGCCTATGATGTAGCTGAACTTTCCGATACCGGTGAGCTGGTGGTGATGGTCAACCCGCCCGTTGAGGATCTCAGCCGTTCTCCGGAAATTACAGATGGTATCAATTACATTGATGATAACACGGTGGTTGTCTCATTGAATGCTCCGGAAAAAGATTTTGCTTATGTAATCGGTGATTTCAATGAGTGGCTGGTGGATGAGGATTACTTTATGCAACGGGACAGCATTGATGCAATGCATGTTCACTGGTGGCTGGAGATCAACGGGCTTTCGGATACGGAAGAATATGGTTTTCAATACCTTGTGGATGGGGAAATACGTGTTGCCGATCCCTATTCGGAGAAGATCCTTGATCCCTGGAATGACCAGTACATCAACTCCCAGGTTTATCCCGGATTAAAAGCCTACCCGGCTGGTAAAACGGAACAGGCGGTTACAGCTTTCAAAACTGCCGAACCGGATTATCAATGGCAAACATCCGGATATGTGAGACCTCCAAAAGAGGAACTGGTGATTTATGAATTGCTGATTCGCGATTTCCTGGAAGCACACAACTTTAGCACCCTCATTGACACGCTGGATTACCTGGATAACCTCGGTGTCAATGCCATTGAACTGATGCCGGTAAATGAGTTCGAAGGAAACATCAGTTGGGGTTACAACCCCTCATTTCACATGGCACTGGACAAATACTACGGGAACAAGAATACCTTTAAATCATTTATCGATAGCTGTCATTCCCGCGATATTGCCGTGATCCTTGATGTGGTCTTCAATCATGCTTTCGGCCAGTCCCCCCTGGTGCGGTTATACAGTTCGGGTGATTTCGGTCCCCCGACAGCACAGAATCCCTGGTTCAATGTTACGGCAACACACCCGTTTAATGTCGGGTATGACTTTAACCACGAAAGTATCCTGACTCAGGAATTCCTGGACCGCGTAAATGCTTTCTGGATCACTGAATACAATGTTGACGGCTACCGCTTTGACCTGTCAAAAGGGTTTATGCAAACGGGTGATTTTTATGGGTATAATACTTCACGGATCGTCTTGCTTAAACGCATGGCGGATGAGATCCGGAGTGTTGATCCGGATACCTATACTATTCTGGAACACCTGGGTGAAAATACCGAAGAGAAAGAGCTGGCAGAATATGGAATGATGCTCTGGGGGAACCTGAATCATGACTATGCTGAAGCTGCCATGGGCTACACTTCTGATTTCACCTGGGCTACCTCCAAGGGAAGGGGCTGGACAGTCCCTCATCTTGTTACCTATATGGAGAGCCATGACGAGGAGCGGTTGATGTACAAGACACTCAACTATGGGAATAGCAACGGTGGGTACAACACAAAGGAATTTGATGTAGCCATAAAAAGAATGGAACTGGATGCTGTTTTCTTTCTCACCATTCCCGGACCTAAAATGATCTGGCAATTTGGGGAGCTGGGATACGACCATTCGATCAACCGTTGCCAGAATGGTTCAATAAATGACGGTTGCCGGCTAGATCCGAAACCCATTGAATGGGACTATTACGAAATGAATCCCCGCAAACGATTATTCCAGGTTTACCAGTCACTGATTCAATTGCGGAAGGATCATGAGGTGTTCAATACTGCAGATTACTCCTATGCACTGGGGGCCCCTGCAAAACGGTTAAACCTGAATCATCCGGACCTGAAAGTTACTATCCTGGGCAATTTTGGCTTAACCCAGGGAAGCCTCAATCCAAGTTTCCAGGAGAGTGGGTACTGGTATGACTACTTCACAGGGGATTCAATCAATGTGGTCAATGTGACGGAAAGCATTACCCTTCAACCCGGAGAATACAGGGTCTATACCAACCGGAAACTGACAACACCTGATTTCATCCTTGATGTAAATGAAACCCCTCCGAATGTGACGGAAACCCGGTTAACGGCATATCCCAATCCGTCAAGTGATAATTTCACCATACAGGTAGCCGTTCCCCAATTCAACTATGTAACCTTGACCATATTTGATATCACCGGGAAGGAAGTAAACCGGCTAATCGATGGTCGTGAGGTGAATGACATTCATGAATACATGTGGGATGGTAAAAATTCAACGGGAAATGAAGTGGAAAGCGGGATCTATTTTATCCGGCTAACAACTCAGCATGAGACTCACATCATAAAGGTCATTAAGTATTAGAGGACCATCTTCTGGCAGTGCTGATCTTCTCCCAAATTTATTTCTTTTGGGAATTATTAGTTGTTTGCCGTAAATTTATTGTTGTGTGTAATTTATTTATTAAGGACACGAATATTAATCATACCCTTATTACTTCAGAATTTTCAGTGATAAAAAAATCGTACTTATGATGTCAGAATTCGAGCAAACATTAAAAATAAAATTAATTAACCACAACCGCCTGTAATGTAGATTCTACAGGGGTATGTAATAAAAATGCACCCGGGGCCGGGAGAGTCTACTGCACCAATACCTTGTATTCCCAGGGTCCTAATCTCAACGAATCCGGGAAAGGCAATACCATCTTTCCCTTTGTGAAATAGTCTTGATAATCACCGTTGTAATCATCCAGTTCCGGTTTGATGGTAGTGTTTTTCCTGCTCAGGTTAAGAAAAACAATCACTTTATTCCCATCCTTAACCCGGGAAAATGCAAAGATTCTTCTCTCTTTCGAGGTTTTAATCTTTTCCATCGGACCACCGAATTCTCCGTTCCACAATGCCACATTCTCCTTTTTCATCCGGATCAGGGATTGGTAGAAACCGGTCAGTTCACACTCTTCCCATTCAATGGGATCCCTTTCAAAAAATTTCAACCGTTTAGAAAGGCACACTTCCTGTCCGTTATAGATCAGGGGTGTCCCGGGTATTGCAAACATGAAAACGGCAAATGCTTCATGGGCTTCTCCCATTCTCTCCTCAATGGTTCCCTGCCATGAATTCTCATCATGGTTGGAGAGGAACCTCATCCGGTAAACATTAGGAGGAAACAGCGCTTCTTCCTTTCTGAAATATTTTGATAACGCCCTTACACTATCTTTTCCCTGGGCTACCCTGTTCATCAAATGATGAAGTTCCCAGGAATAATTCATGTCGAAACCCTTCTCCAGAAAATAGGTTTGTTCTTCATTTTCGGCAAGCATGAGAACGGGGCGGATTTCCTCCAGTGCAACCCTTGCTCTTTCCCAGAATTCTTTCGGGGTTTTATGTGGATGATCAACCCGGAAGCCGTCAACCCCGAGTCTTACCCAGAAACTCAACGCCTCAATCATGTAATCATGCAATCCGGTTTTGGACCAGTCCAATTGAATGACATCTGTCCAGTCGGTTCCAATGGGTGGAATAAATTCCCCGGTCGAATCTTTCATGAAAAATTCAGGGTGTTCAGTTGCCAGCGGATTATCCCATGCTGTATGGTTGGGAACCCAGTCAAGTATGACATAAAATCCCATTTCATGGGCTTTGTCAACCATCGATTTAAAATCATCCAGTGTCCCAAATTCAGGATTAATATCCTTATAATCCCTTACAGAATAATAACTTCCCAGCTCTCCTTTCCGGTTTTTCAAGCCAATCGGGTGTACAGGCATAAACCACAATACATCCACCCCGAGTTCATTCAGTCCTGGGAGGTGGTTCTCAAAAGCCTTAATGGTTCCCTCTTCCGTATATTGCCTGAGATTAATTTCATACAGGACGACGTTGCAGGACCACTCAGGATGAATGACCTCACTGATAAAGGGTTCGGGTTTTTCACCTTTGCTCTTTACCGCCCGTTTACAACCAAAAAAAACCATAGCCACAAATATCATTGTGGCAACTGTAATTACGATTGCTTTTTCCATTTGTATCGTTTGATATGATTTATAAAAAGTAATTTATTGTATCACGATTTTAGCCATTTCTCCATCTCCGGATTTTAAAATGTATAATCCGGGAGGTAGATCATGAACATCCAATTCCTGAACATCCCTTCTTTCCTTCCACATTCTGCCCGTCATGTCATAGAGTCGTACTGAGATCATTTTATTAAAATGCATCACCCCATATTGAACCGGATTGGGATAAACAATAAGAGATTCATCCGTTGAACCCAATCCTTGAATTGCTGTCAGCGTATTGCTGTAACCGGGCGTAGAAACAATATAAGCGATCCATGCTGTTCCTCCATCTGTTTCCCTGCCATAAGAAATATCATCGATCTGACTTCCGAAAGCAAGGTAATCAATCAATAAAGAATTCCGCAAAGCAGATTCAAATATTCCAATCTCTTCACCGGATTTTTCCAATCTGAAATTTGCATGAAGGGGTCCCTGACCGTTCTGTCCATCGGTCCAGATAAGGATGAAGTCACCCGGTCCTAAAATGGAATCGGGCAGTAACCACCGCAATGGATTTTGAAGATCATCCGATAAATACTTATCACCCAGCCATACAGGATTGGGGTCCCGGTTGTAGAGTTCAACCCAATCATCGTACTCACCATATTCGTCCGCAAAGGTTATATCATTCCCTGCCATAAACTCATTGATCACCAGGTCAGGATCACTGTTTTCAAACGCATGGATCAGATCAGACCGGCAGGGTTCCCTGTATTCACCTGCTCCATCCGTATCATTCACGGTAACCTGATAATTGATCCGGCTTTCGACAGGTACCGGATCCAGTGAAACAGTATAGATCTGATCGCCAGAGATTTGATCAAAGTCCAAACCGTTATCCTGCATTTGGAGGATTTCTTCCGGTCCACCATTCACCGAATATACCAGTTCAACCCCGGTCAGTGGAGTATCATCAGATACATGAGCAGATATCACGGGTAGTTCGCCTAATCTTGGGTGATTGGACAGGATATACTTGATGACAGGCAGTGTATTATGGATTTCCAGTTGCTCCTTTGCTGCCTCCATTCTGGTTGTGATGTAGGGTTTTAATCCATAGGCAACATGCCCCCCGAGTGGTTCATCAAACGATTGGTGGAAGTCTTCTATGGTATAGCCGTAATTTAGCGGATACCAGGGATCATTATGCAGAGAAGGTGTGATCATTGTATGCAGGGAGTCAATTCGGGGAAAAAGCAGAGCCGTATCCATAATTTCTGTTACCAGCTGCTGAACATACCGGGAGAATTGATCCCTGTATTGCTGAACCTCCAGTATACGGGTGTGAAGGGGTCTGCTTTCTCCATGTTTTGCCCAATCATAAATATCCCGAACACCCCAATCCCTGCCGATCCAGTCAATACCCAACGTGTTATCAAGATCGTAAGGTATAAATTCAAACTTCCCGGTCGCTGTATTATGGTACAAATAGAAATTATTTTTATTATAGGAATATCCGTCCCAGTTACCGCTCACCACATCAAAAGCAAGGATTTTCAGAAAATCGTCCACATTGAACAGGGTTTCAATTTCGCACGGCAGATCTTCTATTGGTGCTGTGTTGAGCAGTTGGATGAATTGATAGAGATCATCATAATTATCCCGTTCGACATTGGTTCTTAAATCGTATGCCCGCCGGTCTCCACTGGTGAATTTATAGTCATCCGGGTTGGTGCTGAAGAAATCTAAATCGGCAGGCCAGAGGCATTTATACAAATTACCTCCCCTGTTTCCAAACCGGGAAAAAACAAATTGTTCATCAATATGTTCCACGTTGATATAGAGTCCATAATAATCCCCGTTAATGTATAATTCCACATGGTTAGACCGGGGTGCGGGAATGTTAAATTTCCTGAGCATATCCCAACATAGCTTTGAACGAATTACCGAGGGATCGTTGTGCTCCCCGTTGATATTTATTTTTTCAAGCCCCTGATATTGTTGTCCCTGAATAAATGTATTGAAAGATACCTTGAATGATTTTTTGGGGGAATATCGTGAGGTGTTCCCCCGCAGTCTGAATCCGACCTGGTATACCGTATCAGCAACAGTCCCTGCCTGAAAGATAAAGATTGCAGGGTATTCGTGGTAACTGGTCACATCGTTAAAAATGGCAGTCAGAGAATCGGGATCAATCAGGACATCGATCCTTGGTATCAGGGCATCGGTAAAAACCGGTTCATCAACAGGGAAATCAGGCTGGGAGAAAACAGTTGTACCTGAAACCAGGAATAGGATATATACATTAATTCTCTTTATCACGCTAATGGAATTCCCTGGAACCGATTATTTTCTCTGCTCAAGAAACCATTCGTACAGTTTCTCGTTGTTATAGGTCCCAAATCCTCCCATGCTTAATCCTGTCAGGTAAATCCTGTTTTTATCTGTACGGTAAGTACGCAGGATGTCATCCAGCAATTCCTTCAGGATTTCCGGTGACCACCTTTGGTTTACAGGACATTGTGGTGACACAACAAGAAAGGGAAGGTCTTTCGTTTCAACGATTTTCGGGGGGCCATGCATCTTTACAAGATCAAGGCTATCTCCTCTCTCCCCGGCACCATGCAGAAATAATAATACGGGCCAGAGCTTCTGCTCTTCCGTATCATACCCATTGGGAAGGTAGAGAAGATATTTAACCTGGATATCAGGATCTGCTTTGCTGACAAAAAGTTGATGCGTCTGCCTGTGAATTGGTTTCATATTCGTCTGAGGGTAAACAGAAAAAAATCCGGTTGAAAAACAAATTGTTACAAACAACAATCGGTATGGTTTCATGTTCTAAAGAATATGGTATTATAAAATTCAAAGCCGGGTCAACTTTGATAAGTTTGTTCGTCCCGGCTTTGATAAACAAATCGGTAAAGCCTAGATGTTCCTGTTCACTGCATTGAGGTCTTCAAATGCCTCTTTTAGCCTGCTAATAAAGCTTTGTTCTCCGCTTCGTAACCAGGCACGAGGATCGTAATATTTCTTATTGGGTTTATCTTCTCCTTCCGGATTTCCGATCTGCCCCTGCAAATAATCTTTCTTCTCCTTGTAGTAGTTGCGAATACCGTCCCAGAACGCCCATTGCATATCCGTGTCGATGTTCATTTTTATCGCTCCGTACCCGATTGCTTCCTTTATCAGGTGTTTTTCGGATCCTGAACCCCCATGAAATACAAAATTCACAGGATTGGGACCCGTTCCAAACTTCTTCTGAATGTATTCCTGTGAGTTTTTCAGGATGATTGGCTTCAATTCAACATTCCCCGGTTTATAAACCCCATGTACATTACCGAATGCTGCAGCAATGGTAAAATAATCACTGATTTTTTTTAATTCTTCGTATGCAAATGCAACTTCTTCTGGCTGGGTATACAACCGTGCGCTATCAACACCCGAATGATCCACTCCATCTTCTTCCCCTCCGGTAACGCCCAATTCAATCTCCAGGGTCATTCTGAGTTTACTCATTCGTTTCAGGTACTTTTTGCTAATTTCAATATTTTCCTCAATTGGTTCTTCGGAAAGGTCCAGCATGTGCGAACTGTACAGTGGTTTACCATGTTGTTTGAAGTACTTTTCTCCAGTGTCAAGCAACCCATCAATCCAGGGAAGCAGTTTTTTTGCAGCGTGATCTGTGTGAAGCACAACCGGAACACCATAGTATTCAGCTAGTGTATGCACATGTTGTGCTCCTGAAATTCCTCCTGCGACGGCAGCCAGCTGGTTTTCATTGGACAGTCCTTTCCCCCCGAAAAACACAGCACCGCCATTGGAAAATTGGATGATGACCGGAGAGTTTACCTCTCTGGCTGTTTCCAGTACTGCATTGACCGAATTGGTACCTACTACATTCACAGCAGGAATAGCAAAATTGTTCTTGTTGGCATAATCGAAAAGATCCTTAACCTCTTTTCCAAATAAAACGCCGGGTCTAAATTTCATATTATCTTTAGCCATGATTACAAATTTTTTTACAATTGTATGATTGAGTTCTTTTGTTGTAAAGGATTATAAAGATAATACAAAAAGGGGGATTCCCGATTGACCGTTACTTTTTTCTGTGAACCACAAGATCGTCCCCTCCCTCAAGCAGGTATTCCTGATCGTAGAGATTTACAGGGATCGTTGCGTTTGATCTGTTCCTGATTTCAATTACCTCATGATTGACTTTCACGTTCAGTAAATTGCCTTTGAAACGAACATTAAATGAATAGAATTCCCATTGATCAGGGATAAGGGGATTAAACCGTATCGTTCCATCTGCTATTC